>JAABQD010000028.1 GCA_011391635.1 Sulfurimonas sp. | reverse complement strand
GAGTGTACGCTTAGAAGTTTCTTAAATGCTGAGAGAGTTTCGAAAATTGTTAATTACTCTTCTCTTTCTGATTTTTTTTCGATAATTTTACACAATAGGTACATTTAAAATTCAATTAATCACATGCTCGGAAAGTACCATTATATACTGTATGTTAAAGTATCTTAATAATCAAATATATAAAGTTTGGAATCGATTTTAATCAAAAATTGCATTTTTATGTAATAGGAGCACTGTAGATATTAAAATTTAAAAGTTTAGTTTATGCAGAATAGATAGATGGGGGATGAGTGGACGAGACTTAGAAGATTATTTTCTTCTAAGTTCTTTAATACGAGCTTTTTTACCTGCAAGTTCACGAAGGTAAAATAGTTTAGCACGACGTACACGACCGCGACGAATAACTGCTATTTCGCTAATTGAATCTGTATAAATTGGGAATATTCTTTCGATACCAATACCATTTGCACCAATTTTACGAACTGTAATAGTTTTACCTGTTCCTTGGCCTCTTTTTGCAATACAAACACCCTCGTAATTTTGTACACGAGTTTTGTCACCTTCTTTAATAGTTACTGCTAAACGAACAGTATCACCAGCACGAAAATCTGGAATTGATTTCTCACTAATTTGTGCTTTTTCAAAGTTTTCTATATACTTATTTCTCATAAGATTTCCTTGTTCTATGCTTTAAAAGCTGTTCTGGCCTGAAGAATTTAGTCTTACATTCGGACAGAGCTAATTTTAGTGAGCGAATTTTACTATGGTTTCCCTTTAAATATTCTGATGGAACACTTTTTTGCTCATAGTTTTGTGGTTTAGAAAAAGAGGGTGCTTCTAATAAATGTGTTTCAAAACTCTCCACATCCAAAGACTCACTATTTCCTAGAACTGCTTCAATATTTCTACTTATTGCGTCACATAAGACTAAGGAAGCTAACTCGCCACCTGTTAATATATAATCACCAATACTAAAAACTTCATCTGCAAATTCTTCAACAACTCTTTCATCAATCCCCTCATATCTCCCGCTCACGAAAGCAATATGAGATTTGTTTGCTAACCTTTTTGCATCATTTTGCCTAAAAGGTTTTGCTACCGGAGTTAAAAAAATAATATGTACATTTTTATCACTTTGTTTCAAAAATTTCAAAGCATCATAAAGAGGCTGAGGATTCATCACCATGCCTGCTCCACCACCTACGGCAGTGTCATCAACTTTAGCATGTTTAGAGTTACTAAAATCTCTTGGATTTAAATACTCTACACAAATCAAACCCTTCTCAATCGCACGACTAAGAATCGAATCTTGAAAATAACCTTCTACAAGGTTAGCGAACAAAGTGACAAAAGTAAATTTCATTATGAGGCTACTAAGATATCCATAGCACCACTCACAGTGATAATTTTTTTATCAATATTTGTATCAAGGATAAATGGTTGATGATAAGGGATTAAAAAACTCTTCGCATAACCTGCTTCAACCAAGTCATCGCTCGTTTTAACACTCAAATAATCACTTATACTTATTCTTTCAACCTCAGCTACGATACCTAAAAATTTATCATCTTCATAAATTTTACAATCCATAATATCAAACCAAAAAAACTGTCCTTCTTCCAAATGACAATTCGCTCTTGTTTCATCATATGTAGTGTAAAGTTCTGCATTTGTAAACTTTTTAGCATCTTCTACACTATTGATGCCAGCAATTTTTATAAGACCTCTTTCATGATTCACTTCGCTCAAAGTAACAGTGCTTTTTTTATTTACTATAAAAGTTGCACCACTTTTAAATTGCTCTGGAAAATCAGATTTAATATGAAACTTCATATCACCTTTTATACCGACTGTTTTGCCGATTGTAGCAATATGAATGAGATTCTTACTATTAAACTGGTTCGACATTGATACGGTAGCTCACACCATCTTTAGCTTTACAGCCTGAAATAACTGTTTTAATCGCACCAATCATCTTGCCCTCTTTGCCAATCAATTTACCGATATCAGTTTGATTTGCATAGAGAACTATTTCTGTTATTTCATCGCTCTCTTTTACTTCAACTTTTACATCATCCGGATGTGACACTATAAGTTTTGCAAATTGTGCGACAAAATCAGCTATCATAATTAACGACCTGTTATTTTTTTAACGCGATCACTCATTTTAGCACCAACGCTCAACCAATAATCTAATCTTTCAGCATCAACTACCATAGTTTTTTCTGCTACCATTGGATTATAGTGACCGATAAGTTCTATCCATCCACCATCTCTTCTTTTACGACTATCTGTTACCGCGATACGGTAAAAAGGTTGCTTTTTTCTTCCCATTCTAGTGAGGCGAATTACTGTTGCCATGTTTTGGTCCTTCTCTGCACAAGTTATATTTCAACTTGCTGAATATGTTAAATTTTGCATTTTGAATGCAAAATTATAAACTCCATCGAGTTCATAATTTTACTTTCCACATGCCAAGTTATCTTCTCAAAGCTCCAGCTCCACCCATTTGCCCCATCATAGATTGCAAATCTTTCATTCCACTCTTACCTGAAAATCTTTTTGCCATTTTTCCTGCATTTTTAAATTGCTTAATCATACGATTAATTTCAACTTGTTCAAGCCCACAACCCGCTGCAATTCTAAGCTTACGGGAGTTATTTAACAAATCAGGGTTCTCTCGCTCTTTTGGAGTCATGGAAGAAACCATAGCTCTTATATTTTTCAACTCACTTGAATTTTCAAAATCAAAATCTTTAATTGCTTTAGAAACATTGCCCATACCTGGCATCATACCAAGTAAAGAACTCATACTTCCCATTTTTTTCATGCTTTCCATTTGCTCTAAAAAGTCATTAAAATTAAATTCACCTTTTTGAATTTTTTTGGTAAGTTTTTTCGCCTGTTTTTCATCAATCATCGATGCTGTTTTTTCAGCAAGTCCTTCGATATCTCCAAAACCCATCAAACGATTTACGACACGATCAGGCAAGAAAATTTCTAAGTCTTCCATCTTCTCACCCGCACCGATAAAACGAAGGGGCACTTGCACTTGTGATGATAGACCAAGAGCTACACCACCCCTTGAATCACCATCATATTTACTTAAAATAACGCCATCTATACCAATTTTTTCTTTAAATGTTGTAGCAGTTTTAACAGCATCTTGACCTGTCATAGAGTCTGCTACATAAAAAATTTCACTTGGATTCGCAACTTTTTTAACTGCTTGAAGCTCATCCATTAATGCATCATCTATTGCCAAACGACCAGCTGTATCAATAAGAACTACATCGTAAATTCCATTTCTAGCTTTTATAAGCCCAGCAGAAACAACATCAACTGGATTTGTTGCATTTGTCTCTTCAAAAAGTTCAACTTCTATTTTTGCTGTAATTTGACGAAGTTGCTCTACTGCAGCCAAACGCTGTAAATCGGCTGCTATAATCAAAACTTTTTTCTGTTTATTTTTCAGATAAAGTGCTAACTTACCCGTGGTAGTTGTTTTTCCAGACCCTTGAAGACCTGTCATCAAAATAACTGTAGGAGGATTTGGTGCGAAAATAAAACCTCTATTACCACCTATTTCTAATAATTCATAAAGTGCTTTTCTGAGTGCATCCAAAAATTGATCTTTTCCGATGCCATTTGCTTTCGTTTCTAGCTGTACTTTATCGATTAAATCTTTGACAACTTTATGGTTTACATCTGCTTTTAAAAGATTTTTTTTAAGCTCGTTAAGGGCTTTGGAGAGGGCTTTGTCATCATCATGAAAACGAATTTTTTTAATTGCACTTGTAAATGATTCTGTTAAAGTATTGAACATAGCCTCTCCTATTTATAAATTTTCAAAAATGTTTTGGGTGTAAAAAGTTGCGAATTGTATCTAAAACTTACTTTTATTTTTCTTTTAGTCTATTCAAAGTTCACAAACTCTTTAGGTTCAGGGGCTACAAACTCCATACCTAGAAGTCTTACTTTGTGTGCATGAAGCATCACTCTTTTTGCACGTCTTCCACCGTATTGCTCATCTCCAACAATTGGGTGATCAATATAACGAAGATGTGTTCGTATTTGGTGTGTTCTTCCATTATGAATAATACATTTAATTTTTGTTTTTTTTGCACTCACGATATCAGGGAAAACTTCTGTTCTTGCTGGTTTTCCTTTTGCAGAAACATTCGAATACGCTTTATTATTTTTCTTTTGTGTGAGAATTGGCTTATCTATATCTATCGGCTCAGAGATAATTCCCTCAACCCAAGCAATATACTCTTTATAAACTCTATCTTTTTTAAACTCTGCAATCGCTTTTTCTCGAAACTCTTCATTTTTTACAAGCATCAAAACACCGCTTGTTTCACGGTCAAGTCTATGTAAAAGTTGAGCACCTTTGAACTGTCTTTCTATCTCATCTGAGTTTACAAATGCAGGTTTATCTAAAACAATCAAATCATCATTTTCAAAAATTGGTTTAATTTTTTGAACTTTTTGAACAATAAAAATTGTTTTCTCATCAAGCTCTCCACGAGCTATCATTACTTTTTTATTTCCAACATATACCAAACCTCTATCAATCATAGACTTTGCTTGAGTATTTGAGACTCCCTCTTGAAGTGATACAAGCTTATACGCTTTATCTGTTGCCATTATTAGGCTCCTATTTTTAATATTTTTTCTACTATTGGTTCTAAATCTATTTTTTCTTCGACCATAGAGTTTGGCAAACTTCCACATGCCAAAAGTGCTTTATGAATCTCATAAGGTTCCACATATTGGACATGATGTACATATTTAAAAAGCTCTTTTTGATGAAAGAAATGTTTTCCTGTAATAATTTTACATCCAAAAAAAGCGGGTTCAAGGGGGTTGTGTCCACCTACATCCTCTTTAAATGCTCCACCTAAAATAGCTATATCACTTATTGCATAGATATTATTTAGTTCACCCATTGCATCCACCAAAATCATGTCTGAGTCAAACTTTTGATTTTCACTCAATCTTGAGAGTGTCAGACCATTTTTAGTTGCATGTGTTTGCATCAATGTAAAGACCGCATCAAATCGTTCTGGATGTCTTGGAACAATAAAAAGCTTCGCATTGACTGCTTTTTTATATTCTACATAGGATTTTAAAATCCAATCCTCTTCACCATCATGGGTGCTTCCGGCAACTATACACTCTTGTTTTGGCTTTTCATACTCTTTTGTTGTAGTAATTTTTGTAGCTAATTTTATATTTCCAACAACTTGAATGTTTTTGGCACCTAAAGCCAAAAAGCGATTTTTATCCGCTTGGCTTTGTGCATAAATTATTTCCACATGCCGTAACATTTTTTGATAGAACCAAGCAAATTGCAAATATCTTTTTGCACTTTTCTCAGAAATCCTAGCATTGAGAAGTATGATTCTACTTCCTCGTAAAGCTGCTATAACAATAAGCATATACCAAAGTTCTGCTTCCAAAATCACAAGAACACTCTGTTTCTTTATCCAAAACGGTAGAAACATCTCATACGGTAAATAACGAACATCTGCTTTATATTTCAAAGCTTCTGTATGTCCCGTATGTGTAATAGTGGTAATACTTACCTCTCTCTCACCTAACAAATCAAGAATCGGTTTGATTGCTCTTGATTCGCCTAAAGAGCATACATGAAACCAGATTGTATCTGTTTGTTTCAATCTTGGATTCTTAAAAAGAAAAAAACGAGCAGGAATGGATTGTCTATATTTTTGTTTAAAAGAGAGAGAGACCAAAAGTGGAAGAGCTACAATATATAGCCCAACACTTAGCGTGTAGTAAAGTAGCGTAAACACGGCTTAAAAAGCCCTATTCTTCGCTAGTTTCCACATGTATGATACGACCACAATGTGGACATGTGATAATTTCGTCCGCTCGGATAACATCGGCATAAATTTTATCACTCAAAAGCATATGACAACCCATACACGCTTGTTCTTCTACAGGAACAACCGTGCTATTTTTTGCCCAACGACGAATTTTTTGATAAAACGCCAACCCTTTTTGGTTAATTGTTCCAAGAAGTTTCTCTTTTGCAACAAACACTTCTTGTCTTGCTTGATTGATGACTTCTAATTTTTTATCCACTTCAGCTTTTACAGAATCAAGATTTGCTTGAAGAGAGACTAGAGATGTTTTTGCAACTTCTACTTGTTCTTTTTTATGTTCAATAATTCTTTCAAGTCTTTCTATCTCTTCATTTGCAAATGAAACTTGTTCTTTTGCTATCTCTTCTTCTAGTTGAAGAGATTTCATCTCTCTTTCTGTTTTTACTTCAGAACTTTTTTTAGAGTTATCTTCTAATTTTTTTGAGAGTTCTGCTAAATGCAAATTATTTTTTTGCTTTTTCACTTCTTCATCTCTGATTTCATGCGTCAAATTCTCAATATCTGACTCAATACTCTTTGTTTTTGCAAGAGCTGCTTCATAATTGTAGTTTGCTTCTTCTATTTGAGGTTCAAATGCGTCAATCTCTTTATCTACTTTTGAGAGGTCGATTAACTGTTTAAGATGCTGGTTCATTGGGCTCCTTTGGGGTGTTTCATATAGGCCATATCTTCTATAAATATTACTAATTATATGTAAATGGATTTTTGGATGATGAAATTATAACTGCTAAACCTAAATTTTTCAAATACTTTGCTAAAATTTCTGCGAAAAAGTGTTCACTTTCATAGTGACCTATCTCAATGAGAGATAATTTCATGCTTTTTGCTTGCATCGCATCATGGTATTTTATATCTCCTGTTAAAAAACAATCTGCTTCTACTGATGCCATTAAAGAGCATCCAGAACCTGTTGTAAGTGCAACTTTTTTTACTCTTTGAGAACACTTGACACTTTTGGCATGTGGAAGTTGTAGCACAGATACTACGCGTTGTGAAAAAACATCAAAATCTTCATCTACTTCAAAATAGGTAATAAAACCCTCTTGTTTGAGAATTTTCATCCCTAAAATTTTTTCTGCAACATAACTATTGAGATGCGTTTGATCAAAATTTGTGTGCATTGCTATATTAGAAATATTTTTTACAACCATTTTTTGAATGAGATTCGCTGGATATGTATCATATTGCAGTTTTTTCAAACCACTAAAAATGATTGGATGATGTGTAATAAGAAGTGTGTCATGTTCAAGCGAATCAATAAGCTCTTCATCCACATCAATACTCACAGCTATTTTTGTAATATCCTGTGAAAAACTTCCAAGCAAAAGCCCTGAGTTATCCCAAGGCTCTTGAAGTGAAAATGGTGAGAGCGTATCCAAAAATTTATATATTTCTAAAAGTTGCATCGCTTTATTTTGCCTCAAGCTTCATCAACTCTTCTTTAGCTTCTGCAAAATCAGAATCTATCTCTATCGCTTTTTTATACATCTCTTTAGCCTCTTCATCTTTTTGCATATCTACCAATAAATTTCCATAGTTATAAAAAGTAAGAGGATTTTCATCATTTATAGCAATAGAAGCTTGTAAATGTATCTTTGCGGATGTAAATTCACCGCTTTTTCGATAAAGGGAAGCAAGTGCATTGTGAATATACTCATTCGCATCATCCAATTCAAGAGCCTCTTTGTAGAGTGCCATAGCTTCACTATCATCCTCAAGTTGCTGTGCCATATAGCCCATTTTGAAGAGTGTTTCTGGGTTGTGAGGCTCTTTTGCGTTGGCTTCTGTCAAAAGTGCAAAAGCTTTTTGAAAATCTTGCTCTTCGAACACACTATCTGCTTTTGCTATCAATGCTTCCGGTGAAAATGGAGAAAATGTTTTGGCATCTCTTACATCTTCTTCTTGATTTGTATCCTCTGACTCTTTGAGGGTTTGGATATGTTCATAAATTTTAAATGCAAAAAAAGCGGATGCTCCAAGCATTAATAATTGAAAAAAAGTCATTGTTTTCCTTTAAATAGATTTTTGTTTAATTCTCTTTTATCGCTCTTGCAATATCGCGTTTCATATCTTTTTCTTTGAGATCTTGTCTCTTATCATGAAGTTGTTTTCCTTTTGCAATTGCAATCTGTATTTTAACTATATTTCTATCATTAAAGTAGAGTTGAAGCGGAACAATTGTGTAGCCATCTCGTGTAACAGCTTTGAACATCTTTAAAAGTTCTCGTTTATGCAGTAAAAGTTTACGACTTCCTCGCTCTTCATGTCCATAAAAATGGTGTGTTGTTTCCAGTCTTCCGATGTGAGCATTAAACAAAAAAGCTTCTTCACCTACCATGCGAATAAAACTGTCTTTGAGGTTCACTCTTTTGGCTCGTATACCCTTGACTTCACTCCCACTGAGAACAATTCCTGCCTCAAACTTCTCTTCCAAAAAGTAATCAAAATAGGCTTTTTTATTGTTTGCTATCGTTTCACCCATCTGTTATCTCCCGCTTCTAAAAAAGCTACTTCCGCTTCCGCTAAAGTGCCATCCATCACTATAATAATTTTTCAACTCTTCATACCCTTGCATTGCCGGTGCAAAAAGATCATTTGCTTCTTTGGCATCCATCGTTTGAAGAATCTCCAAAGAAGTTGTTTTTTTAAGTTTTTCTACTATGGCTATGCTGATTGGATTATAAAAATTCTCTCTATAAATCCCATACACTTTTGGTGTACTAATTTCTATATTTGGAGTAAAAATTTCAAGTTCTAAAGGTGCTTCATCAAATACCTCAACCACTTCCCCAATCCCACTCACATTTGCACTTGCATATCCATAAACAAAAAATGGCACATCTGCACCCACTTTTGAGCCAATAGAGGCTAATTCTTCTAAACTTAGCCCAAGAGAAAGTTCCTCATTACACATCGTAAGATAGGTTGCCGCATCACTACTTCCACCACCAAGACCTGCAAAAGCTGGAATATTTTTTTTCACAAAGATGGCATGTGTACTCATAAATTGCTCTAGGGCTTTTGAAGCTGTTGCTTCTTTAAGTGCGATATATGCCTTATAAATCGTATTTTGCTCTGTTTCACAAGAAAAATCACCTACGATTGTAAATTTTTTCGTATCACTCGCAATAAATGAGAGTTCATCAAAGAGAGTGTTCACTCGCACAAACCTAGAAATTATTTCATGATAATTTTCTCTTTTTCCTGTGATTTTGAGAAATATATTTACCTTAGCGTACGCCTTATAAAGTTTCATTCGTTTTTATCTTCCTAGAAGTTTACTAAGCAGACTTATAGTGTCGAGTTTGACCTCTTTAGACGCAGCAATATTATACTCTTTCACATCTTCTATCAATTCACTTCTCACAATAGCAACGCTCTTTGGTGCATCAATGCCAAGTTTTACAACACCTTTATCAATCGATATTACTTTAACACTTATGCCCTCACCTATGAGTATGGACTCATCTACTTTTCGTGCTAATACTAACATATATCTATCCTGCCTAATTCATATTTTACTTGTTCATTTTCTATAGTTACAATTGAAATACTCGCGTCATTATCGAACCAATAAGTGCCATTTTCTTTTATCTGCAAATCTTCTAAAGCAAGAACTCTTCCATATTTGAGGTTGTCATTATCGCCCAAATAATAATTTTGAGGTATATTTAATGACTTTTTTATATCCAAAGCTTTTTCATTTTCATAGCAAAAAATTCCTTCAGACACTCTCTCCAATGCACTTAAACTTCCACATGCCAAGCCAAGTTTTTTTGCGATAATAAGGCCCAAGGAACGAATATAAGTTCCCTCGGAGACAGTCGCTTCAAAGCTTACAAAAGGGTGCGAATAATTCAGAAGTTTACACTCATAAATCGTTGAATGTATCTTATTTAAAACTACCTCTTTCCCTGCACGAGCCAAATCATAGGCTCTCTCGCCATTAATTTTTTTTGCACTAAAAATTGGCGGTTCATACTCTATCTCACCTCGAAGTGACTCCACAGCCTCTTGTATCTTGGCATGTGGAAACTCTGCAATAATTTGAACTTGCTCTATTGTTTCCGTATCTAAGCTATTACTCACAGCACCTAACCAAAGCGTCGCTCTGTAAGTCTTTGGTGCTTTATCCAAAAAACGAAACAGTTTCGTATAGCTTCCAAAACCAATTAGCAGTACGCCCTTTGCAAAAGGGTCAAGTGTTCCAGAAAAACCAGCTTTTTTATTGTTGTATTTTCTTTTGAGCTTGGACAAAAAAAGATTTGACCCAATGCCAGAAGGTTTATATGCCACAAAAAGTTTATTCATAATCTCTCAATAAAGGAAGCCAGTATATCTCTTTTTGTACCCGCAAAGTTAATGTTAAGTTTAAACTCTCTTCCCGATTTGCTCACTCCAACAACGCGTCCAGTACCAAAAATTTTGTGACGCACCAAATCACCTTTTTTGAAAGCTGTATTTTTTTCTACGATAAGTGAACCTTCACAAAGTCCCGCTTCATTGAAAAATCTGCTTTTTTGCAAATCACTTCTGCGTCCTTTGTAAAATCTACTCTGTGCATGCGAGAGTGTCAATGTCTCTTTGGCTCTTGTAAATGCAACATATCCAAGGCGTCTCTCCTCTTCTAAATCACTTCCTTCGCCAATAAGTGGTAAAAATCCCTCTTCTATTCCTATAAGAAAAACATGATCAAACTCCAAGCCCTTAGAGGCATGAATACTCATCATATAGATACTCTCTCCTTCCACTTGGTCTTGCTCACTCTGAAGTGTGAGTTCATTTAAAAATTCATCAAGGCTCGACTCAGGTGATTTTTTGACAAAATCGCGAAAAAGTCCATAAAATTCATCCATATTTAAAATTCTCTCTGCCTCATCTGGAGTACCAGAGTAGATGCTTTTAAGAGAAAATGTATCTTCAAGTACATCTATAAAATCATAAGTCGATTCAATCGCAATTTTTGCAACATCTGCTATATCTTTTATAAATTTTTTGAGTGTTTGTGCATTTTTCTTTTTAACAAGAGCTTCTAAAACCTCTATAGAAGCATCGGTTACATACTCAAAAATAGATTTTTCATCTTTGTGTGCTGCAAGCTCAATCTTGTCTATACTTGCTTTACCAAAACCTCTTTTTGGTTTATTTACAATGCGTTTAAATGAAAAGTCATCATGAAAATTTGTAATGACGCGAATATAACTTATCAAATCTTTAATCTCTGCTCTATCATAAAAGCGAAGTCCACCAACGAGTTTATATGCAACTCCCGCACGATTTAAGCCCTCTTCGATAGAACGGCTCAGAACATTCACTCTGTACAAAATGGCGATATTAATTCCACGCACTCCAGAGTCCAAAAGTTTATTGATTTTCAGTGCTATTTTTCTTGCTTCTTCACTCTCATCATTAGAGTTGAGAATAGTGACATCATCGCCACCTCCACGCGTACCGATAAGTTTTTTCCCTAGTCGTGAGCGATTATGTTCAATCAATGCATTTGCGACTTTAAGAATTGGCTCTTTTGAGCGATAATTCTCTTCGAGTTTAAAAACTTTTGTCCCTGCAAAATCTTCGTGAAACTCCATAATATTTCTAATATGAGCCCCACGCCAACCATAAATACTCTGATCATCATCACCTACAACACATATATTGGAGTGTGCTGTACACAATTTTTGTAAAAGTTTGAGTTGAAGTTCATTTGTATCTTGGTACTCATCAATCATAATATATTGATATTTTTCTGATGTTTTTTGTGCTAAATCTGGATTTTCTTCGAGTAATCTAAAGGTAAGTGCAATCAAATCATCAAAATCTACAAGATTATTCTCTCTCAAATAATTTTCATACTCCTCATACACTTTTGCTATTTGTTGATAATTAAAAAACTCTGCTTGTTTATATGCATCATCTGGAGTCATGAGAGAGTTTTTATATCTTGATATTTCACTTGCAATAAGAGGTGTTGGGAGTTCTGCGTTAATTGTTTTTATAATTCGTTTTTTATCATCTGTATCAATAACTACAAAATTATTTTGACGATTCAAAAGATGAATATTAAATTTTAAAAAGAGAAGACCAAATTTATGAAAAGTACATAGAAGCGGAGGATAGGTAATATTGCTTATCATCTCTATGGAGCGTTCACGCATCTCTTTGGCAGCTTTGTTTGTAAAAGTGAGTGTCAAAGTATTGGATGCTGGAATACCAACCTCTTCTATCAAGTATGCAAGTCTTGATACTATTGTAGTTGTCTTACCACTTCCTGCACCAGCCAAAATAAGTACAGGACCCTCTGTTTGTCTGACGGCTTGTGCTTGTTGTTCATTAAGTTTACTAAATATTTTTTCCATTATTTCCACTATTTTGGCATTAGAATTTGATAGTTGTTTATATTATAACCTAATCCTTGTAAATTATTACATGACTATTGCAATAATTATAATTATGAGTTATAATTTTATTATCAATATTACTTATAGGAATTATTATGTTAAAAGATTTTGCAAAATTGCAAACATTCTTGATGGTTATAAAAGAGAAAAGTTTTTCCAAAGCATCCGCTAAATTGGGGATTTCTCAACCCGCTGTTACCCAACAAATCAAATTTATAGAAGATTACCTCGATACGAAAATCGTTGAGAGAAAGAAAAATGGAATTGTTCTTACAAAAGAGGGCGAAGATCTTTACAGAATCGCTCAAAGACTTGATAAAGCTATTTCAAATAGCGAAAAAGAGTTATTAAAAATTATCAATAAAGAGTTTACTTTTGTCATCGGCTCATCCTATGCAATCGGAAATTATATACTTCCAAACTATTTGAGTGAAATTAAAAAACGCATAGGCAATGAAGTTCACATGCTGATAGCTTCATCTACTGAAATAATAGACCAATTAGAAGATAAAAAAATTGATATCGCACTTATTGAATCTCCAGTTATTCGAGAAGGTATTACATACAGAGAGTGGGTTGAAGATGAACTTGTCGTTTTTTCAAACCAACAAATTCCAAAGCATTTAAAAGTGGAAGATTTGATGGGATTTGATTGGATTTGCCGTGATGAAAACTCACACACAAGACGACTTACTTCAGAAATTTTTGAAGAGATGGGCGTACAGTGTGGAAGTTTTAATGTTTTAGCAGTTCTAAGTAGTCCAACTTCAATAAAAGAGTCGATTCTTCATGCAGATAAACATTCTGAGCGACCTTTAGTCTCTGTTATGTCCCGTCATGTTATACAAAGTGAGATAGCAGAAGGGAAACTTTTTGAAGCAAGACTCAAAAATTACAAAATAGAGAGAAAGTTTTATATCGCCTACTCAAAAGAGAAAAAGCATGACGCTTTTGTTGACAATGTTGTCAACTTTTTACTCTCACTCAATAAAATATAGATTAGGGGCGAAAGCCCTTATTTTTTTAGAAACTTTGAATTTTCTGGATTGGATAAAAAAGAAGCCATTGAGTTTTTTACCCCCAATTCATCTATCTCATTTTCAACAAATTTTTCCTCTTCATAACTCGCTAAATTTATCAAAACTGGTGTTTCATCGATAATAATTTGCATAATACTTAACAATGGTACAGTTACAAAACTACCTATATTATCTGCACCAAATCCAGCTTCAAAAACCAAAAAATTTCCTTGAATTGTTGCTGTATCGAATGTATAACCTGCCAAGAAAAAGAGTGTCAAAGGGCGAAATTCAGAGTTTATCTTACTTGGTAATTCAGGTTCAAAACTAATCTCTTCTATCTTACATAATATCCCGAAATTTTGCTCTTTTTCAAAAAAATAGATTATCATATCTCGAATATTTTTTTGCATTAAAGAAGCAAATTGCTTATCTTCTATTACATTTTCTAACAATTGAAATTCCTTATATTGATTGATAGCATTATATCAAGAAATCACATTTTTCAAGTACATCAAAATCTATCATTGCATTGAGAAGTGCTACTTTAGAGAAAGTTCTCAGCTCATTTACTTTAATCTCGGCTTCTACAATTTGCCCCTCTTCTAAAAGTCTTGCTCTTGTTGTACCTTTAAGCAGAGGCTCTTTTGGAGTTGTCCACATGCCATTTCTATAAAAAGCAATATTTGCAATAGTTGTATCTGTAACCAGTAAATTTTTTATGAGAAGTACATCATCACCCTCCCCTCTTTGAGCATAAAGCGTATCAAGTGCTTCTCTGTTAGTTGATTTGAAAACGTAATCTACATTGTTATTAAAAATCAACTTTAAAGAGCTTATCTCTCTCTTTTTGTACTCATGAAAAGAAGTTGTAATTACTGCCGAGGAACTCTTGGCATGTGGAGTGTAAACAAGACGGCATTTATAAAGCCCATACTTTGGTGGCTCAATAAGTTCTTGGAGATTTTGTACCTCTTGGATACCAAGAGCTTTTAGAACACTCTCGTAGCGTTTTTGATGGTATGGCATGTGGAAAATTTTCCCATCCATCACCTTGATAGTTTCAAAATAACTATTCATCTTCTTTAAAAAGTGCCGTACTTAAATATCTTTCGCCAGTGTCACACAAAATAGTAACCAATGTTTTGCCCTGAAACTCAGCTCGTGAAGCTACTTGCATGGTTGCCCATACATTTGCACCTGCTGAAATTCCAACAAGCAAACCCTCCTCTCTTGCTAACATTTTTGCTGTATTAATTGCATCTTCATTCCTAACGCGAATTACTTCACCATAAAGAGTGACATCCAAAATATCAGGAATAAAACCAGCTCCTATTCCTTGAATCATATGAGGAGCAGGAGCTTCTCCAGATAAAACAGCAGAAGCATCGGGCTCCACAGCAAAAATTGCGATATATGGTACTTCCTCTTTTAGCACTTTTGATGTACCCGTGAGTGTTCCACCCGTGCCAACTGCCGCTACAAAAGCATCAATATTTTTCTCTGTATCACGAAGAATCTCCACTGCAGTTGTAAGCATATGGATTTCAGGGTTAAATTTGTTTTGAAACTGCTGTAATATGATGCTGTTTGGAGTGTTCTTTTGCAGTGCAACTGCCTCAGCTATCGCTCCACTCATCCCTTTTGCAGCAGGGGTTAAAACGAGCGTTGCACCAAGAGCTTTGAGCAAATTGCGTCTCTCGATGCTCATAGATTCAGGCATAGTCAAAATAAGTTTTAGATTTTGTGCCGCACAGTTTGCAGCGAGTGCTATGCCTGTATTGCCACTTGTTGGCTCAATAATAGTTGTATTTTCTGTAATCTCACCCGCTTCCATCGCTCTTTTTATCATATTAAAACCGATTCTATCTTTGACAGAACTCGTAGGATTCATAAACTCGCATTTGCCCAAGATGGTCGCACCACAAAGTGCTGAAGGCTTATTCAACCTGACAAGTGGGGTATTGCCGATAAGTTCTGTAATATTTTTTGCTATTTTCATAAAAACTCCTCTTTTGCCATTCTACTTTATCTCTGCGAATAGATTGCTTACACATTCATCTATCATCTTAAATACTTTAACAAATCCATCATACTCTTTAAAAAAATAGGGATCAGGCACATCTGCACCATTATGCCCATATATGCCAAGTTTTACCAGATTTTTTGCTCCTAAACGCTCCAAATCTCTATAATTGCTCTCATCCAATGCAATAATCAAATCAAAATTATCAAAATCACTTTTTGTTACTTGCCTTGCTCTAAGATTTGAAATATTTACACCATATTTTTTAGCTACTTTAATCGAGTTTGCACATGGTGCTTCTCCCACATGCCAACTTCCTGTCCCTGCAGAGTCAATTTTGATATCAAGACCATTTTCTAACACATATTTTTTTGCACACCCATCAGCGATTGGAGAGCGACAGATATTTCCTAAACAGACAAAAAGTATCGATTTCATAGTATTTCCAAAGTTTATAAATTATACAATTTTGAAAATTATTTTATTTGAAAATGCCTTAATAAAGAGATGAAAATGAGTGTATATATAAGTGATGGAAGAAAATTACTCAATGTTGAGTACGATGATATCCCCAATGTAAACGATGTCGTAGATGGGATGCGAGTTTTATCCAAGGATATAAGAGCCGAAGATGAATACGCTCTTTTTTTGCTAGAGCAAAATGGTGATGTGTGTTGCTATGTCTTGAATGAAATTTTTATTATTGGAAAAGTGAATGGATTTGAAAATTTAATTGATGCAATTAGAGCGTGGAATAATAATGAAATTTGAAGGATTGTAAAAATGGTGCGACCGGGGAGATTTGAACTCCCACACCCGTAGGGCGCTACCACCTCAAGGTAGTGTGTCTACCGTTCCACCACGGTCGCATTTAGAGGTTAAAACACCCGAAGGTGCTTTATAGATTACTTAAGTTGATTAACCTAAGTATGGGTTTGCGTAAAGTGCTATAAGAGCAATTACAAGTGCATAGATAACTTGAGCTTCGATCATCGCAAGAGCAATAAACATCGTAGTCATAAGTTTAGCACCTAAACCTGGGTTACGAGCTGTACCAGCGATAGTTGCAGCAGCAGTATGACCCATACCGATAGCTCCACCTAATGCAGCAAGACCAAGACCAAGACCAGCAGCGATCATTGAGTATGCTTTTAAAGTTTGGTTTGCAACTTCACCATCAGCAGCGAATGCAGCAGCAGCGAATGCTACCATTAAGAAAAGAATTTTTTTCATATTTATCTCCATTATTTGTTTTCAAACTTTTTCGGCTAGCGTAACCATATCCAAAAGAATATAGCAATTTCTACATAAATGCAAAAATTTCCCTACTAAAATTTGACTGGCGGAAGTTTATATAAATTCTGCTAAATGTTTTATTAAAGTAGCTTGGCATGTGGAAATAATTTTTCGTTCCACATGCCAAAAAATTCTCTACACTAAGCCTAAAGAGATTTTATTGCCCTTAAACTCTAAAATTTCTACTGTGACTTTATCGCCTTCTTTGAAAATATCCGATATTTTTTCTACTCTTTTTTCAGAAATTTTTGAGATATGTAAAAGTCCATCCGTTCCATCTGGAAGCTCTATAAATGCTCCAAATTCAACTATTTTCTTCACACTACCCTCATATTTTTGTCCGACTTCATATTTGATTTTCGCTTGTTTTGGTGTGCTTACAATACCTTCTATATGTTTTCTTGCACCCTCGACACCAAGTTTATTTTTTCCAGTTACTTTGACTTTGCCATCTTTTTTATCGATGTCAATTGCCACTTCAAACTTCTCTATAATTTCACGAATTGTTTTTCCAGCTTGACCGATAATATCACCTATAAAACTAGGGTCAATGTGAAAAAAGTCTGTACTTGGTAAAACACCATCATTAAACTCTATGCTTTTTTGGGCTTCAAGCATGATATCAATAATATGTGCACGTCCCTCTTTTGCTTGGTAGAGTGCTTCTTTGAGAACATCTAAACTAATACCGCCTAGTTTAATATCCATCTGCATTGCAGTGATCCCATCTTTAGAGCCAGTGACTTTAAAATCCATATCTCCATCGTGATCTTCTAGTCCCATAATATCTGAAAGAATTGCGTACTTGTCACCCTCACTTACCATTCCCATAGCAATCCCAGCGATTGTGTCACTTGTATCTATATCTGCGGCTTTAAGTGCCATATATCCGCCACAAACTGTAGCCATTGAGGAAGAGCCGTTGGACTCTAAAATCTCAGAAACCAAACGAATAGTTTGTCCACTTAAATTAACGATAGGCTCTAAGGCTCTTTTTGCTAAATTTCCATGACCAAGCTCTCTTCGTTTTGTACCCATTATTGGAGAAGCTTCGCCTACGCTAAAGCCTGGAAAATTGTAGTGCACCATAAAGTTTTCGTTTTGCGTTCCCTCATCTGTAAGGTTTTCAAACATCTGCCCATCTTTTGCTCCACCCATCGTCAAAATAACCAATGCCTGTGTTTGTCCCCTTGTAAAAAGACAAGATGCATGTGCTTTTGGAAGAACATTCGTGCTTATAGAAATTGGTCGTATCTCTTTTAAACTTCTCCCATCCGCTCGAACTCTTTCATTTAAAATTTGTCCTCGAACCTGCTCTTTTTTTACCTTTTCAATTGCATCTTTAAGCTCTAACTCATCCCAAGCCTCTTGTTCTAACATGATTTTTTTTCTGAGTTGTCTAAGAGCTGTTGAGCGTTCTGATTTTGCCATCTGATTCATTGCTGACTTAATATCTGGCATGTGGACATTTCTCACATACTCTACCATCACTTCATTAATAGAGTGTGCTTTGTATTCTATCGCTTGTGTCTGTTTCTTATAGGGAGCGAATGCCTCTTCATAGTGTGTATTCATTGCAAAAAGAGCTGTCTGAGTTTTTTCAAAAACTTCTATCAACTCCTCTTCAGAAATTGCATTTGAGGTGTGAGAAGAGAGCATAAGTGGTGCCATTGTTGGGTCAAGCATAGGGTCAAGCAACATATCACTCATCTGAATTTTCTCCCCACCAACCGAACGCATCTCAATCATAAGAAGATCACTCTTTGTTCCAGAGAGATACAAATCAAGCGTAGAGTTTTTGAGCTGTGAGAGGGTTGGATTTAAAACTAAAGCCCCTTCAATTTTAGCAGCTCTTACACCACCCACAGAGGTATT
The DNA here is from genome assembly GCA_011391635.1 of Sulfurimonas sp. GTDB lineage: Bacteria > Campylobacterota > Campylobacteria > Campylobacterales > Sulfurimonadaceae > Sulfurimonas. Next base: position 21,861 of record JAABQD010000028.1, on the reverse strand, counting down.
AATATCTATATCAGAAACATAAAGTGCAGCTGAAGCAGCATTGAGTGCTAGAACTTGCAAATCGGACTCTTTATCTGCACTAAATACCATAATAGTAATTTGTGTTGGATATCCAAACCCTTTTGGGAAGAGTGGACGCAGAGAGCGGTCAACGATGCGAGATGTTAAAGTTTCAAAATCACTTGGCTTAGTCTCTCTTTTGAAAAATCCTCCAGGAATTTTTCCTGCTGCGTAAGATTTTTCTATATACTGTACGGTAAGTGGTAAAAAATCATCTTTGACAATTTCTGTTTCATCTATAACCACAGTCGCTAAAATAACTGTATCTCCAGATTTTACCCATGCTGTACCATTTGCCTGTTTTGCAACCGCTCCAAATGAATACTCTTCGACTCTATTTTCTAACTCTAATTTCACATCATATTTCAACTTTTTCTCCTTGTTGGTTTGAATCTTTTTACTCCAAAATTTGAGATATTTCTCAAATCAACTCTCACATTTTTTTCTATCTTAATCAAAATCCTTCAGGAAGATTTACCGCAAATTCAGAAGAACCACTTCCTGAAGACATTAGAGGTTTCAAGGCTACTGTAAAGAAAATATATCTATCAAAAATAGAATTCTCTGTAGTTCCTAATTTTGACAATACCGGTCTGTTATTTTCAACATATCGCATTCCAAAATCCCAACATCTTTTTCTATATATAAACCCTATCTCAGCTTTCTTTTTGAGACTTCTCTCTATATCATACGCATAATCAACATGATACAGATAGTGTGTATTATATGCATACGAAGCCCTCGAAGTGAGATAACTTGCATAAGGAGTATATCCGCTGTATGCATCCAAAAAAGTATCTTTATACAAATGTCCAAGAGAAAAGTTAAGCCCATCTATACCATAAGTAAGCTGATTTGAGAGTTTCGAGAAAGAATTTTCATCATAATTATAAAATGTATTATTATAAAAGTTAAGATTACTCGTAATTTGATAGCTAAGTTCATTCTCTAACTCTCCATTTTGTGTTCCAAACTCTTGATAAAAAATAGCTTGGGACAATCTATGATAAATTATTTGATTTCCTACACTGTCATAAATATACTGTGAAAAATCAAATTTCAAAACATCTTGCATTTTAGAGATTCGGTAAAAATCACATCTTGCATCCTCTTGATTGAGTGCATCAGAACAATATTCATCATTGTAATCATAAAAACCATCTCTCTTTTCTCCTCCACTAAAAGAGTAATTTGATCCAAAACTCACAACATGTGTAAAATCATCATACGCTTTTGTGAGCTCACTCGAAAGAGCTACCGCATTATAATTTCTTGCCAAATAGCCATCATGGTACTCACTCCATGTAGGAATTTTCTCCTCTCCTGAAAAGCTTGAATGTTGAGCATAAAGAGTAGTTTTATACGAAAGATTAAGATATTCATCCAACATAGATGTTTGAAGAACGAGTGGAATTGTAGCATCCGTCTGCACCACTTTTTTATTGGCATATCTATAGATATTACTGCTTTGTATATCAAAACTATAGATAAAATGGTCTTGTAATAGAGTATCTATATAGTCATGGTACTGAAGCGTTGGAAGCTTTTGAAGCGTATTTTCATTACTTTGAGTTGTTAAATCTTGATAGTGTTTAAAATAAGCTCCAATATAATCTTCATCTGTATTATAAAACATATTGATTTTAGATAAAACTTGTGTAGCTGTAGTGTTATTGATTGTATCGCCTGATGCCAAGTTAATATAATCAACATCATTCATACTATTGATATCTATATATAAGCCCGATTGTCCTTCAAGATTTACTTTAAGCCACTGATTAACAACATCCCCATTGTTATATTTAAAATTAAATCCATAATGCGTATCGTTTGCTAAATCATTGTTTAAAAAATATTTATCGTACTCTTTAAAATAACCTGTTTTAAACTCACCCTCAGAGATAGCACTATCTTTAAATCTAAAAGTAGAATACCCTCCATACCCACGCACAGTTCTAATCTGTGGTCGTAACTCTAAATCCCACCAATTTTGTTCTGCAATATAGATGGGCTGTTGAAAATAAAAACCCTCATTTTCAGATGTTCCAAGAGCTGGAAGCAAGAGCCCAGTACGACGCGTTGTGTCCAGAGAAAAACCTATATAAGGAGAGTACATAACAGGAATATCATAAAGATAAATGACAGTATTATATAGATTGAGCCATTTTGTATCTGAATTATAATCCGATGCACTAAACTCCATGGTCCAAAGTGGGTCATTTGGGTTACACCCACTCATAGAGCCAGATTTAATCTCCAAATCTTTATCTTGCATAGAGCCATCATCCGCACTAAGCCAAACTTGAGACTTTTTCTCAAGCATAAAAAAAGGTTTAAATGCTTTCTCTTTTTTTACTATATTTAATTTTGCGTAATTTCCTAAAACTTGGTACTGGCGACCTTGTGTCGCACGAATATTGTCAAAAAGCTCTAAATCCCCACTCTTTCTATCATATATCGCTCTTTTTGCACTTAAATGGTACTCTTTATAGACAACGACAACATCGCCAGAAGCACGAACGATACTATCTTGTGAATCCATAGCAGTAGCAAATATTTCAACTTCAGCATCGGCATGTGCAAATGAAAAAAGTAAAAATACAAGAGAAAAAAACTTAAGCATTGACAACCAAAGTTTTTGCAGTTTTATCATGAAGTGTTTGACGCGATGGGTCTAACATACCCCATAAAAATCCAAGATAAAAAAATGTTTCACTGATTATACGAAAAATTGCACGATTGAGTGAACTAAGCACATGAGGCTTTTGAAGAGTACGAATCTCTATCACTCTTATTTTCATCACAATTTTTCCAAGTGTCGCACCATATTGCATTGTAAAAAAAGCTTGATATATAATTTTCATAGCCATATACTCTAAAACAAAAGTATTTGTGAGATTAATAATCTCTTCTACATTTTTTGCAGCGACAAAAGAGTCCCAAAGAGCGAATATAAGTAAAAAAGAGAGAAGCGTCTCATCTATAAAAAAAGCCATAGCCCTTTTTTTAATGTCTGCTAATGTAATACCTTCACGATGAAGTTTATTCTCTATCTCTTCATTCATTTTTTAGAGTGCCTGATACGCTATATCTGTACGAAGTTTTTTACCTGCAAAATGAACTTGACCGCAACGCATATACGCTCTGTCTCTTGCTTGTTTAATCGTATCGCCAAGCCCGACACAAACCAAAACTCTTCCGCCATCCGCATAGAGTTTCCCATCTTCCATACTCACACCTGCGTAAGAGATATGCGTATATTTTTCTACCTCTTCGTGGTGGACTTCATCGACGATTATCTCTGCTGGAGTAGAGTTTTTGTACGGATAGTTTTCACTTGCCATCACAACACCCACAGCAAACTGTTTTGAAAATTCCACTTTTATATCTGCGAGGCGATTTGTAGCAGCTTTATAAAACATATCACTCACACTTGAAGTCATAAGTGGCATTAAAATCTCACATTCAGGGTCACCAAAACGGACATTAAATTCTAAGGTAATCGGCTCACCTTTGACAACCATGATGCCGATAAAAAGTACGCCCTCAAAAGGAGCACCCTCTTTTTTCATCCCATCAAGTGTTGGACGAATAATTCTCTCTCGCACTTTTTGATACAAAACTTCATCCACTAAAGGGGTTGGAGCATACGCACCCATTCCGCCTGTATTTGGTCCTTGGTCGTTGTCTAGCAATCTTTTATGGTCTTGTGCAGCTGGAAGAAGTATGTAATCCTCGCCATCACAAACAGCGAACATAGAGAGTTCATAGCCATCTAAAAACTCTTCTACAACGACTTTAAGTCCAGCATCACCGAAACTTTTTCCACTGAGCATTTCGCTGATTGCAACTTTTGCTTCATCATGATTTTGAGCGATGATGACGCCCTTTCCACCGCAAAGTCCATCTGCTTTAACAACGATTGGAGCAGTGAGCGTATTTGTAAATTTGAAAGCATCTTCGATAGAATCTGTTTCAATATAGCGAGCAGTTGGAATGTTATATTTTGCCAAAAAGTTTTTCATATAAACTTTTGAGCCCTCAAGCTGTGCTGCTTCTTTGGATGGTCCAAAAATAGAGAGTCCCTTTGCCTTAAAAACATCAACAACTCCATCCACAAGAGGACCTTCAGGACCTACGATTGTAAGTTCTATGTTATTTTCTTTCGCGAAATCTGCTAATTTATCATACTCTTTAATGTTTAGGTTTGTTCCAAGTGCCGAAGTTGCACCATTTCCTGGCATAAAAAAAAGCTCGTGCCCCTTACCCTCACTCAAAATTGCAAGAGCGATAGAGTACTCTCTCGCACCACTTCCTAGTATCAAAATCTTCATTTATTTCTCCATCAAAATTTTAAAATATTTAATTAATTTATCTAAAATAACTCAAGTAAATATTTAATAGCCCAAGTAGCCGTCTCGCCATTGGCTCGGTTCTAAAAAGCCGTATTTGTGTGAAGCGAGAACTTTATAACGGCGGCAGTTTCTCGGCTGAATGAACATACCTCAAACGAAAGCACCGACACACTAAAGCTCTACTAGTTCACGATTTGAATATGTAGAACCCTCATATTGCGATATATCGAACTACCCAGACTATTACACTTATTATACAAAAAGGATACTTGATTTTTCTTTTTTCTATAATTTTAAAGCGATATCCATGCAACTTTGAATCGTCGTCTCAGCAGAGAGAATATAATTTGTCTCTTTTGGGAGAGAAGAAGCTGTTGTTGCACCGATAACAATAACTTTGTTTGAAGGTACAATCGTATGATTTTTCAAAAAGCACTCCACACTTGATGGCGAAGTGAAGATTAAAACTGCATCCTCTTCTACTTCCACATGCCAAAGCTCTTTGGAACATACACTCTCATAAACAACAACCTCATCGACACTGTAGCCCTCATCTTGGCATGTGGAAATAAAATCTGAAGCAACCACTTTTGCTCTGAGATAGAGCCATTTTTTGGCATGTGGAAACTCTGCAATTGTTTCTGTCAAATTATCGCCATATCCATTTCCACATGCCAAAACTTTTCCGCCAAGGCTCTCATAAGCCAAAGCACTTTGCGTCGATACACAAAGTGCTGGTATATGAATATATGCTTTTGCATCGTACTGTTTAAGTGCTTCACTCGCCTGTTTGGAGGTAAGTACAAAAAAATCATATTGTGAAAAATCTATCTCAGGTTTAAGGAGTGTAACATCAAGTGAATTGATACTCTTGGCATGTGGATGCGAAGATATTGAAAAGAGGTATATTGGTTTTGACATGAAAATAGAGATTAAATCTCTACTCCCATTCTATGGTAGCTGGTGGCTTACTAGAAATATCATAAACAACGCGGTTTATTCCATCTACTTCGTTGATTATACGGCGAGAAATTCTCTCCAACAAATCATGTGGAAGATGTGCAAATGTTGCTGTCATTCCGTCCACTGCTTCAACAACTCTCACACAAACCGTGTTGTCGTAAGTGCGGTTATCGCCCATGACACCTACTGATTTTACATTAAGTAAAACCACAAATGCTTGCCATGTTTTTGTGTAATATCCACTTGCTTTTAACTCATCGAGTAAAATTACATCTGCTTCGCGTAAAAGGTCTAAATCTGGTTGATTTACATCGCCCATGATGCGAATTGCGAGTCCTGGTCCAGGGAATGGATGACGGTTTATCATGCTCTCAGGAAGACCTAACTCAAGTCCTATTTTACGAACTTCATCTTTAAAAAGTTCACGCAAAGGTTCGATTAACTCAAAATCCATCCAATCAGGTAATCCACCTACATTGTGGTGCGATTTTATAACTTCTGAAGGTCCATTTACGCTGATAGATTCGATAACATCAGGGTAAAGTGTCCCTTGTGCCAAAAATTTGATGCCGTCATGTTTTTTTGCCTCTTTTTCAAACTCTTCTATAAAAGTGTGTCCAATGATTTTTCTTTTTGTTTCTGGATCACTCACACCAGCTAATTTACCCAAAAAGTTTTCTCGTGCATCCACAGTGATAAGAGGCACTTTGAGATTGATTTTGAAAACCTCTTCAACCTGCTCTCTCTCATCTTTACGAAGAAGTCCATTATCCACAAACACTGGAACAAGTTGGTCACCAATCGCTTCATAAAGCATAGCCGCAACAACAGAGCTATCGACTCCACCGCTGAGTCCACAAAGAACTTTCCCCGTTCCTACTTTCTCACGGATGCTTTTAATCTGCTCTTTTAAGAAGTGTTCCATCTTCCACTTTTCCGTTACTCCACAAATATTTTTTGCAAAGTTACGAAGCATCAAATAACCCTCTTCAGAGTGCTGCACTTCTGGATGGTATTGCATCGCATAAACGCGTTTTTCTTCATTTGCAATGGCTGCATAAGGAGAATTTGCTGAAGTTGCTATCGGTGCAAAGCCCTCAGGAAGCACATCTACTTTATCGCTATGACTCATCCAAACAATGCGTCCATCATCACAATCTGCTAAAAGAGGAGAACATTTGCCATCCACATTATTGATTGTAAGTTCTGCTTTTCCGTACTCATGGTGACTTGAGCGAACAACACTTCCACCAAAATCAACCGCAATTCTTTGCATACCGTAGCAGATTCCAAGCACGGGAATACCAAGTGTATACACACCTTGATCCACCACATACGCGTCTTTGTTATAGACCGAAGATGGACCACCGCTAAGGATAACACCTTTTGGATTTTTTGCTTTTATGTCTTCTACTTTGGTGTGATAAGGGAGGATTTCGCAGTAAATTTTATCTTCACGGAGACGACGTGCTATAAGTTGCGTATATTGAGAACCAAAATCTAAAACTATGATACTAACATTTGTCATTTTGAGTGCCTTTAAAAGTGTTTTGTAGTGCCGAAAGTGGCGTTAAGAAGGATTGTATCCTTTCAATGGCAAAAGGATACAATAAAATAAATTAAGAATCTATTTAGTAAAGACCCAAAATCTGATATTGAAGATACCAAATCAATATGGATACGACATAACCAACTAAAATCGTCCAAGCAAATTTCATGTGAGAGCCAAAAGTGTAAATACCGTGGAGTTTCCCCATCACGCCTACACCCGCGGCTGAGCCAAAACTAATGAGAGAACCACCAATTCCAGCGGTCATCGTAACTAACATCCATTGGTCAACGCCCATAGTAGGATTTGCTTTTAAAATAGCACTCATAACAGGAACATTATCTACAATCGCAGAGATAAAACCGACACCTATATTTGCCCAAGTTGCTCCAAGAATTGCAGGGTCATAGACGATTGCGGCGATTGATAACCAGCCAACAAAATACAAAGCTCCAACCGCTGCCAAAATCCCAAAGAAAAAGAGAAGCGTGTTATTTTCTACTTTTGCCATGGATTCAAAAATATTAAGTTTTGAGTTATGTCTTTTTTTGAGCCAGTGTGAGTAGAGCTTGAGGATAGAAAGACCAAACATCATTCCCCACATCGCTGGCATGTGGAGAACCTGATGTGCAACGACCGCCGCCACAATAGTAAAAAGACCCAAATAAACAACATTCATCGCACCGTCCATCAGCACTGGCACTTTTTCTTTTGAAACATCGAAATCTGGTTTTGTTTGCGGTACAAATCTGCTGAGTAAATAAGCAGTTACCAAATATCCTCCAGCTGAAGCAGGAAATAAAAATAAAAAGTCAACAAAAGCACCCTTTCCAGCAGTCCAAGCCATCAGGGTCGTAATATCGCCAAAAGGAGACCATGCCCCTCCAGCGTTTGCTGAAACAACAATATTTATAGCACTCGGAACCAAAAATGCTCTGTTTTCTCGCTCTATTGTAATTAAAACAGTCGATAAGATAAGTGCTGTTGTAAGGTTATCTGCGATTGGAGAGATAAAAAATGCCAAAAATCCAGTAAACCAAAAAAGTTTTCTATAGTTGTAGCCTTTTGAAATGAGATTGTATTTGAGCTTTTCAAAAACATTCATGTGGATAAGCGTCTCAATATATGTCATAGCAACAAATAAGAAGAAAAATATTTCCGCTATCTCTAAAATAAGATGTTGCACTTGATTGTTCACAAGTTCCATATTTAGATTGTTGAGTGCGTAATACCCAGCTATCAAAATAAACATAAAAGTCCCCGCAAAAAGTGCTGGTTTCGCCTTGTCTAGTTGGTATTTTTCCTCTGTTGCAACAAAATAGTACGATGCGATAAAAATGAAAACAGATACAAAACCAACCCATGTAAAAGTTAAATCAGGAATCCTTGCCACCTCTGAACTTGCAAATGTTAAACTTATACTAAGCATTAAAAGCGTCCCTATTCTAATCATTCTCACCCTTTTTCAGAAAATGTACCCCGATTGACTCTTCCCTTGCGAGGGCGGAGAGTACAATCTCTTTTGCCGTGAGTAAACGAAATTTGAGGAGTTTTCCGATTGGCTCATTTAACAAGATATTTATCTCATCTAACGCCTTAGTTAATCCCTTTTTGGTTCTCACTATCGAGACATTTTCCCACATGATTTTACGAAGTAGATTTTTCTTCTCTTTATCCTCTTTGAGGCTCATAATAGCATCACCAACAGGAAACTCAACAAACTTTTTGGCATGTGGATTGTTTAAAATATCTTCCACTGCTTTTTTTGCAAATACCAAACCTTCCAAAAGAGAGTTGGAGGCAAGTCTATTGGCACCGTGAACTTTTGTAGATGCCACTTCTCCGATGGCATAAAGAGATTTTACATTTGGAACTCTTCCATGCAAATCGGTCTTAATTCCACCTATGGCATAGTGAAAAGCAGGAGAGATTGGCACTCGCTCTCGTGGCACATCAAATCCTAATATTTGCAAATTTTTATAAATATTTGGAAATCTGTGGGTGAAATAAACATGGTCAAAATTCTTAAGTGAGAGATAAGTTTTCATCCCTGTTTTTTGACTATGCTCATAGATAGCTTTGCTCACGATATCGCGTGAAGCAAGTTCTCCTCGTGCATCATAATCAAACAAAAATCTTCTTCCACTCTCATCTTCGATAGTTGCACCCTCGCCACGAAGTGCTTCTGTAAGTAACAATTTTTGAGCATTATTGCTATCAACAAAAACTGTCGGATGAAACTGCAACATCTCCATTCGTTCCAGCTCAATCCCTTTTAAAACACACAATCCTTGCATGTCAGCACTGATACATGGTGCATTTGTATGGAACTCATACAGTGAACCCACTCCACCACTCGCAAGAATCACATCTTTTGCATAGATATTTCTTCGCTCTCTGTGGTCAAGAACAGTCACACCATAACACGCACCATCTTTGATAAGCAAATCCACTACTCTGGCATCACTCATCATGGCATGTGGATTCTGCTCAAGCAAAAAAAGATGCATATAGCGTCCAGTCGCATCTCCACCAGCATGTAAAATTCTCTCCGTAGAGTGTGCTGCCTCTTTTGTATAGAGCAGATTTCCCTCACTATCTTTGTCAAATTCAAATCCACGATTGATTAAATCATCGATAACGAGTCTTGAATTTTGGGATAATACATCCACGGCATTCTCACAGCAAAGCCCTGAACCTGCTTCGAGTGTATCTTTGATGTGAACTGGAATATCCGCTTCATCACGAGCGAGTGCAACACCTCCTTGAGCATAAAAACTATTGCATTTAAAAGTCTCTCTCTTATTAATTATAAGAACTTTTTTCTCTTTTGGAAGTTTGAGTGCAGCATAGAGTCCAGCAACTCCAGCACCTACAATAATAACATCATACTGCATCATTTTGTAACCGGCTGTTTTAAAGTAAACTGAATATTTTCATCCGATTGTGGGGCTTCTTCTAAATAGTAGGGTGCTTTTTTATATCCGCATCCGTTCAAACTTAACAAAAACACTGCTATAATTGCTAGATGAAAAATGCTAGTCAAATTATTAATTCTATTCAAAATAAACCTCAATTTTCTAAACTCTCCAAATACAAATGTATCAAGAGAATCGAGTCTGTTTTCATACCTGCTTTGCAGAGAATGATTAAGTTTGCCTACATCAAAAACGATACACTTTTTTTCGTTCTCTCACATCCTGCGGGTAAACAAGAGTTTGATAATAATATACAAAGTATTAAAAGTGCTTTAAAGTTCCACATGCCAGAGGAGTGCAAAGAAACTCTTATAAATGACATCAAAGCATTTGTAACGCACACACCCCGTGTAGAAGAAGTTGAAATCGAAAAAAAAGTGATGCGATACCCAGAGAGAGCGACGGGAAATTTTAGTGTCAACATAGACGATGAAAAGTTAAATACGCTTGTAAAAAGCATCCAAAATATTATAAAAGCGATGAAATGACCCTCGAAGAGACTATCAAACAGCTTCCACATGCCGCGGGAATTTACCAATACTTTGACAAAGAGGGGCATCTTCTTTATGTTGGAAAAGCAAAAAATCTCTATAAACGCGTAAAAAGTTACTTTGTTTTTACCCCTCAACTAGGGGCAAACTCAAACCTCTCCGTGCGGATTACAAAGATGATACAACAAACTATCTCTTTGAACTATATCATTGTAAACTCCGAACACGACGCACTTATTTTAGAAAATTCACTCATCAAACAACTCCATCCAAAATACAATATTCTTCTGCGTGATGACAAAACCTATCCCTACATTTACATCGATAATTCCGTAGAATTTCCACGGTTTGAGATAACAAGAAAAGTGATTAAAAGCCCTGACATTACCTATTTTGGACCTTACTCTGTTGGTGCTAGAGATATTTTAGATTCCATCTATGAAGTATGCAAACTTGTCCAAAAAAAGAGCTGTTTAAAATCAAAAAAAATGTGCCTTTATCATCAAATCGGAAAATGTTTTGCACCATGTGAGTTAAAAGTTCCACATGCCAAGTATCAAAAAGAGTTAGATTTAGCCAAAGAACTTATCATAAACAAAAAATTTCTCATAAAAACGCTCCAAGAGAAAATGGAATTTTATGCAGAAAATTTGCGTTTTGAAGAGGCGGCAGAGCTTCGAGACAGATGCGAGAGAATCTCCCGCTCGGAGATAAAAAGTGAAATAGACTTTGCGAGTGATGAAAACTACGATATTTTTGTCGTACAAAACAGCCAAACGAGAGCGGTTGTAGTGCGGATATTTATGCGAAGCGGGAAAATAATCTCCTCTTCCCATGACTTTATTCAAATCAACGATGGCTACGACGAAGATGAGTTCTACCAAAGAGTTCTCATGGAGTTTTATGGAAGTGAAAAACCACCGATTACTGCACCGATTTTAGTCGCAAAAAAATTTGAATCTTTAGAGATTATTGGGGAGCATTTAAGCACTCTTTTTGAAAAAACTGCAGTGATAAAAGTACCTCTAAGAGGAGATAAAAAACAACTTATCGATTTGGCGATTTTAAATGCAAATGAGCTTTTAAAGAGTGACACAAAAAAAGAGAATAATCCAGTTTTAGAAGAGTTAAAAGAGCTTTTATCCCTCCAAAGAGTACCCTCAAGAGTAGAAATTTTTGACAATTCCCACATGGCAGGAGTTGCAACCGTCGGGGCGATGGCGGTGTATGAAAACGGGCAATTTGATAAGAAAAGTTACAGAACTTATCATCTTGAGGCAAAAGATGAATATGCACAAATGAGGGAAACACTCACAAGAAGAGTAGAGAGTTTTGCAAAAAATCCACCGCCTGATTTGTGGATAATCGATGGTGGAACAACTCTGCTAAAGTTGGCATGTGAGATTATAGATTCACATGGTGTTTTTATCGATGTTATTGCCATATCAAAAGAGAAAATAGATGCAAAGTCCCACCGTGCGAAAGGTAAAGCAAACGATATTTTGCACACAAAAGAGAGAAGTTTTGAGCTAAAAAACAGTGACAAAAGACTCCAATGGGTACAAAATCTCAGAGATGAAGCACACAGATGTGCAATTGGTTTTCACAAAAAAACAAAACTCAAACTCGACCATGAAAGCAAACTTCTCAATTTACATGGAATTTCAGAAGCAAAAATCAAAAAACTACTCAACCACTTTGGAACATTCGAAGCCTTAAAAAGTTTAAGCATCGATGAAATAGCCACAATTTTAAACCTAAAAGATGCGAATACAATCAAAAAAATTTATAACTAAGTTGTATTTTTAGTCTATTATGCTATATTTGTACCCTTTTATACTATCTATACTATTTTTAACGGGGTTGACTTTTAATGGATAATGAAGAAGAGTATCTTATTGAAGCTGATAATAGCACTATCATCAGCCAAACAGATTTAAAAGGTATCATTACTTTTGTAAATAGAAAATTTTGCAATGTATCAGGATATAAAAAAAGTGAACTGATTGGAAAAAATCATAATGTTGTGCGACACCCAGATATGCCAAAAGCTTTATTTAAAAAAATATGGGAAAAAATTTCTCATGGAGAGACTTGGAATGGGCTTCTAAAAAACCTCCGTTCCAATGGACAATACTACTGGCTCAATGCAGAAATCACACCTGTATATAATGAACAAAACGAAATTGTTGGATATATCGCCATCAAAAAACCAGCAGACAATCAAGAAATTTTAGCAAGTCAAGAGCTGTATCAAAAAATGCTCCTTGCAGAAGAAGGGCGTTAAATGTTACTCTATAATCACAAAAAAGAGTTCCTTGGCATGGATGAACAAGATCTCAAAATTTTCGGCTTTTCAGATTTGTCAGAGCTTCAAGCACAAGTCAGTGACTTCGCTGATTTTTTTATCAAAGAACCTGGATTTGTACACAACTTCAAGCATGTTCACTGGATAGATTTCGTAGAGTGTGCCGAAAATCCTGATACTTCCAAAGCTCTCATTCGAGTAAATGCAAAAAGTTTTCGATGTAATTTAAATGTAAAAGTACTCTATCTTTTAGACAATCCATCTGAAAAAGCCTATATGATAACGCTCCAAAATTTGAGAGAGTTGCTAGGCAAAGAGGATGCTTTTAGTAGTTCTCCTATAAGTAAAAATACAACAATCACAAATAACCCTCCCCCACTTCAAGAGACACATAAAGTTTCAGAAGTTCAAAAAGTTCTTGAAGAGATTATTCCAAAAGTAGTTGAAATTCCAGCCGTCCAAGTAGCACCCAAAGTTGTTGAAGTTCCAAAAGTTGTTGAAACTCTCACTCCAATAATAGCCAAAATTCCTCCTATTCATGAAGTTCCAATACCTCTTGAAACTGAAAAAAGTATAAAACTTGAGCTTCCTGAAATCGTTATGCCTCAAACAGCAGAAGTAATCCTTCCAAAGAAAGAAGAAGTTATTGAAATTAAAGTGGATGTGAGCAAAGAACCTACTCCTATTGTAGAAAAAGTAGTTCCAATCAAACTCTCTGAAGTATTAGATGTTGCCACTGAAACGGCACAAATTATTATCCCTGAGACTCCAAAAGTGGTAGCTCCTAAAAAAGTGGCAGAGGTTGTCGCAACCAATACCACAAAAGAAGAAGTTTTTGTAAACAATTATATTTATGATCCGCAAATTGCCTCGAACGAACTTGGCTTACCGATTGACTTGATTGAAGAGTTCTTAGAAGATTTTATAGTTCAGGCAGGTGAGTTCAAAAATGGTCTTTACACTGCATTTGAACATGGAGATATGGCAAATATAAAAGCACTTTCACATAAACTCAAAGGTGTTGCTGCAAACCTCAGGATTGAAGATGCACATGAAGTTTTAACAACTATAAATACCACGGATAGTTTAGGCATTGTAAAATCCAGCCTAGATACATTTTACAAAATTATTGCTAAACTTGCCGGTGAAGAGATAGCTATACAAAAACCTGTAGAAACACCTATAAAACCTATAGAAGCTCCCCTTATCGAAACTCCTACAATTGCTCCAATAAAAGTTAAAGAAAAAAAAGATGATGATGAGTTAGTACTGAGCTTCAAAGACGAGGTAGCTATCCAAGTCCAAGAACCAAAAACGATAAAAGTTGATGAGGATGATTTGATTCTAAGCTTCAAAGATGACGAGATAAAAACTTCAGAAATAAACGTTGAAGCACAAGAGAAAATCCAACCACTTGAAGTTATAGAAGTCTTAGAAATAAAACCTGAGCTCAAAGAAGATACACCTTCTGAGACTGATGAAAATGTAGTACAAATGGAATCAACTTCTTCTAATATTTATATCAATATTGAAGAAGAAAACAGTGATGTAATATCCATAAGCTATAGCAAACAAACTGCCGCTGCTGAAATAGGTATTGACGATGAGAGTTTTAATGAACTTTTTGATGACTACATTACAGAGAGTAAAATGATTTCTCATTCAATGCATCATGCCATTGAATCTAATAATCTTAGCATGTGCAAAGTCAGTGCTTACAAACTCAAAAGCATGAGTGAGAATATGCGAATTTATGATTTAACTTTGGAGTTAAATATTCTCATTGGTGCAGATAGTATAGAAATAGCTAAAAAAGCTGTAGAACAAATTGACAAAATAATTTTAGAAATCTCAAAAATAGAGAGTTAATAGATGAAAGAATGGATGAAACAGAAACTTATATTTATAAGTTTGTTACCTTTACTGATTTTACTCGCAGTTTCGGCACACTATGTGAATAAATCATATGCCAATTATGAAATAACACAACTCCTCTCAGGTAAAATCCAAGATGTCGCTCTTCTTGAAAATATGCAAACTCAAGCTTTAGAACTTTTACTTATCTCTGCTTTTGGTCTCTTAGTTACTCTCATTTTAATCTTGGTTACTTATAAATTTTCAGCTTATATTCTTAAAAATAAAACACATCTCAAAATTATATTGGACACTATTGATCATAATGCAAAAGATGAAAATGGCAATATTGTAGGTATTAACCTCAATACAACCAATGGAATGCTTCAAGCATATGAACTTCTTGAAGCGGTCTTTTTTCAAGCACAAAAAGATAAAGAGTCCGCACTCGAAGCGAGTGAAGCCAAATCGATGTTTTTAGCAAACATGTCCCATGAAATTAGGACTCCCCTTAATGGTATCGTAGGCTTTACAGAGTTACTTCGCGATACGGGGTTAGAAGAGGAGCAACTTGAGTTTGTAGATATTATCGAAAAAAGTTCTGAGAATCTTTTAGAAATCATCAATAATGTTCTTGATCTCTCTAAAATTGAGAGCAACAAACTTGAGATAGAAGAGATAGCGTTCAATCCTGTCGAGGCATTTGAGAGTGCTGTTGAAGTTTACGCGGTCAGAGCAAGTGAAAAACATATCAACTTAGGATTTTTCCTAGATCCAAAACTAGATGCTCCACTCAAAGGTGACCCAACCAAAATTAGAGAAGTTCTTATCAATCTTCTCTCCAATGCTATTAAGTTTACCAGTAGTTCAGGTGCAATCAATGTAAGTATAAAAAGACTCGAATCTAAAAATGGTATTGCTAGAGTAAGATTTGAGGTACAAGATAGCGGTATCGGTGTCACTCCTGAACAAAAATCTAAGATATTTGAAGCATTTACACAAGCAGATACTTCTATCACTCGTAAATATGGAGGAACTGGACTTGGTCTTACGATTTCAAGTCGATTTGTTGAACTTATGGGTGGAAAGTTAAATCTTCATAGTGAAATAGGAAAGGGAACTACTTTCTTTTTTCATCTCGATTTTGAAGAAGTTCCAGTTTACAAAGCAGAGAAAAATAATTTCAAAAATATCAAAGCTCTTATACTCAAAGATGCACATACAAGCAAACAACAAGATAGTTATCTTTGTGAATATCTCAATGATTATGGTGTGCATTACGCTATCTTTAAAAATATGGAGGAGCTACTCTCTCTCCAACAAAGAGAGAGTTATGACATGCTCTTTGTTGATTACGATTATGTTTCAGAGGAGTTGTTGCACACTTACGCATCTCTTACTCCAAAACTTATTTTACTTACAAAAGCTTCGTATATGAAGAAGATTGATGCACTTAATCTCAATATATTTAAATCACTTTATGAGCCTCTCAATACTTCAAAAATTAAAAATCTTCTCATTAACTATGACAAAAAAAACAACATTGAAAAAGAGACACAAAAAAATGAGAAAGCTCCTAAACAATATAATCCTGACACTTCAAAGTTTAGAGCCAATGTTTTGGTGGCAGAAGATAATATCATCAATCAAAAGCTCATCAAAAAAACACTCGAAGATATAGGATTAACAATCACTATTGCCAAAAATGGACTCGATGCATTCCAAAAAAGAAAAGATGGAAATTTTGATTTAGTTTTTATGGATATTCAAATGCCAGTTCTTGATGGACTTGAAGCGACAAGAGAGATTATAGAGTATGAAGAGGATTACAAACAAGCACATGTTCCAATTATTGCTCTCACTGCCAATGCACTCAAAGGAGATAGAGAAAAATTCATTGAGGCTGGATTAGATGAATACACAACAAAACCTTTAGTGCGTGCCCAAATCATATCACTTTTAACACACTATCTTTCAGATTTTATTGTAGATGAAGCACCTCAAGAGCATCAAAAAACTCAAGCTTCTGGGCATGTGGAAAAAGAAATAGTAGAAAAAAAAGAAATCATCGAGAAAATTGAAGAACCTCAAAGAGAGAATCATCCACATGCCAAACTCGAAGAAGAGATTGAAATGCCTATGATTTCTGATGAAAATTTTGATGATATACAGATATTATCAGAAGAGAGTTTCATCGTACCACCAAAACAACCAAAAGTTGTAACACCACCCGAAAAACCAACGATAGAAGAACCAAAGGTAGAAGAAACAATCGAAGAGCCACGAGAAGAAGAGGCTGTTATACAACAAGCAACTTATACGACAGATGTTCTTTTAGTAAAAAAAGCTTCCTTTGAAACAAAACTCTATATTCAAATACTCAAATCTTTAGGATACTCTTATCATGTTGCCAATACGCAAGATGAGCTAAATAGTTTACTTCGAGAGTTCATACACAAGGTCGTTCTTTTTGATAATGAATTAGATGGTATAAAAACAGAAGATTTGTTTCATGCTATCAAGGAAGCAAATGTCATTTCAAAATTGAATACAAAACTCATTTTGATGCATAATCCATCCAAACAAGACAATCCAGAAGATGATGTCTTTGCCGATGAAGCAATCAAAACACTTATCAATCGAGATTCATTAAAAATCGTATTTGAAAAATTTATTTAAAGGTAAGAGATGTCAAAAGAGAACTTAATAGTTTTAATCGTCGATGATGATATGATAAACCTAAAACTATTAAAATCTCTGCTCACGCGTTGTGACTTTGTTCAAGAGATTATAGAGGCTAAAAATGGTGCGGATGCTCTTGATGAACTCAAAAGAAGAGATGATATTGACCTCGTGCTACTTGATGTGATTATGCCTGTCATGGGGGGAATTGAGATGCTCCAAGTCGTTCGAGCAGATACGAATCTTCATCAGCCTTCAATTATCGTTTTAACAACAGATGAAACAAGAAAAAATGAAGCTCTCGAATTTGGAGCCAATGGTTTTTTGATGAAGCCAATTAAAAAAGATGACCTCATCAATAAAATAACTTCTATTATACTTTAACTATTTCTCTATCAAGATTTGTTTGAGAACCTCTTCGATTCGACTTACTCCAATAATCTCAAGTGATTCTTTTACTTCTTTTGGAATATCTTCCAAATCTCTCTCATAATTTTTTGCTGGAATAAGAACTTTACACATGCCAGCTTTGTGTGCAGCAATGAGTTTTTCTTTGAGTCCTCCAATAGGCAAGACATCCCCGCTCAACGAGACCTCTCCAGTCATTGCAATCTCTGAACGAATTTTTTGCGAACTCAAAATCGAAGCGATAACACTCACCATCGCAATTCCAGCACTAGGACCATCTTTTGGCGTTGCACCATCTGGAACATGGATATGTAAATCATATCTTTTATAAACCTCGCTTGGGTCTATTGCAACTTTATCTTTTATCTCTTCAAAGGTGAGAGGAATATTATCATCAGCAATTTTTAACTTTTTCGTATCAATCAGCGTTTTAACAACACTCATAGCTATTCTTGCTGACTCTTTCATTACATCACCAAGACTTCCAGTAAGCTGTAGATTACCTTTGCCTTTGATACGAATACTCTCAATTTTTAGAACATCTCCGCCCACTGCTGTCCATGCAAGTCCATTGACAACGCCTATAACTGGAACTTTATCCGTTTTTTCTATCTCAAAGACACTTTTATCAAAGAATTCTTTTAGATTCTTGAGGCTTACCGATACTTTATCGAGTTTAGGATTGGCTAAAATATCTTTTGCAACTTTTCTACACATATCCGCAATACGGCGACGAAGATTTCTCACTCCTGCTTCACGCGTGTAACTATGAATAAGCTCTTTGAGTGCAGGTTGAGAGATGCTCACTTCAGAATTTTTCAATCCATGTTTTTTCAGCTCTTGAGGAATCAAATATCTTTTTGCAATTTCAAACTTTTCTTGAGGTGTATAAGAACTTACAGAAATAAACTCCATTCTATCACGAAGTGGCGTTGGAATATTGCCAATATCGTTTGCAGTTGCAATAAAAATAACACTGCTCAAATCAATGTTAAAGTTAAGATAATAATCTCTAAATTCTTTGTTTTGTTCAGGGTCAAGAATCTCTAAAAGAGCAGCTGTTGGGTCTCCTCTTTGTGAACGACTCACTTTATCAATCTCATCCAAAACGATTACAGGATTCATTTTTTTTGCGTCAATAAGCCCCTGCGTAATGCGTCCTGGCATCGCTCCAACATAAGTTCGTCTGTGCCCACGAAGCTCATTTACATCTTCAAGTCCACCAAGAGCGATGCGGATAAGCGGTCGCTTGAGTGCTGTAGCTATTGAGTTTGCAAGTGAAGTTTTACCAACCCCAGGAGGTCCATAAAAACACAAAATCGCTCCAGCTGTATGTTCATTCCCAATGCCTCGTAACTCTAAAAGTTCTTTCACTGCAAAATATTCAACAATTCTTTTTTTTGCTTTTACTAATGAGAAGTGGTCTTTGTCGAGTTGTGTTTCCACATCAGAAATTTTCAGAGCTTTTTTAGATTTATCTCCAAAAGGAATCTCTAAAACCCAATCAAGATAAGTTTGCGTCATAGAAGCATCCGAAGAGTCCGGGTGCATGCGTGAAAATCTCTCTATCTGCTTACTTATCTCTTTGTAGGCATCTTTGCCCATCTTCTCTTTTTTAGCTTCTAATTTTTTACGATATTCATCCAGTTCTTCTTCTCTTGCTGTATCGGCACCCAACTCTTTTTGAATCTGCTTGAGTTGCTCTTTTAAAAAATACTCTTTGTTCACCTTCTCAATGTGCGTATGCACTTTAGAGCGAATCTCTTTTTGAAGTTTGTTTGCCTCTATCTCATCGATTAGAAAATCAATAAGAAGTAAAAATCTCTGCTCTGTATCCACTTCTGCAAAGAGCTTATATGCCTGTTCTTTTTTGAGTTTTATCGTACTGCATATTAAGTCAATAATACGGTTGTATTCATGATTCTCTTCTATAGTTCTAAGCAAATCAGGTGGAAAATAGTTGCTTACACTTGAGAGTGTTCTTACTTTTTCTCGGACTACCTCTAAAATTGCATCGATTTTAAGAGAGCTGATATTTGTCGCTTCCAATATTTTTACATGTGCAATAAGTGGATTTACTTGTGTTTCATAAACCATTTTTGCTCTTGCTAAACCTTGAAACAACACTTTAATTCTTCCATCAGGAAGAGCTACTTTTCTCATAATTGAGCCAACTACACCTACATCATAGAGAGATTCAAATTTTCTCTCACCCTCATGAGAAGATTTTGTAGAACACACAATAACCAAAGAGTTCTCTTCTATCGCTTTTGTCGCAGCTTCGATATTGCTCTCATCACTTAAAAAAAGTGGTGAAATCATAAAAGGGTATAAAAAAAGTTCATCCTCCGCTATAACTGGTATATCAGCAGGAAATTCACCATAATTACTTAACTTCATTATTTTTTCTCACCCGCTTTATCTTCTTCATCACTTGTAGAGTTTCTTGAAACAACACTTCGTGTATCTGGAATGATAAAACCATACCAGCTCTCTCCACCATCGCCCTCAAACCATTCACGGTACCATGGAGAGTTTGCAGTATCAACCTCTTCCCATTTAATCCACGGTTGTGGATTCACATTTTTATAATATTTTGCACTTTTTGGCTTATCAAGTCTCGTATATAAATCTGATATCGACTCATTTAAAGAAGCGGATGCCATATATAAATTTGTAAGGATAGTATCGATAATGCCATAGTACATTGAGTTTGGATAGTTTGTTTTAAATTTTTCACTCTCTGCAATTGCATCGTTAATAAGCACTTGATCGCGTCTTGGATTTGGAAGTGCCATATATTTTGCTTTAATCTTTAAAAACTCTGCAAACTCTCTCTCATTTGGATTTGCATAACGTGTCACATACTCATTCAAAAAATATTCACTCAAAATATACTCATCTGAACGCATATGTGCAATAGCCAAAATCATGGTTGCTTCAGGCAAAAGTGATGAACCTATGTGTTCCCCTTGAAGCGAACTGTAATAATCATCTGCTTTTTCCAAATTATCATTCGCAATAGCTTCTGTAAGTTTGGAGTACCAATAAGTAGCCGGTTTGTTATACTCCTCAATATCCTTGGAACAACCACCGAAAAAGATGGCTGTTGCGACAATAGCCATCGTAAGTTTTGTTTTAAGTCTCATATATTATAATCCTTAGTAAAATAGTTTCTTATTCTATCAAAAAGAGATATATATCTCTTTAAAGTAGTGTTATTTTATACTTAAAATGATAGAATTAAGTAATTTAAAGCAGAGGATTCTCATGAAATTTGATATATGTGTACCTATTTTAGGTTTTGAAGATGTAAAACAAGTAGAGCTTGAGAAGATTGATGATTTTTTTATGAAGATGAAGGCTGTAGACCACGAGCATATCTCATTTACTCTAATTAATCCTTTTATCTTGAGAAAGTATGATTTTGAAGTTCCAGCAAAAGTGAAAGAGTTGCTCGAAATCCAAGAAAAATCAAATTTATTAATTTTTAATATCGTCCTCATTCAAACACCTATAGAGGATTCTGTTGTCAATTTTATAGGACCGATACTTTTTAACACAGACAACAACAAAGCCGCTCAAATCATACTTAGTGAATCAAGAGAGTATGATGTTGCCGAAAAAATATCTCTTTTTTTGAGTAAATAATTTTCCACATGCCATGGCATGTGAAAATCATTTTTTACACTTTTCTTTTCAATTATTACGACACTTTACTCAACTATTAACTCCACATGCCACTATTATGATATATAATACAATAAGTCTATTACAAAGGTATCACTATGAAAGCACTTAATCTGTTTTTGTTTCTTTTTCATCTCCTGGCAATGCCGCTTTTTGCTGTAACCCTCGACACAGATACTTTTAATGGTGATGTTGATGGATGGGGCGGAAGTGGGGAGTCTTGGGATGCGGGAGGACAACGCCTAGCAATTAATCGTGACCAAACGGGAACAAAAACATTTATATTCGCTGCTTATCCAAATCAAGTTGTCACCGTAACCTTAGATGCAACAAAAACAGCTACATGGGAATCTTCAGATGTAATAGAAATAACTGCTAATGGTGCATCTGTTTATAGCTCTAATGCTGATGGCTCTATTTCATTCAATGCAACTCTAAATGGAAGTGGTCAATTGGCATTGACTGTAATGCCAAATACCAATAACAACAATGAAGATTTATATATTGATAATGTCTCTATCAA
>JAABQD010000027.1 GCA_011391635.1 Sulfurimonas sp. | reverse complement strand
CACACCGTATTCAGAAAAATCAACAATTTCTCCATGTACATTGTAGCCTAGCTCTTGCAATTTTTCTACAACATAAACAGAATAGGCTTGACCTCTTTTATTACCTTGTTTAAAACCGATGGTAAAACCTTTTACATTTTCAAAAAACAAAACTTCTGGTTGCACAAGCTCTATAAATTTAATATACGAATCTATAAGCTTATTTCTATCATCCTTTTCTCTTCTTCTTCCTGCCATAGAAAAGCCTTGACAAGGCGGTCCACCCGCTACAAGAGAGATTTTCCCTCTTAATAATTTTAATTTTTCTTCATGCTCTTCAATGATATTATTTATGTCATGATTTTGTTTTGGTAGCCAATCTGGCCAATCAAAATTTGAGTTATTATCAATGAGGTTATGTTTTAAAGTTGAAAATGCATCTTTACTTTTTTCAACAGCAAACAGACCTTTCCACCCAGCGTTATGTAAGCCCAACGCCAAACCGCCACAACCTGAGAACAAATCTATATATTTCAAATCACAGCCCTTAATGTATAATATTTGCTATATTTTACCAAAATTCATTCTATTTTACGTGCACAAAGCATAATACGCCTGTCCCAAAGCAATTCCGCCATCATTGAGAGCTGTTTGTTGTTGAAAATAGGTGGGAATATTCTCTTTTTCAAGTCCACATGCCAAGAGTTCTAGTAAGGTTTTATTTTGGAACACGCCACCGCTTAGAATGACCTCTTTTTTCTCTTTTTTTGCAATTTTTATAATAATTTTTACTAAAGTGTTAATAAACATCGAAACTAAAAGCTTTTTGTCGTAGCTGTTTGCTAAAATAAATTCGACTATTTTCAACTCAATAACACCATGTTCTATACTGAAATCAAAGCACTTTTGAAGCGTAGCATCATAAAAACTCTCACACAAAAGTCCGCTTTCTCCCTCGTAGCTTATGGTTTGAGCGATGTTAGCGAAGGAGGCAATCGCATCGAAAAGTCGCCCGACCGAGGAGCTTTGTGGTGCGTTTAGATTTTTTGTGTGGCTTTGGTGGAGGAGTTTTATCTCTTGTGTTGCAAATGTGTTTCCACATGCCAAGTCAAGTTCCAAAACTTCTTCCAAACTCAGTGCATCAAAAAGCATACTGAGTGCGACTCTTCGAGGCTCTTTTATAGCCTTTTCACCACCTAGAAGTTTGATGGGTTTGAAGTGGTATTTTCTTTCATCACCTACAAAAATTTCTCCGCCCCAAAGTGTTGCGTCATCGCCATATCCCGTGCCATCAAAACTAAAACCTAAGTAATCGCCACTCAGTCCAAACTCCGCTTTACATGCGTAAATGTGTGCTAAATGGTGTTGTACTTCCACAAGTTTTTTACCTTGTTTTTTCGCCCATTTTGTTGTCATGTAGGATGGATGTTTGTCGTGGACAACTGTCTCTGGCTTAAAGTCAAAAAAGCCTACAAAAGTCTCTATAGTTCTCTCAAAATATTCAAACGCCACTAAGCTCTCTAAATCTCCGATGTGTGGGGAGAGGATGATGTTGTTTTTCATCACAAAAGCGATGGAGTTTTTTTGATTTGCCCCGACTGCCAAGATTTTTTTCTCTGAAGCAAAGGGTAATTTTATCACTTTTGGAGCGTATCCACGGGCAAGGCGAAGCATTTGCATTTTGCCATGCACTACTTGAAGAAGGCTATCATCTACACCGTTTATAATCTCTCGGTTGTAGTCAAGGATAAAATCAACAAAAGGTAATTTTGCAAAAATATCTTCCATTTTTGTAAGTATCGGCTCATCGGCAAGGTTCGCACTTGTCGCAACGATAGGGTTTTGCAAATGTTCAAATAGAAGATGATGTAGAGGCGTGTACGCCAACATACAGCCGATTCTGTCTATGTTTGGAGCTAAAAGTTCTGAGAGTTTGATATAAGAGAAGAGACTTTTTTTCAAAAGAACAATGGGAGCTTCTTTTGAAAGAAGCAACGCCTCTTCATCCTCATCTAAACTTGCCAAAGCTCTGACATGAGCAATCTCCTTGCACATGATTGCGAGGGGTTTTGTGGGACGATGTTTGAATGCTCTTAACTTCGCTATCACTGCATCATTGGTCGCATCACAAACGAGATGAAATCCGCCTATGCCTTTGATTGCGAGGATTTTTCCATTTTTTATAAACTCTGCAACTTCAGAAAAAATGGCGTTTGTTGCGATTTCTATTTTAGTTTCTTGTTGCCAAAGTGAGAGAGTTAATCCGCAACTATTACAAGAAATCGGCTGGGCATGGTAGCGTCTGCTAAGAGGATTGTTGTACTCCTCAAGGCACGATTCGCACATGCCAAACTTTGCCATTGAAGTGTTTGCTCTGTCGTAGGGAACTGTTTGGATGATAGAGTATCTAGGTCCGCAGTTTGTGCAGTTTGTGGCAAAATAGTTGTGGTATTTTCCTCTCTTTTTGATATCGTCCAAACACTCTTGGCATGTGGAAATATCGGGGGAGATGAGGGCGGTTTTTGTATCTGCTAGGTTGTGTATGCTCTCTTTTATCTCAAATGTTTTTTCATAAAGAGGCTGTATGTTTTTGGCTTGGAGCATATCGATTCGAGCGAGTGGGGGAAGTTCTGTTTTGAGTTGTTTCTCGAAAAAATCTATCTTTGCTTCATCACCCTCAACTTCGATTTGAACACCGCGACTATCATTTTTGACAAATCCGACTAAAGAGTTTCCACATGCCAACTTATACACAAACGGGCGAAATCCAACACCTTGGACAACCCCTTGTATAAGAAAGCTTTTTCTAGTCATCTAGGGCAAAGAGCTTCGAAAAATGGGGATGACTTAGAGTAAATTTGCTCAAGATTCTGCTGTAAAGAATGCTGTTTTCAAACATATTTCCCATCATTATAAAATTGTCTATTTTGTATTTTGCCTTGAGCTGATTACAAATTGTAATGCTCATATCGCCAAGAGCCTCAAAGGTCGAATAGGCGAGATAATGCTCGTCTGTATTTGCAAGTTTGAAGCTCATGATGGAGCCTATAAACGAGAGATAATCAAAACCTGTCTCATCAAAATTAGTATCGATTTTGAGTCCGCCATTTCCATGAAATTCGAGTGATTTATCACTCACTGCCTCAAATGTTTTTGTTTGAAGTTCTAAGATTGTGCTAAGCGTTTCAAAGAGATTATATGAGCCATTTTTGTTCATTTCATCGATTATTTTTGGATATTTTGCTTCAAAATTGATGAGCATTTTTGATTTTCGCTCATCACGACGCATCCCTTCCAAAACCTCAGACAAAATAAAAGTTGAAAAACTCAAAACTTTTTTGGCTCCAAGCTCATTGGAGAGCATAAAAGAGATGCCATGCTCCAAACTGAGATTAACACCAATAGCACTCACAAAGTGAGCCTCTTTTTGGATGTTTAAAAATCGGTTGAGTTCAGGCGTATCGCTCAGTGGCTCAAGAGTTTGTTGCAAACCTTTTGTTTCGCGTATCATTGTGATATTTTTTTGAATGATGACAACTTTGAAATCATTGCTGTTTTTAAAAAAAAGATAGGGGATTTCACTCTCTTTTGCATTGAGCGAAACCATCGTACTTCTTACATTATAAGGAGATTGGATAGTGATAAATTTTTTGCCTGTGAGTTTTTTGAGCTCTTCGTCTTTGATAGTTACTTTGAGTGTCGGTTTTTCGATGGAGTAGAGGGCTTTTAATTCATCTTCTGTCATCAAAAAGAGTGTTTTTATATGGGTTGGATCAACGACTAAAAGTGCATCGCCCTCTTTATAGTGTGCTGAAAAAGTTGTCGTGTCTGGGTACTCTCTCGCCTCTTTATTGCTGTAGTGATGGCATTTTATCGTGTCATCGAGATAGTTTTGGCTTGAGGGATTTGTGAGCAGTTCTAAACATTTTGGGCATAGAGAGATATTGTAAGTATCAGATGTAAATGAAGATGGGAGGAGTTTTATACTCTCACTTTGCGTTTGTATCTCTCCTAAAAAGATGGAGTGTGGTAAATATTTTGCTGTGAGATTTGTGAGTCGTGTGAGTGCATTTGTATCGCTGTCATCAAGGAGTAAAATAATCTCTTTGTTATTTTGAGCTACGCTTCCAATAACGCCACTCTCATTGATAAGCTCTTTCAAAAAACCTGCGAAATAGCTATTTTTTGAGTTATATTGTATTGTCTGTTTAATTGCCATTTTTGTACTCACTTTGAGGGTTTGCATACGCATGAAGGATATCTTCTAAAGAGAGATGTGTATCTTTTTTTTCATATCGCACACCTGATTTATCCAATTCACTCAAAGCAGCAGAGATAAAATCATTGAATTTTCCTTTGAGTACACTACTCAGCCCGATATTAACGCTTTGAATATCTTGGGGAACAATCCCTATAATATTCACATCTGCCATCTTTTCTAAAAGAGAACAGATTTCTAACATCTCACTTATTTCCACTTCATGTGCCGTTTGTTTGTAGCTTCCAAGCCCTAAAAGTTCCTCCCCAGGGAGGTTGTAAATCGCACCTGCCTCATCGTTCATTGTCAGAGTATCTAGTATCAAAACTTTGTCGTAATCTTGATAGTAAGTCATGAGTTGAAACCCCAAAACACCACCATCCACCAAGGTTACATCATCTAAAAAATTATAATTCTCTTCAAGATATTTTGTAGCATAAACACCAACGCCCTCATCTTGAAATATTATAGTTCCGGCACCAACGATTGCTGTTCTCATACTAAATGCTACCTTTACAATGAACTTTGGCATGTGGAAATATTTCCACATGCCAAGATATAAAATATACTCTACTCTTTTACAAATTTTGTTCCGCTGACAACGATGCCAATATCGCCTTCACTCCAGAAAATTGTTCTCCAGATTTGGTAATAAACATGAAACATTACCCAAACAAGAATCGCGTACATAGTGTAATGGTGTGAGATTCGTACATCCATAAATGTTCCACCTGTAACTGCCACTGTCCAATCTGTTGCTAAATGGAGCATTGCAGGCCACCATTCACCTATGGCACTCAGTCCTGAGCCAAGTCCATGCACATAGAGTTGTAATCCTGTAAGGAGCATCCAAACAAGCATCATGTGAAAAATAAAGAAAAAGACAGCATTAAAACTATCCGCATGGGAAGAGTCAAATTTTTTGACACGATTGAGCGTCAAGAGATTGAACAACACCGCACCAAACTCTTTTATATTTGTAAGTGTTGGAATAAGCTTTTTGTATGCCTTCTCAAATCTTGAAAAGAAGTACAAATAGGCTACTACTATACTACTCACATCAAAAATAATTGCTGCCATAAAGTGAATCCATCTGTTCCACGCCATCACATATTTTGTGGCAGCTGGGTCAGCGATAAAACTTTGATAATAGGGATGACCGATATATAAGCCAGTAATCACAGCCGCAACCATACAAATGGCTACAATCCAGTGATTGACTCGCATAAAAGAGGTCATCCTCTCTACTTTTTTATAACTCATAGCCCTCTCCTTATATAGAACAGCTTGTGTTTACTTTAAAATGACCTAGTTCTTTACCTTTTGTATCCACTATATGTACTGCACAGGCGATACAAGGGTCAAAACTGTGTATGGTTCTCAAGATTTCCAGAGGCTGTTCAGGGTTGGCTACTTTTGTACCAATAAGTGCCGCTTCATACGCACCCAATCTCTCTTTATAATCTCTTGGTGCAGCATTCCAAGTAGAGGGAACAACTGCTTGATAGTTTTCGATTTTGCCATCTTTGATTTTTACCCAGTGTCCTAAACCGCCACGAGGAGCTTCCGCTAAACCATGCCCTTTTGCATCTTTAGAAACTGCATCAAAATCAAACTCTGTCCAAGTGCTTACATCTCCATTTGCGACATTTGCTGCGAGTTCATCTACCCACTCAATCATGACATCTGCCATAAGTTCTGTCTCAATTGCTCTCGCCGCAGTTCGTCCAACTGTCGAGAAGAGTGCAGATGCTGGAGCTGGTTTGCCAAGAGCCAACTTTTCACCCAAAAGTGCCAAAAAGTTTGTCACATATTTTGTAATTCTCGCATCCCCACTTGCAACACCAACAACCATTCGAGCTAAAGGACCAACTTCTACTCTTGTATCGTCATACATTGGAGATTTTATCCAGCTATATTTCTCTTTCGTTTTGAGGTAGGCATAACCATCCTCTTTTTTCTCTAAGCCTGTATAGTTTGGATTTGTTGTTCCATCATAAGGGTGCTGTGGTCCACTTGCAGTGTACCAAGAGTGAGTCACATCTTCAGCCACTTTGATTTGGTCAAAAGGATACACCTTAGTCAAATCTCCGTTTAAAACTACACCGCTAGGAAAAAGAAGTGCTGATTTGTAAAAACCTGTATCATCGAGTCTAAAATCTCCATAAGTCATGAAGTTTTTAAGCCCTCCACCTGTTCCATCAAGTGCTTCATCGACATACTTAACACC
Organism: Sulfurimonas sp.; assembly: GCA_011391635.1. Classification (GTDB taxonomy): domain Bacteria; phylum Campylobacterota; class Campylobacteria; order Campylobacterales; family Sulfurimonadaceae; genus Sulfurimonas. The sequence goes on along the minus strand of JAABQD010000027.1, from coordinate 33,992 downwards.
CGCCATAGCAAGGTCTGGCAAATAGGCATTTTTGATAAAGCCCGTAAACTTTTTAAGCAGTGTTTTAAACAGAGCGATTCTTGCAGGATTTTGGATATCTTGAACACATGTCACTCCACCAACCACTAAACTTTGAGGGTGTGGCATCTTCCCGCCAAAAATCGCCATAAGTTTTGCGGCATCTCTTTGCAAATCAAGTGCTTGAAGATAGTGTGCTGTTGCTATGAGGTTTTGCTCAGGTGTGAGTTTATAGCTTGGATTTCCCCAATAGGCATTTGCAAAAATCCCAAGTCTTCCCTGTTTTACAAATTTTGTGAGTCGCTCTTGAATGACTATGAGTTCAGACTTACTCACACCATAAGGCGTTTTAGCCCAGTTGTAGGACTCTTCTTCTGCTTTAGCTGGATCAGCATTCAGAGCAGATGTGATATCGACCCAGTCAAGCCCATGCAGGTGATAAAAGTGAACCACATGGTCATGAATATATAAAGCACCTTGGATAAGATTTCTCACAAGTCTAGCATTTTTTGGAATAGTGATTTTAAACGCATCCTCCACTGCTTCAATACTTCTTTGGTAATGTGTTCCCGTACAAACACCACAAATTCGCATCGCTAAAAGTCCCGCGTCTCTTGGGTCACGACCTTTTAAAATTGTCTCAATTCCTCGAAACATAGTAGAACTAGCAAACGCATCTTGAATAACATTGTTGTCATCAATCACTGCTTCGATTCTTAAGTGTCCCTCAATCCTTGTGATTGGATCTACGATTATATGTTTACTCATTATTCATCTCCCTCTTTTTTTCCTGCTATTATGCTTGAAACCGCATGAATTCCTATACCGATACCTGCGGCTGTTAATAAGCCTAGACCAAATTCATCTACAGATTTTTCCACTCCGCCAGTTGGAGCTTTGAAGTGTGTATCTGCCATTGGACGCTCTTGTGCATACTTGTCCCAAAACTGAGGTTCACTACATCCGATACAGCCATGTCCCGCACCGATAGGCCAATTCACACCCTCGTTGTAGCGTACAATCGAGCAGTTATTAAATGTCATTGGACCTTTACATCCCATTTTGTAGAGACAGAAGTTATTTTGTGCCCCTTTATCGCCCCACTCTTCTACAAACTCACCCGCGTCAAAGTGTGCACGTCTTTCGCAGTTGTCGTGAATACGGTATCCAAAGTCAAATTTAGGACGGTTCAGATGGTCGAGTTCTGGAACTTGACCCGTGAGAACAAAATGTAAAATCGTACCCGTAATATTTGCCGGATTTGCAGGACAAGCGGGAATATTAATAATCGGCTTGCCTGTAATAACATCTTGAACGCCCACTGCACCCGTTGGATTGGGTGAAGCAGCTGGAACACCTCCAAAAGTAGCACATGTTCCAACAGCTACAAGAGCCGCTGCATCTTTTGCTACATGTCTAAGATGCTCTTCAAAAGTCTCACCCTTTGCACCAACCGTACACCACTCTTTTCCTGCACCCATAGGAATGGAGCCTTCAACAACACAAAGGTATTTGCCCTTAAAAGTTTCCATTGCATTTGCAAGTTGTCCCTCTGCTTGGTGCCCAGCTGCCACCATAAGCGTTTCGTGAAATTCAAGAGAGATAATTTCTAGAAGAAGTTCGTCAATTGTAGGTGCATCACTTCTTAAAATTGCTTCGGAATTTCCTGCACAATCTTGAAGTTCAAGCCAAATTATAGGAACTCTGTTCATAAGCTCTGCAGCTTGAGCGATTAAAGGAGTGAAGCTTGATGGTAACATCAAAGCAGCACATGTAGCACTTGCCCACTTCATGAAATCTCTTCGGGTTACACCCTCAGATTCGAGAAGATTTTGAATTGAAGCTCTTGAAGCTGCTGGAGACTTTTCAAGCTCATCAAGCCTTTTTGTCATTGTTTTCATTAAAGAGTCATAATACTCTTCACCGCGGTTTGTATCCACTTTTACGCCCTTGGCACTAAACATTTTCGCAAGAGCTTCTCTTCTTTCAACCATAATTCACCCCTTAACAAAATTAAGCATACTCATATTACTTGCTTTGCTCAAGTATAAATCTATTAAACTTTAGAAGCACTGAATAACAATAAGAGCGATGAAATATTTGTATACAAAGTTATAAAAGAAGCTAAAATAGGGGCTCTGAATATAAATTAAAACAAAAATGTACATTTTAAACAAAAATACTTGACATTCATAATTTGTTTTACTATAATTCTGGCTCAAATTCGATGCCGACATAGCTCAGTTGGCTAGAGCAGCTGATTTGTAATCAGCAGGCCCGGGGTTCGAATCCTCGTGTCGGCACCATTGAATTTTGAATATTAGAAACAGTGTTAGACCAGATTAATAAACATTTTTATAGTGTAAATTGGTGAGATAGTCAAGTGGCCAACGACGGCGGACTGTAAATCCGCTCCCTACGGGTTCAGAGGTTCGACTCCTCTTCTCACCACCATTCGATGGCACATGCGGGCGTAGCTCAGTTGGCTAGAGCGTCAGCCTTCCAAGCTGAGGGTCGAGGGTTCGAGTCCCTTCACCCGCTCCATCGAAATTCTGGAAGCTGAAGTACAATTTCCACATGTCTTCATACATAGTTATAGAATTTTTATAATTATCTACACCCATTACTAATATCATTTGTATAAGAATTATTCAATTATTGCTTGTTGTATATACTACTGTTTGCTCTCGTGGCTCAGGGGTAGAGCACTTCCTTGGTAAGGAAGAGGTCGGCGGTTCAAATCCGCTCGTGAGCTCCATCAAAATATATTTATAATTAAGCAATAATTGAATGATTTTTGGATACAATTCCATTTCAATTCACAAATAAAGTCGGAGGACACAATGGCAAAAGAAAAGTTTCTGCGTAATAAACCGCACGTAAATATTGGAACAATTGGTCACGTTGACCATGGTAAAACTACTCTAACAGCAGCTATTACAGCAGTACTTGCAGTAACTAATGGTGCAAAAATGATGGATTATGATGCAATCGATAATGCTCCTGAAGAGAGAGAGCGTGGTATCACAATTTCTACTTCACATGTTGAGTACGAAACAGATGCTCGTCACTATGCACACGTAGACTGTCCAGGTCACGCGGATTATGTTAAAAACATGATTACAGGTGCTGCTCAAATGGATGGTGCTATTTTAGTTGTTTCTGCAGCTGATGGTCCAATGCCACAAACTCGTGAGCATATCCTTCTTTCTAAACAAGTTGGTGTTCCATACCTAGTTGTTTTCATGAACAAGGAAGATATGGTTGATGATGAAGAGTTATTAGAATTAGTTGAGATGGAAATTCGTGAACTTCTAGATCAATATGATTTCCCAGGTGATGATACTCCAATTACAGCTGGTTCAGCTCTTAAAGCTCTTGAAGAAGCTAAATCAGGTACTTTAGGTGAGTGGTCAGCTAAAATTCAAAAACTTATGAAAACTGTAGATGAATATATCCCAGAACCAACTCGTGAAACTGATAAAGATTTCTTGATGCCAGTTGAAGATGTTTTCTCAATCTCAGGTCGTGGTACAGTTGTAACAGGTCGTATTGAGCGTGGTACAGTAAAAATTGGTGAGTCTATCGAAATCGTTGGTATTAGAGATACGCAAACTACTACTGTAACAGGTATAGAAATGTTCCGTAAAGAAATGGATCAAGGTGTTGCTGGTGATAACTGTGGACTTCTAGTTCGTGGTATTGCTAAAGAAGCTGTTGAGCGTGGTCAAGTTCTTTGTAAACCAAAAACTATTACTCCACATACTAAATTTACAGCTGAAATTTATGTATTAAGTAAAGATGAGGGTGGTCGTCATACTCCATTCTTTAATGGTTACCGTCCACAATTCTATGTTCGTACAACGGATGTAACAGGTGCAATCACTTTACCAGAAGGTACTGAGATGGTTATGCCAGGTGATAATGTAAGTATAACTGCTGAATTAATTCACCCAATTGCTATGGAAAAAGGTACTAAGTTCGCTATCCGTGAGGGTGGAAGAACTGTTGGTGCTGGTGTTGTAGCTGAGATTCTTGCGTAATTCGGATTTTCCGAATTACCAACTAAAGGTTAAATGATGCGTGAAACAATACACCTAGGATGTGAAAAGTGTACTCGTCGTAACTATCACACTAGTAAAAATAAAAAAACTCATACTGAAAAATTTTCAGTAAGAAAATATTGTAAATTTTGTCGTGAGCATACTGTTCATAAAGAGATGAAATTATAATAAAGTTGTAAGAAAGTTTAAGCTTTTTAGCTAAACTTTCTATCAAATGAATGTAGGCGTGTAGCTCCAATGGTTAGAGCACCGGATTCCAAATCCGGGTGATGGGAGTTCGAGTCTCTCCACGCCTGCCACACATTAGTTATTAGTAAAGCTTTAGAGCTTTATTTGTAATTAATGAAGATTTTTTGGGAAAGTAATTATGAATTTAAATACACATTTTAGAAATGCGAAAGCAGAATTAGCTAAAGTAATTTTCCCTACAAAAGGGCAAGTGAAACAGGCTTATATCGCTGTTATTATTGTAGTAACTGCAGTAGCTGCATTTTTAGCACTTGTTGATTTGTTAATGTCATCAGTTATATCATTAATTTTAGGTTAAGGAGTTTATATGGCACATCAATGGTACTCTATTCAAACCTATGGGAACGAAAGAACAATTCGTTTAGCTATCTTAAATATGATAGAAGAGATGGGGTTGCAAGATTTTATAGAAGAAGTTATTGTTCCAACAGAAGATGTAATAGAAGTAAAAGATGGTAAAAAAAAGATAACTGAGCGTTCTCTTTACTCAGGATATGTATTTGCGAAAATAGACTTAAATACTGAAATTCAGCATTTAATTCAGTCATTACCAAAAGTATCTGGTTTTATTGGAGAGGCAAACACTCCAACGCCACTGAGTGAACATGATATTAATGTGATCTTAGATAGAGTAAATAATCGTGCAGCACCAAAACCAAAAGTCTTTTTTGATAGCGGTGAAATGGTTCGTATCACAGATGGACCATTTGCAAACTTTACAGCAACAGTTGATGAATATGATTTAGAACACGGTACGCTTAAATTAAATGTTTCGATATTTGGTAGAGCAACACCTGTTGATATTTCATATAATCAAGTAGAAAAAATAATTTAATCAAACAAAAGGAATCAAAATGGCAAAAAAAGTTACGGGCTATATTAAGCTACAGATTAATGCTGGTGCAGCAACACCTGCACCACCAGTTGGACCAGCACTTGGTCAGCGTGGTGTGAATATTATGGAATTCTGTAAAGCATTCAATGAAAAAACAAAAGATAAAATGGGATTTAAAGTCCCTGTTGTTATTACAGTTTATAGTGATAAAAGTTTTTCATTTATTACAAAACAACCACCAGCTTCAGCTCTATTAATGCATGCAGCAGGATTGAAAAAAGGTACTGATAATCCACTTAAAAATATTATTGGAAAAATCACTCGTGCTCAATTAATGGAAGTTGTTGAAAGAAAAATCGAAGACTTAAATACAACTGACAAAGAAATGGCAGCTAACACAATAGCTGGTTCAGCTCGTTCAATTGGTATTCAAATCGTAGATTAATTTTTACTAAATCATCGACCACAGTGATTTAAAATTTTGTGGCAGAATTTATATGGAGAATTTGAAAATGAGTAAAAGATACAAGCAATTAATTGAGAAAATTGATACAACAAAAGTATATAGTGTTGAAGAAGCTTCTTCGGTAGTAAGAGATTTAAAAAGTGCAAAATTTGATGAAACTGTTGAAATCGCACTTAATTTAAATGTAGATCCAAGACATGCGGATCAAATGATTCGTGGTGCTGTTGTTCTTCCACATGGTACTGGTAAGACTGTTAGAGTGGCTGTTTTCGCAAAAGGTGTAAAAGCAGATGAAGCAAAAGCAGCTGGTGCTGATATTGTTGGAACAGATGATTTAGTACAACAAATTAAGGATGGGATTTTTAATTTTGATGTTGTTGTAGCAGCACCAGACTGTATGGGTCTTGTTGGTCAAATTGGTCGTATTTTAGGACCAAAAGGTTTGATGCCTAATCCTAAAACAGGTACAGTTACTCCTGATGTTGCAACTGCTGTTAAGAATGTTAAAGGTGGTCAGGTAACTTTCCGTGTAGATAAAAAAGGTAATATTCATGCAGGAATTGGCAAAGTAAGCTTTGAAGCAGATAAAATTGCTGAGAACTTAAAATCTTTTGTACAAGCTATTAATAAACATAAGCCTTCAACCGCTAAAGGTAAATATATTAAAAATGCTGCATTATCATTAACTATGAGTCCAGCTCTTAAATTAGATGCTATGGCTCTTATGGATATAAGATAATATTTTAATCCGCTTTTGCGGATTGAAGTAATTTTGTAATGTTTTATCTTTGTAAGATATTGCTAAGTTACTTAAAAATACTTTAGTAACTGCATTTTATGGACTGAAGATAATAGGTGCGAAAGCTTAATCTTCCTATTTGAAGTGTTGTCTGGAAAGGAGATAATCTATGACAAAAACACAAAAAGCTGAAATTATTGAAGTTCTTTCTAATGAGTTTAAAACTGCTCAAACTGTAGTATTTTGTGACTACAAAGGTTTGACTGTTACTAAATTAGAAGTTTTAAGAAAAGCAGCAAAATTAAAAGACGCAAAAGTACAAGTTGTTAAAAATACTTTAGCAACGATTGCACTAAATAATGCTGAATTAAGTGGTGTAGAGTTAAAAGATACTAACATTTTAGTTTGGGGCGATGATTCAATTGCTACTTCTAAAATTGTATCTGACTTTGCTAAAGACAATGAAAAATTTGTAATTAAGTCTGCATACATTGACCGTGAGGTTGCTGATGCTGCGAAAGTTGAAGCATTTGCTAAACTTCCTGGTCGTGAAGAGCTACTTGCTATGCTTGCAGCTACTTGGATGGCACCAATTACATGTTTTACAATTGGACTTGATGCATTAAGACAAAAAAAAGAACAAGAAGCATAATTTACTTGCTTAAGTAATGAGTGATTTTTCACTTTAATAATCTGAATCAATTCAGAAAAAATAAATTTCATAATGGAGAAATAACATGGCTGTAACTAAAGAAGATGTATTAGAATTTATATCAGGACTTTCTGTACTTGAATTGTCTGTACTAGTAAAAGAGTTTGAAGAAAAATTTGGTGTTTCTGCTCAACCAGTAGCTGTAGCAGGTGCTGCAGCAGCAGGTCCTGTTGCTGAAGAACAAACTGAATTTACTGTTGTTATCACTGATTCAGGTGATAAAAAAATCAATGTAATTAAAGTTGTTCGTGCTCTTACTGGCTTAGGTCTTAAAGAAGCTAAAGATGCAACAGAAAACTTACCATCAATTATTAAAGATGGTGTAGATAAAGAAACTGCTATGGCAGCTAAAAAAGAGCTTGAAGAAGCTGGTGCAAAAGTAGAAGTTAAATAATTTCTCTTTTATTATGCAACACAGATTTTTTGTGTTGCATGTACTATTTTGGGCGCTTTTAGAGTGTGATTTGAGTCACACTCTAAAAGTGCCCTTATGTCGTTTATAAGCACTATACTTAAATCTATCTAGAGACGTCTAGATATGATAACTCAATATAAATTGAGCCTTAATTAACAAACCAGCGAGGTAGCATATGTTAAATACTTTATACTCCGGAAACCGTCTTCGTGTAGACTTCTCTAAAACTCCTCAACAAATAGAAGTACCAAATCTTTTACAACTTCAACAAAGTTCTTATGATAAATTTTTAATGTTAGAAGAGAAAGATAGATCTGCTAGTGGCATTGAAAATGTATTTCAATCTGTTTTTCCTATACATGATACACAAAATAGATTAACTGTTGAATATATAGGTAGTGAAGTAGGTAAACCAAAATATACTGTGAGAGAGTGTATGGAGAGAGGTCTTACTTACGCTGTTTCATTAAGAATGAAAACTCGCTTAGTTATGTGGGATAGAGATGAAAATACTAAAGAAAAGCTTGGCGTAAAAGATATTAAAGAACAAAGTATATTTGTTCGTGATATTCCACTTATGACTGAGAGAACTTCATTTATTATCAATGGAGTTGAAAGAGTTGTTGTAAATCAGCTTCACCGTTCACCTGGTGTTATTTTTAAACAAGAGGAGTCAACAACTGCTGGAAATAAACTGATTTATACTGGTCAAATTATTCCAGATCGTGGCTCATGGCTCTATTTTGAGTACGATCCTAAAGATATTCTTTATATGAGAATTAATAAGCGTCGTAAAGTTCCTGTAACGATAATGTTTCGTGCATTAGGATATTCAAAGCAAGATATTTTAAAATTATTTTATCCAATTCAAAAAATTAAAATTGCTGATAGTGGATTTTCAATTGCATTTAATGCGAATGATTATGCTTCTAGATTATCTTATGATTTAGTAGATATAAATGGGAAAATATTAGTGCAAGCTGGTAAAAGATTATCAGCTAAAAAAGCACAAAAATTTATTGATGATGGTTTAACTAGAGTTGAATATCCCCTTGATATATTGCTTGATAGATATCTCGCACAACCAATCATTGATCCTGAAACAGGTGAAATACTTTTTGACACAATGACGCATATTGATGAATCAAAACTCAAAAAAATGACAGAAATAGGTATTACAGAATTTAGTATTGCAAATGATTTGGCTGAGGGTGTTGATGGATCAATCATTAATGCATTTAATGCAGATGCAGATTCACTAAAATTACTTAAACAAACTGAAGATATAGAAGATGAAAATGATTTATCTGCTATTCGTATTTATAAAGTTATGAGACCTGGTGAGCCAGTTACAAAAGATGCTGCTAAAGTTTTTGTAAATCAGCTTTTCTTTGATCCTGAAAGATATGATTTAACAAAAGTTGGTCGTATGAAGATGAATCATAAGCTCTCAATGAATATACCAGAATATGTTACAGTATTAACACATGAAGATATCATCAACTCTGTGAAGTATGTTATTAAAGTCAAAAATGGTCAAGGTCATATTGATGATAGGGATCACCTAGGAAATCGTCGTATTCGTTCAATTGGTGAGCTATTAGGAAATGAGTTACACAATGGTTTGATTAAAATGCAAAAAGCTATTCGTGACAAACTCGCTACTATGAGTGGTCCGATGCAAGAGCTTATGCCACATGATTTAATCAACTCTAAAATGATTACTTCAACTATTATGGAATTTTTCTCTGGTGGGCAACTTTCACAGTTTATGGATCAAACTAATCCACTCTCTGAAGTAACACACAAGCGTCGTTTATCTGCTCTAGGTGAGGGTGGTCTTGTTAAAGAGAGAGCTGGTTTTGAAGTGCGTGACGTTCATCCGACTCACTATGGTCGTATTTGTCCTATTGAAACTCCTGAGGGACAAAATATTGGTCTTATCAATACTCTTGCAACTTATTCAAAAGTAAATGAACATGGATTCATCGAAGCACCGTATAAAGTTGTCAAAGATGGGATAATAACATCAGAAGTAGTTTATCTTACTGCAACACAAGAAGAAGGCAAAAAAATTGCAGCAGCATCAAATAAATTAGATGAAAATGGGCAATTTTTAACTAATATAATAGATGTTAGACAAGATGGTGAGATACTGCTTCGTTCTCCTAAAGATTGTGAGTATGCAGATTTATCTTCACATATGGTTGTTGGTGTAGCAGCTTCTCTTATTCCATTTTTGGAGCATGATGATGCAAACCGTGCCTTAATGGGGTCGAATATGCAACGCCAAGCAGTACCACTTTTGAAACCGCATGCCCCAATGGTTGGAACAGGTGTTGAAAAACTTGTTGCTCGTGACTCTTGGGAATGTGTAAAAGCAAAGCGTGCAGGTATCATTGAAAAAGTAGATGGAAGACATATTTATGTAATGGGTGAAGAGGATGGTGAAATTTACATCGATTATTATCCATTGCAAAAGAATCTTCGTACAAATCAAAATACATCTTTTGCTCAAAAACCAATTGTTAGTGTTGGTGATAAAGTAAGTACAGGACAAGTTTTAGCAGATGGTCCAAATATGGATCAAGGAGAGTTGGCTCTTGGTGTGAACGCGATGGTTGCATTCATGCCTTGGAATGGTTATAACTTTGAGGATGCTATTGTAATTTCTGAGAGATTGATTCGTAAAGATGCTTTTACGTCAGTGCATATTTATGAAAAAGAGGTTGAAGCTAGAGAGTTAAAACATGGGGTTGAAGAGATTACTCGTGATATTCCAAATGTAAGAGATGATGAACTCTCACACCTTGATGAGAGTGGTATTGTAAAAATAGGTACAAATGTTAAGGGTGGTATGATTTTAGTTGGTAAAGTTTCTCCAAAAGGTGAGGTAAAGCCAACTCCAGAAGAGAGGTTGCTTCGTGCAATTTTTGGAGAAAAAGCTGGTCACGTTGTGAATAAATCGCTCTACTGTGCACCAAGTATGGAAGGTATTGTAGTCGATGTAAAAATCTTTACTAAAAAAGGTTATGACAAAGATCCTCGTGCATTAGAACTTGAAAAAGAAGAAAGAGACTATTTAGAGCGTGAGCACTATGATCGATTATTAATGATAGATAAAGAGGAGATGTTACGAGTAAGTAAACTTTTAACAAAAGAGCCTCTTTTGAATGATATTAAGATAGGTGATACAGAGTATAAAACAGGTGATTTAGTAAATCCTAAAGATTTAGTAGAAGTAAGCCGTTTTGCAATTAATGCTATAGTGAAGTCATTTAGTGAAGATATTCAAGCTCAATATAATAAAACGAAAAATTATTTTCAAAAACAAAAAAGAGTTTTCCGCGATGAACACGAAGAAAAACTTACAATTTTAGAGAAAGATGACATTCTTCCAAATGGTGTTGTGAAATATGTGAAAGTCTATATCGCTACAAAACGACAACTTAAGGTTGGAGATAAAATGGCAGGGCGTCACGGAAATAAGGGTATCGTTTCAATCATAGTTCCTGAAGTTGACATGCCATATATGGAAGATGGAAGAAGTGTGGATGTATGTCTCAATCCACTAGGGGTTCCATCTCGTATGAATATTGGCCAGATTTTAGAGATGCACCTTGGTATGGCAGGTCGTGAGCTTGGAAATCAAATATTAGCAGAGTTTGATAGCAAACAAAAAGATTTTATTGTAAATCTTCGTAAAAAGATGATAGAAATATCAGATGTTGCGGGTATGATGAATGCAGTAAAAGTTATTGGTGCGATGCCAGATGATGAATTTTTGAAGTATGCTCGTGACTGGTCAAAAGGTGTTAAATTTGCAACCCCTATTTTTGAGGGTGTAAATGCGATTGAATTTGCAAAACTTTTTGAGATGGCTAAAATGGCTACAGATGGTAAAGTTGTACTTTATAATGGTTTAACAGGGGAAAAAATTAAAGAGCGTGTTAATGTTGGGTATATGTATATACTTAAACTACATCACCTTGTTGATGAAAAAATTCATGCTCGTTCAACTGGACCATACTCTTTGGTAACACAGCAGCCAGTAGGTGGTAAAGCTCTCTTTGGTGGTCAAAGATTTGGAGAGATGGAAGTTTGGGCTCTTGAAGCTTATGGTGCTTCAGCAGTTCTCAAAGAGATGTTAACTATCAAATCAGATGATGTAGATGGGCGTGTTCGTGCTTATAAAGCAATTACTAAAGGTGAATTAGTGCCGGCCTCTGGTATTCCTGAGACACTATTCGTGTTAACTAAAGAGCTTCAATCATTGGCTCTTGATGTAGAGATTTTTGACGAGGTTGAAGACGATGAGTAAATTAGTACCAATACAAGTAACAGAAGATAATAGACCAAAAGATATTAAGCAGCTACAGTTTCGTTTAGCTTCTCCAGCTAAAGTGTTATCATGGAGTCATGGTGAGGTAAAAAAACCTGAAACTATTAACTACCGAACACTTAAGCCTGAGAGAGATGGTCTTTTTTGTGCCAAAATTTTTGGACCAGTAAGAGATTATGAGTGTCTTTGTGGTAAATATAAAAAGATGCGTTATAAGGGTGTTATCTGTGAAAAATGTGGTGTTGAAGTAACAAGTACAAAAGTGCGTCGTATTCGTATGGGGCATATTGAGCTTGTAACACCAGTTGCACATATCTGGTATGTAAGCTCACTTCCTTCAAGAATAGGCACCTTACTTGGTATCAAGATGAAAGATTTAGAACGTGTACTTTATTATGAAGCATATATCGTTGAAAATGGTGGGGAAGCATACTATGATGCTGAAGCTAAAACACCAGTTTTAAGATATGATGTTTTAAATGAAGAACAGTATCGTACACTTGTTCAAAGATTTGGTGAATTAGGCTTTAAAGCTCGTATGGGTGGAGAAGTTGTTCGTGATTTACTCGATTCTATCGATTTGGTTGAACTGTTTACAACTCTGAAAGATGATATTGAACAGACAAATTCTGAAGCTAAAAGAAAAACTATTGCAAAAAGATTGAAAGTAATTGAATCATTTTTAAATTCAGGAAATAACCCTGCATGGATGATGTTAACAGTATTACCAGTTCTTCCTCCAGATTTAAGACCTTTGGTTTCACTTGATGGTGGAAAATTTGCAGTTTCAGATGTTAATGATTTGTATCGTCGTGTAATTAATCGTAATCAAAGACTTAAACGCCTTGTTGAACTTGAAGCACCAGAAATTATTGTAAGAAATGAAAAAAGAATGCTTCAAGAGTCTGTAGATGCACTTTTTGATAATGGTCGTCGTGCAAATGCAGTAAAAGGTGCTAACAAGCGTCCACTTAAATCTTTAAGCGAAATCATTAAAGGGAAACAAGGGCGTTTCCGTCAAAACTTACTTGGTAAGCGTGTTGACTTTTCTGGTCGTTCTGTAATCGTTGTTGGACCATCATTACGTATGGATCAGTGTGGTTTACCTAAAAAAATGGCTTTAGAGTTATTTAAGCCACATTTGATTGCGAAACTTGAAGATAAAGGTTATGCGACAACTGTTAAAGCTGCAAAAAATATGATTGAAGCTAAAACTAATGAAGTTTGGGAGTGTTTGGCTGAGATAGTTGATGGATATCCAGTGCTACTTAACCGTGCACCAACACTTCATAAACTTTCAATTCAAGCATTTCACCCTAAGCTGATTGATGGAAAAGCTATTCAGCTTCACCCATTAGTATGTGCGGCTTTTAATGCCGACTTTGATGGTGACCAAATGGCTGTGCATATACCGTTAAGTTCTGCAGCAATTGCTGAAGCAAAAGTATTGATGTTGGCATCTATGAATATTTTGCTTCCTGCATCTGGCAAAGCGATAGCTACACCGTCTCAGGATATGGTTCTTGGAATTTACTATATAACACTAGAAAAAAATGGTGTAAAAGGTTCAAATAAACTTTTTGCTAATGTAGATGAAATTAGAATTGCAATAGAACACGATGCTCTTGATTTACATGCAAAAATTAGAACGCGTGTAGATGGAAGAATAATTCATACTACAGCTGGTCGTATGCTTTTAAAGGCAATATTGCCATCATTTGTTCCAATTGAACTTTGGAATAGAGTTATGAAGAAAAAAGCGATTAATGAGACTGTTGATTATGTTCAAAAACATGGTGGAATTGGAGTAACTGCAACATTCTTGGATAATTTAAAAGATTTAGGATTTAAACATGCAACTGAATCAGGAATTTCGATTTCAATAGATGATATTATTATTCCTAAAACAAAAGAAGCAAAAATTACTGAGTCTAAAAATAGAGTTATTGAGATTCAAAAACAGTTCGAAGCAGGTCTTTTAACTGAGCAAGAGAGATATAATAAAATTATTGATGTTTGGACAGATACAAACAATACTCTTGCAACACAAATGATGGATTTAGTTCAGACAGATAAAGATGGATTTAATTCGATTCATATGATGGCTGATTCTGGTGCGAGGGGTTCTGCTGCTCAAATTCGTCAGTTAGCTGGTATGCGTGGTCTTATGGCGAAGCCAAGTGGTGAGATTATTGAAACTCCGATTATCTCAAACTTTAAAGAAGGTTTGAATGTAATCGAGTACTTTATTTCTACGCACGGTGCTAGAAAAGGTCTTGCCGATACGGCTCTTAAAACAGCAAATGCTGGATATTTGACTCGTAAACTTGTAGATGTTGCTCAAAATGTTAAAATTGTTGAACATGATTGTCATACACATGAGGGTATTGAAATATCTGATATTTCGGATCAAAATACTTTAATCGAATCTTTAGAAGATAGACTTAACGGTAGGGTTTTAGCAGATGATGTTATAGATCCAATTAGTAATGAAATTTTATTTGCTGAGGGAACACTCTTAGATGAAGTAAGTGCAAAAGTTATTTCTGAAGCAGGAATTAAAACAGCACACATTAGAACACCTACAACATGTAAAAGTGAAAGTGGGATATGTGCATTATGCTATGGTGTAAACCTTGCAACTGGACATATTGTTCGTCCTGGTGAAGCTGTAGGTATTGTTGCCGCTCAGTCAATTGGTGAGCCAGGTACGCAGCTTACACTTAGAACATTCCACGTCGGTGGTACTGCATCTTCAACTGCTCAAGAAAGACAAGTTGTTGCTGAAAAAGAGGGCTTTATTCGTTACTATAATCTTAAAACTTATAGATCGAAAGAGGGTAAAAATATTGTTGCAAATCGTAGAAATGCAGCCGTATTATTAGTTGAACCTAAAATAAAAGCACCATTTAATGGAAAAATTGATATTCAAACGATTCATGATGAAGTTTTAGTGAGTGTGACATCGAGCAAAAATGAAACTGTACGTTATACACTTCGTAAAAATGAAATTGCTAAGCCAAATGAATTAGCAGGTGTTGGCGGTCAAATAGAAGGTAAATATTACTTCCCGTATGAATCTGGAGCAGAAGTAAAAGAGTTTGAATCGATTGTTGAAACTATAAAAGATGGATGGAATGTACCTAGTCGTATTCCGTATGCATCAGAAGTTTTAGTAGATGATGGTGCTCCTGTAACACAAAAGATTGTTGCTAAAGAGGAAGGAGTTGTTAAATACTTCTTACTTAAAGGCGACTATTTAGAGAGATTTGAAGGCGTAAAAGCTGGATATGAAGTTGTTGAAAAAGGTCTTTTTGCAACTGTAGTAGATTCAAACAATCGTGAAGCAATTCGACACTACATCGCTCGTGGTTCTGTAATAGTAGTAGAGGATGATGAAAGCGTTCAAGCAACTACCCTCCTTGCTAAACCAGCGACGGATGAGTCAGTAGTTATTGCAGAGTGGGATCCTTACTCTAATCCGGTTATCAGTGAGGCAAGCGGTGTCATTAAGTATGAAGATATCATTGTTGGTATTACTGCAACTGAACAGATGGATGAGCTTACTGGTAAAACTCGTTTAATGATTAACGATCACATTCCAGTGGATTATAAGCCAACAATTGTTTTAGCAAGTGAAAATGGTGAGTTGTTACGCTATCAAATTGATTCTAAAACATCAATATTTGTTCAAGATGGTGCGACAGTTAAGGTAGCGGATATAATCGCTAAAACACCAAAAGCACTTCAAAAATCAAGTGATATTACTGGAGGTCTTCCAAGAGTATCTGAACTTTTTGAAGGTCGTCGTCCAAAAGCAACGGCACTAATTTCAGAAATTGATGGTGTTGTAAGTATTGGTAAGCCACTTCGTGGGAAAATTAGAATTATTGTTTCTTCAGACCATGGAATTATCAAAGAGTATTTTGTAGATAAATCGCATGTTGCTGTTGTAAACTCTGGAGACTTCGTTCACGCAGGTGAGAGACTTACAAGTGGTATTATCTCTTCACATGAGCTTCTTCGTATTATGGGTGTTAAAGCACTCTATAACTATTTGATTAGTGAAGTACAACAAGTTTATCGTTCACAAGGGGTAAATATCTCTGATAAACATATTGAGGTAATCTTTACTCAGATGTTAAGACAAGTTAAAATTGTTAAATCTGGAGATACGAAGTTTATCGAAGGTGACTTAATTTCTAAAGCAAAATTTGCACAAGAAAATGACAAAATTATTCGTCTTGGCGGTCGTCCAGCGATTGCAGAACCTTATTTAGTTGGTATCACAAGAGCAGCAGTTTCAGCAGACAGTATTATCTCTGCTGCATCTTTCCAAGATACAACAAAAGTATTGACTGAAGCTGCAGTATCTGCAAAAGTTGATGATTTAAATGACTTGAAAGAGAATGTTATTATTGGTCGTACTATACCAGTAGGAACAGGTATCTACAAAAATCAAGAGATTGTTTTTTATAGCGATGAAGATTAATTAATTAGTTCCACATGCCAAACAGTTGGCATGTGGAAACTTTGTACACTGATATTTCTATTCGCATATACCTCATACATAGAAGACTCTTCTATAATTTCACATATTACTTTCTAAATATTAATTCACACTTAAAATAAGCTAACTTTAAATACTTTTTCTGTAAGATTTCGTGTTTATAATTCTCTGAAAATGAGAGTTAAATTCTACTGGAACTAATTTAAGAAAGGAATTGTATGCCTACAATCAATCAATTGATTCGTCATGAGCGTAAAGCTGTGGTTAAAAAATCAAAATCACCTGCGCTTGTTTCGTGTCCACAACGTCGTGGTGTTTGTACTCGTGTTTACACAACTACACCAAAAAAACCAAACTCAGCTTTAAGAAAAGTTGCTAAAGTTCGTTTAACTTCAGGTTTTGAAGTTATTTCATATATCGGTGGTGAGGGTCACAATCTTCAAGAGCACTCAATTGTTCTTGTTCGTGGTGGTCGTATCAAAGATTTACCGGGGGTTAAGTACCATATCGTTCGTGGTGCATTAGACACTGCCGGTGTTGCTAATCGTAAAGTTGCTCGTTCTAAATATGGAACTAAAAAAGCAAAAGTAAAAAAATAATTTCTCTCTAAGAAATTAAAACACATAGAATCAAGCTAACACAGGATATACCTTTAGTGGTATATTTTGAGTAAATTTGAAAAAATTGAAGTAAGGAAAATTACAAATGAGAAGAAGAAAAGCTCCCGTTCGTGAAATAATGCCAGATCCAGTTTATGGAAGCAAAGTTTTGACGAAATTTATTAACAAGATTATGTACGATGGTAAAAAAAGTACAGCTGAAAAAATCATTTACAGTGCATTAGACCTTATCGGTTCTCGTGGTGAAAAAACTGGTATTGATACTTTCAATGAAGCTATTGATAATATTAAACCTATTATCGAAGTTAAGAGTCGCCGTGTTGGTGGTGCTACATACCAAGTTCCAGTAGAAGTACGCCCGGTACGTCAACTTTCACTTGCAATTCGTTGGTTAATTGATGCTTCTCGTAAAAGAAACGAGAGAACAATGGCTGAGAAATTAGCAAATGAGTTAATGGATGCAGCATCTGATAAAGGTTCTGCATTTAAGAAAAAAGAGGATACATACAGAATGGCTGAAGCAAATAAAGCATTTGCTCACTATCGCTGGTAATCTTTAAAGCATTGTGTATAATCTAGCTATTTAGTTAGATTGTACACTTTCATGACCTCTTTTGTGAATTGGTAAAGTATCTATTTACAAAAGAGGTTAACTCTACAAAATAAATCACTGAAGGCATTATAAAAATGGCAAGATCGCATAAACTAGAAGATGTAAGAAATATTGGTATTGCTGCGCATATTGATGCGGGTAAAACTACAACAACTGAAAGAATTTTATTCTATACAGGTGTTGAGCATAAAATTGGTGAGGTTCATGATGGTGCTGCTACTATGGACTGGATGGAACAAGAGCAAGAAAGAGGTATTACGATTACTTCTGCTGCAACAACTTGTGAGTGGGCTGGTAAACAGATTAATATTATCGACACTCCGGGTCACGTTGACTTTACTATTGAAGTTGAGCGTTCTATGCGTGTTCTTGATGGTGCAGTTTCTGTATTTTGTGCAGTTGGTGGTGTTCAGCCTCAATCTGAAACAGTTTGGAGACAAAGAAATCGTTATGGTGTGCCATCTATAGTTTTTGTTAACAAAATGGACAGAACAGGTGCAGATTTTTACCAAGTTGAAGAGCAAATTCGTACGCGTTTAAAGGGAAATCCGGTTCCAATTCAATTACCAATCGGTGCTGAAGATACTTTTAAAGGTATTGTTGACCTTGTAAAAATGAAAGCGATTGTTTGGGATATTGATGCTGAAATGGGTTCTAACTACCATATTGAAGAAATCCCTGCTGATATGCTTGAAAAATCTGAAGCATACCGTGAAAAGATGATTGAATCTATTTCTGAAGTAGATGGCAATGAAGAACTTGCTGAAAAGTATTTAGAAGGTGAAGCGTTAACTGAAGATGAGATAATTGCTGGTATAAAAGCTGCGACTCTTGGTATGCATATTGTTCCAATGACTGCAGGTACAGCATTTAAAAATAAAGGTGTTCAAACTCTTCTTGATGCAGTTGTTGCCTATCTTCCAGCTCCTACAGAATGTGCTCCTATTAAGGGAACGATGATGGATGATGAAGAAATTGAAGTTATCGTTCCATCAACAGATGATGGTAAATTTGCATCTTTAGCATTTAAAATTATGACAGATCCATTCGTTGGAACACTGACTTTTATTCGTGTGTATCGTGGTTCTTTAGAAGCAGGTTCATTTGTTCATAATTCGACTAAAAACAAAAGAGAAAGAATTGGTCGTATTGTAAAAATGCATGCGATTAAGCGTGAAGAGATTAAAGAAATTTATGCTGGTGAAATCGGTGCAGTTGTTGGTCTTAAATATACTACAACTGGAGATACACTTTGTGATCCAGATGATACGGTTGTGTTAGAGCGTATGGTATTCCCAGAACCAGTTATTTCTGTTGCAGTTGAGCCAAAAACGAAAGCAGACCAAGAAAAAATGGGTATTGCTTTAGGTAAACTAGCTGCAGAAGATCCATCTTTTAGAGTAAATACTGATGAAGAAACTGGACAAACAATTATTTCAGGAATGGGTGAGTTGCACCTAGAAATTCTTGTTGATCGTATGAAAAGAGAGTTCAAAGTAGAAGCTGAAGTTGGTGCTCCACAAGTTTCTTACCGTGAAACTATTAGAGATCAAGTAAACCAAGAGTACAAATACGCAAAACAGTCTGGTGGTCGTGGTGCGTTTGGACATGTTTATCTTACAATCAAGCCAGGTGATGCTGGTACGGGATTTGTATTTCATAACGAAATTAAAGGTGGAACTGTTCCAAAAGAGTATATTCCTGCAGTTGAAAAAGGGTGTAAAGAGTCAATGGCTAACGGTGTTCTTGCTGGTTATCCAATGGAAGATATCGATGTTACACTTTATGACGGTTCATACCATGATGTGGATTCAAATGAGATGGCATTTAAACTTGCTGCTTCAATGGGATTCAAAGAGGGTTGTAGAAAAGCTAAACCAGCTATCTTAGAACCAATGATGAAAGTTGAAGTTGAAGTTCCTGAAGATTATATGGGAGATGTTATCGGTGACCTTAATCGTCGTCGTGGACAAATTAGTAACATGAGTGAGCGTTCAGGCAACAAAATTGTTGACGCATTTGTTCCACTTGCTGAGATGTTTGGTTATTCAACAGATCTTCGTTCTGCAACTCAAGGTCGTGCAACATACGCGATGGAATTTGATCACTATGAAGAAGTTCCAAGAAATGTATCTGAAGAAATTATCAAAAAACGCAATGGCTAATAAAGCCTCTTAGATACTTCCGCTGGGAAGTATCTACTCCTTTAAATTTTAATCTTCTTTGACTCCACTCTTATGAGTTCGTAATCCTCTTTTTTAAGTATCTTATGCCTTTTATTATCAATCGCACAATAGCAATCACACCATAAATCAATGATGACCATAAAAGAGGGTGAAAGTAGTTCTCTTTTTCTAGCATCAAATGAGCTCTAGTGAGTGGTGAGTGAAGTAAATCTGGGTGTTGCAAAAGAGCCAACACAACTAATATAACCAAAAAATATGCCAATTCATTTCTAATCTTTTTCATCATTTCTGATTTTAGCATGTTCCTCTTGTGAATTGAAAGTAGCATGTGGAAATAAATGTATGAGAGGAATATTTTAGTACCAATGGTAACTTTCATATTCATTGGGTCTTCCATGAAGTGTTACAAAAGGTTTATAATCAGACTTGTAGGAGAGACTAGGAGATTCTTTTACATAGTAACCTAAATAAATCCATTTTTTATGATATTTTTTTGCATATCTGATTTGGAGTAAAAGTGATAATTTACCTAGTGAATAGTGCATATACTCTGGATCATAGTAAAAATAGACGGAAGAGATACCATCTGGAAGTATATCGATTAAATCAACACCTATAAGTCTTTCATCATCATAATATAAAACTTCATAGCCATAGTTTTCATGCCCGCTTACAAAAGAGTTATAGTAGTGCTCAGGAGTTGTTTCTTGGTAGTTCCACCCTTTCTTACCGCTCATATAAAGGTGGTACTTTTCAAATAAGCTGAGATGTGCTTTTGTGAGAGTAGGAGTTTGAATATAACTTTTTATATTCTGTGCTTTTTTTAGGACGCGTTTGTGTGATTTGGAAAAAACAAAATTTTCTACATCTATTTTTATGCTTTGGCACTCATGACAATGAGAACAGATGGGTCGAAAATACATTTTTCCAAATCTTCTAAATCCTCTCTCTACTAATGCACTGCAATAAGTCGCTTCACAATCATCTATGATTTTGTAATGCATAGTTTGCTCTTTATTCTCTAAATAGGAGCATGTATCATTGAGAGCAAATTCTTTGAGTAAATTCATCGTAGGAAGCGTCTTTTAGTCTTTACTCATTCTGATTGCTTTGTCTATTCTCTGAGATAAGAACATCTTCAATCATTGTGTCTATATCACCATCAAGAATGGCAGAGATATTGGAGTATGCCATATTGCTTCGTGTATCTTTGATTTGTTGATAGGGTTGCATAACATAGGAACGGATTTGATGTCCCCAGCCTATTTCACTTTTTGTAACTCCATCCTTTTCTGCTTTTTGGCTCTCCAGTTCGAGTTCATACAGACGAGATTTAAGCATTTTCATAGCTGTTGCTCTATTTTTATGTTGACTTCTATCATTTTGGCACTGCACGACTACGCCAGTTTTTATATGTGTGATGCGTATTGCAGACTCTGTTTTGTTGACATGTTGTCCACCCGCACCACTTGATCTATAAGTATCCACTCTGATATCTTTGTCTTCAACAACAATGTTGATGTCATCATCTACCTCAGGAGAAACCATGACAGAGCTAAAAGAGGTGTGTCTTTTTGCATTTGAGTCAAAAGGAGAGATTCGTACAAGTCGGTGAATTCCATTTTCAACTTTGAGATATCCATAGGCATTTTCGCCTTTGATGAGAAGTGAAACATCTTTGATTCCAGCTTCTTCGCCTGATTGATAATCAAGCACTTCGACACTAAATCCGCGTCTCTCCGCAAATCGTTTATACATTCTCAGAAGCATGGATGCCCAATCTTGGCTCTCTGTTCCACCAGCACCAGGATGAATGGAGAGAATTGCATTGTTTGCATCACTCTCACCGCTGAGGAGAGTTTCTATCTCCATATTTCGTATAAACTCTTCTAGTTTTGTTGCATCATCATAAAGGGCTTGAATAGACTCTTCATCTCCCTCTTCGGTTGCCATTTCATAGAGTTCTACAGCATCATCTATAGCATTTTTTGCTTCAAAATACTTTTTCAACTTTCTTTGAATTTGTGTTTTTTCTTTTTGTATCGCAGCAGCATTTACCGCATCATTCCAAAAAGATTGGTCGTTCTCCATAGCTGCAATATCTTCAAGTCGTTTTTGAAGTTTTTCAGGTTCAACAACACTTGTGATATTTTTCATTTTGAGAGTGGTACTTTTTAAAAGTTCAGTGTATTCGTAGTTATCCATAAATTATTCCAATATTGTATAATTGCGATTATATTAAATAGAGGCTTAAAATGAAGATTATCACTGAGGCACTAGAGCTTCAAGAGTTTACAAAAAATAGCAATAAAACTATTGGCTTTGTTCCGACAATGGGTGCTTTGCATGAAGGTCATATTTCTCTTATCAAAAGAGCAAAAAAAGAGAATGAGATTGTTATCGTTTCTATTTTTGTGAATCCTACGCAATTTTTAAAAGGGGAAGATTTAGATAAATATCCACGAAAAGATGAAGCGGATAAAAAAATATGTGAATTAGCTCAAGTTGATGTTCTTTTCTTTCCACATGCCAAAGAGATATATACTGATGATGAAGCGAGTGTCTTAGCCCCAAAAGTACGAGGATATATCCTTGAAGGTGCAACGCGTCCTTCGCATTTTAATGGGGTTTTAACAGTGGTTATGAAACTTTTAAATATTGTCACTCCAACGAATGCTTATTTTGGAAAAAAAGATGCACAACAGCTCAATCTCATCTCGTTGATGGCAAAACAATTTTTTATGCGTGTCAATATTGTCGCGGTAGATACGGTTCGCGAGAGCGATGGTCTTGCTCTAAGCAGTCGCAATGTGTATCTCACGCATGAGCAAAGAAAAGAGGCACTCAAAATCTCCGCTTCACTCTACTTGGCTGGAAAAATGGTAAGTAAAAATATTTTAGATACTAAAGAGATTATAAAAGGTATGAGAGAGATGCTTGAACCACTTGAAATCTCTTATGTAGAGATACTGAGCCGTGATTTTGAAAAACTTTGGCATGTGGAACTTGGAAATACAATTATTTTAGTTGAAGCAAAAGTAGGCAGTACAAGATTACTTGATAATATCTGGCTTTAGTGTTTTTTTTCTAGCTCTTCGAGGACATCTGCTGAGAGTGCAACACTCTCTTTTGTTGCATTTGTATCTGATTTTGTAGGTGTGAGATAACCATCTTCTATCATTATATCAATCGCTTTTTTAAATACTGGAACGGATGTTTGAGCCGCAAATTGGCTTGATGTAGGCTGTACAGTAATGACACCGATTGTATATTTTTTCGTTTCATCATTCGCGAACCCAATGAAAGCGGTATTGTACTTATTTACATAGGAACCATCTTCTGCAATATGGGCTGTACCCGTTTTGCCACCTATAACTAAACCCTCTGTTCTTGCTTTGACACCTGTTCCCTCATTGACTGTTTTGATGAGAATTTTTTGCATTTTTGCAGCTGTTGCACTTTTTATAACTTGAACTTGTTCATCATTACGAATAACGGATTCACGATTAAAAGAGTCCACATAGCTTCCTGCAATTTGAGGATAAATAATTTTGCCATTATTGTTAAAAGCACTGTAAGCACGAACAAGTTGCATAAGATTTGCCGCCATACCATATCCATAGGAACAGGTTGCTTTATAGATTTCATTGTCTAGTTTATTGCTGTTTGGAAGAGAGCCTGTTTTTTCATAAATAAAGTCATTTGTAGATTTTTGGGAGAAACCGAATTTATATAAACCTTCATAAAACTCCACACCTGAGAGTTTTTGTGCAAGTTGTGCTATCCCAATATTTGAAGAGTGTACAATAACATCTTCGGCTGAGAGCCTATCAAATGGATGTTCATCTGTGATAGTTTTTTTGCCAATAGTGTATTTTCCATGGTATCCATTGACCATATCATAAGGATTGACTAAATTTTTATCAAGAAGTAAAGCCATTGTGATAACTTTTATAACGCTTCCTGGTTCAAAACTATACTCAATAATCCCACTATTTAGGTAAGCGTAATCACTCTTTTTGATATCTTTTGGAAAAAATCTATTGGAAGTTGCAAGGGTTAAAACTTTTCCATTCTGTGAGTTCATCACAGTTATCATAACCTGTTCCGCACCCAACTCTTTTCTCATCTGGTCACACATGTTTTCTATTTTGATTTGAAACGCAACAGGAATAGTGAGTTTTATATCCAAGCCATCAATATTTGGTTTTGTAAAACTATCACGATTGAGGATGATATAGCTATTTACATCTCTTGGACCTATACTTGAACCATCTTGTCGTGCTGAGAGCTCTTCATCAAATCTTTTTTCTAGACCTTTGACACCAGTGATACGCGTATAACCATTGTCCTCTTGTTTGTGAGTGTAGCCAATAATAGGTGTTAAGAGCTTTCCATAAGGATATTCACGGCTCTCTCCACTCTCAATAACACTCAGGCCTTGCACCATTTTTATACCAGTACGGCGATCCTTTTTTTCTACGAAAACTTTATATTTTCGAAGCTCTTTGGCGAGATTTTTGAGATATTGAGCCTCTTTTTCTGGCATAGAATAACTTAAAACTACAACACCTTTTTTCTCTTTGAGTCTCTCTTTGACCTCTTTAGCATCCATGCCAGAGTAGATACTAAAAAGCTGAATAAACAGCTCCTCTTTTTCTGGGTCAATATAGTTATTGTTGACAACTATCTTATAAAGCTTTTTTGTGATTGCAATATGAAAACCATCTGCACTCACGATGCTTCCTCGTGCTGCCTTGGAGGTATCATCTGTATAAAGAGAGGGGAGGTTGCGTGATTTTAGCACTGTAACGAGCATTACGCTCAAAAAGATGAAAAACCCAAGCCCGATAAGTGCATAAAGCAAAAGTATCTTTTTGCTTTTATTTTCGTTCAACATTTAGTTGTTTATACTTTCTAATAAATTTATAGTTGTGTTCTACCTATCTCTTTGTAAGCACTGAGTGCTTTGTTTCTTATCTCGAGCATCAGTTTCATACTTGTCTCAGCTTTACTAATTGCTAAAGCTGCTTGATGGAGGTCTTTTACCTGTCCACTTGCCATATCCCCGACTGCCTGCTCTGCCGTTATTTGACGAGCATTCTCTTCACCGAGTGCTGTTTTGAGGTGTTGTGCAAAATCGACGCCACCGCTACTCTCTTCAATTCTATCTTTTTGTTTTAAAAGTTCGGCAGTTGATGTGCCTGATATACCGCTAATATTATTCATAGCTCATCTCCTTTTTTGGTTATTGCAAGAGTGAAATAGCACTACTTGCCATGTTTTTTGCACTCTCAAAAGCGGCAACATTTGCTTGATATGAGCGAGTTGCTTCGACTAAATCGGCCATTTCTATTACAGGATTAATATTTGGATAGGCAACATACCCATTTGCATCTGCATCTGGATGATTTGGCTCAAATTTCATTTTCGCTTCTTTGTCATCTCTTGATATTTTATCAATTACTACACTCATTATAGCAGGATTTACAGTTTTGCCAAAATCGCCTTCATTGAGAGGGTCTTCATATTTTGCACTATTTGTTGTATTGTTGAGAGCTTCGTTTAAGTGTTGATTAAAATCAATCGCTTTAAAAACCACCTCTTGTCTTCTATAAGGTCCACCCTCGTCTGTTCGTGTTGTTTGTGCGTTAGCTATGTTTGAAGAGATTGTATTTACACGCACCCTTTGTGCTGATAAGCCGTAACCACTAATGTCAAAACTACTTAAAAAGTTACTCATTTGTTATCCTTTACGAGACTTTAGACGATGAGTCTACAACATTTTTATAAATCATAGAAATTTTTTTATCTGCATTGACAAGGGCGTTAAACATAATGGAGTTTTTACTCATTTCTGTTGTCTCAACATCCAAGTCTACGCTATTGCCATCATTTCTAGCCATATGTCCATCTCTGAAAAATGTTGTTGCTTTGGAGATATCTCTTTCGTTATAGAGTGGCATGTGGAAACTATTTGTTTGTGCCAAATCTAATGTTGTACTTGTATCTTTATAGAGTTCAGCTTGTTTTACTGCTAAAGTCTCTCCAAAGCTTATATCTCTTGGTCTATAAAAAGGAGTATCAGCATTGGCAATGTTTGATGAAATCATATCTTGACGCATAGAGCGATAATCAAGTGCTTGAGCGACTAAATGACTCGTAGCATATGTTTGAATACTCATCTGAACTCCTTTAAAAGTTAAGTGATAAAAGCAATTTTAGTTCCAACTTTTGTCTAGAATGATTACGAACTAATGAGATATATTAAGCAAGAATTTATTCCACATGCCACATAATGTTATCCAAGGTTACTAGAGTAGCCCAAATTTTTAATTTTAGGAGTTCTTATGAAAAGAGCTGGTTTTACTATGATCGAATTGATCTTTGTTATCGTTATTTTAGGTATTTTGGCTGCTGTTGCGGTTCCAAAATTGGCTGCGACGCGTGATGATGCAAGAGCTAGTGCGGGGGTGTCAGATTTTCAAAATGCAGTTAAAACTATGGTTGCAACTGCAATGGCAACGGGTGATGTGAATGCATCATTTGTAACAGATAATGTTAAAGCCACTGATACAATGTCAGTTGCTGGTCTAGTGGTCACATCTGCACTTGGTGGTTCAACTTGTGCTACTGCTACTGTAGATGCTGGAACAGACACTTTAACTATTGCAGTGCCACTAAAAACTGGTGTTTGTTCTGCTTTTACAGATGTTAGTGCCGATACAATAAAATTATTAGGTGCAGCTGTAACTCGTTAATTTTTCTTTTTCTCGTTCCCAAGCTCCAGCTTGGGAATGTATACTTTGATCTCTTTTCCTTCCAAAATCACAAATTTCAAACTTGCTATAATAAAAATCATGTTACTATTAACTAACTTTATGGAGTGACTTATATGAAAAAAAATAAAAATGCATTTACTATGATAGAAATGATATTTGTCATTGTTGTTTTAGGGATTTTAGCAGCTATTGCAGTTCCGAAAATGGCTGCAACACGAACAGATGCTGAAATAACAAAAGGTCGCTCAGATATTGCATCAATTCGTTCCGCAATTGTGACTGAGAGACAGGGGCGACTTATACAAGGACAAAGTGGTTGGATTACAAAGCTGAGTAATACTACGCTTTTTGATGGTAATGGTACAAGTACGCTTCTTATGTATGGCATAGCCGCGCAAACAGGTTCTGGACACTGGCAAAGTACAAATGCAGATGGATTACATTACACTTATACCATTCAAACGACGGCTGTACCATTCACTTATACGCCAACAACGGGTATTTTTACTTGCGATACAGCTCATGCTACAACAGGTGCTATGTGCCAAACACTAACAAATTAATTTTCAAGAGAGAATTGCCTTGTTTTATTATGAAGTAGCAATTCTCTCTTCCCCTTTAGCACCTCTTACTTACCACTATGAAATCTCTTTAGATGCTGGATATATCGTAGAAATAGCAGTGCGAAATAAAAATTACAAAGCAGTTATAATTTCCACATGCCAAAAACCTTCATTTAAAACAAATGAGATATTAAGTGTCAGTGAGTTTTTTTACTCTCCAAAGCAGAGAGAGTTAGCACAGTTTATCGCTACTTATTATATCTGTTCCCTAGGAGAGGGGATAGGATTGATGACTCCTTATGCTCAAACTCAGGAATTCTCAGATGAGAATAAAGCAGATGTCCAGAGCAGAATCACACTCTCTTCAAAGCAACAAGAAGCACTTCTCTTTTTACAACAGCACAAAGTTTCTCTTCTTTTTGGCGATACAGGAAGTGGCAAAACTGAAATATATATGAAGTATTTTGAGGAGATGATGGCTGAGGGAAATCGCTCTCTCTTTTTGATGCCAGAAATCTCTCTCACACCTCAGATGAGCAAAAGGCTAGAAGAGCATTTTGGCGATAAAGTGGTCATGTGGCACTCCAAACTCACAGCACTGCAAAAGAAAAAAGCAGTTGCAAAGATTTATGATGGAAGTGCATACATCATCGCTGGACCTCGCTCGGCTCTTTTTTTACCTATCAAGGATTTGGGTCTTATTGTTGTTGATGAGGAGCATGATGATAGTTATAAATCTTCCTCAAGACCTCGTTACAATGCCAGAGATATAGCCATTTATATGGGAAAGATTTATGATGTTCCCGTTATTTTGGGAAGTGCGACACCATCACTGAACTCCTATGTGAAGTTTCCACATGCCAGACTCAGAGGTGGACATTTTAGTTCTCAAAAAGAGTTTATCTATGAGCGTTCCGTTGAGAATCTCTCACCAATGATTTTACAAAATCTTCAAAATACGCTTCATGCAAAAGAGCAATCTATCGTTTTTCTTCCCACTCGTGCAAACTTTAAGTACTTGATTTGTGGTGATTGCGGTCACACGTATGAGTGTGTGTTTTGTAGTATTGGGATGAGCATTCATCAAAAATCTCATGCACTTAAATGTCATTACTGCAATTTTACACAGGCCATTCCGCAGGTGTGTTCGGCATGTGGAAGTCATCATCTTACGAGTTCGAGACTTGGAACGGCAGAAGCGGTCAAAAATATTAGCGAAACATTTCCACATGCCAAGATTGAGCAATTTGATAGAGATGTCATCACAACAGCGAAGAAACTCAAAGATGCACTCAAGCGGTTTAATAATGCAGAGATAGATGTACTTGTCGGCACACAGATGCTGAGTAAGGGACATGATTATCACGGTGTAACTTTGGCTGTGGTTTTAGGTATGGACAATATGCTGAACATGAGTGATTATCGCTCTCGTGAAAAGGCACTCTCCTCTTTGATTCAAGTAGCGGGACGCAGTGGAAGAGCTAAAAATGCAAAGGTATTGGTGCAGAGTTTTAACGAAGCCTTTTTTAGTGCTTTTGTAGAAAATTATGAGGCATTTTTACAAGAGGAGATGGAGTATCGCAAAGAGTTATATCCTCCCTATAAAAAACTTTGCCGTGTTCTTTTTTCGCATAAAAATGGTTTAAAAGCCAAAGAAGAGATGCTTCGTATGCAAGAAACTTTAGCAAAATTTCCAAATATTGCGATAGTAGGCTCTGGAAAATGTGCGATTGAACGCGTTGCAGATAAGTATAGATTCGAGATACTGCTTCGCTCTGATAAGAGTACAGATTTGATAAAAGCGATTTCCACATGCCAAACACCATTGGCTGAGGTGGATATGGATCCTATAGAGTTTGGATAAAGTTAAGTCGTTTTTTTATTCGGTTGATTTTGGATGTAACAGGCATTGCCACTCTCATTGCGTTTAATGAATTTTGTATGTTTGCCTAAATGAGTAGAGATATCATCGTCATATTTTTTTCTTAGCTTCTCAAACTCTTTGACCTCTTTCATATTTAAAACTTTGGTTGTAATCTGGACAACTTTGAGCGGGTCAATAGCCACTTTGTCTTTATATAAACCAAAGTGAAGATGTGGACCTGAAGATAAACCAGTGCTTCCTACATAGCCAATAACTTGTCCTTTGGATACTTTGAGACCTGTACGAATTCCATTACGAAAAGATTTTTGATGTGCATAAACAGTGACTAAATCATCACTGTGCTGAATCTTGATGAGATTTCCATACCCATTTGTAAAGCCTATAAAAACTACTTTTCCATCCCCAGCTGCCAAGATAGGTGTACCAGTTCTTGCAGCATAATCCACACCCAAATGTGCACGATATTTTCTTAAAATTGGATGGAATCTGCTGAGTGTAAATTTTGAAGAAATTCTTGCATTGGCAATAGGATTGACGAGAAGAAAACTCTCCAATTGCACCCCTTTTTCATCATAATAAAGATCATCACTGTTGAGGTAAATATGGTGTCTTTTGCCATTAATCTCTATCATTGCAGTAAGAAGCACAGGCATGGAAAAAGGTTTGCCAAGTCTATATTTTTGTTTGTAAATCATGGCTAAGTCATCATTCTTTTGTATAGCCGTAAAGTTGACAGACTTTTTAAATGCTGAAGAAAAAATAGTTGTGAGTGCAATAGAATTTGTTTCATTGAGAATATCGACTGAAGGATTTACTTGAATCTTGAGTGTGAGTGCTTCGGTTTTTTCTTCATAAATAATAGGAATAGCTTCAAAACTGTAAGAGTCATCTTCTTGAAAGATGTGAATTTGCAGTTCTTCTGTGAGTGGAATTAAAATCTGCTCAATTTTGCCATCCGCACTCATGAGCATTTGACAATTTGTACCCGCACGAATCTCTTCTACGAGTTTTTCATCATCATCATCTAAATCGTTTAAAAGTCTGCTTGTAGGTAAATTGTGCTTCTCTAAAAACACAGAGTAGGATACGCCTTCTTCCCACTTAAAATCTTTTACCTCAGAACCAAAGAGAACAGTTGAGATAAAAAATAGTATGAAAATTCGTATCATAAATATGTCCCTAAAATAAATAAGTCTGAAAGATTAACAAAATTTGGCTTAGTATGAGATTTGTTTGCTATAATCACATTGAATATATATAGATTTCTTGCAAGAAGTCTAACAAGGGATTACTATTGATTAAGTTTATATTTTTGCTTTTTATTTTTGTCTCTGCTCTCTTTGCTACAGTTGTAAAGTCGCCTATTACTTCGGTCAATGAAGATGCAGACGAAGCAACTCTCAAAATAGAGAGGGTTGATGTTGGTATGAGTGGTTTTATCGTACATAAGTTGTCTAAAAATCATGGAAGTATCATCAAAGAGGTTGTCGTAACGAGTTACGATAAAAGTAGTAAAGTTGCTACGCTAAAGATGCGAGATTTTACGCTTCTTAAACAAAATGCACTTCCAAGAGGAGAGTGGCATGTGGAAGTGGGTGACTTAGCTGTTTTGGCTTTTGGATACTCAAGAGCTATGCTTATCGCACCAAATGAAGATGTATATGAGCGTGTTTTGAAGGCTTCCCAAACTATCCAATGGATTCATCCAGATCTTTTTGCAACAATTCTCTCTCAAAATGGACATCCATCCCCACAAAAAGAGGATTTTGATGAGATGGCTGATTCCGCTTCTGTTGGAGTTATTTTTGTTTATATCAATCAAAAACTTTTCACAATTGACTCAAAAAGTTTCAAAATTCTTAATATATCTGATGCACCACTCAAGCAAGAGAGTAAACAACTTCCATTTTTTACACGCGTAACAGAAATCCATAAAGCATGGTGGGGAGCAGGAAGTAGTGAGATGGATGCTTATGAACCATATTACTATGAACTTTTACTTGAGTACAATGAAGAGAATCAAGAGCTTCAAAAATTATATAACGAATTTAAAACGAAGAAATAATCATGATAGAATCAATACATATTGAACACTTTACTAAGATTGTCGGCTCAGAAAATATTTATAGCGATAAAGCACATCTCATCGCCTATTCGTATGATGCGACAAGAGAGCATTTTGAGCCAGATGCAGTTATTTTCCCAAGAAATGAAGAGGATATCAGTCAAATTTTAAAATATTGTAACGAGCATAAAATCATCATCGTGCCTCGTGGTGCGGGAAGCGGTTTTACAGGCGGAGCATTGCCAAGCAGTGGCGGAATCGTCCTTGCCATGGAAAAACATATGAATAAAATCCTAGAGATTGATATGAAAAACATGGTCGCAGTCGTGCAACCTGGAGTTATCAACATGGAACTCCAAAAAGCTGTTGAAGCTTTAGGTCTTTTTTATCCGCCAGACCCAGCAAGTCAAGAGTACTCAACGATCGGTGGAAATGTAAGTGAAAACGCAGGTGGAATGCGTGCGGCGAAGTACGGCATCACAAAAGATTATGTGATGGCGACAAGAGCAGTTTTACCAAACGGCGATGTTATCAAAGCTGGAAAAAGAACCATAAAAGATGTGGCAGGGTACAACATAAGTGGTATTTTGATAGCTTCTGAGGGGACTTTGGCGGTTTTAACTGAAATCACTCTCAAACTCATTCCAAAACCAAAAATGACAAAAACAGCGATGGGAATTTTTCCAACAGTTCACATGGCAATGGAAGCGGTTTATAAAACTATGGCGAGTGGCATTACACCTGTTGCAATGGAGTTTTTGGATAATTTGACGATTCGTGCCGTGGAGCAAACTTTTCACAAAGGTCTGCCGATAGACGCTGGAGCTCTGCTTGTAACAGATGTGGATGGGAATCTTGAAGAGGATTTGAATTTTCAACTTGCACAAATAGAAAAAGTATTTCGTGAAAATGGATGCAGTGAGTTCAAAATAGCCAAAGATGACAAAGAGGCAAAAGATATCTGGTTTGCACGACGCAACGCCTCTCCAGCTCTGAGTGTTTATGGAAGTAAAAAACTCAATGAGGATGTAACTGTTCCTCGTTCTGCACTGCCAGAACTTTTGGAGAGATTTTACGCAATTGCGGAGAAATACAATGTAAAAATCCCATGTTTTGGACATACGGGCGATGGCAATGTGCATACAAATGTGATGGTGGATGGCAAAGACCCAGAGCAGGTAAAAATCGCCTACCAAGCCATAGAAGAAGTATTTCAAGCAACTATTGATTTAGGTGGAACTCTTTCTGGCGAACATGGCATAGGTTTGGCAAAAGCACCTTATATGTATATGGCTTTTACACCTGAAGAGATGGCTCTCTTTAAATCTATCAAAATGGCATTTGACCCTAATAATATCTTAAATCCTGCAAAAATGGGGCTGAGTTAGACCCCAACTGGAGTATTCCACATGCCAATAAAAAAAGTAAAACATGTTATCAAACACATACTCTTTTTTATTGGTTTATTTGTCGATAAAGAGTTAACGCTCTATGCGGCAAGTCTTAGTTTTTATACTATTTTTACCATTATTCCTCTTCTTTTAATCATGCTCACACTTTTGACATCACTCTCCTCTTTTTCGGAGTATTATGAAAGTATCAAATCTTTTGTATTTTCAAACCTTATGCCTGTAAACTCTGAAGCGATTATGGAGTATATCGATAGTTTTTTACACAACTCTACTGAGATTGGAGTGATTGGTTTGGCGATGGTATTTATTACTTCGCTCCTCTTTTTTCAAGATTTTGAGCATATCGCCAACAAAATTTTTCATGCAAAACCTAGAACACACTGGCAGTCCGTGACAACCTATTTCATAATGCTTTTTCTCACTCCTCTAGCTATAGGACTCTCTTCTTATATCACAGCAAGTTTTGCTACGATGATGAGTTCTCATGAGATTACCTCTGGCATTAATATCCTTCCACTGATTCCTTATGTAATCATGTGGGGATTTTTTTTGTTTCTTTTTCAAGTCTCTGCCAACACAAAAATAGAGTTACAAGCTTCTATTATAAGTTCATTTGTGACTTCGATTGTTTTTAGTATTTCCAAAAATGCTTTTATTTATTATGTGATTTACAACAAAATTTACACAACCATGTACGGCTCTTTTTCTATTTTGATGTTTCTGTTTTTATGGATTTATCTCTCATGGATTATTTTTGTGTATGGATTAAAATTATGTTATTTAATTAATCGTATGTATAAAAAGAGAGAATTAGTTAAGCAATAGCGTAGAGTGCATAGAAAAAAACTCCAGATGAGAAGAGCAGTAAAATCCACATGCCAACTTTTTGAAAAATTGCCCAAACTGAGAGTAAAAGATGCAATAAAAGCCATGGATACTCAAATGTTACCACTGCTTTTATCTCGCCAAGAGCAATTAAGTCCTCCAATACGCCATCAAAAATAGCACCAAAACCTAAAAGATGCAAGATGATACTGAGTGGATAAAATGGTATAAAAAGCATCGTTAGTAGAATAGAAAGAGGATGATAAAAGCCAAAATTGCCAAAAATGGCTAATGCCAGAGGAAGCATCATGAGATAAGTCCAAAACTCAATGAGAAAAAATTGCCAAAAAACTTTGAGATGCTTAAAATATATCAAAAATAAAAATATGTAAAAAACACCTCCAACTGAGAGCCAAAAACCAAGCGAAAAGAGAAGTCTAGGAAAGAGCATAAGTAGGAGTGTTACACTCAAAAAAAGCGTTTGCATGGAGATAATTTTTAAGTGTCTATCGTAGAGTATAAAGCCAATGATAAGCATTGTAAAAGATCTCAAAAGTGAGTCTGGCGAATCTAAAAAAAGCATATAAGAGAGCAAAACAGTAGCGATGATAATAAATAAATCACTTTTAGCATGTCGGTAGGGAAAGTACCTGTTTTGTAAAAAAGTATAAGGTTTTGTAAGTAAAAAATA
>JAABQD010000026.1 GCA_011391635.1 Sulfurimonas sp. | reverse complement strand
TATAGAGGAGATACATATTTCACCCACCTCATAAATATCGAACTTTTTTCTCACTTCAATAGGCTTGTTTTTAATGAGATAGATACAGATATTGGTATCGAGCATCACTTTATTCAAAATAAATCCTCTCTCTTTTGTTGCTGGGGCTGTTCTCTTTGAGCCATAAAGTCATCTGAAAATTTTTCGAGTGCGTCAAATAAAATATTGAATTTACTACTTTTTGGAAATAAAATAATAGCCTCTCCCTCTTTGGCTATAAACACTTCATCTTGATTTTCAAATCGAAACTCTTTAGGAATACGGATAGCTTGGCTTTGACCATTAGGAAAGATTTTTGCAGTTGTCATTTTTGATTCCTTATTAATATATATTTATGAGTATATATTATATATAGAAATTTGTCAATATGGCATGTGGAACTTCCACATGCCAAGAATCCTCAAAAAAGATTATACAGAGAGATTTGTTGTTGTACCTACTGCCGTTGTTTGTGTTGTGTAGGCTGCTTTCATTTTGTCAAAAAGCATTTTTTGCATCTCATTTACTTGGAGTGATGGTTGTTGTATTAGCTCTTGTGTCTGTTGTGAGAGCAAATTAGACTCGAGTGAATATTTTTGTGCGTGTTTATTATGTTGCTCTTTTTGTGTTTCGAGTTGTTTAAACGCATTAATAAACTCATCCGAACTTATCTGTGCATCACTGTTTGCATCAATTTTATCAAACGCATTTGCAACATTTTCGCCACTTTGGCTTTTTGCCAAAATTTTTGCTGCTTCAGTAAACTCTGTTTTGTCTATCGTTCCTGTTTTGTTCGTATCAAGCGCAGTCATCAGCATCTGCGTTAGAGCATCAAAACCTCTGCTTCCTTCTGTCTCTTGCTGTGCAAAATCATTTTTGTTTTTCGATACTTGAGGTGCATAGCTTGATATCATAGCATTTCCATTTATGTTCATTTTAAATTCCTTAAAACAATGTAAGAAAGATACAAGCAAAAATAGTGCCAATAAATGTTATGAAAAATATGCTATTATTTGGTATATTTTTACGAAACAAAAAGGAGTGAATATGGCATTAAAAGTCGCGATAAATGGTACTGGAAGAATTGGTTTGATAGTTGCTAAAATAGTTATGGGTAGAAGTGATATAGAGTTGGTAGCACTTAACACAACTACAAAGCCAGATATGCTTGTTTACTTACTTAAATATGACTCTGTGCATGTTGGTATTGACGCAAAAGTGATTGATGATAACTCAATTGAAATCGCTGGAAAAGTTGTGAAGCTTTTTAACCACAGAGACCCTGCCATGATAGATTTTGGTTCATGTGGTGCTGAAGTGGTAATTGAGTGTACGGGAGCATTTTTAACGACTGAGAAGTGTCAAGCATATCTCAAAAATGGTGTCAAAAAAGTAGTAATGAGTGCACCAGCAAAAGATGAAACACCAACGTATGTTTTAAATATCAATACGCACGATTACAAAGGCGAAGCTATTATCTCCAATGCAAGTTGTACAACAAACTGTTTGGCTCCGATTTGTAAAGTTTTAGATGAAGAGTTTGGTATCAAAAACGGCTTGATGACAACTATCCACTCTTATACAAATGACCAAAATATTTTGGATGTAAAACACGCTTCAGATTTCAGAAGAGCAAGAGCTGCCGCTATCAACATGATTCCAACGACAACAGGAGCTGCAAAAGCTATCGGAAAAGTTATGCCAAATCTTTTGGGTAAACTCAATGGTTATGCGATGCGTGTTCCAACTGCGGATGTTTCAGTGGTTGACTTAACAGTCAATCTCAATCAAGCAGTAACAAAAGATCAAATCAATGCAGCAATGGACAAAGCAGCAAATGGAAACTTCAAAGGTTTACTTGAAGTAGATCACGATAAAAGAGTATCAAGCGACTTTATCGGAAGTACTTACAGTGCGACATTTGTGCCAGATATGACAAGTGTAGTCGATGGAACTACTGTAAAAGTTCTTGCTTGGTATGATAATGAGTGGGGATATAGCAGTCGTCTTGTGGATATGGTTGTGTTTGTAGGAACAAAATAAGTCTTTGTTTTGTTCTGGCATGTGGAATGTAAATTTGAGGAGAAAAAATGCTAAGTAATATAGAATTAATGCAAAATGTTAAGTCTTTGAAGCAGATTGATGTCAAAGGTAAAAGAGTTCTCATTCGAGTGGATTTTAATGTGCCGATGGATTCGCATCACAATATTACAGATGATTCAAGAATCAAAGAGGCGATTCATACTATAAATTACTGCGTTGACCATGAAGCAAAATATATTGTTTTGGTGACGCATTTGGGTCGTCCTGATGGCGATATTGACCCTGATTATTCACTCAAGCATATCATCAAAAGATTAGAAAGATTACTTGATAAAAAGGTTTTATTTGTAGAAGATTTTATCAATAACAAAGAGAAAGTTTTGAGTTGTGATAATGGACAAATCATCTTGTTAGAAAATATAAGATTTTACAAAGGCGAGACCAAAAATGATGAAACGCTCTCAAAAGAGTTGGCATCACTTTGTGATGTTTTTGTCAATGATGCTTTTGGAACAAGTCACAGAGCCCATAGTTCTACCGTAGGAATTACAGCTTTTGTCGAGACAAAAGTAGCAGGATTTTTGCTAAAACGAGAGATAGATGCTTTTGCAAAAGCACTCTTTAAACCTCTTGCGCCAATTTGTTTGGTAATTGGTGGAGCAAAAGTCTCTTCAAAAATTACACTCCTTAACAATATTATTCCTAAAGTCAATAAGATTGTAATCGGTGGAGCAATGAGCAACACATTTTTAAAAGCTCTTGGATACGATATGCAAAAATCACTTGTTGAAGATGCTTATGTCGAAGAAGCTATCAAAATCTTAAAAAACGCAAAAGAGGCGAAAGTGAATGTTTATCTTCCTGTGGATGTTGTTATCACGGATGATATCAAACACTCAGTGGATGTTAAAATCACTCCTGCTCAAGATGTACTTGAGGGTTTTAGTGCTGTAGATATTGGTCCTGCAACGGTCAAACTTTTTGAAGAGGTCATTGGCATGTCCAATACGATTATTTGGAATGGACCGATGGGTATTTTTGAGATTGACAGATTTTCAAAAGGGACATACAGAATTGCACATGCCATAGCTGATACTTATGCGTTTAGTATCGTTGGTGGTGGAGACACAGCAAATGCCGCAGAAAAAGCTGGAGAGAAAGAGAATATAAGTTTTATCTCGACAGGCGGTGGTGCAAGTCTCGAACTTCTTGAGGGGATTGTTCTCCCAGGATTTGAATTTTTAGAAAAAATGGACACTCCTTCGTAAACTTCTGCTCTACACAAAGTGACAAAGACTTGCTCGTTTCATCTCTCTCTTGAGATGGAACGTATCTCACATAAAATACACCACGATAAATTTCTACTCGTTCCCAATACGTTTTCGTTAGGAATGCATACATGAATCTCAATAACTGAAATACATGGAGCTTGGAAGCGAGAAAAATATCTTGGCATGAGATGGCTCAAATAAAGTGAAAAGCTTCACTTTATTTTAGACTATGATGTTTGGCATGAGACGGCGAAAATAAGCTGAATGAGTTCAGGTTATTTTTGACTATGATATCTTGGCATGTGGAAATGTCTTGGCATGTGGAAATATCTTGGCATGTGGAAATATCTTGGCATGTGGAAATATCTTGGCATGTGGAAATATCTTGGCATGTGGAAATATCTTGGCATGTGGAAATATCTTGGCATGTGGAAATATCTTGGCATGTGGAAATATCTTGGCATGTGGAAATATCTTGGCATGTGGAAATATCTTGGCATGTGGAAATATCTTGGCATGTGGAAATATCTTGGCATGTGGAAATATCTTGGCATGTGGAAATATCTTGGCATGTGGAGCAGATAATAACAAGTGATTATCTGCAATCTAAATTAAAATTTAGATTATTTAAGAACAATAGGACTATATAAGTACCTAATTTTTATCAGAAGTGAGGCTTTAGCTTAACCTTTAAATGTTGAACTTAAGTCTAACTTCCTAAATATTTACAGCGAGTTGTCTTTTAATACCATATTCACTGATCTTATGAAATAAAATTACTTCAGTTAGTACCATTCTTCACAGATGGGGGATTTAAAATTTAAGTTATGATGTGATGTGATAGGATTTCTCCTATCAGAATTTATATTAATAAAAAATATTTAGCAGTCTCGAAAATAATTAAATCTTATTAATTAATAGATTCCCTATTATTACTATATATTCACTTAGTAGTAATACTAATTATTTTGTTTAAATTTGCCTCGCAATTATATACGAGGTACAGCCTTTCTATCCCTATATAGTTTTCATCTTCTAGCTCTTTAATTCTGCTTATTTGAAAGTTAATACGTTGTAGGAAAGTTTCCAAATCTTTTTTAGAAATAGAGTGGTTTATTTTTTTAAAAATATCAATGTATCTATTTATTTGTCTATATTTTTGATCAGAACCTTCCGTATTGCTCAATAAATTATCTGCCTCAAAGAAAAGATCATAACAATCTTGAATATTACATCGACTTGTTAAAGCCAAATTTAATTTATATCTAGCCTCAACAGTATCTATATAATCAAACTGATAATTTGTCTTTATTATAGCTTTTTTTCTTGCTGTACTTATCTCGTCATTAGCTGCGACAAGGTTACCTCTTGCCATATTTAATAGGGCTAGCTGAAGCCAATGGTTGGGATCTGATTCGAGCCAGTCAATCTCACTTTTTAATTTTTCAAAATAGCCTAAGATAATATCAAAGTTATCTTCTGTAAAAAGTTTGGAAAGTGAAACATATTTCATCAACTCTTTAAAAATTCCTTCATATTCTATATTCAATTCTTTTTCATTCAAATTTTTAAATCTCTTATTCTGGTTTGAAATAATTGCAAATTTAACAAAAGCATCTTTCTTTATCGAATCTATATAGTAATTTTGAAGTATATAAGTAGCAAAAATAGGAGACTTTGATTCTACTTTTCCATTATTTGTGATAAAAAAGTTTTGAAATATAGGATGGTTCAATAATTCACTATTTCGAATATTGCTGTTATTTGTTAGCGTCGATATTACAGAGAACGACAAATCACGGTTTAGTACCCCTAATAAATTTGCAGCTATCATAGTTGATCTATACTTGTTATTATGAAGGTTATCAAGCTTTTGAAAGTTCTTTTTAATGGAAAGTGCAATCTCCTCTGACTTTAAGAAAGTTAATAAGAAACTAGGAAGAGAGGATGTGCATTTGTCCTCTATAAAAGATTTAAGTCCATTATTGGAAAAGCTTGCAGCCATACCTATATTTTCAATAATTGTCACTAGTTGTTGAATATCAATGTCTCTTAATTTATCGAGAGAGAAAATTTTTGTCTTTGTGTGGAGTTTTTCATCAAATAAAAAATTTATGTTTTTTCGACTCGCACTGATACAGTGAATTCTTGGATTATTAACGCTATAAATATGTTTTATTATCTCATAGTTTTGTTCTGCATTGTCAACAAAGATATGTATTTTGCCTTTATGATGTTTTATTATATTAACTATATCTCCAATATAATCACCATA
Source organism: Sulfurimonas sp. (assembly GCA_011391635.1). Lineage (GTDB taxonomy): Bacteria > Campylobacterota > Campylobacteria > Campylobacterales > Sulfurimonadaceae > Sulfurimonas. Next base: position 41,438 of record JAABQD010000026.1, on the reverse strand, counting down.
TTTATCATTAAGATAAAAAACATTTTCACCGTTGAGAGCCAATATAGCAGCCAAAATTTTTATTCCAACACTTTTCCCAGTCCCTAAGTCGCCAGCAATATGAGTATTTGTGCTATCTTTTATCAAATCAAGGCATTCATCTATCCAAGCAGGAATAATTAAGTGTTTGTTTTTATTACGGTTTCGAATGGCATACTCAATATAATTCTTATCATATTTTCCATAGATTAGAAAATCACGTATCATATCATGAGAGATATCAGTTAGACTATCTAAAATGTCGTACTTCATCAAACTTTCATATATTATGCTACTATTGTGTGAGTAGTCATCAATAACATTTTTGTTATCAGCTATATAATCAGCAAAACTCTTTACACCAATATTAATAACTTTTCCGTATTTTTTCTCTGTTTTTACTTTATCACAAGGCTTTTCTCTTGTAATAAAATAGATTTTATCTTTAGACTCTTCATTGTTAAACAATAAGCTTTTGATATTGTAATCATACATAGAGTAGCCGATAAAAACTATTGCCGAAGCATGGGCAATATCACGTTCAAAAACATCAACCCAAGGTGTGTCATTTAAAGCGTCATGATGTAGATAAGATGATTCTGACAGCTTAAAGCTACTGTTAAGTGTATCTTTGTTTAAATTTTCTAAATTACCATTTATATGGATACACAACTCTTTTTCTTTTAAGTTTTCTGTAACGCTGTCAGCAGTAGTAATACATTTAATCCTCTTGTCGTTTTGTAAACCGGCATCTTTAATTACGGAATCGTAATTAGTAGTGTAGTATCGTCTCCAAGGGATGCTTAGTATAGTATTATGATAGGAAAGTATTTTTTTTACAGTAAACAAATCTTTAATTAAATCAATAAGCTCATCTTCCATGTTGTTGTCAATTGCATTTTGGGACGCTATGAACAAGTCTTGATTAGATGTTTCATCAGTTATCTCATCAATTTTATCTGCTAGAACTCTAGCAATAGGAAGTTCACCATTCATTATGCTTATTGCTTCAGATGAAAACCCAGCACCTGCAAAAAGTATTGCTTTTCCCGATGCAATCAATTTAAGAAGCTTGTTTATATCTTGTTGATTAAAACATTCGGTTGCCATTTCTTGAGTAATTTTATCTTTCATTAAATGCCTTTTTAATTAATAATGCATAATAATATATGTTAACTTAAATTGCACATTCCTGAGGTTTCTGAGGTTTAAAATTACACTTTGTGAGTGAATCTCCACTTTCTCCCTCGTTCCAATAAATCAACCCGTCAACCAACTTCGCAACACCTACAGAGCCAAAAAAGAACAAATAAATCGCGTTAAGAAAACAGAACTGTTTGAGCGAAGCGAGTTTTCTGTTTTAGGTGGTTTGTTTTTTTTTGGAATCCGACGCTCCGTTGGACTCGAAGCCGTTGTGAGAGCTTTTTCTAAAGAAACATCCCTTCGGGAGCGGTTCCCTTGTTTTGCATACTTTTTTGCGGAGAAAAAAGTATGAGAGATTAAATTAAACACTTTTACAGCACTAAATAAACCTTAGTCACTAAGACTAAACAAATTTGAGCCTATTTTAAGTCATTAACTTTTTTTCGCTATACTTCTTTTTCAAAATTTTAAACAAAAAAGGAAATAAAATGGCAAAACATCAGTTTCAGACGGAAGCAAATCAGATTTTAAACTTAATGATTCACTCACTCTATTCTAATAAAGAAATATTTATTCGTGAGCTTGTTTCAAACGCTTCGGATGCACTTGATAAACTTAATCTTTTGGTTCTCACTGACGAAAAATACAAAAGTGTAAATTTTGCACCTCGTATAGATATCGTAGCAAACAAAGAGGCAAAAACTTTAACAATTAAAGACACTGGTATAGGTATGAACGAAGAGGATTTAATGAGTCATCTTGGTACGATTGCAAAATCAGGTACAAAAGCTTTCTTAGAAAATCTTACAGGGGATCAGAAAAAAGATTCTAACCTTATCGGTCAGTTTGGTGTAGGTTTTTATGCATGTTTTATGGTTGCAGATAGAGTTGAAGTTACAACTAAAAAAGCAGGGGAAGAGTCAGCATTTTTATGGACAAGCAGAGGTGATGGTGAGTTTGACATAGAAAATACTACGCAAGAAAGTCATGGTACAACAATCGTTATGCACCTTAAAGAGGACGAAGATGAGTTTTTAGAGTCACATAGAATAGAGACAATTATAAAAAAATACTCAAATCACATTCCATTCCCTATTTTTATGGATAAAGAGAAGTTTGTACCAGCAGTCAAAGATGATGATGGAAAAGAGATTGAACCTTCAAGAACAGATATGGAAAACAAACAAATCAACAAAGCAAATGCACTCTGGACAATCTCTAAAAATGAAATTACAGAGGATGAGTATAAAGATTTTTATAGCTCAATCGCTCACTCTTCTGAAGAGCCTTTGGCGTGGATGCACCATAAAGCTGAGGGTGCTATCGAGTACACAACACTTTTTTATATCCCAAGCAAAGCACCTATGGATTTGTACAGAGTGGATTATCAAACAGGTATTAAGCTTTACATCAACCGTGTCTTTATTACAGATGATGAAAAAGAGTTGATGCCAACATACCTCAGATTTTTACGCGGTGTGATTGACTCAAAAGATTTACCTCTGAATGTTTCTCGTGAGATTTTACAATCTAATGCAGTTATGGCAAAAATTAAAAATGCATCTGTGAAAAAAGTGCTCTCAGAACTTGGAAAAATCGCTAAAAATGATGCAGAGAAGTACAGCAAATTTTACGCTGAATTTGGAAATGTTCTAAAAGAGGGACTTTACAATGACTACGCAAATCGTGAGAAAATTTTAGAGTTGATGCTCTTCAATACTCTTAACTCAAACGAAAAAACAAACATCGAAGAGTTTGTAAAAAATGTAGATGCAGAAAAAAAAGAGATTTATTACATCACAGGAAAAACATCTTTGGCAATGCTCAAAAATTCTCCTGCATTAGAGAGATTTAAAGCACGAAATATTGATGTTTTAGTGCTGAATGAAGAAGTTGATACTATCATTTTCCCTATGGTGCATGAGTACAAAGAGTACAAACTTGTAGCTGTTGGCGATGCAAAATTTGAAGAGAGCGAAGAAGAGAAAAAAGCGGAAGAAGAAGTTGCAAAAACTTATGAAGGTTTAGCAAAAGAGTTTAAAGATGCACTTGGCGAGAGCGTAAAAGCGGTTGAGACAACTTTTGATTTAACGGACTCTCCAGTGGCTCTTAAAATCGACAAAGAAGACCCATCGTACATGATGGCTCAGATGATGCGACAAATGGGTCAGGGCGGCGATGTTCCAGCTCCAGCACCGATTTTACTCATCAATCCTAAACATGAACTTATTGTGAAGTTAAAAGATTCGGTAGATCAAAATCTTGTAAATGATGCAGCTCATGTATTGCTTGACCAAGCAAAACTTTTTGATGGACAAGAGTTAGGCGATACGGCAGATTTTATTGTGAGATTAAACAGAATTATTACAAAAGCTCTTTAATATTTCCACATGCCACAAAATAAGTGGCATGTGGAACTTCTTCATTATTTGAGTGGATCTTCCAACTCTTTTTGTACAGCCTCAGAGATAGCTCCAAGTTTTGATTTTGGTTTGATGATAGGAACTTCTTCTTTGTGAAGTGGAAGTGCAAACGCAAGTAAAATAAATACAAATGAAAAAACTAGACCAACAAGCAAACTAAGAATTACTTTAAGTTTGAAATCATTCATCACTTCCCTCCATTAATTGAGTTTATCGATATTATTATACATAAGAATCATTAAAACTATGATTGTATCTATACTTGATAATTTTATTTGATATATTTATCGAAACTCTGTAAATATTCCATGGTATAATCATTGAATAAATTATAAATTTATGATTTTGGAGTATAAAAATGTTTTTAAATAAAGAATTTAAACTGCATATTAATACAGAAGAATATCTTTTAAAATATGCAAAAAAATATAGCATACTTTATGTTGATGATGATGAGTCATATAGAGAAATTATGAAAGATATATTGAGTATGTTTTTTGATAATGTCATGATGGCTAAAGATGGTGTTGAAGCATTAGAACTATACAAAGAATTTACTCCAAAGATAGTTATAACGGATATAAATATGCCTCAGATGAATGGATTAGAACTCATCGAAGAGATACAAAAATTAAATTTTGAAGTAAGCTTTATCATTTTAACCGGCTTTATAGAAAATGCACACCTCTTAAAAGCATTGGAACTAGGTATCAATAAATATTTAATTAAACCACTCGATAAAGAAGTTTTTTTTGAGCGGCTCTATGAAAGTATTTTTGATTTAGAGTTTATCAATCAGTTCGAAGTCATGCAAGAAGAGAAAGAACTGCTGAATCTTGTGTTAGAACTATCTCCTGTGTTTACAGTTCTTGAAAAAGATGGAAAAATCAAATATATAAATAACTCATTTTTAAACTTTTTAGGATACGAAAGTTACGAAGAATGTATTGCAGTAAATGAAAATTTATATACTTTTATAAAAAATGAGATGTCTAATGTGGTATATCAAGATTATGAAGAGTATAAACGTGATGCCTTGAGCTTTGAAGAAAATGATAAAAAAGTGTATATAAAAGATAAAAATAACACCCTCAAAGTCTTTCAATTAACAAATAAGTTTTATCCAAATACAAATACACTGATTTCAGTATTTACAGATATAAATAATATAGATAAGAATAATAGAGAATTGAAAAAACTATCTGAAATTGATACTCTTACTAATTTGTACAATAAGTATAAATTTAATAGTTATTTTAATGAAATATATAAGGGTTTTCAAAATAAACAATATTCGGATGTCTCTTTAGTCATGATAAATATTGACAATCTCACAGAAATTAATAACCTATATGGAAATCATGTAGGCGATAAAGTTATACGCTCTGTGGCAAACTTTATTAAATTGAAACTTAATAAAGAAGATTTTTTGGCACGCTGTGGTGGTGAAGCCTTTGTAATTATCTTTAAAAATATGAATTTAGAAACTGCTTTTAAAAGAGCAGATATGTTAAGATTGAGTGTCAACAGACAATATAAATCTAAATTTACATGTTCTTTTGGTGTAACTATTTTTAGGCGTGATGATAATGAAGATAATATTTTATTTAGAGTCAATGATGCGATTTTAAAAGCAAAAAAAGGCGGTAAAAATTTAGTTATTGTTTCTGTTTGATAAAATTTTAGGAGCGTATTAATGTTAGATATACATCAAAAACTCAATAGTGTTGCAAAAAATATTTCTGTTTTATACTCCGAAGATGAAGAGGATACGAGAGAGCAGTATGAAAATATATTTAAACTTCTATATAAAGATGTCAAATCTGTAGAAAATGGCAAAGAAGCCCTTGAAGAGTACAATAGAAAAAAGTATGATTTAGTAATTACAGATTTAACAATGCCTAAAATGAGTGGTGTAGATTTGATAAGTGAGATACTGAAAATAAATCCAAATCAGCATATTATTATAATGACAGCTCATAATACAAATGAAAATTTAAGAAATTCAATAGAATTTCAAGTGGATGGAATATTACTTAAGCCTGTTTCTATGGATAAATTATTTCAACTACTTTACAAAGTGAGTCATTTAATTGATATTGATAAAAAAGATATTAGGTATCGTGAAAAAGATAAAAAGCTTACAAATTTATTAGAAAATAATGACCAAGCACTCTTTTTAATAGTTATAGATAAATATAAGGAGATTATTCAAAGCTTTGGTAGTGGTACTAAAGATTTTATTATAGCAGGGGTCAAAGAGCATTTATCAAATTTTGGTGTTGAAGATGAAGATATATTGCAACTCTATAATGATGTAGTTATATGTGGAGTAAATAAACATTATTTAGATAATACACTCGAAGCAGTACAAGCCTTTTCTGCCAATCATAATAATTTAATCATCAGATTTAATACTTTGAGGATTTATATAACACTCTCTTATGGTGTGATTTTAGTCAAAGATGGTAGTAATTCCAGTCATACAAGTGAAGACTTTTTACTTCATATCAATTCTATTGTTGATAATATAAAAAGTGATGAATATAGTAATTTAGTGGTTAAGATGGATATTGATATGGAAGAAGCAAAAAAGAACAATGCTCTTTCGTGGTTGGGAGTTACACTTGATGCTCTAAAACAAGATACCATCATACCTTTTTATCAACCGATAGTAGATATAAATACGATGCAAACACTCTCATATGAAGTTTTTGCTCGAATTAGACAAGGAGACAAGTATATCCTGCCCGCATTTTTTATTGATTTAAGTACAAAAGCTGGAATACTTGAAGAAATATCACAAAGTATCTTTAAACAAAGTTTTATAAAATTGGCTCCGACACATTTTTATTTTCATATAAATCTTACAGATGCTGAGTGGAAAAATAGTGCTATGAAAGATTATCTTGTCTATTTAAGTAATCAATACAAAGTTGAATTTAGCAGAGTTGTTTTAGATATTATGCATTATGAATCATTAGAAGTATCAAGTAATGTTGTGAAATCTTTGTTACAATTAAAAGAAATGGGATTTAAAATAGCACTAAAAGGGTTTGCTTCCGCGAATATAAATATAGAGTTGCTCTCTATATTGCAGCCAGACTATATTAAAATAAATCAAGTTTTGCTTCAAAAATCTTTAGTAGATCCCAATATGAAAAATGCTCTCTCTTTTTTGCTTGATTATATACATACGGTAAATATAAAAAGTATTTTAGTTGGTGTTGAGAGTGAAGATATTTTAAATGAAGGCAGAAAACTAGGTTTTCATTATGCTCAGGGTTATTTTATAAAGGAGCCATCAGGTGAGCTTTAGGCTTTAGTAGGATTGTTTTTGGATATAATTATTTTACAATCATTTTTAATGTGATAACATTAGACACAAAGTAATAGTCATTTTCAACTTTAGGGAAGGTACAGTATGGAAGAACTAAAAACAATAATTGAATATGCAAAAGATATAACTGTATTATATGTTGAAGATGATGAAGATGCTAGAAAAGAGTTGAGTGGGCTTTTAAAAATATTTTTTATAAATATACTTGTAGCTGGAAATGGAAAAGAAGGTCTGGAACTCTTTAAAAATAATAATATTGACCTTGTGATAAGTGATATCAACATGCCTGTTATGGATGGATTAGAAATGATGCGTCAATTAAGATTAGAGTATAAAGATTTTAAATCCATATTTATTACAGCACACTCAGGTAAAAATATTTTATTAGATTCTATATCATTAAATATTGATGGGTATATCTTAAAACCAATTGAACAAACTCAGCTTATAAGTATTTTGTCTAAAATAATAAATATAATCCATGCTGAAAAACTTAAAAAAGATTTTGACCATCATCTACAGATAGAACTGAAAAAACAAAAAGAGACGATTGAAAGACAATCAAAATCATTCATAGAAATGCTTCAAAAAGATTCTATGACAAATCTTTATAATGTTGAAAAACTAAAAATAGATTATATGAATCTTACCAAAAAACCAATTTTAATGTTGTTTAATATCGATAATTTTAATTTTATAAATCTAACGCATAGCTATAAAACAGGAGATGAAATAATAAAGCAAGTGGCTCTGTTTTTACAAGCATTTTCAACAAATGAAATTAAATTATATAAACTTTATGGCGATGAATTTATGATGGCACTCGATGATATGGATATCATGAAAACTTTGTCTTTTGCAGAAAATATTCAACAGCAATTTAATAAATATAATTATCTCGTTGAGGATGAAGAGTTTAACTTGAGTGCATCCATAGGACTTTTAGAATGCTCAGATGAAGATACAACATTTCCCTATAATAAAGTAAAGTTAGCTCTTCAAAATGGTAGAAGTAATCATAAAAATTCTATATCTATTTATCAAAAAAATATGTCACTTTTGGAAAAACAAAAAGAGCTTTTAAAGTGGGCAAAAAAAACTAAAGATGCGATAAAAAACCATCAGTTAAAAGCATTCTATCAACCTATCTATGAGTTTAGAGAAAGTAGAATAACAAAGTATGAGGCTCTTGCTAGAATAGTTGAAGGGAGTGAAGTTGTAGCACCTTTTTATTTTTTAGATAGTGCGAAAGTTTCTGGATTAATTCCAACACTTACAAAAATTATGCTCAATCAAACATTTGAATTTTTTAAAGACTTTAAAGATATCTCTTTTAGTGTCAATATTACAGATGAAGATTTAAAAGATGGTGAGCTTTTTGGAACACTTATATACTTATGTAACAAGTATGACATTTCTCCGTCGAAGGTTACATTAGAGATACTTGAAAATATCAATGACAAAGATGTTGAAAATGTTACACTTAAATTAGAGGAGATAAAAGAGGCAGGATTTTTATTGGCTCTTGATGATTTTGGCTCACAAAACTCAAATTTTACGCGTATTCAAAACTTAAATGTAGATATTATAAAAATTGACGGGTTATTTATAAAAGATTTAGATACAAATCTGAGTTCAAAACATATTGTTGAAACTATCATATATCTTGCGAAGAAAACAAACAAAAAAACTATTGCAGAGTTTGTTCACTCAGAAATAATATTTAATATTGTAAAAGATTTAGGCGTTGATTATGCTCAAGGATATTTTGTTGGGAAACCCTTACCGGAGGTAATATAGATGTTAGATTTGAATAAAGCAATTAAAGTAGCAGAAGATATATATTGGGTTGGAAAGTATTTAGAAGGTGATTTTTTTCAGTGCCATCCTTACTTAATATTGAATGGTGATAGTTGTGTTTTAGTAGACCCTGGTTCTATGCTGGAGTATGATGAACTCATAGCAAAAGTAGAAACTTTAACACCAATGAAAAATATTAAATATATTATAGCCCATCATCAAGATCCAGATATTTGTGCTGCGATTCCATTAATTGAAAAGAAAATCAATAGAGATGATTTGCAAATAATTACCCATAAAAGAACAGCAACAGTCATAAAGCATTATGGTATAAAATCGAAGTATCTTCATATAAATAATAACAGTTCGTTACTATTGTCGAATGGTCGGACTTTAAGGTTCTTTACAACGCCTTATGCACATGCACCAGGTGCTTTTGTTACATATGATAGCATGACAAAAACTCTTTTTTCATCAGATATTTTTGGAGGAGTCAATGAATTTTGGAATTTTTATGCTGATGAAAACTATTTTGAAGCTGTAAAATTATTTCATGAAAACTACATGCCAAGTAGAGAGATATTAAACTATGCACTTAATAAAATAGAAGCTTTAGATATTGAGCTGATTTTGCCGCAACATGGTTCAATGATACAAAAAAAGTATATTGCTGATTTAACTGATAAGTTAAAGAAATTAGATTGTGGCATGTATATAAGTTCACAATACAAAACAGAATTATTAAAACTACAAGATAGTTTGGAGTTAGAAAAAAATAGATATAAAGAGCATATGGAACATCTCAAAACAATTATCAATATGCAGGACAATATGATACTTGTAAATGCTAATGGTAAAATAGTTGAATCGAATCAAGCATTTTTGAACTTTTTTACAAAAGATAGTATAGAGCAGTTTTTAGAAGAAGAACATTGTATTTGTGGTAAATTTATTACTGTAGATGATAGCAGATATATAACTTCAACTCTTTGTATCAATGAGTGGCCAGATTATGTAATAAATCATCCAGAAATTGAGCATAGGGTCATTATGAAAAATGGCTCTCATGATATGATTACCTTTAAGGTTCAGGTTAAAAAATTATTGGCAAAAGAGACGGAAAAACACTATGTAACCACATTCATAGATATTACAAAAGATGTACGAGAGTTGGATATTTTACAAATTTTATCAGAGATAGATGACTTTCATTACATCATATATGACAAAATGCAACAAAAATATAAAGCAAGTAAAACATTTTCAACTATGCTTGATATCCCTATGCATGGAGATATAAAAAATATTGAAATTAAAGATTATTTTCAGAAGGCAGATTGTCTAAAAATATTGAAAAGTGTGCGCAAAGAGTCAGATAAATTTGAAATCACTCTAAAAAATAAAAAAGAAAATAAAAATATTGCTTTGATGATTCAGAGTTATCAATCTTACATTGAAAATTCTTTAAAGCATGTTTTTATACTTGTTGATATTTCTGCTATAAGACAAATTGAAGTCGAATCAAAACAAAGAGATACTTTGATGTTTCAACAGTCAAAAATGGCTCAAATGGGTGAAATGATTAGTATGATAGCACATCAATGGAGACAGCCTATTAATGCAATCAGTGCATCATCAATAAAATTGTCACTATCAAATACATTAAATATGCTTAGTTCTGATGGGATAGAAGAACATGCTTCATTTGTACAAAAACAGTGTCAGAAAATGTCAAATGTTATAGATTCCTTCATGAGTTATTCGAGTAATCGCAGTGAAGAAAAAAACTTTCATATACGCGATGTAATCAAAACTATCAACGATTTTGTAGCAGTACAGTATAGTGCCCACAACATAAAAGTAGTTATAGAAAATGATCCCTCTTTAGACGATGTTGTGTATGGTAGAGAAGATATGTTAGAACAAGTTTTATTAAATCTATTTTCTAATTCTAAAGATGCTCTTGAAAAATCTGATTCAGAGATAGAAAAATGTATTTGTGTGAAATATACTACTTCCAAAGTGATAGTAGTTGAAGATAATGCGGGTGGGATTGATGATACAATTATCGATAAACTTTTTACTCCATACTTTACAACGAAAGAAAAAGGAAAAGGTACTGGACTTGGACTTTATATGGGCAGAAGAATTATGAATGAGCATTTTGATGGTAATTTAACATACAAAAAAATGGATAATAAGAGTTGTTTTATTATAGAAGTAGGAAAGATGGATGAATAAAAAAAATAGTGTAATAAGTTAAAATTTTACATGAATAAAATAATTTTTCTTTTCTTTTTGTACACTTTTTTTATACACTCTTTAGGTGCGAATGAGCCCACTTTAGCAATCTTAAAAAGTATTGATTCCAACTCCAGACAAAGTTTTAACATCCAAAAATATAATTTTTATTGTGAACCTTACGGAGTAAAAAGTTTGGAAAATATGCAAAGTATCTCGGAAAGTGGCTCAAAATGTAAAGAGAGTATTGAGAGTTTTTATAAAAAAAATCCTGATTTAAAATATTTTACAGATGAAATTTTAAAAACAGAGCAGTTGTACCATATTGAGTGGAGAGAAAATAGATGTGTTCTATATGCTCAGGGAGAGAAAACGCTCTCTGAGCTTCTTCTTGAAAATGGCTTGGCAGTGAACAAACGAACATTTAAAGATGAAGAGTTTAAATTTCTTTATGAAAAAGCAGAGCAAAATGCAAAGTTTCTTAAAAGGGGCATGTGGAATGGAACAATCCAAAAGGATTGTGCTACGGAGATAAATAAAGATTAATCTTGATTTGAATGAGTCATATAAATCCAAAATTCTTTATGCGTATAGCCTCTATTTAAAAAGTAGATTTGAAGAATAACGACTCTATAGAGCGTAATAAGCATTTTTGCAAAAGGTACAAAAAGACTTAGACTCACTAAGAGGGATTGTTCTTTATCACCTTTAGATGCAATCATCTCTTGTATGCCGATGTTTTTACTTAGATAAACACCAAAAAGTATAGAGAATAAAAAGTTAAGAAAAAGCCCAAAAATCATATAAGCTACGAAATCTTGTTCGTACATTCCAGCAATCATATCTGTTACATCCTTTTTTAAAATTGTTTTTGAAATTTTATCAAAAAGTTACTTTTATAACATTTTATTCATACGCTTTGATTCTATTTTTTGTGTAAAAAGTTCCAAAAGGAATAAGAGAAGCAACAAAAAAGAGAATATTTTCCTTAAGGGACCAATTGGTTTTTTCCCACGCTTGAAGAAGCAAGATACAAAAGAGTATAAAAAGGATACCATGCGTCATTCCAACGATTTTGACAGCGAGTGGATAGCCAAATATATATTTCATAGGCATAGCAATAAATAGAAGAGCGAGATAAGAGTAGCCCTCGAGGGTATTGATAAAACCAAACTTTTTGACAATGTTATCAAACATATTTTTTCCTTAAATAATTTGTGGAAGTTTAGCATTAAAATTGGAATGTAATATTATGAATATTGAGTGATTGCTATACTATTGCTTCGTTTTAGTTTTATAATTCTTAATCAATCAATTGAAGGTAAATTTTATGCAAAATGTTTCAAAAAAAGTAGCTCCAAAAGCTCCAATAATCGATAAGCGAATCGTTGCGGCAATATCAGCAGCTCTAACACATCATAAAAAATTATCAAAGGTTTCTCATGGCTAAGAAGTTTATAGATGTAATGGATACAACATTTCGAGATGGTTTCCAGTCAGTTTTTGGCGGTCGTGTTTTAATGGAAGATTTTTTTCCAGCAGTAGAAGCAGCAAAACATGCAGGAATCACACACTTTGAATTTGGTGGTGGAGCAAGATTTCAATCATTATATTTTTACTTAAATGAAGATGCTTTTACTATGATGGACAAATTTCGTGCTATCGTAGGAGCAGAAGCAAATCTTCAAACCCTCGCTCGTGGTGTGAACACAGTTATGCTAGATACTGGGAGCAAAGATTTAATCGATTTACATGCAAAAATGTTCAAAAAACATGGAACGACGACGATTAGAAACTTTGATGCACTTAATGATGTTGAAAATTTAAAATATTCAGGTGAGCGAATTGTACATCATGGTCTCAAACATGAGATAGTCGTGACAATGATGGATTTACCTCCAGGATGTTTTGGTGCACATGATGTTGCATTTTATGAGAAGACTCTTCGAGAAATTTTGGAGAGTGGAATTCCATACAGCAGTATTTGTTTTAAAGATGCTTCAGGAACTTCAAGCCCTAAAAAAGTGTATGAAACTCTGAAAATGGCTAGAAAATTAGTTCCTGAGGGAACGCATCTTAGACTTCATACGCATGAAACAGCAGGTGTTTCTGTTGCTGCGTATTTGGCGGCACTTGATGCTGGAGTAGATGGTATAGATTTAGCAGCTGCACCTGTAAGCGGTGGAACTTCTCAGCCAGATATTTTAACGATGCTTCATGCAACCAAAGGTATGGATTATGACCTTGGCGGATTAGAGATAGATAAAATTTTAGCGTATGAAAAAGTTGTGCATCACTGTCTTGAGGACTATTTTATGCCACCAGAAGCGACTATGGTTTCTCCACTTATTCCATTTTCACCCATGCCAGGTGGTGCATTAACTGCAAATACTCAAATGATGCGTGATAACAATATTTTAGAAAGATTTCCAGAAGTTATCGATGCTATGCGTGAAGTGGTAGAAAAAGGTGGATACGGTACAAGCGTAACACCTGTTTCTCAGTTTTATTTTCAACAAGCACTCAATAATGTTATGCAAGGTCCATGGAACGCTATAGCTCCAGGATATGGAAAAATGGTTCTTGGTTATTTTGGTAAAACTCCTGTTGCTCCTGACGCTGAAATTGTAAGAATCGCTTCTGAGAAGTTACATTTACAACCAACAACAAAAAAAGTTCTTGAGCTAACAGAGGCAGATGAGACCAAATCTTTGGCACATTGGAGTAAAAGATTAGAAGAAGAGGGCATTGAGACAACCGAAGAAAATATTTTTATAGCAGCGGCATGTGGAGATAAAGGTATAGTGTTTCTCAAAGGTGATGCAGAAGTAAATGTTAGAAAATTATCAGATATGAAAACAGAAGGTGCAAATATGAGTAGTGGAAATTATACAGTAGTAGTGGACGGTCAAAAATTTAGTGTTCAAGTTGCAGAAGGCAATGCAGATATTCAGATTATAGCTGTAAATGGAGAAAGTGCGAGTGCAGGAACTTCACATGTTGTAGATAATGGTTCTTTTGTTAAAGCTCTTTTACCAGGAACTATTTGGAAAATAGTTGCACAAGCAAATCAAAGTGTTAAAAAGGGAGATGTCATTATGATTGTTGAATCGATGAAAATGGAGATTGACATTGTTGCCCCACGAGACGGAGTTGTAAAATCGATAGATGTTGTTGTAGGCGATAAAGTTCAAGAGGGTGAAGTAGTCGCATCTCTAAAAGATTGATAAACCACTTTTACTTGTAAAGAGTTGCAGTGCATGTGTCCCAGCGAGTGAATTTCCCCAGCTATTGAGCCCAGGGGAAAAAACCGCAATACTCATCATATTTGGGACAACAGCAACTATCCCACCGCCTACACCGCTCTTTCCTGGAAGCCCTACATAAAAAGCAAATTCTCCAGAAGCATCATAATGTCCACATGTAAGCATCAAAGCATTAATGCGTTTTGCTTGGCTTGGCGTAATGAAATTTTGCTGTGAGATAGGATCTGTTCCATGATTTGCCAAAAAGAGCATTGCCCGTGACAACTCTTTTGTACTCATAGCTATAGAGCAGTGTTTGAGATAGGTTTTTACAACATCATCGACACTATTGTCTAAATTCCCAAAACTTTTCATGAGGTTTGCAAGAGCTAAGTTTCTAAAGCTTGTTTTGTACTCTGATTCGTAAACTTCACTATCAAAATCAATCGTTTTGTTATGGGCAATACTCTGTATAAAGTTTAAAGTATTTTCAAATGTAGCTTCTGTACTTTTATAGTGAGAAATGAGTGTATCTGTGATGACAATGGCTCCAGCATTTATAAAAGGATTTCTTGGTTTTCCTTTTTCATATTCGAGTTGTACTAGTGAATTAAAAGGATTTCCCGAAGGCTCTTTGCCGACTCTGTTGTAAAGTTCTGCACTATGAATGTTCAGAGATTTTGTAAAGGTAAAAACTTTTGAAATGCTTTGGATAGAAAAGCGTGTATTGAAGTCACCAATATTATAAGTTGTACCATCAAAGAGTGTAATACTCATAGCAAATTGATTTAAGTCAGCATTAGCAAGAGCGGGGATATAATCAGCAACTTTGCCAAGAGAGAGATAGGGAACTATCTCCTCGGCAATTTCAGAGAGTATTGCTTCGTAATTTATCATGCCTAGAAGCTTATGCACGACCCATTACGGAGATAATAAGAGGAATAATATTGTGACTTTTAGTTTTTTCTATAAAGCCATTTGCACCAAGTGATTCTGCTTCTCTTTTGTTGTTTTCACCCGTCATAGAGCTATTGACAATGATTGGAATTTTGTTGAAGAGCGGATTAGATTTGAGTGTTTTTATAACTGTAAAACCAGACATTTCAGGCATCTCAATATCTGTAATAATCGCAGGAGTTTCAGCAAGTGCATCTTTACCTAATGCGGTAATATAATCGACAAGTTTTTTGCCATTATCAAAGAGCTTCATATCAATTTTTGCTTTTGCAAATATTTGTATAAGGGCTCTTTGTGCTGTTTTTGAATCTTCAGCTATAAGAACAGTTCCATTTTTCAATTTTTCAGGCATTTCCATACCTTTTAAATTTTCTGTGTCTGTAAATACATCCACCAAAGCTTGAGGAATAACATCTGCAAGAAGTTTTTCATAATCCAAAATAAGACACAAACTCCCATCTTCAAGTCTTGTATCATTCATAACAAGACCATCACTTTTGAGTCTGTAGCTATCTGGTGCATGCATTTCATTCCAGTTTTTCTTGATAACTCTGTACGCTGACATAATTCTAAGCCCTATAATAACGCCGTTAAAGTCACAAACAAGGATATTGGAAATTTTAAGCTCTTCTCTTGAGAGAGGTACACTTAGCCACGCTGGAAGATTTAAAATAGGGATTTGTAATCCACGAAGTATAATCGTACCTTCAAGAAGTGGGTGGGATGATGGAATTTGTGTCAGATAATGGTTGCGTGACTCAACTACTTCTCTAGTCTTAAAAACATTAATCGCATAATAAGCAGATTCTGGACTATTACTCACTCTAAAAACTAATAATTGGAGTTCATTATTTTTTGCTAAATTGGTGGAAGCATCAACATTATCTAAAACAGACATTTCAGTACCCTTTGTGTAAAAGTTCATTATGGTATCCAAAATAAAATGAAATTATGCTTGAATGTTAAGTGAGCTATTGGTAAAATAGACATATTCTTACAAAAGGTATTTAAAAGTGAAGAGTAGTAATACAGCCTGTCCACTTGATTGTTATGATGCATGTGAAGTTATTTATGAAGAGGACAAACTCAAAGCTCAAAAATCAGGACACACGCAAGGTTTTTTGTGTCCGCATCTCAACCATTATGAGAAGCATAAACAAATCCACATGCCAACTTTTATGCAAAAAGAGATTTCGATGCAAGAAGCCCTCGTAAAACTCAAAGAGATACTACTTCTATCCAAAAAAGAGGAAATTTTACACTACCGTGGGAGTGGAAATTTCGGATTGATGCAAGAGGTGAGTGACCATTTTTTTGCCTCTTTTGGTGCGACACTGACAGACGGAACACTCTGTGATGGAGCAGGAGAAGCAGGGATAATGATGGGCAGAGGCTCAAACAAAAATATGCCTCTTTTAGAGATAGCAAAATCCGAAGTTGTCATTATTTGGGGACGCAATCCACATGCCACTTCGAGTCATCTTTTGCCACTTATAAAAGATAAAACTCTTATTGTAATTGACCCAATCCAAACACAAATAGCAAAAATAGCAGATTTGCATATTCAGATAAAACCACATGCCGATATCTATTTGGCAATGCTTTTATGTCGTTTTTTACATATTGAGAGTGGATATGATAAGGAGTTTTTAGAGGAGTATGCGAGTGAGCATGAGGAGTTTTATGAGCTTACACAAAGCATACGCATTAAAGCAACGCTTGAATCCATGGATGTGACACTCGGACAAATTGGCAAAATTTTGGAGTATGTCAAAGAGAAGAGAGTTGCAATCGTTTGTGGTGTCGGAATCCAAAAGTATAGCGACGGAGCGGATGTTCTAAGAGCAATAGACGCCTTTGCGGTTATGCTAGGACTCTTTGGTAAAGAGGGGTGTGGTGTTGCTTATCTAGGCAACTCCAAAGAGGGAATAAGCTCACCTTTTAAGAGAGATGCCAAGAGAGTCTCCAAAGTCAATACAGAGTTTAGTAACTACAAAACTGTTTTCATTCAAGGTGCCAATCCACTCTCACAAATGCCAAATTCTTCAAGAGTTCACGATTCCCTCTCGCAAGTTAGCAACATCATCTACTTTGGACTTTATGAAAATGAAACGAGCCAAATGGCACATCTCGTTCTTCCAGCCAAAAACTTTTTGTGCAAAAATGATATACGAACATCCTACTCGCATAATGCAATGCTACGAATGCATCAAGTGGCAGATTCTGATTTTGGTATCAGTGAGTATGATTTGAGTGCGTATTTGTGCGGAGAATTTAACATAGCACTTGATAGTGAAGCCTTTTATTTAAACCATTTTGAGAGCTTTAGAGAAAAAGTAGAACATAGAGATTCAAACCCTTACAAAGAGGGTTTTGACACAAAAAACAAAGAGTTTGCATTTTTGGAGGAATTGGAAATACAATCTTTAACAGATAGCAAACTTTTTTTACTCACTCCAAAAAGCAGTAAAAGTCTCAACTCTCAATTTATGCGTGATGAATTTGTTTATCTGCATCCATCCCTAGATATAGCAGAAAATGAAGAGGTTTGCGTCACTTCGGCATGTGGAAGTGTGACGCTCAGAGTCAAGCATTGCGATGCTATTCGCAAAGATTGTGTTCTCATTTACAGTGGCACAAAAGGTGTGAATAATCTCACGACTTCCAAACACTCTTTGGATGGAAAATGTGCGATATTCCAAGAAGAAAAAGTAGAAATAAAAATGAAGGAAAAAGAGTTATGACAACTATCCCTATTACAAATGTTCCAGAGTCCACGACGATTGTTATTTTCGTTTTATTAGCTCTGTTTTTACTGAGTTTTCGTAAGACACAGCATGTGGATTTATTCCCAATTACGCTTACCCAAGAACTCAAAGGTTTGGGAATTTTAACGGTAATTTTTGCTCATATCAGCTATATGCTGGTGAGTGATTATCACTTTTTGTATCCACTCTCTATTGCTTCTGGTGTGGGTGTTGACCTTTTTCTTTTTATGTCTGGATATGGTTTGAGTATAGGAATGCTCAAAAAACCTCTTCCTGCACTAGAGTTTTACAAACGCCGTATGATTAAGATTTTTATTCCATTTTGGTTGGTGCTGTTTTTACTTTTTGTAGCGGATGCACTGTTTTTAGATGTGCATTATTCACTCTCTTATATGGCTCAATCATTCTTTGGCTGGTTTCCTTATGCAAGAGGCGAAATCGATGTAAACTCTCCTCTTTGGTATATCACTTGGATATTGATGTTTTATATCCTTTTTCCTCTTCTTTTTAGTGCAAAACGACTTTGGCTGAGTGCAATTTTACTCTCTGTGATTGCTCATGTTGTTGTTATTTTTAATCCTTTTGATTTACAATCGAATTGGTTACATAGTACACACACTATCTCTTTTTCCCTAGGCATGTTACTCGCTTGGTTTTTATACAATAAACCAGAAGTAGTTGCAAAATTACAATTTTTTCGTAATGAATCTACAGGAGCAGGGCGTTATATAGTGATTGGTTCGATGCTTTTTTTAGGTGCATATATGGTTTTACATGCAACGAGCGATGCATGGGTTACACTTTCATCTCTCTTAAAATCATTGGATATCAGTAGTCGTATATTTATCGACCAGATGAGTAGTTTAGTGGCGATGTTGGCGGTTCTTATAGTTTTTTCACTTAAGAGGGTTGATAACAAATTTCTCTATTTTATTGGTGTTTATTCGTATGAGATTTATCTCGTGCATTGGCCATTAATGGCTCGTTATGATATTGTTTTTCATACGCTTCCTGCGTGGTTGGCAGTTTTTGTGTGGTTAGTGATTTTTGTTGCACTTGGTTGGCTTTTGCAAAAAATTACAACGCCTCTTGGCATGTGGATGGATAAAAAGTGGTAAAAATTTTTTGCAAAATTCAAAACTAAGCGAAGCCTTAGTGAGCGTGTTTTGAGTTTTGCAAAAATATATCCTAGAGAGTTCCACATGCCAAGATTTTAAAATCTTGGCATGTGGATTGCATTTGACTCCTAGTAGCGAGTCAGTCTTGAGACCATATCGTTGATATTGTCTGTGAAGAGTGTATGTAAAAATGGCTCTAAATCTTTTGATTCATATGATTTAACAATCCATTTTGCAGCTTTTTGTCTGAAGTTTTGAGTGATTGTTTCCGAACCTCTTTTGATGATTACATCTGTTTCGATTTCACCTCTTAGGTTCTCTCCAGTGCTTTTGATACTATAGTCGATGTTGATATTTCTGATATAAACTTCAACAACCAAAGAAGCCTCATCTATGCTTGAAGCTGTATCAAATCCAGCGATGTTAAGTGCGTAACCAAGACCCTCTTTGTACTTGCTTGGGAAATTGACATCACTATAGAGTCTTGCAGTTTTTACGCCATCATCGATAACATTACCGATACCTCTTTTGTCTGTTCGTGCATCTTTGATAACATTGATATAGACACTTTTTCTTCCCGTTGCCGTCGCACCAGCATAGTCAGCTTTGTACGCTGGAAGATTCATCGACTCATTTTTATAAGCACACCCACTCATGAGTAGTGCAACAATAACGATATAAAATAGATTTTTCATAAAACGCTCCTTTTAAAATAGAGCGGATTATACACTGTTGATGATTAACAAAACAGGTAGATTCTGCTTTTTTGGATATAATTTTGCAAAAAATATTAGGTCAAGAGAATGAATACAAAAGAGTTAGATACACAATATGTTTTGCCTACATACGCAAGAGCAGATGTAGAATTTGTAAGTGGCGATAATGCGAGATTGGTAGATGCAAATGGTAAAAAATATATAGATTTTACATCAGGCATCGCAGTGTGCAGTGTAGGACATGCAAACAAAAGAGTCAATGATGCGATTTGTAAGCAAATAGCAAATATCACGCATATTTCAAACCTCTATTATACCGCTCCACAGGCAAATGCTGCTCAAAAGATAGTTGAAGCAAGTGGATATGATATGAAATGCTTTTTCGGTAATAGTGGTGCCGAAGCTAATGAGGGAGCGATTAAAATCGCTCGAAAATTTGGTGAAAAAGATGGCGAGATGAAACGCTACAAAATCATCACTTTGCAACACTCTTTTCATGGTAGAACAATTACAACAGTAAAAGCAACAGGGCAAGCTTCTATGCATAACTATTTTGGACCATTCCCTGATGGTTTTGTCTATGCCGATAACATCGCTCAAATCGAGAGTTTACTTGACGGCCACACTTGTGCGGTTATGATAGAGTTAGTCCAAGGCGAGGGCGGAGTGCAACCACTTGACAAACAAGCTGTGCAAGATTTGGCAAAACTTTTAAAGTCTAAAAATATTTTACTTATTGTGGATGAAGTGCAAACGGGAATTTACAGAATGGGCGAGTTTTTAGCTTCCAACCTTTATGAAATAACGCCTGATGTCATTACTCTGGCAAAAGGTTTAGGTGGCGGAGTCCCAATAGGCGTTGTTATGACTGGACTCAAAGATATTTTTAGTGCGGGAGACCATGGCTCCACTTTTGGTGGAAACTATCTGAGTGCGACAGCGGCATGTGAAGTGGTTGATATTTTGAGAGAAATGCATGAAAATGGCACTTTGGCAAAAAATATAAACTATTTTGACGGGGAACTTGAAAAATTTTACAAGGCACATACTGAGCTTTTTACATCTAAAGTTGGTATCGGAATGATGTGTGGATTACGCGTCAAAGATGGCGATACATTGGCAAAAATTATTACAAATGCAAGAGCAGAAGGTGTGATGGTACTCAAAGCTGGAAGAGATACGCTTCGACTTCTTCCTGCACTCACAATTACGAAAGAGGAAATTGATGAGGGCTTTATTGCCCTTGAGCGTGCAGTTTCTTCACTATAAGTGTAAAAATGCAAGAGTATAAAATGGCTAATCATAGTTTTAGTACATATATGAGTGAGTGGCTCTATGGCGAAAATGGCTACTACGCAACTTACAAAAATATAGGTAAAGAGGGCGATTTTTTTACCTCTGTGAGTACAAGTAAGTTTTTCGGTGGAACGATTGCGAAGCATATTATTTCTCTTGTAGAAGAGGGATTCTTGGCATGTGATGGTATAGTTTGTGAAATTGGTGCTCACCATGGCTATTTTTTGGCGGATGTTTGTGAGTTTATTTATACACTCAAACCTGAGCTTTTAAAGTCACTTCAATTTGTCATCATTGAGCGATTTGATGCTATGCAAGAGTTTCAAAAGAACTATTTTTTAGACTCATTTGGCGATGCTGTGAAGCTTACGCATTACAAATCTTTGAGTGAACTCAGATGCGAAAATGCCTTTTTTATAGCAAATGAAATCTTTGATGCCTTCCCTTGTGAACTCTATTTTAAGGGTAAAACTGCTCGAGTAGATGGGCATAGTGTAGAGTTTGATGTTGATGACGCTTGGGTAGAAGAAAAAGCAAAAAAATATCATAAAGACAGAGGCGAAATCGCTGTGGGCTATGAAGAGTTTGCAAAAGAGATGAACTTGGCATGTGGAAAGTTTGAGTTTATGAGTTTTGACTACGGCGAACTTCAAGCTCGACCCGATTTTTCTCTGAGAATTTATGAAAAACATAATGTACTTCCATTTTTTGATGAAAATATAAAAAGAGAAGAGTTGTTTGCCAAATCGGACATTACCTACGATGTCACTTTTGCTCATGTTAAAGATGCTTTTGTAGAAGCTGGTGTGGAGTTTATAGAACTCAAAACACAAATGGTTGCACTCGTTGATATGGGTATCTTAGAGCTCTTAGAGATATTAAAGCGGCATGTGGAAGAGAAAATCTACAAACAAGAGTTAGAAAAGGTAAAGATGCTCATTTTGCCAAACTTTTTGGGTGAGCGATTTAAGATGATAAAGTTTAGAAAAAATTGAAAATTAAACGAGTATAAAAAGTAAAGTCTATTTTAAGCTTCTCCATAGTTTGTTTATCAGATAATATCAAGATAAAAAATATTAGGAATAGTTATGAATCGTTTACTTTTTTTAGCTTTAACGATACTCTTGACCTTAGCATTTTTTGGTTGTTCCGATGATAAGGAGATCAAGAGTGCGGATGTTGTTGCAAAAGCAACACAAGTTATTCCAGTAAAACTAGACACAAAAAAGAGATTAGTTTATATTGTCACGGACAAGAGTATCCCATTTTGGGATATTATGGGGCGTGGTATCAAAAATAGTGCCGACGCACTAGGATATGAACTAGCAATTTATGATGCTCAAAACAGTGTTAAAAGTGAACTTGAATTGAGCGTCAAAGCGATAAAAGAGGGCGTGTCAGGAATCATTATATCTCCTAGTACCTCTTCAACATGTGCAACTGTTCTCAAACTTGCAAAAACTGCTTCTATTCCTGTAGTAATTTCCGACATTGGCACAGATAATGGAGAATATGTCTCTTATATCTCTTCAAATAATCGAGAAGGTGGATATGAGATTGGAAAGGTTTTAGCAAAAAAACTGCATGAACTAGGTTGGAGTAGTGGTCGTGTTGGAATTGTAGCTATCCCTCAAAAAAGATTGAATGGACAAGAGAGAACGGCAGGATTCCTTCATGCGATGGATGATTCAGGGATAAAGGGTGCAGATATTAAACAGCTAGTTACTTGGAGCCAAGAAGAGACTTATAGTTTTGTCAAAGAGATGATAGAGGGCTATGCTGATCTTCGTGCAATATGGTTGCAAACTTCAAATGCCTATAAAGGTGCACTCCAAGCTCTTGAAGAGAGTGGCAGAAAAGATGAAATATTACTTATTGCTTTTGATGCAGAGCCTGAATTTTTGGAACTTATTCCAAAAAAAGTTCTTGCTGGTTCTGCAATGCAGCAGCCTTATCTAATGGGTCAAGAGGCACTCAAAGCAATGGACGCATATTTGAGTGGTAAAGAGGTGCAAAAAAATATTCAGTTACCAATTCTTTCTATATCAACAGAAAACATAGACGAAAAACTATCTGTAATTAGGAGAAATGTTCTTGGTCTTTAAGAATCACAAGCATGAACGCTCTTTATATGTAACGCTAGGTATTGTTATTGTTTTGACAGTGACAATTATTATGATCACTCATTCCGCCTACATGTATAAAGATACAAAAAATAGTATCAAAGAGCAGATGCAAGAGAGTTCAAAAGAAACTCTTATCTCATTACAAAAAAATGTTACCAATTTAATGAAATCTTATTCTATCAACGAGTACGATAAATTAATTTTTAATGCAATGGAGAAAAGAGATAATTTTGCCATCATTGTTGAAGATTACAATATGGGAAAAATTGTAGGAGAAAAATCTTTTTTCAGTGGTAAAATCCGCGATAAAGAGTGGAAAATTATCGATTATGATGTAAAAGAAAGTGAACATAATCAACAGCTAAAAGAGTGTTATTACTCAGATAAATATGATATCGTAACAGATGGTGGTGATGTACTTGGCACGATTGCTGTCTATATCTCTAATCGTTCTATGAATGCACAACTTAACAGGGTCATTTTAGGAAGTGTTATTAATCTGATTCTTATCTCTTTGTTATTAATCATATCGCTTTTTATCACCATTCGCCATTTTATTCTTAAACCACTCTCTGACATTGTTGTATCTATTCGAAACAGTGATGACGATGGAATTCCGATTGATTTAATTCCAGAAGATGGAGCTAAAGAGATATTCCTTCTTTCAAATACGGTGAATAATATGATTTCATCAATAAGAAGTTCAAGGATAGCACTCAAAGAACAAAAAAATGCACTTCACTATCAGGCAAATTATGATGCCCTTACTGGTTTAGCAAATCGTTTTCTTTTTAATGATAGATTAGAACAAGCCATAGTAAAAGCAAAACATAGTGATAAAAAAGTAGCACTTTTGTTTATAGATCTTGATCATTTTAAAGAGATAAATGATTCTTTAGGTCATGATATAGGTGATAAAGTTCTCAGAGTAATAGCTCAAAGACTTGGTAAAATAGTTCACAAAAGAGATGCTTTAGCTCGTTTGGGTGGCGATGAGTTTACAGTAGTGATTGAAGATTTAAAACATATACAAGATATTTCACTTTTAGCGAATAAAATCATAGAACTTCTCTCTAAGGCTATTACTATTGATGACAATAAACTCTATATCTCGAGTAGTATTGGAATCAGTTTGTATCCTGATGATGGATTATCCGCTCAAAATCTTATCAAATATGCGGATGCTGCTATGTATAAGGCAAAAGATGAAGGACGAAATAATTTTCAATATTATAGTGCTGAAATGACTGAGTTGGCGTTTGAGCGGGTTATTATGGACGCTGGTCTAAGAGAAGCACTTAAAAATGAGGAGTTTGTTGTCTATTATCAGCCTCAAATCAATGGTGAAAATGATGCATTAACAGGTATGGAAGCACTTGTGCGATGGAAGCATCCTTCTATTGGGCTGGTACCTCCTTCCAAATTTATTCCACTCGCTGAAGAGACGGGAATTATTATACCACTCGACCAATATGTGATGAAATCCGCAATGAAACAGATGACAAAATGGTACAACCAAGGATTGCAACCAGGTGTTGTAGCACTCAATCTCTCTATGAAACAACTCAATCAAAAAGATTTTATTACCATTTTAAAAACGATGTTATTAGAAACAAAATGTAAGGCAGAGTGGGTAGAGTTGGAAGTGACAGAGAGTCAGATTATGGCAAATCCAGAAGAGGCAATTAAAACGCTTCAAGAGATTAGTGCGATGGGAGTAAAACTTGCAATTGATGATTTTGGTACTGGATACTCTTCTCTCTCTTATCTTAAACGCCTCCCAATTGATAAACTCAAAATTGACCAATCTTTTATTCGAGACCTTCCAGACGATGAAGAGGATGCAGCGATTGCAAAAGCAGTGATCGCCCTTGCAAAAAGTTTAAATATGAGAGTAATTGCAGAGGGTGTTGAGACGCAAGAACAAAAAGAGTTTTTAGTAAAAAATGGTTGTAAAAACATCCAAGGGTATCTTTATGCCAAACCAATGCCTACCGCAGATATGGAGCTATTTTTGTCAAAAAAACCTTCTTCAATAGCTCACTAATCAAAAAAAATGAGGTGTTACAAATATTCAATTTGTATGCATTTTTCGCTCTCGATGAAATAAAAAGAACTTGCATTAACTAATTATTTGATAGAGTACACGCATAAAAAAAACCACAGGAGAAACAATGGCTACTTTTGAACAAAATAGTTTAGATTATCACAAGGCACGCAATAAATTTGATACGAATGGAAAAATTGGTACTCTTATTACAAAACCGTGTGATACAGTTGCAGAATTAGCAATGGCGTATAGCCCAGGTGTTGCATACCCATGTTTAGAAATTGAAAAAGATATTGATACAGCATACGATTATACAAATAAGGGTAATTTAGTTGCCGTTATCTCTGATGGTACTGCAGTTCTTGGATTAGGAGACATTGGTCACTTAGCTGGTAAACCAGTTATGGAAGGTAAATGTGTTCTTTTTAAATCATTTGCTAAAGTAGATGCAGTGGATATCGAACTGAATGTACATGATACAGAATCTATCATCGCAACAGTTGCTGCGATTGCTGATACTTTTGGTGGAATCAATCTTGAAGATATTGCAGCACCTCAATGTTTTGAAATTGAAGAGCGTTTAAAAGAAATTTGTAATGTTCCAGTTTTTCATGATGATCAACACGGAACAGCTGTTATTACAACAGCTGGTTTGATTAATGCTCTTGAGATGTCAAATAAAAAAGCAGAAGACCTTAAAGTTGTAGTTATCGGTGCAGGGGCTAGTGGTATCGCATGTGCGAATATGTACAAAGCGTTGGGTGTAAGAAATATTACGATGTTGGATTCAAAAGGGGTAATTCACTCTGGACGCACTGATTTGAATAAACAAAAAGCTGCATTCGCATTTGAAACATCTGATCGTACACCAGAAGATGCAGCTAAAAATGCAGATATGATTTTGGGCCTCTCTGGTCCTGAGCAAATTACTCAAGATATGGTTCGTTCAATGGCAATGAATCCAATTATTTTTGCATGTGCGAATCCAACACCTGAAATTATGCCTGATTTAGCAAAAGCTGTTCGTGATGACTTAATCATTGGAACAGGAAGAAGCGATTTCGCAAACCAAGTAAATAATGTTTTAGGTTTCCCATTTATCTTCCGTGGTGCACTTGATGTTCGTGCAACAAAAATCACTGAAAATATGAAAATGGCAGCATCTCGTGCATTGGCTGCACTTGCAAAAGAGCCGACACCAGATTATGTACAAGCAGCACACAATCGTACTGATATGAGTTATGGAAAAGATTATGTTATCCCTTCTCCGTTTGATAAGCGTCTTATGGTATGGGTATCTTCAGCAGTTGCACAAGCAGCAGTAGAAGATGGCGTAGCTCGTATAAAAGATTTTAACCTCGAAGCATACAAAGCAAAACTTCAAGATATGGCTGAAAATAGCTAAATCTTTTTGTATCCCTTTTTTGGGGGATACAATTACTGTTGAAGTTTTAGAATTGATATTTAACTATTTTTATACAATCAAACTTTTTTCCATCCGCTATACGAGAAAGTAATCACAACGAAAAATAAAATAATTTTTTTCATTTTTGCTCCTATTATTTTACAATAAGTCTCAATTGAGTCTCAAGCAATAATTAATTTAGGAACATAGTTATATAATAAGTTCCTCTTAAAACTAAACAAATAATTTAATTGTTTTAGAAACATCAGTTTAAATTTGTAGGTTTTTATGCAAATTCATAGAAAAAGGTAATAAAAAAATGAGTAGAATAAAAAAATTTACATTGAAGAATTTTTTTGTATTTTTGGTACTTTTGGCTCTATCTATTTTAATTGTATTCTTGGGTGTCTATTATTTTAGTAGTTCTATTTATGATACAAAACTCAAAGAAATAAAAACAAAAATAGAGTTTAATGCAAAATCAATAGAAAGCCTTACTGCATCTTTAGAGCAAAAAACAACAGAGTTAGCAGACTTTGGTTCAATGATGCATGTTATTTCAGATAAATTTACAAAAGAGGAGCTAGATAAGATATTTTCAACTTATTTAGTGAAGAGCTTCTTAACCTTTAGCGATGCCATGGGTGGTGGAATTTGGTTTGAGCCTCATTCTATTTTAAAGAATGAAAAATATTATGGTCCTTATGTTTTTAGAGAAAAAAATGAGGTTAAGTTTACTTGGGACTTATCGACGGCTGAATATAACTATCATGGATGGGATTGGTATGAGATGGCTTTGCCAAAAAATCATAACAGAACGATAAAAAGAGATAAATTATATTATTGGTCCGCTCCATATAAAGATGGTGCAGGTTCTGGTGCACTTATGATAACTGTAGATGCTTTTATGTATGACAAAAATAAAAATATCATTGGAATATCTACTGTGGATTGGGGATTGAATGATATGCTAAAATATATTGAAGAATCAAGACCCACAATCCAAACACACTCATTTTTGATAGACAATGAAAGTTCATTAGTCCTTTTAAATACAATAAATCCAACGAGTATAATGCAAAAGTTCAGTGATGATGCTGTATTGAAATCTATCGTAAATGATAAAAAAGAGAGAACAGTTAATGTAGGTAACAAACAATTTCAAGTCTTATTTATACAAACATCTAACAAAATGACTTATGGAATATTGACTCCTACTGAAGAGTTGATGGTAGAACAAAATAGTGCGATTCTTATAAGTATATTAATTACAATTGTATTAACATCTTTATTCTATTTTATCTATATAAATGTTATAACAAAACTGCAACAAATTATCAAAGATAAAACTGAAACATTAGTAGATTCTTTGAATAATATTCAAGAAAGACAACAAAAAATATCTATTTTACTTGACAACGCTGGGCAAGGATTTTTGACTTTCGATAAAAATTTTAAAATTGATGATGAGTATTCAAGAGAGTGTATAAAACTCTTGGGCGAAAATATCGCTTCAGAAGATGTAGCAACACTCCTGTTTCAAGATAAAATAAAACAAGAATTTTTTAAAAGTACACTCCTTGATGCACAAAATGAATCTATGGAGATAAAAAGAAACGCTTATTTATCGCTTCTACCAGCTGTTATCATTTTAAACAAAAGAGCTATTAAGTTAGAATATAAGATTTTAGAAGATGGAAATTTTATGTTAATTCTTACAAATGTAAGCTCACAAAAGAGACTTGAAAATAAGATTAAAAAAGAACAAGAAGTTTTTAAAATGATAGTTTCAATCGTGAGTGAAACACAAATTTTTTACGATACCAAAGATGAGTATTTAAAATTTATAAATTCACTCGATACACTCATCAATGATAAAAAATCTATACAAGAAAATTTAAGTGATATTTATAGAGCCATTCATACCTTCAAAGGTGCCTTCTCGCAACTTTATATGGAAGATGTCGTGCAAGTTTTACATAATATCGAGAGTGAAATAGCAGAATTATCCAAAGAAAATGAACAAAATAGCGATAGATTAAGAGAACTTTTGAACTCAACTGATTTACGCACAAGTTTTGAAGCATCTCTAACTCTTGTAAAAGATGTTTTAGGTGTAGAGTTTTTAGATTCGCATAATTTTGTAAAAATAGATTTATCCAATATTCAAAGCTTACAGGAAAAAATAGCAAAAGTTTTTAGTCAAAAAGGGATGGCTTCGATAGAGTGTCAAGATATACTTACTCAGGTTCAAACGCTCTCAGGCACTAAATTATATGCCTTGTTAAAACCTTATATTGCTCTTGTTTCTCAATTAGCAACAAGGTTTGAAAAAGAGATTTATGAACTGGGTATTGATGGAGATGTCAATCTTGTGGCTCCAGAGAAAATTAAACCATTTATAAAGTCACTTATGCATGTTTTTAGAAATAGCATTGACCATGGTATAGAGTTACCAGAGGAAAGACTCGAACTTGAAAAAGATGAAAAAGGAACAATTGTATGTAAGTTTGAGCAAGTTGAAAATAGTCTTAAAATTATAATTTCAGATGATGGAATTGGAATTGATGTAGAGAAAATCAAAGAAAAACTACAATCACAGGATATAGACACAACAAACTTGACGCATGAAGAGTTTTATAATTTTATATTTGAAAATGAATTTACTACAAAAGCAGTCGTTACAGACATCTCAGGTCGTGGAGTTGGAATGAGTGTGGTTAAAGCTGAATTGGATAAGCTTGGTGGTACAGTTGACATTAAAAGTGAAAAAAATGTTGGTACGACATTCATGTTTGTACTGCCATTATAAAATAAAGGAAAATAGATGATATTAGATTCGTTAATTCTTCAATCAAAACTTTTTTTTACAGAAGATATGGGTATTGAAATAGATGATATTACTCAAAATGAGAAGAGCGTTGATTTAAACTTAAAATCTCATACAGCGATGATAGGTGTTGGTGGTGAACTTAATATGATGGTTGTCATTAGTTTTGATACTCCTATGTTAGATAAAATCATAGAGGTTTTTATGGAAGGCGAAGATGTCGCTCCAGAGGAAAAGGAAGAGATTACAGAGAGTGTAACAGGTGAAGTACTCAATACAATCATTGGTTTAGCCATTCCAACATTTCCAAAAAGGGGTAAAGGGGTAACTATCACTCCTCCAATCAGCATCAGTGATGCTTCAAGTATTAAGAAAAATAAAAATTCCAAGATACTTACTGCAAATATTAAAACACGCTATGGCGAACTCAGTATTAGTGCTGTTATCGCAAATAAAGTGTTACCATAATTTATAAATAGGAAAAAATATGTTAAAAATTTTAATAGTAGATGATTCTCTGATAATAAGAAAAAAGATAACAACTATTGTAGAAAAATTGGGTCATGAAGTTGTTGGACAGGCAAAAACAGGACGAGAAGCTATAGAGATTTATGAAGGAGCAAAACCGGATTTAGTAACTATGGATATCACTATGCCTGATATGGATGGTATCACTGCGGTAAAACACATCATAGAAATGGACAAAAATGCAAAAATTATCATGGTAACTTCTCACGGTCAAGAAGATATGGTAATTGATTCAATTAAAGCAGGTGCAGTTGGATATATATTGAAACCTATTACAGATGAAAAATTAGCAGAAATAATTGGTGAAGTTTTTTTAAAATATGCATGTAATGAAGATGAAGATGACTTAGAACTCTCAGATGATGATTTATAGGAATATATGATGCAAGAAAATAAGCTTTTTGAAGCTCTACTCGATGTTATTCCATTTGCAGCGTATGCTGTGGATGTGGATACTTATGAAGTTGTTTATGCAAATAGGCTTATGAGTGAAAACATGTATGCTCCACGAGACAAGAACTGTTGGAAGAAAATTTTTGGACAAGAAGAAGTTTGTAGTTGGTGTACAGTTGAAGAGCTCAAAAAAAGAGAGGCTGTTTATAAAAGTGAAAAGCTAGTAAATAATTTTTTTGATGAAGTGACAGATAGTTGGCTTCAAATTTATGATGAACTTGTGAGGTGGCCTGATGGAAGAACGGTTAAGTATTCCATAACTGTTGATATTACAGAGCAAAAAGAGATACAAGCTGCGATGATAACAACGCATACAAAACTCGCCATGCAAAGTCAAAAACTAAAAGAGGCAAATGAAAAACTAGAGTTTATGGCAAAAAAAGATTTTTTAACTGCGGTAAACAATCGAGGCAATTTTTTCAATCTAGGTGAAGAGATTTTTGCAAAAATCTTAAAAGAGGATGAATTTATTTTTGTCGCTATGTTTGACCTTGATAAGTTTAAATTGCTCAATGATACTTATAGTCATAAAGTAGGTGATTTAGCTCTTCAAGCTTTTACAAAAGCAGTTGAGAAGCATTTGTGGGAAGAGGATATATTTGGAAGATTAGGTGGCGAAGAGTTTGCTCTTATTTCCCAAGCTTCTTGTAGTGATGACATTGTACAAAAACTACAAAAAATAAGAGAAGAGACAGAAAAAATAATCATAAATCACAATAATCAAGAGATAAGTTTTACAGTTAGTATAGGTTTAGTTCAAAAAAATGAAAATGAAACACTCGATATGACGCTTGAAAAAGCAGATAAAGAGTTGTACAGTGCAAAAGATACAGGGAGAAATAAAGTAAATTTTAGGATTGCATCATGCTAGAAAACAAACTCTTTGAAGCACTCTTGGATGTAATTCCATTTGGTGCGTATGCTGTTGATATCGATACCTATGAAGTTGTATATGCAAATAAGCTGATGCGAGAAAATATGTGTGCACCCCAAGAGATACACTGCTGGGGAAAGGTTTTTGGACAAGAGGAGATTTGTAGTTGGTGTAGTGTTTTTAAGCTTCAAGAGAGAAAACAAGAGAGAACAAAACAAGAAAAATATACTTGCGAATTTTTTGATGAAATAGATGATAAGTGGATAAAATCGTATGATGAACTTATGAGTTGGCCCGATGGTAGAAATGTGAAATACTCTATTTTAGTAGATATAACTGACCAAAAAGAGATTCAAGGTGCTATGATGAAGTCACACGCTGCCCTTGCTATCAAAAATAGACAAGTTTCAGCTACAAATCAAAACCTTCAAATTACAAAATTAGAATTACAAAAATCTTTAAATGAGTTAGAAATTCAAAAATCCAAAGCAGAAGAGTCCACAAAATTTAAATCAAGCTTTTTGGCGAATATGTCGCATGAGATACGCACACCTATGAATGCGATTATCGGCATGACACATCTCGCAAAACAGACCTCTTTAAATGCACAACAACGCAACTACATAGATAAAATCAAATCTGCATCTGATAATCTTTTAAATATTATCAATGATATTTTAGACTTCTCCAAAATAGAAGCTGGAAAACTCGAACTGGAAAATATCGATTTTGATATGAATGAACTAGTGAGTAATGTAAAAAATATTGTTGAACTCAAGGCGAATGAAAAAAATTTAGAATTAAGTTTTAAAAATAGCTGTGAAAACTCTATTTTTTATGGAGATTCACTTCGAATTGAACAAATATTGATTAATCTTTTAAATAATGCAATAAAATTTACAGCTTCTGGCAAAGTTGAACTTGTTATAAAAAATATGCCAAATAATATTGTTCGATTTTGCGTGAGAGATACAGGAATCGGGATGAGTGAATCTGCTCAAGAGAGTCTATTTGAAGCATTTAGTCAAGCAGATGTAAGTACAACAAGAAAGCATGGTGGAACTGGTTTGGGTCTAAGTATCTCTCGAGAATTAGTAGAATTGATGGATGGCAAAATTTGGGTAGAGAGCGAACTGGAAGTGGGAAGTGAATTTATTTTTGAAATAAAATTACCTTACGGCAACAAAGAGAAACTCCAGCCAGAAGTAAGTGAAGTGAAAATAAAAGAAAAAGTTATCTCACTAAGAGGAAGCAAAATACTTTTAACCGAAGATAATAGTACAAACCAAGAGATTATTCTAGGACTCTTAGAAGAGAGCGGTATCATCATCGATATTGCAAATAATGGAGCAGAAGCAGTAGAAAAAGTAAAAACAAAGAGTTATGAACTTATCCTAATGGATATTCAGATGCCAATCATGGATGGATATGAAGCGACAAAACAGATAAGAGAGATAGATAAGGATATTCCTATTGTCGCACTCACAGCAAATGCGATGAAAGAGGATTTTCAAAAAACATTGGCATGTGGAATGAATGAACATCTCAATAAACCAATCGATGTAGAAAAACTTTATGAAACACTTCTCAAATACCTCTCTAAAAAAAGAGAGGATACAAAAGAACTTCCACATGCCAAGAGGGCAGAAATTTATGATGATATCACTATCCCAGAGTTTAAAACACTTAATACAACCAAAGCCCTCCATCAGCTTCTGGGAAATAAAAAACTCTATCTGAAAATCTTAAATAACTTTTTTGATACCTATAAAGATATTGATGTAGAAACACTCAGCAATGAAGAGTTTTATAGAACCATCCATACGATAAAAGGTTTGAGTGCAAGTATAGGAGCAATGGCACTGTATGAAGTTTCAAAAGAACTTAATGACACACAAGATAGAAATCTTTTGGAATCTTGGCATGTGGAACTTATAAAAGTGCTAAATGAACTGAGTGAGAAGATAGTTTCATATCAGCAAGAAGAACAAAACAAAGAGAATAAACCAGAACTTCCACATGCCAAAAGAGAGGAGCTTTATAAGCGATTCTTAGAAGCACTTCAAGTACAACGACCACTAGATTGTCAAGATATTTTGCAAGAAGTGGGTGCGTACCAATTGAGTGAAAGTGATGCAACACTCTATTTCGAAGTAAAAGACCTCGTGAATAAATATAAATTTGAGGATGCAAAAAAGCTTCTTGTTATGAAAGAAGAAAGTTTAGAAAAATAAGACTATTTTGAGACTCCATTTGAGTATAATTTTTTTACACAAATTTTAGGAGTTATAGTGCAACAAACGAAAAATATTAAACCTCTATTTACATGGGCAATAAAAAATGGTGAATCTAAAATAGTCGATAGGATTTTAGTGAAAACCTTACCTCAATTTTTAAAAGCTCATTGTACTATTACGATGGATGCAATTCAAACTGCTCACATTATTTCGGTTCCTTCAGAACTTTATGATATTGTTAAAAATATGGCAGAAGAACTCATTGGCAGTTCTTATCAAGAGTAGGAGATTCACATGTTTGACATAAATCAGTATGAATTTGATAAAGAGCATAATTACTTAGAAATTGGCGGGGAAGCTATGGTCTTTCATTGTCACCACTACTTAACAAATCTACAAAGAACCATTTTGGACGCTGATTATATTGACTCAAAACTTTTTCTCATAGGGAGTGCTGCGGATGCTGTTTATCATCAATTAAGTAATCTATGCGTTGGTTTAAGTGTGGAAGAGTCCAAAGAGATGGCTCAGGATATTTATAAAGTTTTTGGTTATGGGCTAATAGACCTCAAAGATATGAATGAAGATGGAGTACAACTCCAAACTACAAAATCATTCTATTCTAAAACTTGGATGATAAAATATGGCATGAGTCAAAAACCAGTGGATTACTATACAACAGGATTTTTAGCTGCTGCTTATGCCGTTATCTATAAAAAAGAGTTGCAAAATATTTATGCCCAGCAGACTTCATGTATGGCATGTGGAGATGCGTTTAATAGTTTTGTCATTAAAACTGGCAGAGCTAATTTCGCAATTTATCCTAAAAAAGAGCCAACAGTTTTTAAGAATGTACCAAAAGTACCACTCAATTGGGAGTTTGAAGAGATTATTACAAACACATTTTTAGGTGCTCATGCAACAATGGTCGGGAATGAAGAGGGCTTTATACCCGCATTTGGTGTCTATCTTGCAAGAAATCAAAGCGATTATGTCAACAGATTACAGTTTGAATTTGCTCGTGCTATGGCAGAAGTAGCAGGGGAATATGGTGTGACACTCGCGGGTGAGCTTTTGATGGAATCAGGTCACGCATGTGGATTTTTTACTTACGGCGGAATTATGAATTCCCCTGAGTGGGAAGGTGCTGTCAAACCCTATTTAAAAACAAAAGAGGATTGGATAAAAGGCCTCGCAGCTCTTGCCAATACAATGGGTTGGGGCTACCACACAGCAGTAGAACTCAGTGAGCAAAAAGCTGTTTTTAGAAACTATAATGATTTCGAAGATTTGAGTTATGTACGCATGTATGGACACAATGATTATCCTATCCACTGGGCAAATAGCGGTGGATTTACAGGTTTGATGCAACTCGTTTATAATACAGATATAGTCAATGGGCAAAGAATAGAGACCGAAGAGGGATTTAGAGAGATGCGAAGAGCCAAAGTAGGATATAAAACAAGAATGACGAAGGGAATTTCATGCGGAGACGATTTTTTGGAAGTAGAAGTTTATCTCTAAAGTTGGGCAAAGTATGGATAACACGACTCTAACGCAACTATCACTCCAAAAGCTTCAAGGTCAAAATAAGAAGCAGACAAAAATTTACCAAAGACTTTATGAGATAGGTAAAAGTTTCAATGAAACTCTTGAGATAGAAGAACTTTATGAAACTGCAATTCATTTTGTGCAAAATGAGTTAGAGTTTCAAAAGTGTCTTATTTTTGAGCATGATGACAAAAATGGCTGGTTTAAGATAGTAAAATCCATAGGATATGATAATCCCCTAGAGCAAAAAATACTCACCATAATCAATCTTCTCCTCTCAGGAGAAGTGATTGACTACCTCAGAATAAAAGCTCAGCCTATCATTCATACGGAGCAAAATCCTAATGATATAGTTGCAAAATTAGTCAAATCTCTTTTTTTAAGCGAAGCTTATTTTGAGCTTTTTGGTGGTGATGTTACTGTACCGTTTGGTCTTATGGTCGTTGGAAATGATTTTACAAATAGAGAAGAGTTCTCAAGAATTGGTGTGGATGATATGGTTATCCTTGCTCTTGGAAATTTTATAAGTCAGTTTTCCAATACAGTCAATAATATTATTTTTTATAAAGCTTGGCATGATGAAAAAAGAGGGCTTGAAGAAAATATTTTAAAAAGAACCAAAGAGCTGAATGAACAAAAAGAGACATTTGAAGCTATCTATAAAACATCAAAAGATGGAATTGCTCTTTTAGACTTAGAAACGACTGCTTTTTTAGATGCAAATCAAGCGTATGCGGATATGACAGGCTATTCGTATGATGAACTTTTAAGAACAAGTTGTCTC
This sequence comes from Sulfurimonas sp., assembly GCA_011391635.1. Taxonomy (GTDB): domain Bacteria; phylum Campylobacterota; class Campylobacteria; order Campylobacterales; family Sulfurimonadaceae; genus Sulfurimonas. Next base: position 5,535 of record JAABQD010000026.1, on the reverse strand, counting down.
AAGTTAAGTGTAGATGCAGATAAGCCAAAAAGTAAAAAAGTGATAGAAGAGGTTATTTTAAAGGGATTTGTTACAAATTTTGAAAAAAGATGTATAAAAAAAGATGGAAGCCATCTTATGGCAAATATGTCTTTAGCTCTTATGAATGATAAGAAAAGAGTGCTTGTAAGCTCAAAAGATATTACAAAACAAAAAGAGTTAGAACAAAATCTCATTGAAGCAAAACAAAAAGCAGAAGAGTCCACAAAATTAAAATCAGAATTTTTGGCAAATATGTCTCATGAGATACGCACACCGATGAATGGAATCATTGGAATGAGCCATTTAGCACTCCTGAGTGATTTATCTGATAAACAGAGAAATTTTATTCAAAAGATAGATGACTCAGCAAAATCTCTCCTCAATATTATCAATGATATCTTGGACTTTTCAAAGATAGAAGCTGGAAAACTCACACTCGAAAAAGTTGAATTTGATCTGTTTAAAGTGATAGACAGTGTCATAGCCCTTGTAGAGTTTAAAGCACATGAGAAAAATTTAGAACTCATTGTAGGTTATGGGACAGATACGGGTAAAAATTTTTATGGAGATAGTTTGCGAATTTCTCAAATACTTACAAATTTGATGAGTAATGCTGTGAAATTTACCTCTCAAGGGGATGTGGGAATCTATATAAGTAAAGTAGCAGAGAATAGATTCAGATTTGAGGTAAGAGATACGGGTATAGGACTAAGCAAAGAGCAACAGTCAAAACTTTTTGAATCATTCTCACAAGCGGATGGAAGTACCACGAGAAAATATGGCGGAACAGGTTTGGGTCTGAGTATCTCAAAGCAGTTGGTTGAGCTTATGAGTGGAAAAATCTGGGTAGAGAGTGAAGTTGGAGTTGGAAGTAGTTTTATGTATGAGATAGAACTCCAAGAGATTGAGAGTAGAAAATCTTATCAACAATTTAGAGATAAAAAAGTGCTCATAGTTGATGATAATGAGACATGGCATGACATTTTAACAAACATGTTGGATAGCTTTGGTATGAAAGTGGAACATGCCTACGATGCGAAAGAAGCAATACAAAAAGCCCATGAGTGTGAAGGTGCATACGATTTAATTTTGATGGATTGGAATATGCCACAGCTCGATGGCATAGAAGCGACAAGACTGATAAATCAGATGTGTGTCGATTGTGGCAAAAAAAGTTCTTGTTCTACGAATCTCCCTCCTGCTGTGGTTATGGTGAGTAGTTTTAGACAAGAGTCAATCGTCAATCTTGCAAAAGATGTAGGTATAGATATATTTTTGCAAAAGCCTATCAATCCTTCTATATTAAACGACATTTTGAGCGGAATCTTTTTTGGGGAAATCAAAGAAAATTATTATGGAAATAAAAAAGAGTGGCATGTGCAAAATAGTATCTCCTCTTTGAAGGGAAGTAAACTTCTGTTGTGTGAAGATAATCTCATCAATCAAGAGATAATTTTGGGAGTGCTAGAGGAGAGCGGGATTGTTATCGATATTGCTCATAATGGTTTAGAAGCAGTAGAAAAAGTAAAAACAGAGCGTTACGAGCTTGTTTTGATGGATATTCAGATGCCAATCATGGATGGATATGAAGCGACAAAAATCATTCGTACCATGAGTGCAACTCTTCCAATCATAGCACTCACAGCAAATGCGATGCAAGAGGATATTGAAAAAACATTGGCATGTGGAATGAATGAACATCTCAATAAACCAATCAATGTAGAAAAACTCTATGAAACACTTCTCAAATACCTCTCTAAAACAAGAGAAGATACAAAAGAACTTCCACATGCCAAGAAAGAGCAAGAGAAGATAATAATCCCAGAATTTAAGAGACTTGAATCTACAAAAGCTCTAAAAAATCTCTTGGGAAATAAAAAGCTCTATCTTAAAATATTGAATGATTTTTTTCATAATTATCAACATATAGAGATAACAACGCTCAGTAATGAGGAGCTTTATAGAACTATCCATACAATCAAAGGTCTGAGTGCGACTTTGGGAGCAACAGCCCTGCATGAAATCTCAAAAGAGCTCGAAGAGACACAAGATAGAAATCTTCTCGAATCTTGGCATGTGGAACTCACAAATGTGCTGGATGAACTGAGCCAAAATGTAGTCTCCCCTTTACAACATGAAGAAAAAGAAAATAGACCAGAACTTCCACATGCCAAAAGAGAAGAGTTGTTTAAAAATCTTGAGTTTTTTATAATGAAGGCACGACCAAAAGAGTCTTTAAATATCATGCAAGAGATAGGCAAATATCAACTTACACGAGAGGATTACACTCTGTATAGAGATTTAGAACAATTTGTACAAAAGTATGAATTTAAAAAAGCTTCAAATATATTAAAGGCACGAGTATGAAAGATAAAAAACCTACAATTTTGGTTGTAGATGATACAGAAACAAATATAGATATCTTGCTTGAATTGCTCAGTGATGATTATGATGTGACAGTGGCTTTAAATGGTGAAAGTGCCTTGGAAATAGCCAATGAAGAGATACTAGATTTGATTTTACTCGATATTATGATGCCTGATATGGATGGCTATAAAGTGTGTGAAATATTAAAAGAGAGTGAAAAAACAAAAGATATTCCAATCATTTTTATTACAGCCAAAACAGATGAAGATAGTATAGAAAGAGCGTATGAAGTAGGCGGAATCGATTATGTGACGAAACCGTTTAAACCGCGAGAACTCAGTGCAAGAGTCAAAACACAGCTCAATCTCAAGTTTTTGATAGAGCACCTCGAAATCATTGCTTCGTATGATCAGATGACAGGTATCTATAACAGACGCAAATTTTTTGAACTATCTGAAAAAAGATTTGAACAAAGCAGAGAAAATCTCTATGCAGTCATGATAGATATAGATAAATTTAAAGCCATCAATGATACTTATGGGCATCCAACAGGCGATGAAGTGATTAAACAGGTCACAAAAACGATTAGCAAAGCTTTGAGTGCGGAGTCTATTTTCGGAAGATTAGGTGGAGAGGAGTTTGCTATTGTATGTTATTTAGAACCAAATATGAGTATCAGTGAACACCTTGAATCCATCCGAAAATCTGTGGATAACTTGAGGATTGGAGTAGGGCGTGAAACTTTGATACAGTGTACTATCAGCATAGGTATCGCAAAAGCAAAAGCAGAGACAAAAAACCTCGATGCACTCCTAAAAAAAGCAGATATTGCCCTCTACGACGCAAAAGGTGGCGGAAGAAATAGGGTCATTTTTAGAAGTTAAAGCTCCCTTGAAAAATTCAAGAGAGTTATGAAAAAGAATCAATCAATTTTTTAAGTCCATCTAATCTTGGCATGTGGAAATTTCCACATGCCAAAAATAAAATCAAAACACAAAAAAATCAAAATACAAAGCCGAAAAAAAAGCCAATGAAGAGTATGATAACTCCAACAAAACACAGAAAATAGAGTCCGATTTTGATGGAAAGATGAATAGGATTTTAGGAAAAGAGTGATAGTGGTATGTGGAAATATTCATCTTTAAGGATTTATTTACATAAATTTAGAATTTAATTTTAAAAAGATATAATAGAACTAAATATAATTATGGATATTTGATGCAAAAAAGAATTTCTGCAAATGCAATCATACTTTTAAAAGATGCTTTAAGTACATCATTTTGGTATAAAAATAGTTTAATTGACTATTTAAGATTTTCAGTTAGCAACGGTGACATAATCCTGTCTAGAATTAACTGGAAAGATATTCACAAAAGAGAAACTGTATCAATATTTATTGACTATTTAGTTAAAAATAATTGTAATGATGATTTAATTTATCTAATATGTGATTTATCATCTAAAAATGATTTTACTGAGTTAAAAAAAGCAGCAGACCCTGAGTCGGCTATAAAAATAGCCAAAGAAAAAATTAATCAACTAAAAGAAATTTATAAATTACATCATGATGTTGTAATAGAAAAAAAGAAAAAAGAAGAAGCAAAACAAAAATACCTTGAAGAAATACAATCAAAAAAATATTTTAATGATAAACTTGAAGAATTAAAACAAATATTTTTTAGCTCTTACTCATTAGCACCTATCCCTAGAGGATATAAATTTGAGGAAATTTTAAGAGATTTGAACGAACTTTTTGATTTAGACCCAAGAGCCTCATATAAAATTACTGGCGAACAAATAGATGGTGCATTTTCACTTGATAATACAGAATATATTATTGAAGCTAAATGGCATACTCCACTTATTGGCCATATTCCTATAGGCACATTTATTGACAAAATAAATACCAAATTAGAAAATACTCTTGGATTATTCATATCACATAGTAGTTTTACAGAAACAGCAATTACAAAAGCTAATCAAAAAAATATAATTTTAATGGATGGAGAAGATTTAGTTTCTGTTTTAGAGAATAAAATAGATTATTTAGAACTACTAAGAAAAAAGAAAAAACATGCTGCTCAAACAGGTAATAGCTTTTATAAAGCAAAAGATATTATAAAACAAAGTTTATAGGTAAAAGAATGCTTCCATTTATTCCAAACTTATTACCCCTCACACAAACCATAGAAACAACAAAAGTTTTAAAAAAAACTATCTCCGCAAACAGGGCTTTGGCTCGGTTGAATGGTGTTGCTAAGATTATTCCTAATCAAGCTATTTTGATAAACTCTTTGGTTTTGCAAGAGGCGAAGGATAGTAGTGCTATTGAAAATATTATCACTACACATGATGAACTTTACCTTGCGAGTGTGGATATGTCGAATGTCTCCAATGAAGCAAAAGAAGTGCATCATTACTCTAAAGCACTTCTGATGGGGTTTGATTTGGTAAAAGAAAACAAACTCCTACTCAAAAAATATATCGTTGCAATGCAAGAAGAGCTGGAGCAAAACAACGCTGGTGTGAGAAAACAGAGCGGTACAAATCTCAAAAATGCACAAACGGGAGAGGTGATTTTTACTCCGCCTCAAGAGTATGAGACGATTCAAAATCTTTTAGATAATCTTGAAAAGTTTATAAATGAGCCTAGTGAAAATGACCCGCTTGTGAACATGGCTATCATTCATTATCAGTTTGAGAGTATCCACCCTTTTTATGACGGCAACGGGAGAACGGGAAGAATTATTAACATTTTGTACCTTATTTTGAAAGAGTTGCTGGATATTCCTATTTTGTATCTCAGCCGTTATATCATCAAAAATAAGAGTGATTATTATAGATTGTTGCAAGAAGTAAGAACGAAAGAGAGCATGGAAGAGTGGATTTTGTACATGCTAGACGGTGTGGAACAAACTTCGCTTGAGACGATAGAACTTATAGAAAATATTTACGCTTTGATGGAAAAAACTTCAAATGAAGTGAAAGAAAAATTGCCTAAGATTTACAGTAAAGACCTTGTTGAGGCTCTTTTTATGCACCCCTATACAAAGATAGATTTTTTGGTAAGTAATTTGGGGATTGCGAGGCAAACAGCATCAAGACATCTAAAAGAATTAGAAACTTTAGGAATTTTACAGACTGTAC
>JAABQD010000025.1 GCA_011391635.1 Sulfurimonas sp. | reverse complement strand
TATAGTTTACTCACCCGTGCGCCACTAATCCATCCCGAAGGACTTCATCGTTCGACTTGCATGTGTTAAGCACGCCGCCAGCGTTCACTCTGAGCCAGGATCAAACTCTCCATAATTAATTATGTAAAGATCACATTGCTGTGAAATTACTGATCTTTGCCCAAGAATTAAAATTCATTGGCTTTTGCCACTCTCTATAAATAGTGAGTGGACTTTTTTATTGTATAGTATCTATACTATTGGGTATCTCTAAATTAATAGAGACCAAATAGAATAGACGGTTGTTGTTATTATTTCTAAGTAACTTCAACTTAATCTGTTATTATTAAGTCTATTCACTTGCTTAGTTTTCAATGATCTCAAACCCTCTCGATGTCCCTCTCTCGAAGTCCCTCTTGGCCTAAACTTTAGGTCCCTGTGTTTGTGGAGGGGAATTATAGAGAGTGTACGCTTAGAAGTTTCTTAAATGCTGAGAGAGTTTCGAAAATTGTTAATTACTCTTCTCTTTCTGATTTTTTAAAGATTCGTTTTTACTATCCATCCACCACCAAGAAGCTTATTATCGTCATAAAAAACAGCTGCTTGACCTACAGCTACACCAAAAACACTCTCGTCTAATGTAACAAATGCTTCATCTTCGACTATTTTTACATGGCATTGCACTGCATGTGTTCGATATCTTAATTTAACTGTTGCATTAAACTCTTGCAAATCATTAAACATATTAAGATTATCAAGTAAAACACTTCCACATGCCAGTTCCTCTTTTTTTCCTACAACAATTTGATTTTTTTGTGCATCTATGCTCAGTACATAATGTGGATCATGTGCACCCCTTACACTGAATCCTTTTCTTTTGCCTATGGTGTAATGCATATAGCCCTTATGTTCTCCAACTACATTGCCATAGATATCTAATACTTCACCTGTATTGTCTACATTCACATAATCTTTAAGTAAATCTGTATAAGTTGTCTCTACAAAGCATATCTCAGTAGATTCTCCTTGCGTAGCAAAGCTTTCTAATCCTTCAATTGAAGAAGCCATCTCTTTAATATCACTCTTTTTTTTGCCACCAAGAGGAAATAGCAATCTTCCTAAAATATCTTTTTTTACATAAAACAAAAAATAGCTTTGATCTTTAGTTACATCATCAGCTTCATAAAAATATTTTCCATCTGTTTTTATATAGTGACCTGTTGCTATATAATCTGCACCAACACTATCAGCAAACTTCACCATTTCACCAAATTTTAAATTTCTATTACATAAAGCACAAGGATTTGGTGTTTTTCCCTCAGCATAAGTATCTATAAAAGGCTTAAAAACTTTTTCATTAAATATCTCTTGCAAATCTAAAACATGAAGTTTTACACCTACGAAATCTGCTGCTTTTTGTGCTCTGGCTTGGTGAATTTCATGGTATCCAAGTTTTGAATGAAGTTTCATATATACACCTTCTACTTCATACCCTTCCTCTTTTAAGAGAAGGGCTGAAATAGTTGAATCAACTCCACCACTCATTCCAATTAAAACTTTTAGTTTTTTCATCTATTTTAATTACTTATTTTTTTGTTCGTCTTTAAAATCAGACAAAGATTTATAATATTTTGTATTTTCTAAACCTACTTCTTCAAGCATTTCAATTTGTGTTAAAAGTGAAGCTTCAACTTCATTTGCCACACACTCTAAATCATCTGTCAATCGAATAAGATGTAAATCATCTTTATCTATCATTCCATATATTTCTAATCTGCTTTCTAAGAAATCTATAAGTGGCTTATAGTAATCAACCCCAACGACAAAAATTTTAACACCAGTCACTTTCCTTGTTTGAACTAAGGTCAGTGCCTCAAAAAATTCATCTAAAGTTCCAAAGCCACCTGGAAAAATGACATAAGCAATAGAATATTTTACAAGCATCACTTTACGTGAAAAAAAATAATCAAAAGACAACTCTTTTGTTGTATATTTATTCGCAATCTGTTCAAAAGGAAGGTCAACATTAAGACCTATAGATTCAACATCAACACACTCTTTTGCACCTCTATTTGCTGCTTCCATTATTCCAGGTCCACCGCCGGTAATAATATTAAAACCTTTGTTTGCTAACATCAAAGAAAGTTTTTGAGCCTTTTGATAATAAATATTATCCTCTTTTACTCTTGCACTTCCAAAAATTGTTACCGATGGTCCTAAATCACCTAAATCATCAAAACCTTTCACAAAATCTGCGATAATTCTAAATACACTCCAAACATCCGCTGATTTAATATCTTTAACATACCGTTTCGCTAATTCATTTCTTCTATCATGCATTCTATTTATGCCTTTAACTGATTCAAACGTTCTCGTTTTGTTCCTATAGATGTAATCTGAACACCAAAATTCCCATCTACAATAACAACTTCTCCGAGTGCAATCACATGATTATCAACCAAAATTTCCAAAGGGTCGTTTGCAAGTTGATTCAACTCAATTACCGAACCTATATCCATGTTTAAAACATCTTTAAGTAACATTCTTTTTTTACCAATTCTCACTCTTACAGGAAGTTTGACATCCATAATCAGAGAAATATTATTCATCTCCGTACTACTCAAATTTACATTTGAAGAGATGTCTTCATGAAAAATTCCTAACTCAGGTGTCGAACTAGCCTTAGATGCAGGAGCAAAAAGAGCATTATGAAGTTTTTCATCCATAATAAACATAAGAGATGAAGTCAAATTACCCAAATTAAATTTGTAAACATACATTTTTGTATATTCTTCGAGGCTTACTTCTGCTTCATCATTTTTAAATTCTATATTATCAACAGAAAAAGACATAACTGGCATCTCTTTTTGAGCAGAAAGACTATTTGAAATTGCTCCAAATATATTGGATACTATCTCTTTTGTAGCATCTAAATCATCATCTGAAACATCTTCTCTATCACTAGGTTCTTCACCCATCATCATATCCGAAAGGGATGTGGAGAGATTAGGTGGAAAAGCCACCATAATTGTTGCATTTACATCACCAGATACACCTATTTTTACCAATACGATTGGGGGAATAATATTGGAAATAATACTTAGGTTTTGCTCTTCTTTAAGTTCAAGAGAGGGTGCTTCACCAACAAGAGCCTCTATTGTGCCAATAGTTTCATTTTCAAATAATTTTATAAATCCACTCATCTATTTATTCCTCATCATCGTCATATGTAACTTCTAATTCTTCATCTATCATATCTTTCACACCTGATATTTTTTCGTGTCTTAAATACTCAAGATTCTCAAGTGCTTTCTTCACAGCATCTTTTTCTGTATAAATAATTTCAGTGATTTGTATGGATTTTCTAAATCGTCTTAAGCCTATTTGTCCCTTAAATCTATCTTTTCCATCCACACAAAGTGTTACAATATCATTTGCAGCACTTGAAAGTCTTACAATATCACCAATTTTTAAATCTAACACATCACCAAGAGTGAGTTCCGCATCCCCTAAAGCCGCTTCTACATTCACTTTTGCCCCACCTAAGAGAACTTGTAATTCTGTATTTCTACTTTTTTTAGAGCTTGTTTCATTGAGCATTAAATCTCGACTTGCTAACTTTGGCAAAATCGGTTCAAGTGAAATAACAGGGTAACAAATATTCATCATACCAGAACTATGACCAATGATTATCTCCATAACCACCATAACAACAATCTCGTTTTGTGCAACAATTTGCACAACATTCGGACTAGACTCCTTAGACTCTACATTTGGATAAACATCCATAACAGGTCCCCAAGCTTCCTTGAGTGTACTCATCATAACTCGTAAAATAGTTTCAAAAAGACTCAGTTCTATATCTGAAAACTCTCGACTCGCATCAAACGGTTCACCTTTTCCACCCAAAAGTCGATCAAGCATAGGAAAAGCGATAGATGGATTTATTTCAATGACACCATTCCCCTCGAGTGGTTTTATAGAAAAAACATTAAAACTTGTAGGATTAGGAAGTGACATCAAAAACTCACCATACGTCATTTGGTCAACCGAATGGAGCTGAATTTCAACAATAGAACGCATAATCGAAGATATTTGGGATGCTAGAGACCTCGCCATCTTGTCGTGAACACCACGAAATGCACGAAGTTGCTCTTTTGAGACCCTATTAGGACGTTTGAAATCGTAAAGTGTTACTTGTCGCTGTGGAAGGAGATGATCATCTGAGCCTTCAAAGACCTCATCTCCCTCATCTTCAACAACATCCAAAAGAGCATCTATCTCTTCTTGTGAAAGTATATCTGCCATTTTATGCCTCTAAACTTTCTTTGATTTTTTGAATTACCGATTTATGTATTTGTGAAATTCTTGACTCTGTAATATTGAGAACATCACTTATCTCTTTGAGTGTCAACTCTTCAAAATAATAGAGTTGAATAACCATCTGTTCTCGCTCTTTGTATCCTGATAAAATCTCTTTGATGACATTGATAAGTTCTTCTCTTTCTATATTCGCTAGAGCTGCACCCTCATCTCCTACTTGCAACTGATCATGCAGTGGCATTACTGTATATATGCTCGACGCTATTCTAGCTTCATGTATTTTTTCAACACTCTCATCAAGCATTTGGGCTAACTGCTCATCTGTCGGTTCATCTTCATGCGTAAGTCTATACTCTTCAACTGCGTAATCTATCGCTTTAACAAGTTTTCTACTTGCACGACTTAATACATCTAAGCTTCTTAAGTAATCAAGCATAGCTCCATAAACTCTTTTTTTTGCATAGCCCCAAAAAGAATCATTCAGTGTGTCATCATATCTTCGTGCAAGTTTAATTAACTCTTCTGTTCCAATAGCAGAAAGGTCCATAAAATCTATCGAACTTGGCAATCTCTCTTTAAGTCTAAAAGCCATTGCTTTGACGGCTGGAAGGTATTGAATTGCAAGTTCATCTTCTTTGTGTTTAAGACCTTGCTGATATATATTTGTCATGCTGATGCACCAGCCGACTCTTGAGCATTCATCTTGATTGCAGAATCTGTCATTTTACAAGCCGAATCAATCAATTTTTCTCTTTTAGTAATTTCTTTAACTATCATATCAAGCTCTCTTTCATGCAGGTCTCTTGGGAAGAAGTATGTTCTTGCATTGAGTGTTTGAAAATACATTGCAATAATTATGTGAGAAAAAAGGTAGAAAAATATAGTGATAAAAAAAGTATAAGTCATCAAGCCTTCGGCATCAAAGGATTTTAATACACCAAAAATAATGCCGACAAAAAACCCTTGAACGGTAAAAAAATATACAAAATTCTCCCCTAACATCCACTACCCCAAAAAAGACTTAAAAATGCTCCATCAAACGCTTAAATAGTCCAGTTAAACCACTTTCATTTGAAGTAACCAGCATATTTCGTTCCAATTTTTTCATAATTGCATTTGCAATATTCATAATATCTCTATGAGGTGTAGAAGATGGATAAGATACACTAAAAAGAGCTCTCTGTTTCACAGAAGAGGAGACCTTGATATCACTATTTATCTTTCCAATCATCTTCAAATCAAATTGACTTCCAATATTGGCTAGAGCCACTTTTTTTATTTTTTCAAAAACAGCTTCTGCCTCTCTTTCATTCTTAACTTGATTCAAAATCATACTTACATCACTACGAATTGCTGAGATTGTTTTTATAGTTGCATACGCATCCGTAATCGCTGCGGGGTCTGGTACAGTGACTACAATAACATCATCTGCCGCTTTTAAGAACATTTGAATATGCTCTCCAATTCCCGCACCCGTATCTATAATCATAACATCCAATTTATCAAGTACTTTTGCCTCTTCCATGAAGCGTTCAAAGAGTGCCATATTTGAATATTTAAGTATTTCATCACCACTTTCACCAGGAATGAGAATGAGATTGCGTGTGATAGGAATTAAAATATCACTAACAGTCGCTTCGCCTTTAAGTACATGTAAAATATTTTTTTTGATTTTTACATTAAACATAACATCTAAGTTAGCCAAACCTATATCCGCATCAAAAATACCAACATTCAATCCGCTTTGAGAGAGAACAAATGCTAAGTTAGAGCTAATTGTGCTTTTACCAACTCCACCTTTTCCACTCGTAATAGCTATAAATCGCGTTTTTTTTGATCTTTTTTCTGAGCTTGAAGCGACTAACTTTTCAAGCTTTTGTGCCTGATGTCCCATCATACTTTGCTCCGATTAAAACCATTTAACAAACATTCGACCAAAAAGTCACTACTTGCGTACACTAAATCTTCTGGCACTTCTTGTCCCACAGAAAAATAGCTTATTGGTTTTTTTGTCTCATACGCTAACGAAAAAATATTGCCAAAACCGCGTGTTTCATCTAATTTGGTAAACATCATAGTATCAATATTAAGCGTCTCAAAATTATCATAAGTTGCTTTTAAATCTTCATATTTTATAGAACTTGGCATAACCAAAACAACATCTATATTATATTCAGTATCATTTGCTTCAAGGCACTCATAAATCTTCTCTATTTTTCCTTTATCATAAGGACTAGAACCCATTGTATCAATTAAAATATAATCACAGTATCTCAGAGAATTCAGTGCAGTTGAAAACTCTGGAGGATCCACCACAGTTTCAATGCCAAGCTTCATCATTCTCGCATACTGCATCAACTGTTCAACCGCACCAATTCTATAAGTATCCAAAACTATAAGACCAACTTTATACTTCTTTTTCATCAAAAACGAGTATCTTGCAGCCAATTTCGCAATCGAAGTTGTCTTGCCAACACCCGTAGGACCGACAAGCATAATCACTTTTTTACTATTTTTATCAGGCATACTCTCGAGTCTAATTGGAATCATTTTTCTCAAAAGTGTCTGAAAATAGCGTTTGACTGTTGCTGAATTCTCTCGCATCTTCAGTGGCATATGTTGCAAAGTCATCTGCATGATGGCATCCAAATGCTCTTTATTCATCCCACTTTGGGATGCAAGGCGATAAATCTCTGCAAATTCTGGTGGAATCATACTCTCAATATCAGGTGATTTTTCATCCCAAAACATATTTTGAATAATTTTTACTTTATCGCCAAGTTTAATAATCTCTGATTTTATCTCTTTAAGCTCTTTTGGCTCAAAGTTGGCATGTGGATTTTTCATAGGAGTGCCATATCCATAACTTGGGTCTGTAACATCCGAAATTTTAGAGATTTGTTTTGCTGCACTTGAAATTTCATAGAGAACATCTTCACTCTGTTTGACTACAGGTGGCTGCTTATGTAAAGGTTTATGAACTTTTGTATAGGATTGAGGAAGTTGATCCTCTTCTATGCCTACAACAATTTCATATAAAGGCTCACGACCCAAACCTTTTTTATGAATTTCTCGTGTTTCTATAATTATTCCACTATCACCAATCTCTAGCTTCGCTTTTTTAAATGCTTCAGATGGGGTTTTACCAGTAAATGTAAGTATTTTCATTTTTTCAGCTCAGATAATGGTATCAAAACACTTTGTCTCTCAGACCAGTTGGCATGTGGAATTGTAAGCTTGTCACTTTTAACAACTCTGTTATCAAAAAATATAATGTCCAAATCTAAAGTCCTTGGGGCATTTGCAAAACTTCTTCGTCTTGCAAATCTCTTTTCTAATCGCATCAAATAACTTAACAACACTAAAGGTTGCATACTCGTTTGTAGCACAATTATTGAGTTAAAAAAATCATCTTGGTTCACAAAACCAAAAGGAGGATTTTTCAAAATCAACGCTGTTTGCAAAAGTTCTACTCGCTTCTCTTTTTGAAGCAAAATAAAAAGATGTTCAAACCTTCGCTTGACATCGCCAACATTCCCACCAATTCCCACAGTTACTCTATATCTGTGGGAACTTTTTTTCCCTTTTTTATATCCAAAACGCAAATTTTTAAAAGTAGTTAAATTCTCATTCAACTTGCGTTTGAGATACACTGATTACTCAGCTGAAGCAGCTTGTCGTGCCTCTTGAACAGCTCTAATTTCATTCATAATCTGCAATGCACCCATCATAGCCAAGTGGTAACCAAATGCACCAAAACCTACAACAGAAGAGGCACATACAGGTGCTATCATATTTGTTTTTCTAAACTCTTCACGACGATAAATATTGCTAATATGTACCTCAATCGCTGGAATCGCAACTGCTGAAATCGCATCACGAATAGCTATAGAAGTGTGCGTGTAAGCTGCTGCATTAATAATAATGCTATCGACATCACCATAGCACTCTTGTATCTTATCGACAATTTCACCCTCTAAATTACTCTGAAAAAATTCTATCTCTACGCCATTACTCATTGCAAAATCTTTCATTTGAGCATGAATTTGCTCTAGTTTCATAGCCCCATAAATATGCTGTTCACGAACGCCTAACATATTTAAATTTGGACCTTGAATCACCATTATCTTCATTTTACGCCTTTATTTTATGCTATATTTAAATTTTTTAAGGACTTATTTTACCTAAATTAAGCATAATCTACTTTAAATTTCTACAAAATCAACTTCAAAGATTCAATATGCAGATTATAGCACCAAACTTTATACTCACTCCACACCTATTACTCAAAAATCAAGCACTAGCGTTCGATACAACAATCAAAAAAATAGCACCACTTGAAGAGTTAACCAAAGAGTTTCCACATGCCAAGATTACAACACTTCCTGTAAATTCTCTCCTCATGCCAGGGCTGATTAATGCCCATGTACATATAGAATTTAGCGCAAATAAAACTGAACTCAGTTATGGAGATTTTATTAATTGGCTCTACAGTGTTATAGAAAATAGAGAGGAACTTATCGGTGGATGTGATAAGGGGTGTATGCAAAAGGCAATTGACGCTATGCTCGCATCTGGGATTACAACTTTTGGAGCGATTAGTTCCCATGGAATGGACTTGGAAGTGTGTGCAAATGCACCCCAAAATGTGATATATTTTAATGAACTTATCGGCTCTCAAGCGACCATGGCGGACGCTCTTTTTTCTGATTTTAAGATGCGACTTGAAGCTTCAAATACAGTCCATAGAAAAGGATTTTTTCCTGCGATTGCTATCCATTCCCCCTACTCTGTACACCCAATCTTAATCAAAAAAGCGATAGAAATCGCTCAAAAAGATGGACTCAATCTCACTGCCCATTTTATGGAGAGTCAAGCTGAGAGAGAGTGGCTCGATGAGAATGCTGGAGATTTTAAAGAGTTTTTTGAAAAACTCCTTAAACAGAATTCTGCTGTAAGTAGCTCCAAAGAGTTTTTAGAGCATTTTAATGGTAAAAGTACACTTCTTACCCATGTTGTAAAAGCCAACGAAGAGGAGCTTCAAACCATCGCTTCAGAGAATCATACGGTCATCCATTGCCCAATTTCAAATCGACTCTTAGGAAATCCTACACTCAATATCAAAGCTCTTAATGATAAAAATATTCGTTGGATTGTAGCGACCGATGGTTTAAGTTCAAACTATAAACTTGATTTGTTTGAAGAGATGAAAATGTCTCTTTTTATGCACGCAAATGCACCTCTCGCACAGTTTGCAGAAGCTCTTATAAAAGGTGTTACAATCCATGCGGCTGAGGCACTTGGAATCAATGCAGGTGCAATAGCTGAGGGCAAAAATGCGGATATGATAGTGCTGGATTTAGACCAAGAACCCACAGAGGAGTTAGCACTTCATTTAATCTTGCACCGCTATAATATCTCCAAAGTTTACATCAATGGTGAACTTAAAAAGGAACAATAATGGAATTTATAAAAAAACTTTTTTCTCCTATCACAGCGACACTTGGATACATACAAAATCACTTTAAGGCTATGCTCTTTTTACTTTTGCTTTTTTTACTTTTTGCACCAAACAGTGAAACAAATCTCCAACAAAACAATCTCCAGCAAATTTCTCTTATTGGTCCAATCATGGAAGTTTCTGAAGTTTTGCAACAGATTGAAGAAGCGACAACAAATTCGCATGTCAAAGGTGTTTTACTCAACATCGATTCTCCTGGCGGAGCGGTTGCTCCCTCTTTGGAGATAGCACATGCAATTAAAAGACTCAAAGAGATAAAACCTGTGGTCGTCTATGCGAGTGGCACACTTGCGAGTGGAAGCTACTATGCGAGTATCTGGGCAAACCAAATTATTGCGAATCCTGGCTCAATGGTAGGGAGTATCGGAGTAATTATGGAGGGTGCAGATTTTAGTGGAATTATGGATAAATTTGGTGTCAAAACACAAACTGTCCAAGCGGGAAAATACAAAAAAATTGGCACGATGGATAGAGCATGGACAGAATTTGAGGTCAATGAACTCAACAAAGTCATTCAAGGAACTTACGACATGTTCACAGAAGATGTTGCTACTGCAAGAGGATTAGACCTTAAGAAGAGAGATATGTTTGCCAATGCACATATCTTTACAGCCGCTCAAGCCAAAGAGGTTGGGCTTGTCGATGCCTTAGGTGTAAGCTACGATGCCAAAACAAAACTTATAGAACTCAGCGGAGTAAGCAAACCCGTTTGGAATGAAGAGGATAAGTTTGATAAATTCATGAAAAAAGTATCCGCTACAACCGCAGTTACACTTCACACCTACTTTCCAGCTCTCACTTTAAAATAATCACTGATGTTACGCACTAAAACGAACTCCTCCGTTTTAGTGGCAGGGGCAGATGTCCCTACAACCCCCTAAAGCTACGAAAAACAAGTTTTTCGAGAAATTCAAAGTTCCACATGCCAGAAATGTTGGCATGTCTAAAGAAACATTTTTGCTTTACAAAAAGCGGTTCCCTTGTTTTGGAAATAACAGTTCCTTTATTTTGGCAATGTTTATATTTACTCATTTTTTTGGTGGTAAGAAATTTTCACCTGTTATAACATTTTTACCTGTATTATCTTCAAGTTCAACTCTTGCTTTTTTTGCAATTGCTCCCCCTTTTTTACTAGCATTTGCATTTTCACTTACTCCTTTTGCATTCTCACTTTGAGCGATTGCTCTTGTGGAAAGCTCAGCTAATGCAGTAAAGATAAGTTCAGCTTCACTCATATGGTCTCGCAAATTTTGAGATTTTAGCCCTTTTATATTTTTGTGTTCTTTGACACTTACCCCACTCCACTCTTGATGGATAATATTCGTAAGCATAGCAAATTCATCACCTTTTTCTACTCCATTTTCTTTCCAATAATCTGTGAGTTTATTTCTAGTTTCTTGCCCCATCATTCTTTGCTGAATCCACTTTTGGCTTCTTCCAGCCATCTGCCAATATTCTCTCGCCCTATCAAGACTGAGAGATGGGTCACTCATATCTTGGAGTCTTTCATAACCAACTTTTGCAAGCCAAAGTTTAAAAGGCTCTGCTTTTGGAGATGGAATAGATTGGATGAGTCGCAAAAGTTGCTCTGCATCTGCAACATCCGTAAGCCTCATTTTGCTATCTTCAGCTTTAAGTTTCAACTGGTGACAATTTGTCACCGTTTCATTTCCCTCTTCTTTTAGTCTTTGTTTTAATTTATTCCAATATTTTCTACCATCTACGCTCTCAGTCAATATTGACACAACATCTACAATACTAAAATACCACTTTTCAACCTCTTCGTCATAATGGCTTCTTATTTTTTTATCTTCAAAAAGTTTTATATTGTTCATTGTATTTCCTCATAGTAACATCATTTCATACATATTTTGTAGCATAGCAAATTTTTTATGGCATATAGAAGTTTATGGCACATTGCAATATTTTCATTAGTATATAGATATTTTAAAGCTTCTTATTTTTACCAAAAATTTTAATATAAGAATTTGTATCGTAGTTTTGGTTCTTTATATATAAAACGCTTACTCTAATTTTGTAATATATAATCACGGCTAACGGCATCAGTTTTAAAATTGCCATTACTAGCTCTGTAAAATGAAATCATATGCCCTCTTGAAGATAAACCATCTGAATCAAAAGATAATATTTGTGATTTTCCATATTGGCTAAACTCACCAAATAATTCATGTTCACCTTTCCACTCAACACCTGAAGCATATTTAATCGTATATTGTCCAAAAGGTACTTTTGTGTTCAATATTTCACCAGCTCTTACAAAAAATATTGCAACTGTTTTACCAGTATGAATCGAATCACAGAGCTTAATGTAATAATTTTTATTATCAGCCTGCAATGTAAATGGAGATTTAGAAGAAATAATATCATAACTACTAAACAAAATAGATGTCGGAGGGAGAGGTAGTATTTTAGGTGAAATATTTGATTCGATTTTTACTAAAGGTTGCTCAATATCAATATTTTTATGTATTGCTTTTGATATGGCTAAAATAACAAGAAGAGCAACGATCCAAGGAAAAAATGAAAATGATTTTTTTGAAACATCTAGCTCCGAAATATTTTTCTTAATATCATTTTTCACTTTTTCATGGATAACAGTTGAATTATTATTTTTTATTCTTTTATCATCTAGAATCATTTCTCCCTTTGATTCATTAAAGTTAAGTGAACTTTTTTCTTTGTAATAATCTCTATCTAAAAGTGACATTCATATTCCTGAAATAAAATATAAGTAATTATAGCAAAAAATAACAATTTACACTTATTCTCAAAATAGCAAGTTTTTGTATGCATTCCCATTGAAGAAAAGTTCCACATGCCAGAAATGTTGGCATGTTTAAAGAAACATTTTTGCTTTGCAAAAAGCGGTTCCCTTGTTTTGGAAATATTTATAACTCTATAACTTTTACAACTCTCTCTACATTTTCAAATATTCTCTTCACTCTCTCTTGCCAAAGAGCACCGAACTCTTTTAACTCATTCTCTGTTGCTGTACCCTGAAGCATCTTTTGCATAAATATCTGCATATCTGGATTTGGTTGGATACTTGATGGGTCATAAGTGACATCTACACTTTTGCCACTGCTCACTCTTGTAAACCTTGCTGAAGATTTTACATCTGCATCAAAAAACATCAGTGAGTGTCTTGCAAATTTGCCTTGCAAACCCTTAAAACCACTCTTGTCTGTTGCACCTGTGATTTGTGAAACAACATTGCTGATTACTCCAGCTACGCCCTCTTCTGCTGACTCTGCGAATTCAACTTTTATATCTCCTCGCACAGCTCTCTCATTTGGATAAAGAGCTTTGAGTGCCAAAAGTGTCATGATGTACGCACCCGCCACCGTTGGGCAACTGTGCCCTGCGGCTTTTACAACATCAATGTAATGAAACGAATATTCGCCATTGTCAAAAGCACCTAAAATGCTTGAGAGAGGGTCTTTTACTTTTATAACTTCTATTGTGTCGAAAAAACTTGGATAACTCATTTTAGCTTCCTTAAATATGGCTTTTTTTAAGTACCTTCGCTTTTATACTAATCTCAGCACTCTGAACATCAAAAATATCATTCTCTCTCAAAGATGACAAATCAATAACCTTAGAATTCTGTGAAATTTGTGCAAAACCGCTTTTACTTTTAAATTTCGGGTTGTTTGATTCTAACATTTTTTGAAGATTCAAAAGTTGATTTAGCTTATGATTTACCAAAGAATCTATGGCATGTGGAAATCTACTTTTGATATGCTCATGCTCTTTTGTAAAGTTTTGCATTTTAAACGAGATAAGTTGTCTGAAACTCTCTTTGAGTCGTTGCACTTCCTCGGATTTTAATTTCAATTTTTTCTCTATGGAGTGCTGTGCATAGGAGTTAAAAAGGTGTGTAAGCTCTTGAGTTTTGTTAAAAATTTTCTGAGAAAGTATCTGTGAAAACTGCGATGCAATTGTGTCTAAAGATTGGTAAAGTTCATTCATATCTGGTAATATCATCTGCATTGCAGCACTTGGAGTTGGAGCTCGCAAGTCCGCCACAAAATCACTTATAACCCAATCTATCTCATGCCCGACCGCCGATACTATAGGAGTTTTAGCATAAAAAATTGCATTTGCCACGACCTCTTCATTAAAAGCCCACAAATCTTCTATACTTCCACCGCCACGACCGATGACTAGGATGTCATACTCTTTCGTATCACTCACTTTTATGGCATGTGCAATCGCTGACGCGGCACTCTCACCTTGGACTAAAACATCATAAATATCTATCTCTAAAAGTCTGTATCGACTCTGTGCAACTCGAAGCATGTCCTGAAGAGCTGCCCCTGTTGCGGAAGTGATAAGAGCGATGCGAGAGGGAAATTTGGGAAGCTCTTTTTTATGAGATAAGTCAAAGTAGCCCTGAGCAGAGAGTTTTTGTTTGAGTTGCTCAAATGCTAAAGCCAAAGCACCTCGCCCTGCTGGTTCGATATTGAAACAGTTGATTTGATACTCACCACGAGGTTTGTAGAGTGTGAGTGCCCCATCCAAAATGACTTTAAGCCCCTCTTTGAGCTGAAATTTGAGCTTGGAAGCGTTGCCCTTGAACATCACAGCACTGATGGCTGAAGTTGCATCTTTGAGCGTAAAGTAGATATGTCCACTGTTGTGAAAAGTGATGCGAGAGATTTCTCCCTCAACAAAAACATGAGAAAAACTGGTTTCTAAGAGGGTTTTAATCTGCTCGTTAAGGGAAGATACATTGAGAACATTCAAAGTTTCAACCTTAACTGAAAATTATTTTTTTTGAGCTATTAAAAGCGTGGAAATATCCATAGAAAAACTTTTTGCATAAAGTATGACAAATCCAGCATCTTCTAGCTCTTTTTTCATCTGTCCAACTGTTGCAAAATCTCCGATTGAGTTTGGCAGATACTCATACGCTTCTAAGTTTTTAGAGATAAATCCGCCTACTTTTGGCAGAATCTTATTCATATAAAAATCTCTGATTTTCCCAAGGAGAGAGGGATTTTCATTTCTCATAAACTCTAAAATCACGACTAAACCATTTTGTTTTAAAACACGGTTGAACTCTCCGAGTGCCGCTTCTCTCTCAACAACATTACGAATGCCATAAGTGATACTCAAAATATCCGCACTTGCATCTGAGAGAGGAATCTCTGTCGCCTTTGCGATATGATAGTTAAACTTAGGATATTTTTCACGCGCAACATCGACCATGCCAACGGATGGATCAACTCCAACAATTCCACCAACAGCAATACCGCTGATTTCTGCTCTGCTTCTCCAGTAATCCATCATATCGCCAGTTCCACATGCCACATCTACGATTTTATCTATTGAATCATTGTTGTAAAAATTATAAGCTTTGTCACAGGCTTTGCGTCTCCAACTTTTATCCACACCCATGCTCATCACGCGGTTTGCAGTATCGTAAGTCGGTGCGATGTTATCAAACATTGAAACTATCTTGTTTTGTTTCTCTTTTCTTTGATTTTCTTCTCTTTTATGCATAGTTATATCTTCCTTTTCATCCAAATAATTATATCTTGCTCATCTTTTTGTATATTTAAAATCTCAAATTTTTCATCTTGATTTTCAAATCCACTGCTTCCACCAAAACTAGGTGCAATAAAACATAAATAATAATCCACAATTTCGCGTGTCAGTTCAAACATTTTTGAACTTCCTTCAATCATGATATTTTTATACTCTTGGCATGTGGATAAATTATCTGAAATAATGACCTTTCTACCCGCAACCGCAAAGAGAGGAATGGTTTGGTCAAACTCTTTTTCTCTTGAGAGAATGAGTACATCGGGTGCTTTTCCATTGGTCAGCCTTGCATCAAGTGTAGGTCTATCAAGTCGCACTGTATTTCCACCGATGACAAGCAAATCACACACATCTCGCATCGCGTGAACTCTCTTTCTTGAATGCTCAGAGCTGACAATACCGCCATCCGTTGTTGCATTGAGTCTTTGTGCCCATTTGAAAAAAACGAATCTATTTTGTTTCCACATGCCAAAAGGTTTTAGGAGAGTGGCACACTTCTCTTCTAAGATACCACTCTCTACTTCAATTCCACATGCCAAGAGTTTTTCATTTCCACATGCCGCTTCTTCATTCAAGTCACGAGAACCTACAAATACTTTTTGAATTCCTAGATTTGCAATGAGCGAAGAACAAGAGGGAGTTTTTCCTATGTGTGAGCAGGGTTCAAGCGTTGTGTAGAGTGAAATACCATGAAAACATCCCTTATGATTTGCAAGAAGATAGGCATGAATTTCATGCGAAGAGGTTATGTTTAAAATAGCTGAATCATTTGTGAGTTTAAAATACGCCTCTTGGAGGGCGAGAACTTCGGCATGTGGAAATCCAGCTCTCTTGTGTGCGGTAATTGCTAAAAGTTGATTGTTTGCTCCAACAACCGTACAACCGACTGCTGGATTTGGATAGGTGCAACCCTGATATTTCCAAGCCTCAATGAGGGCGAGGTTCATATAAAAGTCGTTATCGATTACCATTCAAAATATGTTTTTGCTTTTGAGATTTCACTAAAATCCATCTCAACCTCTTGTCCATCTACTTCTAAAAATATTTTATTGCCATCGACTCTTAAAAGTTTACCTTTGTATTTCTCTTTATTTGTTGCCAAGATAGAGATTTTTTCGCCGATAGACATCTTAAAATGGTTTATATTTGATAATTTTCGCTCAATCCCTGGGCTTCCAACTTCAAGTCTGTACTCGCCAGAGACTGGAGGTGTTACATCAAGCAGTGGAGAGATAAGATGTGTGAGTGCCACATAAGTATCCATAGGAACTCCTATGCGTTTGCCACTCTCATCCATTTGAGCTGAAACAACACCGATTCGGTAAATTGTCTCATCATTCTCACTCGTTACAGTTGTATCATAAAGCTCTAAATCAAGGGATTTTACTAATGATTTGATATCACTCTCTAAACTCATTTTGTCTCCTTTGCAATCTTTTTGAAAAGCTCTTCCATACTCTGTGATTTTTGCAGTTGTTCATCAAACTCAAATGTAAAATTTGGGCAACGATACCAACCTTGGTCTTTGAGACAGTGTGTCTCGATTATAGGACGTGCTTTTTTAAGTAAACTTATAAAAGTTCTCTTCTCTTCCTCACTATACGAAGCTGGATTGAGATAGACTTTTGCATCACTTTTGCCACGAGAACATTTCACTTCCAAAACATCCAACTCATGAAGTCTTTTGTCATTGAGTGCACCCAGAGCCTCTGGAATAAGCTCCAGAAGGATAGATTCTGTTCTCTTTAACTTAATTTGTGCTTCTGTCACAGAGATACTTTTTGCTCAACTTTTTTGAATGTTTCGATAACATCACCAACGACTACATCTTCGTACCCTTTAATAACGACTCCACACTCATACCCATTTCCAATCTCTTCGACATCATCTTTGAAGCGTTTGAGTGAAGTGAGTTCGCCCTCATAAACAACCACACCAGCACGAATAACTCGCACAAGTCCACCACGCACAAGCTTACCTTCAACAACAACACATCCAGCAACCATGCCTTTTGGTGATTTGAAGATATCACGAACTTCTGCTTGTCCAGTATTTGTCTCTGTAAAGACTGGTGCCATCATACCTGTAAGCATTCCAGTCATATCATCAAGAAGTTTATAGATAATTGAGTATGTACGAATCTCTACACTTCTTTGTTTTGCTAAAGCTGTTACATTTCCAGTAGGACGCACATTAAACCCAAGAAGAACACAGTTCTCACTGTTAGAAACTAACTCAACATCATTTTCTGTGATTCCACCCACGCCTGAAGAGATAACATTGATTTTGACCTCTTCATTTCTAAGTTCATTCAACGCTGAGCGAATCGCTTCGAGAGAACCGTGAACATCTGTTTTAAGAACCACTTTAAGAGTTTTGAGACGACCCTCTGCTATCATAGATGTCATATCTTCAAGCGTTGATTTCGTACTATGTGAAAGTTCTCTATGTCTATCATACTCATGGCGTTTTTGTGCGTACTCTCTCGCCTCTTTATCACTGTTCATCGCCATCATGATTTCACCAGACGATGGAACTTCATTCAACCCTGCAACTACGGCAGTATGACTTGGTTTGAGTATTTTTATTTGTTTGTTGTTCTCATCAAGCATCGCTTTTACACGACCATAAGCACTTCCACAAACAACATAATCGCCCACTCTGAGTGTACCATTTTGAACGATTACAGTTGCAACTGGTCCACGACCTTTTTCAAGTGACGACTCAACAACAGCAGCTTTTGCCATTGCATTTTCATTTGCTTTGAGATCTAAAACTTCTGCAGTAATAAGAATATTTTCTAGTAACTCTTCAATCCCCATACCTGTTTTTGCAGAGATTGGAATAAACTCTATATCTCCACCCCACTCTACAGGATTTAAGCCTCGCTCAGCCATTTGACCCTTTACATGGTCAGGATTTGCTGACTCTTTATCCATTTTATTGAGAGCGATAATAATTGGAACTTTAGACTCTTTTGCTAGTTTAATAACTTCTTCTGTTTGAGGTTTTACACCATCATCCGCTGCAACAACTATAACGATAATATCTGTTAAATCTGTCCCTCTTTGACGCATAGAACTAAATGCTGCGTGACCTGGAGTATCTAAGAAAGTAATTGCTTTACCATGTTGCTCAATCGTATATGCACCGATATGCTGTGTGATTCCACCGGCTTCACTAGAAGCAACTTTAGCTTTTCTAATCGCATCAAGAAGAGATGTTTTACCATGGTCAACATGCCCCATAATTGTAATTACTGGAGGTCTCTCAGTTGCATTTTCATCTATCTCTTCATTTAAATCATCTTCATAATTAAATGCATCTTTAGGATCAACAATAGTTACTTCTACCTCAAAAGTTTCAGATAAAATTTCTATCTCATCTTTGCCTAAAAAGTCATTTTTTGTCATCATTAAACCAAGATCAAAAAGAACTTTGATGATATCTGTAATTGGTCTATTTAACGCTTCTGCAAACTCATAAACACGGATATCTTCTGGGATTTCAACATGTGTAATTATCACATCTTCTGGTTTATCTTTTTTATATGTTTTTCTTTTATCACGAGAAACTTTTTTGACTTTACTTCCCGCCTTTTTATTAGAATTTCTTCCGATTGGTTTTGGCTCTTTCGGTTTTTTCGACTCTTCAACTGCATAGTGAGCTCGTTCTGTTGAGTTCAAATCTAAAAGAACAATTTGGTCTTCAATATCCATGGAAACTTCACTCATGGAACCACCAAAAATATCAATTTTTACACCCTGCTCTTGTTTTTTAGCAATTCCTGAAGTTTGTTTAGATTTTTTCTTTTGTGCTAACTCTTCTAATACTTCAGCACTCATTTTTCCATAAGAAGAGACACTTACATGCTTTTCAGGAGCTTCAAATTTTTCTTCAATTTTTGGTTTATTCTTTTTAACTATTTTAAGACCAGATTTTTTAACCTGTTGTTCCACTTCTTGAGGTTCTTCTGTACTTGCACTCTCTGAAGTTTTTTGCGTAGTTGGCATTTGAGAATCTTGAATATTCACTGTTGCTTTTATCTCATTCAAATTGCTATCTACAACTTTCTCAACTTCAGCTTCAACTTTTTTTGCAACTTCTGTTTTAATTGTATTACCAACAGTTTCTTGAGGAGTATCACTTTTAACTTTTTTTGGTTCTTGCACAGCTTCTTTTGGTGCAGCTTCTACAGCTTCACCGTTCATGATGTATTTCATCAATTCATCAGCCTGTTCCATGCTTACTGTACTTTGTGCTGACTTTATGTCCATACCCATATCTAAAGCTTTTTTCAAAACATCTTTTGAAGATATCCCTAGCTCTTTTGAAATTTCGTGTATCCTAACTTTTTCTATCATCAGTGATGATCTCCTTTAGTCTGTTCGTAAATTTATCTTTATCGCCACTTTTACACTGTCGCATAAGTGCTTTTAAACTTTTTTTCTCTTCAATAAGACAATCTTTACATAAATAAAAACTTCTACCTAAACCATTAAAACTTTCTAGTGAACCATCCATACATTGAAATCTCAATAGCTGATTCTGAGTAAATCTCCCTCGACAAGAGATACACATTCTGATAGGTAGATGAAATTTTTTTGCCATTATATCCAAAAGTTACTTGATTTAATAGAGATTACTTCTCTATTATAAGCCCGTTGTTATCAAAGTCTAATATCTGCACAATAAACTCTGGAAATTTTTGAGACAATACTGCTGAGAGTGCAGTTGCATCTTCATCATATGCCATATTAAAGAATGTTGAACCACTTCCAGAGAGTGTACTCATTAATGCACCATTTTCATAAGCAACTTTTTGTACATTGAAGAGTTCTGGCAATGTTTTCATTCTTGCTTTTTGATGAAATCTATCTTGAGATGCGAGTTTTAACATTTCCCAATCTTCATTAAAAAATGCTCCAACACTCAAAGCCGTATGCGAAAGGTTATAAACCGCATTATCTTTCGAATAAGACTTAGGTAAGAGTGTTCTTGCTTTTGAAGTATTCATCTGCTTATTTGGTATAACAACAACTGCTTTTATATAATCAGGAAGATGTTTTTTTTGCGAAAATACCTTGTTTTTTTCCACAGTTGCTACATTAAAACCACCCATAACAGCTGGAGTGATATTATCTGGATGGGATTCATACACAAGAGCGTGATTTAAAATACGGCGTTTTGAAACGCGTATTCCAGCTGCTTCGTGAGCACTCGCTATTGCACTTACAATGACAGCAGATGAGCTACCAAGTCCTCTTGACATAGGAATTTGATTGTAGAATGTAAATTTAAAATTTTGTTGTTTTTGCGTCAAACGGCTGTAATGCTCATTAAAAATACTAATAAAAAGATTGTTCCCTTTAAGTCTTGGATTATTTTCACCTTCACCTTTGATAGAGACACTGAAAAATTTTGATTGATGAAACTCAACCCTATTTCTCAAATCAACCGCCAAACCTAAAGCATCAAATCCTGGTCCAAGGTTTGCACTCGTTGCTGGTACACTTACTATCACTCTTATTTCTCCCTTTTTTAGACAGCACCTATCATATAGAGTGGTGTAGTCGTTGTGCTAAACTCACTATAATCAAGTTCACTTGGAAGCATAAATCTTACTTCTTGGACTGTTTCTAATTTTTGAGTTATTATTTCTGACGCAACTTTAACAAAATATAGCTTTCCAATCGCTTTTATAGGAGCATTTTCATTAAAATAAAATGCATCTGTTGCGAATAACGGAATATTTTTTATAATTGAGAGTGATTTTAAAAAGATATAAGAAATTTTTATTGCCATAAAACTTCCCGGTCCATTTGCATAAAAAAGTTTTTCTATTGTATATCGCGTTAGAAGTTCATCGAAAATTTTTGGCAATACATCTGAACTTTTTTCTTGGCTCTCAAGCGTCTCAATGAGTTTATTATCTTCATAGATTCCTATGAGAATAGGAGAAGAGAGCGCTACAAGAACAACATCAACGCCTTTAAGCATATGCTTTTTCTAGCTCCGCTGTTTTCTCACCTACAAGCTCAATAATCTCATAATTTTCAGGATTTTTCAAAAGAGCGAGGGTCAATTTATGATTCAAATCATGACTTCCAGCCATCGCTTCATAATTTCCAATAAAATTCATACCAATGAGAGACATATCTCCTATTGCATCGAGTATTTTATGGCGTACAAACTCATCACCAAATCTTAAGCCCTCAGGATTTAAAACTTTTTTATCGTCTAAAACGATTGCATTCTCAAGCGAACCACCAAGTGCTAAACCTTTTGAGCGAAGATACTGCACTTCATGTAAAAAACCAAATGTTCTTGCTCTTGCTATCTCATTTTTATAATTCTCTTTTGTAAAGTTTAAAACAAACTCCTGTTGATTAATAACAGGATGAGCAAATTTAATAGTAAATGCATATTTCAAATCTGGAGAGGGAGAGAGTTTCACATATTTCTCTCCATCTTGTACCAAAATATCCTTCTTAATTCTCATTATTTTTTTAGGTGACTTCAATTCTTGGATTCCAGCTTCATCTAAAAGCATACAGTAACTTGCACTACTTCCATCCATAACAGGCACTTCATCTGCATCTACAATGACTCTTAAATTATCAATTCCATACGCATAAACAGCGGAGAGAAGATGTTCAATCGTTGAAATAACAAAATTATCTTTGCCTATGACTGTTGCCATTTTTGTATCCACAACATTTGCAGGAGTTAGAGCAATTGAAACATTTACATCACTACGATAAAAAACAATTCCACTATTTTGCTCTAATGGCTCCAAGCGTAATCTCACTGGAGAGCCTTTATGAAGCCCTATTCCAACAAGTTCAACAGCTTTTTTTATAGTTGTTTGATACATCATTTATTCCTAAGTTATAAATTTTGATTAACTTTTATCTATCATCACTTTTGCATTTTTAATTACATCAGTTACATTGAGTTTCATCCATTCAGTATCCATCCACTCTTGAGGACGAACTTCTATACCCTGTACTAAAACACCAAAATGAAGGTGGTCTCCCATAGCATAACCACTTTTGCCTGTGTTAGCTATCACAGTATTCTCATCTATCATGGTTCCCGTTGTCACAGCGATGCTTGAACAGTGTCCATAAAGTGTATATAAGCCTAATCCATGATGAATGATTGGCATGTTGCCATATAAACCATTGTAATCTGCGAAAACCACTTCACCTTTGAGTTTTGGAATAATTTCTGCCATTGCATTACTCGCAAGGTCTAATCCCATATGGTATGATTCACTTACATTTGCATCGTTGTAACTATATTTTCTATAATCTCCAAATTGTGCGACTACCTGACCATTTCTTAAAGGATACATCGGTGTAACACTAAAATCGCTAATCATTTTAGTTGGTACTACGGATGTGATTTTATGGATGAGTTGCTCATTTTTTGCTCTTATTTTTTCATTAATAATTTTAAATTGTTGCAACGAATCTTCTACACCTTGCGTCTCTTCAAATTCTGAAGCTAACTCAGCAATTTTACCTTTTAAGAATCTATCATCAAGTTTGATATAAGAAGCTTTATACTCTTTTGGCTGTAAATAGAGTGGCACATATATTTCAGAACTATTTCCTGCTAAATCTTTTGCTTTGAGTGTTGCTTTGAAATCTTCATGCAACATTGACCAAGCAATAAGTGCAATATAATATCCCTCTTTATAAAAAGGCTGAGCAAGAAATTTTTTATCTCCAACTTCAATATACAACTCTTTCATATTCTCATCGAATGCTTTAAAGACTACAAGAGCTGAACCACCTTTTGTAATTTTGTAGGAGTTACCCAAAATATTTAAAAGAGGTTTTTTCTTATCGATGGCAAGAGTAAACTCTTGCACAGTAGAGTTTCCATTAAAAAAATTCCACTTACTCGCATCAAGAGCTTCTACAGACAATGTAATTGTTTTATCTTCCATGCTATGCACATTACTTGGCAACTTAATTTTCACATTAACACTCTCACTTGGTGTCATAAATTGTTCATGATTCAAATCCATAGTACCATTTGAATTTTTTAATTGGATTTTATATGATTTAACACCACTAAAGTCTTTAATAGCCACTTCTAAAGGATCTTTTAAATTCCAATTGCCATTATTATTGATCGTGATTTCTGGAGCATCTTTTTCAAACATCGGTGCCTTATTCACATAAACAACAGCCCCAGCTATCAGAGCTAAAAGTATTAATAGACCATACGAAGAGCCTCTATTTTTTTTCTTCAAACTACAATTCCTTACAAATTAATTTTAAAATTTTCTCTTTTGCACCCTCAAGTGTTGTGCCATCTTTAAGCATAAAACCAGCTCTTGAGCTATGTCCACCGCCCAAAAAGAGAGAAGCAATTTTATTAACATCTACTTTTGAATGCGAACGCAAAGAGCCTTTGATACTCAAATCACTATTTTGCTTTAACAACAGAGAAACCTCTACATTCGGAAGCCAAAGTGCCTCTTCAAGAGAACTTTCACAATCTGAACCAACAGCTCCACAAAGCTTCATATCTTCATTACTCACACAAAATACAGCAACTTCTCCACTACAAAAAAGTTGCATATTTTTATGCATAATCGCTTTGAGTCTAAAAGATGCTAAGGTTTGCTGTTTAATAAGATATTTATTGCACGATTTATAATCCGCACCCATTTCAATGAGATTTTGAACAGTAGCAAATAGCGTACCATTGACATTCGTATCCAAAAAGCCACCCGAGTCATCCAAAAGCCCTGCGTAGATTGCTGTTGCCATTTTTGGATTTATCTTTATGTTGTTGGATGTAAATAATTTATACAAAATTTCTGTCGTACTTATCGCATCTACATCAACTAAATTATACTTACCAAATCCATCATTACTAGCGTGATGATCAATATTTATCAAATCACAGCTCAGTGTTACACCCAGTCTATCACTATTTCCGCAATCCAGAGAAATGCCTAAATCAGCCGAAGAGGTAAATGAGTCTTTAATATTTTCACTCCATGGCAAAAATAAAAATTTCTGATTGATATTTTTCGTTGCACAGAACCATGAAACTTTTTTATGAAGTCTCAAAATATGCGTGTAAAGTGCACTTGCACTCCCAAGTGAATCTGCATCAGGGTTCACATGCGAAATTACAACTATATGCTTTGCTTGTTCTATTCTTTGTAGTATTTCATTCATGATTTGGAATTATACTGTTATTTTATTTTCTATTCATTTTGTAAACATACGCTAGAACTTCTGCAACAGCTGCAAACAAAGATTCTGGGATAGGCTTATCAAGGTCAACTTCATTATACAAACTTCTTGCTAATGGTGGATTTTGTACGATATGGACACCATTTTCTCTGGCTACTTTTTTGATTTGCTGTGCAATGTGATCCATTCCTTTTGCAACTACCACAGGAGCTCTTGTCTTTTGTTCATCATATTTTATTGCCACAGCATAGTGTGTTGGATTGGTAATGACCACATCGGCATGTGGAACTTCTGCCATCATCCTCCTTCTGGATGCTTGCATCTGAATTTGACGAATTTTCGATTTAATATGTGGGTCTCCTTCCATATTTTTCATCTCATCTTTTATCTCTTGTTTGCTCATTTTCAAACCATCAAAATACTGTTTTCGCACAATAAATACATCAATAATTGCAAAGATAAAAATAATAAAAAGTATAGTAAAAGCAATAACCATCATCTTATCTAAAAGCCAATCTATCTGATCATCCAATCCAAAAAGTGCTACGGTTGGGAGTTCTAGAATAAAATAAAAAAAGAGTATAAACCCAACACCAAGCACCGTGAAAGATTTAAAAGTTATCTTCACACTGTCTATGAGCTTTTTTATAGAAAAAAGATTTGCAAATCCTTTGATTGGATCAATTTTTTTAAAATCTGGCATTATTGCTTTTGTTGTAAATAAAAAACCAAATTGTGCGACCGCTGCAACAATCCCAGCAACAGCGACTGCAATTGCCAAAGGCATTACAATTAAAAGAAATTCTCGTATTGTCACAATCGCTATATCAAGCATAAATGGCTTATCCATAGGCGTTCCAATCAATGAAAAGTAGTATTTAAACAAAAGAACCATATGCTCGGACATATAGGGAAAAAGCATCAAAAGTGCAAGAATCGCTACAAAAAGAGTAACAACTCCAGCAGCATCTTGGGATTTAGGGACATTTCCCTCTTCCCTGGCGTCAGCTATCTTCTTGTCGGTGGGTTCTTCGGTCTTTTCTGCGTCATCAGCCATGATTTACTACTTTATTGGCATGTGGATATCAATCTATTTTCATAGACAAATCAATCCAGTTGGCTTGATGAATGAGCGAACCTGTACTTATCGCATCCACTTTTGTTTTTGCATACGCTTCGATGGTTTCAAGTGAAATATTACCACTTGCTTCCAAAAGAATATGTGGAAAATTTGCATTTTTATAAGCAACTATTTCACCAATTTGCTCTGGTGTCATATTGTCACACATCACAATATCACTTCCAGCAGACATTGCCAAACACGCTATCTCAAATGTTTCCGCTTCCACTTCGATTTTAGCAGTAAAGGGAATCTGTTTTCTCGCCTTTTGGATGTAGCTTTTTAAATCTTTGATTGTTTTAAGATGTGTATCTTTTATCATCAATGCATCATCTAATCCCATGCGATGATTGACCGCACCACCCACTCTTGTAGCGTATTTTTCAAACACTCGTAACATCGGTCTTGTTTTTCTTGTGTCTAAAAGTTTTACGCCATACGGCTCAATAATCGCAACATATTTGCGTGTCAATGAAGCGATAGAACTTGCATGTAAAAGCATGTTCAGAAGTGTTCGCTCGATGCGTAAGAGCGTATGTGAATCGCCCTGAAGCGTCGCCAAAACATCGCCTTTGACAAATGTTTCGCCATCATTTTTGCCCCATATTATTTCAAAACCCTCAAGCTTTGCCAAAACATCAATATATTTGACTCCAGCAACTACGCCATCACTCTTAGCGATAATCTTTCCACATGCCACAATACTTGGCTCGACCAAAGCGTATAAATCACCGCGACCAACATCCTCAGCAAGTGTTGCTTTTACAAACGCTTCTATCATAGTGCCAACATTCGCTCTAACGCGATTTTTGCCCATTTTTGTGTTGTTTCATCCACTTCAATCTCATTTATCGGCGAACCTTCATCAATCGCTTTGAGTGTGAGATACAAATCTTCAAGCGTCGTTTCATTCATTGTCGGACACTCTGGTTTTGTAGAAGAGAGTACAAAAGTATTTGTAGGGCGAAGGCGATTTACCATGTTAAACTCCGTTCCAACCGCCACTTTTTGCTCCTCTGGCAACTCTTTTATAAACTTGATAAGTTGTGAAGTCGAACCCACGAAATCACTCGCCTCACATATCGCAGGGTCACATTCAGGGTGTGTCGCTATCAATATTCCAGGGTATTTTTTACGGTAAAACGCTATATCTTCGAGCGTGAAAAGCTGATGCACCGAACAAAAACCATCATAACAGATAATGTCCGCCTCTTTTGGGTCTCCTCCATGTCCAATAACCATCGATTTGAGTCCCATCTGATTTGCAATATTTTGCCCCAAACATCTATCAGGAACAAAAAGGATTTTTTTGCCCTCGCCAAGTGCCGTTGTGATGATTTTTTTAGCGTTTGAACTTGTACAGACCATACCGCCCATTTCGCCCACTTTTGCCTTTACATCAGCATTTGAGTTGATATAAGTGATTGGTAAAATATTCTCTTTGCTTATGCCATTTTCTTCTAAAAACTTCACAGATTCATCATAATAAATCGAGTCAATCATCTTTGCCATCGCACAACATGCAAGTTTTGGCATCACAACTCTTTTATTTGGAGAGAGGACTTTGACACTCTGTCCCATAAAAGCAACACCACAAAACACAACAAATTCCGCATCATCATCACGCGTACGCATCGCAAGTTCGAGGGAATCACCCGTAATATCGCCCATCTCAAAAACTTCATCTCTTTGGTAAAAATGTGCAACGACCGTCACACTTAATTTGTTTTTTAGCTCAATAATTTTCTGTTTTAACTCATCATTTGTAAACTGCAAAAAAATACCCTCATTTAAAAGTGCGTTATTATAGCAAAATTAAAAAATAACTCTATTGTTGGCATGTGGAATCATTTCCACATGCCAACTTACTTATAAATTATTCACTCATTTAATTCAGTCTATCTTATTTCTCGAACACTGCTTATTTTTCTTTACATTTTTCTATCGTGTCTTGCAATATTTTATATCTCATATATTTTCTTTTAATTTCATCAATACGCCTGTTATCAACGATTGCATCCAATTCTTTCATAATAAGGATAT
This sequence comes from Sulfurimonas sp., assembly GCA_011391635.1. Taxonomy (GTDB): domain Bacteria; phylum Campylobacterota; class Campylobacteria; order Campylobacterales; family Sulfurimonadaceae; genus Sulfurimonas. The sequence goes on along the minus strand of JAABQD010000025.1, from coordinate 6,025 downwards.
AGATAATATCTTTGAGTATTTCATACAAATGCATTATTTGCGTATTATTAAGCTTAGATTCGATGTTTATATGAGTCAAATGATTTCGGTAACAAATAATTTGATCGATAAATTGCTTTTGGTCTTCACTATTTTGTATTCCTATCAAAGTTTTTAAATCTTTTAGTTTAAACATATCTTTTAAATTTTTTCTGAAATTATTACCATTTTGAGATTGCGATAACACTAATGCTTTCTCATCACTGATTTCAATATGTTTATTTATGATTGCCTTGACTTCACCATCGAGTAATTCCCTACTATACGCTTCAAGCCATTGTGCCAATACAAAATATTTTAACTCTAAGTGTACTATAGAGCTTTCATTCAATATGCCTGATAAATAATCAAAAATTCTTCCATATTTACTTTTTGCTTTAAACCAAAAATTTAAAATATTTTCGATGCTGTTTGCATCATAGCGAAATAAAAATTTCTCACTATCTCTCTCTTCTTTTTTGTAACGCATCACTTCTTCTATTTTAGTATCATCCACAATATAGATAAATTTTTGAATTATTTGAACATCATTATCTAATAGAACAACCTCAAAAAATACTCGTAAATCAAAAACTATTTTATCCAACTGTTTTAATGAAACAGAATTAGAAACTTCAATGCTGATAAAATCATTTGAAATACTAATATGACAATTATTTCGACTAATGAACACTTTTTTATTTTCATTTTCAGGAATCCATGCATCTATAGATGAAAATTTTACATCTACTTTTTTAACTTTGATTTCTTCGTTTACATTAGATACATTCAAATACAATTTTCCAATGTCAATTTTGTAGATTATCAGTCTGTCTGATTCTTGATTTGAATAAAAGTCTATTATAGCTATTAAACCATCAGCAACTGAACTATTTTTTGGGGTATATAATACTTGTACTATATGACAATAAAAAGCTGTGAACTTGCATTCATCATCTAGTTTTCCATTTAAAATAAAGGCTTTTGAATTATCAAATAAATCTTGAAAATAATGACTTTGAGATATTGGCAATGTTAAATCTATTTTATATTTTTGAGTATCTTCATATATTAATTGACCGTTAATTTTCAAATCATCAATTTCAACAATAATATTTCTTTCCACTATTTTCCCTCCACAATCCCAATCTCTTCATCACTCAACCCATAAAGTTTATAAACCATCGCATCTATTTCATTTTCACATGCCACAACTCTCAACTCTAGCTTTTCTATGGCTTCGTTTATCTCGATTTTATCGACGGCACTCAGGCTTTCGTAGTGTTTTTTGTATTTTTTTATTCTGTTTTTTGATTCTAAAATCTCATCGACAAGCACGATAAAAGCTTCTTGTGTTGTGTAATTATTAGAAAAATGAGTGTATAATTCTTCTATCAAGTCAGTATGACGCCAGAAAGGCATTGCTGGACTCAGGATGGAGGATACGCCGCCCTCCCGTACTGACTTGATGATATACTGCTTACTTCTCGCAAATGTTTCCTTTCTCATGACAAACAACGACACCAAAAAATTATTTTCATCAAGTACATGGAAAACTCTTCTTTGTTCGCTATCAAAAACCGAGATAATTGTTCTACCATTTCGCGTGTCTTCAATAATTTCATCATGATATGCAAAAATAAATGGTAGGAGTTTTACATAGTTTTGGGCTATCTCTTTATGTCCGTGATGACTTTCTAACATACTTTGAATTTTCGCAAACAAAAACTCCGTGATAAAAATATCTTTCTCATTATGTGAAGCAACTTTTATTTTGGCTTCTTTATCGTATCGCTTTTGTGATTGAAGTTGTAAAAGTTTTGAGATGTTGGCATGTGGAATTGCTAGGGTTTGGATTTTTTTAATAGGAAGCGAATTCATTTTATTTGCATCTAAACGAACTCTCCCTCCTTTTTCTGCATCTCCAAACGCTGGAAAAAGATATTTTTTTACAAAACTAAATAACTTTGAATTTAAAACCGATTGTAAATATTTATCTGCATTCGCTATAAAATAACAATTTGCACTTATATAATAGCCTTCTGAATCATAATAAAATTTATGATTCAATGCCGTGTGATAATAGATAAGTTTAGGTTCTTCAAGTTTATCATAGTAATCACAAGCACGAAGATTCCAATAATGAACTCCTTTATCTTGTCGCTTTATTAGCTCATCTCGAAAGCATTCCAAATATTCAAAGACAGCAGGATATTTTTCCCTGATGTCCAAATCATAACCTGTTGCCACCATATAGCGTCCAGAGTGATTTAATTCCCATTTGCCAAAATCATCTCCTTCTACCATTTTTTTAAGAAGTTGATTTGAGTTTTTATCTTTACTCAGAATTTCTTGATAAGTATTTTCATTGATGATAAAAGCTTTATTCAATCCAGTTAAGATGCCTCTAAAACCACCATTATCTGTATATTTTTTCAGTGTTGTGTCAGCATCTTTAAACTTTACTAAAATCGATGTTGTAAGAGGATTTGTAAATCTCCAAATATCATCTGAGAGTTCATCTTTTTTGTAAAACAGTGTTTTATAATCACCTGATTGAGCCTCTTCTATGGATTTTATCATTGCATATAAAATATCTTTATCACTTATTTGATTTTCTAAAATAATAATCGCTGGTTCTGTTGAAGCATCATCAAATATATTTAATTCACCAAAGTTAATGAGTTGCTTAATATTGTAGGATTTTAAATAAGTTCGTAAATTTAATCCATATTTTCTCTCCATCCATTTGTTTGGAGTAATAAAACCTAACAATCCTCTCTTTTTTAATAATTTGATAGATAATTCATAAAAATAAACATATAAATCCGCAGTTGTCATAGCAACATTCTTATAATTTTCTATATATTTTTCTTTTATTTCATTATCAATCATCTCCTGTCTCACATACGGCGGATTACCAATCACAACATCAAAATAACCCTCTTCAAACGGCATGTGGAGTAAGCTGTTTGCACATACTATTTTGTCACTCAAGTTTGTGAGTGTTCTTCCTTTTTTGGCACTTCGAAGCCACAAACTCAGCCTTGCGATTTCTACTGCTCCTTCATTTATGTCCACACCATAAAGATTGTGTTCTAAAATACTTGGTTCTATGTCGTAATATGCAGTTATGTCGCCCATAATCGCTAAATCTCTTTGTAATTTTTTATGCTCACTTATCAAAAATTCCAAGGCTTGATTTAAAAACGCTCCACTTCCACATGCCGGATCTAAAATTTTGAGTTCTAAAAGATAGTTTCTGTAAATTTCTAAACTATCTTTTTGCTCTTGCTCTTTTTTTGTGGGTTTTTTTGGATTACTTGGCATGTGGATTTCATGGATGTTTAACTCCTCTTTTTTGTCCGCACAAAGCTTTCCTAGCGTATTTTCAACGATGTAACGCGTGATATATTCAGGTGTATAAAATACGCCATCTTTTTTTCTTTTGGATTGCTTTTTGTCAAAGCTTGTATTTTGAAGTTGTGCAGACATCTCTTCGAGCTCACTTATGGAGTTCTCAAAAATATGCCCCAAAATATTGACTGATATCTCACTTCCAAAATTATACGCCGATAGCACTTTAGCCTGAGCATTTAAAACAGTATCATCTATGATGAGCGTGTCCAAAAACGCATCTTTCGCAAAAAGTCCACCATTGTATTTTGTGATGTTTAATCGCTCATTTCCACTGTTTATGGCTTCAAAATAGATTTTGTAAATTTCATAAAGTGTGTAATCTGTCAAATCTTGCTTTTTATATTTTTCTATAATGGTTGGAATTGTGTTTGTAGGTAAAAGTTCTGTATCTTCAGCAAAAAGTATAAAAACGATTCTATCTATAAGCTTTTGCGTTGCATTTAAAAGCTCTAATTTGTCCTTATTTTCATTATTTAAAAGAACATTTTCAAAAAGTTTTGTTCTAAAACTTGTGTAATCTTTGTAAAGCTGGTTTGAAATATCTTTCTCAAAGTTGATTGATTTTTCTTTGATAATGAGGGGTAAATTTGTACTGATACTCTCATAACTTAGGAGTGTATGAAGTTTTTTAAACCCTTCATAATCCAAATCAAAAAGATAAAATCTCTCATACGCTGTGGCTTTATCCAAATAAAACCGTAACTCATTGAAGTTAGAAACTATCACATATTTGGCGTTGTCGTTGTATTGCAAATAACCAAATGCTTGTTTAATGGCACTTTCATCTCTGCTATATTTTTTATCTAAATCACTTGTGTTTAAATCTTTGAGTTCAATAACCGCTACAACTTTTTCATCCACCAAAATCGCACCATCCGCTTTTTGGGCATTTGTTTGATTTTTCTTTTCTCGCTCAAGCGTATATTTGCCATCTAAAGATTGTGTTTTAGAAATATATCCTAAAGAGTTTTCAAAAACATCTTGTAAAAATTCTGTCTGATAATCGGTCTCTATAAAAGTTTTTATCTGCTCTTTTTTCGCCAAAAAATTTTGAAACTTCGCCCACCTGCTTTTGATAAGAGTCTCATTTTGTTTGTCTATAAAATCGTTTAATACTCTTTGTTGAAATAGTTGTTGCATCTGTTTTCTCTTGTGATTTTATCTCAGGAGAGAGATTCTATCTTAATTAAAATATCATGTATGTTAAATTTTTATTAGATTATAAATATAGTTCAAGTAGAATACGCCAACTACACAAATGAAGGTATTTCATGGATTTTTTATTTAACACAAATGTTCAGTTTTTTATAGCAGCGTATCTTGTTGGCGGGATTCCTTTTGGTTTATTACTTGCAAAAAAGTTTGCTGGAGTAGATATTAAATCCAGTGGTTCTGGAAGTATTGGGGCTACGAATGTGCTTCGAGTCGTTAAAGAGACAAATCCATCTTTGGCAAAAAAACTCGGTATTGCAACTTTGGCACTTGATGCACTTAAAGGTGTTTTAGTTTTAGCTGTTGCCTATTTTATGGGACTAAGCGAAGCTACTCTTTGGGGTATTGCTGTTTTAGCGGTTATCGGACACTGTTTTAGTCCTTATCTGAACTTTGAAGGTGGCAAAGGTGTAGCAACTGGAATGGGTGTTATGATGTTTTTATTACCGATGGAGACACTTATTGCCCTTGTAGTTTGGGCAATTGCTGCAAAAACTATCAAAATTTCTTCTCTCTCATCTTTAACTGGTGTCTTGGCTCTTATGATTGCAAGTTTTATATTGCATCCAGAGATGGCACATGCCCCTGCACTCATCATCGGATTTATTCTCTTTTACAAACATATACCAAATATAATTCGCATCATAAAAGGCGAAGAAAAACGCGTCATTTAATGACTATCCATATAGAAGATTTAAAATTTCAATGTGTTATTGGGATTTTGGATTTTGAGAGAGTCACACCTCAAGATGTCATAATCAATTTAACTCTTGATTATGAGTACAAAAAAGATGAGTTTATTAATTATGCAGAAGTTGTAGATTTGATTAAAAATGAGATGATTTCTAATCAATATTTTTTAATAGAAGATGCTTTGAATAATCTCATCACAAAATTAGTCAACAATTTTTCATCTATTCAAAAAATTGACTTAAAAATCACTAAACCAGCTATTTTACGAGATGCGAAGGTAAGTGTAAGTACAATTTTTCCTCTCTAATCTTAAATATATCTAAAAGTTTTTTTAAAGAAAATTGAAAAAAACTTTAAAGTAACCTAAAATTATGATACAATTTCGCCAAAATATTCACAGATAGGAAAATATTAATGCGCATTCTGATTATAGAAGATGAAGTTACATTAAACAAGATGCTTGCTGAGGGACTAAAAGAGTTTGGTTACCAAAGTGATGTGGTAGAAACGCTTAAAGATGGCGAGTACTACTTAGACATTCGTAATTATGATTTAGTACTTATGGACTGGATGCTTCCAGATGGAAACTCTGTTGATATCATTGGTGATATTAAATCTAAAACTCCAAAAACTGTTGTAGTTGTTTTATCTGCAAGAGATGACAATGAGAGTGAAATAGAAG
>JAABQD010000024.1 GCA_011391635.1 Sulfurimonas sp. | reverse complement strand
CTAAGAAGCGGTGCAGATGACTATATCCGTAAACCATTTGATTTTGATGTACTTATCGCTCGTATTGAAGCACGTCTTCGTTTTGGTGGTAGCAATATCATAGAAATTGAAGATTTAACAATCAATCCTGAAGAAGAAAAAATCACTTATAAAGAACAAGAGATAGAACTAAAAGGAAAACCTTTTGAAGTTTTAACGCACCTTGCACGCCACCGTGATCAAATCGTTTCAAAAGAACAACTTCTTGATGCTATCTGGGAAGAGCCAGAACTTGTTACTCCAAATGTAATCGAAGTAGCCATTAACCAAATCAGACAAAAAATGGATAAGCCACTAGGCATCACAACGATTGAAACTGTTCGTCGTCGTGGATACCGTTTCTGTTTTCCTAAAGAAATCAATTAATAATCCTCTCTCTTTGATTAGCCCTTTTGGGCTAATATTTTCAAAAACTTTTTAAATTTAAATTTACTCAGTTATAATTTTCATAATTATTCCTAAGGCAAAAAAATGTTTTCTAAAAGAAGTATCAGAAGAAACTTTCTCGTTCAACTTATTTTTGCGTCTATCCTTCTCATATTCACTTTTTCTTCGTTTTTATATTTTTATATAGAAAGATCTATTTATGATGAAAAACGACAAGAGCTTATTGAATATGCCAAAAATATAGCAAACAATAAATCGATTATGCAAATGGATGACCTCTCTCCTGACTTCTTTATTACCCTCAATGTAGAGGTTATTTCTCTTAAAAAGCCACATTTAGATATTGACTTATATGAAAAGACAGTAGGGAAACGAATTTATTTAACCCTTATCTATCCTTTTGATTTAGATAATCTAAGCTACTTAAAAATTACAAAAGAGATTACACCTACAAAAATAGTATTGGATAAAATCTTACACTATATTATTTTTATCAACTTTATCGGCTTTATACTTGTTATCGTTTATGCTATAGCCCTCTCAAAAATGCTCGTCTCTCCTGTAAAAGTTTTAAGTTCAAGACTCTCCAATATGAACGAACATCTCATAAAGCAGATTAAAATTAAAGAGCTTCCTGAAGAGTTTGAACCTCTTGGAATAACAATCAATCATCTTATTGCAAGAATACAAAACTTTGTCAAATATCAAAAAGAGCTTTTTATAGGAACAGCTCATGAACTCAAAACACCTCTTGCTGTTATTAAACTCAAAAACCAAGTCACACTTATCAAAAAAAGAACTCCTGAAGAGTATATTGAAGCTCTCAAAGTTACAAATAAAACAATTGATGAAATGAATATCATTGTGTCTAATATTCTCAATATAGGACGCCAAGAGGGAGCACAACTAGAAAAACCAACAACAGTGGATGTTATCGAAGTGCTTAGACAAAAAGCAGATGATTTCAAACTTTTAGCTGAAAATGAAGGCAAAATTTTACAGATGCATTTTGAACCAAATGGATTTATGGCTACACTTCAGGTAAGTTTACTCAATCAAATTATTCAAAATTTTCTTCAAAATGCACTTAAATTTACAGCACAAGACAAAACCGTATTACTACAAAGTTCGCAAGATAATGTTGGTTTACTCATAGAAGTCATTGATGAAGGATGTGGAATCGATGAAAGTATTGATTTGTTTGCACCTTTTAAAAGACAAGGGAACAAATCAGGCGTAGGCTTGGGACTTTTTTTGGCAAAAAGTGCTGCAGATGCATTAGGTGCTAAAATAAAAATAGAAAATAGAAAAGATGGTATAGATGGAACGGTCGCATCTCTTCAACTTAATTCGAAACTCTCTTGCGTATTGCCAAGATATAACTAAAAAATTTTCTATTTAAAAAACAATAAAGCTTTATTCTGATATAAATCGCTCTTATATATATTAGATAAATTAATCTTCCAAGAGGAAGTATTAAAATAAGGTTTTTGAATGGCTCTATTAATTAACGATGAGTGTATAGCATGTGATGCGTGTCGCGAAGAGTGTCCTACTACAGCGATTGAAGAGGGTGACCCTATCTATTTTATCGATCCAGATCGTTGTACTGAATGTGTAAGCGTTTATGATGAACCTGCATGTATATCAGTTTGTCCTGTTGATTGTATCATCGCAGATAAAGACAATGTCGAGTCCATTGCTGAACTTCAATATAAATACAAAAATATTTTAAGAGAAGAATAGGAACTTGGCAAAGAGAGTCGCTGTAATCGACATAGGTTCTAACTCAGTTAGAATGGTTATTTATGAGCGAACTTCTCGCTTTGCGTTCTATCTTCTCAACGAATCAAAAAGCAAAGTAAGATTATCTGAAAATGCGTATCAAAATGGTGGGAATTTACAAAAAATTCCTATGCAAAGAACATTTGAAGCACTTCGTGATTTTGTATCTATCATCAACTCCTTCCAAGTCAATAAAATCTTATGTGTCGCTACTTCAGCTCTTCGTGATGCTCCAAATAAAAAAGAGTTTCTAGACAAAGTAAAAAAAGAGCTAAAGCTTAACATTAAAGTAATCGATGGAGAAAAAGAAGCCTACTACGGTGGAATAGCATGTGCAAATCTTCTCCCTGAACAAATCAATGCAATGAGTATTGATATCGGTGGAGGTTCTACAGAATTTACGCTTATAAATAAAAATAACGTCAGTAATACTATTTCATTGGAACTAGGAACTGTACGACTCAAAGAGCTATTCTTTGACACCAATAAGATAAAAGATGCGATAAACTACATTGACTCCAAAATCGCTATACTCGACACCATTGACGCATCTACGCTCGTAGGAATTGGTGGTACTTTTAGAGCAATTTCGAGTGCTATTATGCTTAATAGTAACTATCCACTCAATAAGCTACATGCGTATGAGTGTGAAGTCCCTGAGTTTAAAAATTTCATATCCGATGTGCTAGACGCTGATGAAAACAAACTTAAAAAATTAAATATCAAAAGTGACAGATTTGATATCATAAAACCTGGTGCATTGATACTCAGCAGAGTATTAAAAAAACTCTCTATCAAAAAACTCATTACAAGTGGAGTTGGTGTTCGAGAAGGTGTTTATTTGAGTGATTTGCTTAGAAATTCTAAAGATAAATTTCCACACAATTACAACACTTCTGTAAGATATTTACTTGATTCCCATATCAATGATATTGGATTTTCAAATCAATTAAATCAACTAAGTAAAAAACTTTTTGACTTAACACACACTTATCTCAAAATAAATGAAAAATATAGAAGTGATTTAGCAGTAGCTGCAAAATTGTATCAAACAGGCAATAGCATCCATTTTTACTCTAAAAATAAACATAGCTACTATCTTCTGCAAAGTGCTTTAGAATATGGCTTTACACACAAGCAAATACAGCTTATATCTACAATAACAAGATTTGCAAAAAATAAACTTCCTTCTCAAGAGCATATGCAAAAATATAAAGAATTACTCCCTGATACGCATACAGTAGAGTCACTATGTTATCTTGTTTCTTTAAGTATCGCTCTATTGAGTCATAGACCAAGAAACATAGATTTTACTCTCAAATTTGAAAATGGGACCCTCACTATAGAGTCTTCAAATAATCTTTATCTAAGCCAAGAAGCCGTCAATAAATTGATAGAAATCAAAGATTTTAAAATAAAATTTTAAAATCTTTGTCCCATCGTAAATTCAAACTCTGCAGTTCTATCTCCTGGTTGTTCATTTAATGGATTTGCAAACATTAGTTGAATTGGTCCCACAGGCGAAAACCACTCAAGTCCAGCACCAAAACCACCTCTTGAAAACTCATTCATAGACTCTTCACCTATAAATCCCCAGTCAGCAAACGCAACCATACGCATTTTTGCTTTTGGAACGAGCGGTAAACTAAGCTCTAGGTTATTTGAAAATGTCTGTTTTCCACCTGTTCTTTTTGTGACACCATTGATAACTTCAGTAGGTGAAATAGAGTAAGATTCATACCCTCTTACACTTCCAAGTCCACCCATAAATAATTTTTCATTAATTGGCAAGTAATCCGAGTTCAAGATACTATAATATCTAGCTTTGTATCGCAAAATAGCATCAAATCCAATATACTCTTCAAGACCAGTAAATTTACCGAATGTTGATCTACTTTTGAGAAAATCTGCATCTCCGCCTATCCCAGCTTTTTCAAGACTTTGCGTAAAAGTCATACCTTCTCGTGGAAGATAATAATCATCCGTATTATCAAAACTAAAAGTTGGAGTTATTGAACTTTTCGAATAACTTTCAAAATATCTTTCATAAAGAGCCGTATATGTTTCATCAATATTATAGTAACTATTTTGTGAATAGTTATATCCCAAAAATCCACTAATATGTCTTGAAAACTTATGTCCAACTCCAGCAGATATTCCATCTGTATCCACACTATAGCCAATATATTCATACATAGATTTCGTTACAGCAAAATTACCACTAAAGTCAGTATCATTCAACCTTGGATTTGAAATATTAAAAGAAGCATTTTGCGTCATCTCTGATTTTTCTGCTGAAACCCCAACATTGATACCTGAACCCCAAACATTCGAGTCATTGACACCAAGACTTACTAAGATACCACCATAACTTCCATATCCACCACCCACTTGTACATTTCCAGTTGGTGCTTCTTTAACTTTAACAATCAAATCCATCGTTTGATTATCAACTCTTTTTTCTTCGATAGTATTGCTATCAAAATATCCAAGTCTTCCAAGTGAATTTCTTGAATCTTTCAAATCTGTCAAAGAGTACATATCCCCAGGTCCAAGGTAAAGTTCGCGTCGAATAATTCTATCAAGTGTTCTTGTATTCCCAGAGATTACAACATCTCTAATTTTTACTTTATCCCCTGGAACAATTTTAAAAATGACATCGACTGTATTGTTTTCTTTGTTCTTTTTCAAATCAGGCATAACTTGAACATACGCATAACTTAAATCTGCGATAAGCGTTTTAATCTTGTCTGCATTTTCACGAAAAGTTTTAATGTTAAACACTTCCCCATTCACAAGCGTAATAATCTCTTTTATCTTTTCATCATCCACAACTTTTTTCGTTTGACTAATTGATACACTGTTAATTGTATAAACTGCACCCTCTTCTACTTGATAACTCATATCAGCTATATAATGATCAAAATTTGCTCGAACAAAAGGTGTGCTTACAACAGAATCCAAATAACCATACTGCATGTAATAGTCACGAATTCTGAGTGGATCATATTCCAAATCAGCAAGACTCATTTTCCCATCATTTCTTCCCCAGAGCCATCCCATAAACTCATGCTCTTTATTTGCAATCACACTGTCAAAATCATCACTATCAAGGCCAGAAACACCACTATATTGTAATTTTTCTATAACAATCTTTTCACCCTCATTAACAATAAATGTAACTTTAATACTTCCATTATCAAGATGTTCTTCGGTAACTTCAACAACACTATCTATCTTTCCATCTTGATTGATAGCTTCAATGATTCTTTTTTTTGCAGCATCAAGTTTTTGCTGATTATACAAAGAGCCTTTTTTTATCTGCACCACAGATTTAAGCGTCTCTTCATCACCCTCTTTCCAACCTTTGAGTTCTACTTGCGAAATAATTGGCTTTTCTTTAAACTTAAATGTAATATTTCCACCACTATTTTCTACCCATATATCACTGAAATAATCTTGCTTAAAATATTTTTTTACAGCCTCATCAATAATTTTGTCATCGACTTCATTCCCCACTTCAAAGTCAAGCATTCTAAGTGCGACAGGCTCTGATATATGAACCATCCCTTCATAACTGATTGACTTTACGACGAAAGCAGAAGCGTTGATACTAAGTAGTGTTAAAATTGATGCAAGAAAAATTTTCATTAAAATCCAATTATTGTAAATTTAAGTGATGATTTTACCTTTTATGATGTTAAAATTAAGTAAACTTTGTAAAATTTAATAAATTAATGAAGAGATAGGTTATGAATGTAGCAATTATAGGGCTTGGGCTTATGGGTGGTTCACTTGCACTGAGCCTCAAAAAATTAGACTTTATCAAGAGTATCGTTGGAAGTGATCACAATGAAACACACCAAAAAGATGCGATAGAGTTAGGTCTTGTCAATCAAGTAGTTCCCTTTGAAGAGGTAAAAAAATGTGATGTTATTTTTCTTGCAATTCCTGTCAATGGAATTATTGCAACTCTCAAAAATTTAACAGATGTCAAAGAAAACACCACAATAATAGATTTAGGAAGTACAAAAGAGATTATCATCGCATCTGTTCCACATAAAATACGCAAAAATTTCGTAGCAGCACACCCAATGACAGGAACAGAATACTTCGGTCCACATGCCGCTATTGAAAATCTTTACACGGATAAAGTAGTCGTTTTATGCGATTTAGAAAACAGTGGCGTCCTTCAGAGAGCTGTTGCAAAAAATATTTTTAAATCGCTTGAGATGAAAAAGTATTTTATGACTGCTAAAGAGCATGACCGCCATGCAGCATTTATCTCCCACATGCCACATGCTATCTCGTACTCGTTGGCGAATACTGTGATGAAGCAAGAGAAAAAAGAGAATATTTTACTTCTTGCAGCGGGTGGTTTTCGTTCCATGAGCCGTCTTGCAAAAAGCTCTCCTTTTATGTGGGAAGATATTTTTAAACAAAACAAGGCAAACATTATCGAGGCGATAGAACTTTTTGAAAAAGAGTTAGCATACCTCAAAGAGAGCCTCATAAACGATGAGTGGCAAACAGTGCACCAAGAGCTAGAAAACGGTAAAAAACTTCACGATATTTTAGAAGATTAATTTATCGCATATCTCTTGAGTATCTCTTTTAAAACTTTTTTATCTATTTTTATATTCTCTTTTTGATAGATATTTTTTTCCAATATTTCTATGAGATTTTGGACCTCTGCATCCCCTTTATATGGCATCAATTTGATTAACAATGTTCTTGGTTCTTTGAGCGAATTTCCTCTGTTTTTCATGATAAACTGCCATGGCTTAAGCAAAGCGATTCCAATTCCACATGCCAAACCAACAATAAATCCTAAAATAATCCAATATATTTGGACCCCATTTTGTGAAATCATATCCGTTTGGATTTGACTTGACACTTCTTTTTCATCTCGTTTTATTGTAAGTTCACTTGTAGGTTTTGCATTTTTTACTCGAATGGGTATCTCTTTGGTTGCTACAGTTTTTATCTCTTTTGTTTGTGGGTCAAAAAATTTCAATTCAAAAGATGGAATAACAAAATTTTCATCTGCTACAAAAGCCATTTTTTGTGAAAGTTTTGATGTTTCTAATACAATTTTTTCCTCAAAAACACTCACTTTTTCTATGTAGGGTTTAAAACTTTTAATATCTTCTAAATTTCCACTTCCCTGTACTTGCACACTTAAATTGACTGCTTCATTCGCATTGATTTCATTTTTATCGACTGTTGCAGATATATTCAAATCACCTATCAAATGCACACCCTCTGGAAGTGCCTTTACATGCATATCAATCTCATTGGAAAAATAGCTCTTCCAATGAATAGTTGGGATCCAAGAGCCCCAACTATCGCGTTGATTTGCTCTTGAAGCGATGCTCATTTGTGCATTGGCTATTTTTACCATTCCCTCTTTTTGTGCAGCAAGAGTATAAATAACTTTTGAAATGATATATTGACCATCATCATATCGCGTAGGTTTTGACTCATTTTTGACCCAAAAGCCTTTCAAATTGGGTGGGGTAAATTTACTATCTACCGCTTCAATATTTCGCTTTTGTTTAAACAATAGTGTCATTTCAAATGGCTCACCTACAAACACCTCATTTTTATCACTCTCCAAACTCAAAACAAAATCCGAATCCTTGGCTTTGTCCATTGGCTTAACTTCTATATGTATCGGTTCTGTTTTCTCATTTTTTCCATCAATTTCAATCTCAATCGCTTCAATTTCACAACTTTTTTGAGGCAAAAATTTATAACTTAGCAGAATGCTTTTCTTATAAACACCATTGAGACCTTGTATGCTTGTGGAAGTATTGCTAGAGACTATATCTGCTCCACAAAGAGAATTTAGATTGGGTCGCACTGCATTATCACCTGCTATATCGAGTGTAAGTGTGACCATATCTCCAAGCTCAACACTCTTAGAATTTACACTTGCAGTCACTCCAGCAAAAATAGAATATGGGAGTAAAAGCATAAAAAAAACTACTTTACCAAGGTTTTTCATTAGTATTCTCCATTTTTGATTTTTTATCATTTAACATATACATATATGTGTTAGGTTGAGAGTTGAGTTGTTCGAGCCACTTTTGTTCTTGTGCATCACTCATTTGCTCTTCTGCTTTTGAGCTTCCCATCTTGTTTTGTGAAGCTTCATTTTTGGACTCTTTTACATCTTGATTTTGTTTTGGCTCACTCTCTTGTTTTGATTGATTTTCATCTGATTTTTTTTCTTGAGCATCGCTCTCTTTTTGATTTTCTTTGTTCTTTTCTTTCTCTGTAGAATCATCTCCTTGATTCTCTTGATTGGATTTTTTCTCTTGCTCTTTAGAATTTTCATCTTTATTTTGCTTATTCTCTTCTTCTTTAGAATTTTTATCCTTATTCTGTTGATTTTCTTGCTCTTTAGAACTCTTATCGTTATTCTGCTGATTCTCTTGCTCTTTAGAATCCTCGTTTTTATTTTGTTCTTGCTTTTGTTGTTCTAGGAGCTTTTTTACCGCCTCTAAATTTTCTCGTACATCTTTATCTTCACTCATTTTGAGCGACTCTTCATACGATGCGACAGCTTTTTGCAAACTTCCCTCTTTTGCCTGTTTGACATAGCTATTGCCCATATTTGCCAACTTTTTTGCTGTTTGCGATTTATCGCCAAAGGTAGCTTTTTCATACGACTCTAATGCTTCATCATACTTGTTTTGATTGTAAAGAGCATTCCCTGCATTGTAGTAACTCTGAGCATTAAGAGTGTTATTAGCGTGTTTTGCGTAAAGCGACGAGGCCTTCTCATACTCCTTGTTTTCATACGCTTTTTTTGCTTCTTCTAACTCCATAAAATCAAGTAATCCAGCCTTGGCATGTGGAGTTGCGAACAAGAGTGTAAAAAGAATAAAAAGCGAAGGAACATGAACGCTCTCTCTTTTGCTCATAGAACTTGTTGCTATCAAAAATAAAAAGAGTGCTATCCCAAGAGGATAATAAAAAAGTGGTATGTATCTCTGTACTTTTTCACTTTTCAGCTCTTTTTCCTCGCTCAAACTCTCTATCTCTTTGAGCATCGCTTTGATGTCATCATCCGATTTCACACTTTGTATGTACACTCCTCCACTTTTGGTTGCCAAATCTGCACTCTTTTCATTCAGTTTTGAGACCAAAATTTCGTCCTTGTACTTAATAAAACTTCCATCTTCAAGCTTTATTGGTGCACCTTTTTGTGTCCCAATACCTAGAATAAAAACTACAATATTTTTCTCTTTTGCATAGGCTATCTCTTTACTAAAATCGTTCTCATCTCCGCCATCACTAAGAATAAGGAGATATTTTTTTGCATCTTTATCGACTGATTTATCCACAACTTCAAGCATAGACAAAAAGTCTGTTCCTTTTTCTGTAATCGAATTTGTATCCAACTGACGCAGTAAAAAACCAACCGCACTGTGGTCAAAACTCAGAGGCGAAACAAGATAGGAATTTTTTGCAAAAGCAATCACGCCTATTCTCTCATTTGGAGCTATTTTGAGTAAATCCATCGCTTTTTGTTTTGCAGATTTGAGGCGATTTGGATAAACATCTTCAGCCAACATCGAGTCTGAAATGTCCAGAGCAATCATAATGTCGGCACTTTTTGCCTTGACCTCTATTTCGCCTTCATTTATCACAGGGTGTGCAAGTGCGATGATTATAAAAATTCCCATAAGAAAAAAAAGTGCGTTTCTTGCTTTGAGTGTCAGTATATTTGCACTCACACGCAGTTTACTGATGACTTCATCACTAAAAAAATGCAACTGAGCCTCTTTTTGTGTAAGCAAAAAACCAAATAAGATAATAAGTGGAGGCAACATATAGTACAAAAATTCAGGATGTAAAAAACTCATGCATGTCCCCTTTTATTTCTCAAATAAACATAAAACATCAGCGATAACAAGGCAATAAAAAGCGGATACGCAAAATAGTATTTGAGATAAGTAAAAGACTCACTTTTTATCTCTGATGCCTCAAGTGCATCAATTTTTGCATATACTGCCTTGAGTTCATTCGCTGTTGCAGCACCAAATGCCTCACCACCTGTCTCTTTTGCTATCTTTTCTAATACCTGTTTATTGTACGCATTTGGCATTCCAATTCCTATGGCGTACACCTTCACTCTCTCTTTTTTTGCCATCTCCAATGCCACTTCAAGTGGAACTTTATCAATCCCCTCTGTGCTGTATCCATCAGTCAAAAGTATCGCTACTTTACTTTTAGATTCGCTCGATTTGAGCAAATTTACGCCCTGAGCCAAACCTTCATAGAGTGCTGTGAATTTTCCTGCCATGCCAATTTGAAGCTGAGATACAATGCGACTCAAGATATTTTCATCATAAGTGAGTGGCGAAGCGATAAAGGAGTATGCACCAAAAACGACTAAACCCATATTGTCGCTTTTTCTCTGAGAAATAAAATCTCGTACTATATTTTTTACAACATCAAATTTGTTGAGTCGTTCATTTGAGGCATCATACCCCTGCTCCATCATCGACTCAGATGCATCCAAAATCAGAGCTATTTCATACCCATTTTTTGGCTCAACCTCATACGGCTCATCTTTTACAGGCGACATCAATGCTAAAATCATCATCACAACTCCAAGCCATTTAAGAAAAAAGAGGAGTTTAGAACTCGATACTGCCCCATTCATAAACTTCTTGGCATGTGGAAAATAAATAGAAGGCAGACGCATCCGACAAAGTGTCGCACACCCTATGAAAATAAAAATTACAAATAAGAGCTTCGGAAATTCAAAATAGAGTCCATCAAACATCACACATCTCTTTATAAAGTTCAAAATATCCAAGTGTCTCTTTGTCTAAGCCATCCACTACTTTTTTATACTTATACGCTTCAAGTCTTTGTGAAAGATTTTTGTACATCTCCACATGCCGAGGTGTATCGTTTTTGAATGTTGCACCATAGCTTGTAATCGCGTACGCTGCTTGTTTTGCATCACCAAAATCAAGTGTACTTAGGAGTTTTTTATGTTCTACTCTGAGATTAAATCTTTTTCTCTTTTTAAACCATATATACAACAGGTAGAGTGTTCCACATGCCAATAAAATTGCTACACCGCTCACACCTAAAAAGTAATATAAAGAGTATTCATGCACATCCACTATCGGTTTGATGTCATGTAAAGGAATGTCGTAATCTTGCATTATCTCCCCTCAAAAAGTCTACGGAGTTCTACCGCTGCATTGGAATGCGTATAGATTTTTGTAAATCGTATCTGATGTTTTCTCAGTGTCTCATAGAGCTGATGGTCGTGTGCGTGAACTTTTTTAGCATACGCTTCCACACTTGAAGCGTTAAAATCACCCTCCAAAACCGCTCCACTCTCAGGGTCAACCAAGGAAGAAAAACCCATAACAGGCGGTTTTTCTTCGAGTATATCGCGTACAATCACCGCGACGACTTCATGTTTTTTTGCCAAAAGTTTCAAATCAGGAATCTCGAAAAAATCACCCACAATCAAAATGAGTGATTTTCTTTTGAGTCTTTTGTAGAGTGTATCTGCCAGATTTTTGAAATCCACTTTTTGATTCAGTGCATCAAACTCCAAAATATCACTTACACTTTTTTGCACTTGGCTCAGTTTTTTACTTGGTTTGAGATGCGAAACCATTGTATCAGTAAAGATATACGAACTGAGCAAATCCCCATTTTTGAGCGTTGAGAAACCAAGAAGTGCATTGATCTCGGCGATAACATCTTGTTTGAATTTTTTAGAACCAAAATGCACACTTCCATTGAGTACACTTGCCACAACCACATTTAACTCTCGCTCTTCACGAAAGATTTTGATATATGGTTTTTGCATTTTTGCCGTGATATTCCAATCTATATGGCGAATATCATCTCCGGGCATATACTCACGAAGCTCTATAAAATCGTACCCTTCCCCCTGAAAAATAGAGGGATTATTGCCAACCATTTCGCTAAAGACTTGGCGTCTCGCACGAACTAATATTTTTTGCAATGTACTCATTATGGTATTTGCACAGCCTCTAAAACAGCTTGAATAATCTCATCCGTTGTGATGCCCTCAGCCTCAGCCTCGTAAGTGAGCACGATACGGTGACGCATAAGCTCTTTGGCGATAAATGCCACATCCACAGGTGTTACAAAATCTTTTCCTCGCAAATAAGCCATCGCTTTTACTGCTTTGAACATATCGATGCTCACCCGTGGAGATGCCCCAAACTGAATATAGTTTTTGAGTCTCTCAAGCCCATACTCACTCGGATTTCTTGTTGCATTGACAAGCTCTATCATATACTCTTCGACTTGGCTATCGACATGTACTTCTTTGATTGCTTTTTTGAGTTCACCCAACTCTTCGTGCGTCAAAACTGGATGTATCTCTTCAAACTTTCCACTTGAGATGCGTCGGGCAATTTCTAGCTCTTCTGTTTTTGTGTTGTAATCGACAATGAGTTTGAGCATAAAACGGTCTAATTGTGCCTCAGGAAGCTGATATACACCCTCCTGTTCGACTGGATTTTGTGTCGCCATAACAAAAAACGGAGGTTCAAGTTTGAAAGTCGTATCGCCCAAAGTGACTTGCTTTTCTTGCATCACTTCGAGCAGAGCCGATTGCACTTTTGCTGGAGAGCGGTTAATCTCATCAGCTAAAAGCAGGTTTGTAAAAATAGGACCTTTTTTGATTTTAAAACTGTTGTTTTGCGGGTCATAAATCTCCGCACCCAAAATATCGGAGGGGAGCAAATCCGGAGTGAATTGCGCTCTTTTGAAACTCAGCCCAAGCGATTTTGCAAGTGCATTGACCGTCGTCGTCTTTGCAAGTCCTGGAACACCCTCAATAAGAATATGCCCCTCACACAAAAGAGCAATCAAAAGAGAATCAATCATCTTCTCCTGCCCCACAACCACCTTCGCAACCTCTTTTTTTATCTCTTGTATTTTAGAAATCATATTATTATAACACCTTATTTTTAAAGTGGGAAAGTATAGCAATTAGGGGGTTAATGGTTGATAAATGTTTTTACATCTCCAAGCCTAAAACCTTCGCAATTCCCTCTTTTTTAATCATCTCATTTAATTTTATGGCGATGTTCTCTTTTGCTATTGCGTA
>JAABQD010000002.1 GCA_011391635.1 Sulfurimonas sp. | reverse complement strand
ATACAAAACTATAAAAACGAGTACATCAACTATTTTAAAAAGTTCGCAAAAAATGAAATCTGCCTCAACCACTCACCAAACTATATTGTAATAAAAAACTACGGAATCTTGGCATGTGGAAAGTCAGAACAAGAAGCAAACATCATAAGTGACATAGTAGAACACACCATGATGGCAGTCCTACGCGCCGATAAACTCGGCGGATATAAAAGCATAAGTTTGAAGGATAGTTTTGAGATGGAGTATTGGGAATTGGAACAGGTGAAGTTGAAAAAGTGAGCCTTTCCTCATCCTAGTGTTTGTGAAGCATATTTTGATAGAATAAGTAAAAAATTTAGAGTAAATAGTTTGTAAGGAGTCACAATTATGGATAAACATTTATTGACAGAGATAGAGATAAAAGATTTTAAATGCTTCAAAGATTTCAAAGCTGAAGGGTTTAAAAGAGTTAATCTGATTGGCGGGAAAAATAATGTTGGTAAGACTGCTTTTATGGAGGCTTGTTATTTAATCACTAATGCATATAATATATTAAAATCACATCCAAATTATCAAAAAGGACAAACTACAAATATTGATAGAGAATTTTTTTATAATGAAATAATTAAACTAATATTATCAATAGAAGAACATAGAAACTCTAAAGATTTTTTATTAGAATGGTTGCTAGAAGAATTTACTTTTCAAAATTACAATTTTGAAATAGAGATTGATAAGCAATTTAACTTAAGTGCGAAAGATAATGTAATAGTTCCAAATGAATATATAAAACAAAATTATTTTAATCATGGAAGTGTTGATATTTCAAATTTTAGAAATAATACTTACTACAATAAAATTTATAAAAAAAACCATCAACCTCTTTTAGACAATTATACATTTATATCTATTCAAAATAATATGAATGAAGCTATTAGAAATATGATAGACGAGTTAAAATTAATGAATAAATATGATTATATTAATAGCTTGATGAATGATATTTTTAATATTGAAAAAATAGATATAATTAAAAATAAAGTTATGCTACAACAAAATGGAATTTTTCTTGAACTAAGTAATTTTGGAGATGGACTAAGATCTTTTTTTTCTATTATAATAGTTTTACTGACACATGAAGAAAAAACAGTTTTTATAGATGAGATAGAAAATGGGATACATTACTCTCTTTTAGATGATTTATGGGAAATAATTCTAAATATTTCCAGAGACCAAAAAGTACAGGTATTCGCAACAACTCACTCAAAAGAGTGTATAGAATCTTACGCGAGAGTTGCCAAAAAGCTTGAAGATAAAGAAATATGTTTCATGGAGTTAGGCAAAAATGAGAATAGAATAGAGTCTATTATATATAACTATGAAGATGTGATCAAACAAGTGTCTCAACATCAGGAGATAAGAGGATGGTAAAGATAATTTGTGAAGGCAAAGATGACAAAGATTTTTTAAAACTATTTTTACGACATCTTAAAAAAGATGGAAGTCTCTCTATAAGCACAGAAAACTTTGATTCCTATATAGAAACTATGAATGGTAAAGCAAAACTATTAAATCAAGAAAACTATGAAACAATCAATAAGCAGATAGGTAAAAAAATAAAAAAAGTTCTTTTTATCTTCGATTGTGATTTCGTAGAAGATGATAAAAAATGTGGTAATTTAGAAAATAGTACAACTTGTATAGAAGATTTGATAAAAGACTTAAATTGGAGCATAGATACTAGTTACTATATTTTTTCTAAAAATTTAGACTATTTTTTGATAGATACATTGAAAAATAGAGAACAATTTGAAGCTTGTGAAGAGTGCTTTAAATTAAAAGAGTTAAACAAAAATAGAAAAATATTAACTTGTATTTACAATAAATTGTATCCAAAACCTCCATATGACTTTTCTCATCCAAACTTTAATGAACTAAAAGAAAAATTAAACAATTTATTCAATTAATAGAAAAATCATTTTTTACTAAAGGATAATAAATGCAATACCTCATGGCAATAGACGCAGGAACAGGAAGTATCCGCGCGGTGATTTTTGACACAAAAGGCAATCAAATATCTGTCGCTCAAAAAGAGTGGACACATTTGCAAGAGGCTGGTGTGCCTAACTCTATGAGTTTTGATTGTGAGGCAAATTGGACTTTGGCATGTGGATGTATCCGCGAATCTTTACAAAAAGCAAATCTTCAAGGTGAGGATATAATCGCTCTGAGTGCGACGAGTATGCGTGAGGGAATCGTGCTTTATGACAAAGATGGAAATGAACTTTGGGCGGTTGCAAATGTGGATGCGAGAGCTTCGGACGAAGTGCGATATCTCAAAGAAAATTTTGCAGGGATTGAAGAGGAGTTTTACGGGCTCTCGGGGCAAACCTTTGCTTTGGGGGCGATTCCTAGAATTTTATGGCTTAAAAATAACAAACCTAATATTTATAAGAGAGTTGCAAAAATCTCTATGATTGGCGATTGGATTTTGGCGCGCCTCAGCGGAGTGATAGCAACAGACCCAAGCAACGGTGGAACTACGGGAATTTTTTCTTTAAAAAATCGTGATTGGCATGTGGAAATGTGTGCAAGAGTTGGTTTAAAAGATGATATTTTTCCCACATGCCATGAGGTGGGTAGTCTTTTGGGAAATGTGAGCCAAAAAGCTTCTGATGCAACAGGTTTATCCACGCAGACAAAAGTTGTTATGGGCGGTGGAGATGTTGGGCTTGGAAGTGTAGGTTTGGGTGTGGTTGAAGTTGGACAAGTTGCTATTTTAGGCGGTTCATTTTGGCAACAGGTGGTCAACATCTCGAGCGATACTTTACCGCCAAAAGATATGGGAATCAGAGTCAATCCACATGCCGTGTCAAATCTCTCTCAAGCAGAGGGAATCACCTTTTTTAGCGGTCTTATTATGCGATGGTTTCGAGATGCTTTTTGTGAGATGGAAAAACTTGAGGCACAAAAAAGAGGTATCGATACTTATGAAGTTTTAGAGGAAAAAGCGTCACAAGTTCCAGTCGGTTCACACGGGATTATCCCTATATTTTCAGATTCTATGAAATATGGTAAATGGTACCATGCAAGTCCTAGTTTTTTAAACCTTTCGCTTGACCCAGAAGTTTGTAATCGTGCTTCGATGTTTCGAAGTCTTCAAGAAAATGCGTGTATCGTTTCGGCTATAAATCTTGAAAAAATCAGAGAGTTTACGGGCGTGAAAATAAACGAAATAGTTTTTGCAGGAGGGGCAAGTCGTGGTGCTTTATGGTCGCAGATTTTGGCGGATGTAACAGGATGCAGAGTAAAAATTCCTCGTGTGACAGAGGCAACAGCTTTGGGAACTGCAATGGCGGCGGGGGTGGGTGCGGGAATTTACAAATCACTTCCACATGCCGCAAAAGAGCTGGTTGTTTGGGAAAAAGAGTTCACGCCAAACATGGAAAATTTTGCGAAGTATCAAGAGATAAAAGAGACTTGGCAAAAGGCGTATGAAGTGCAATTAAAGTTGGTAGATGCTAATATCACGACTTCAATGTGGAAAGCACCAGGGTTGTAAAGGTTTTAAATGAATTTGAGAGAAAAAATAGTATCGGGAAAAAGAGTTGATTTTGAGGAGGCGTTAAGCCTTTATGAGATGGATTTTTTTGAGTTGGGTGATTTGGCGGATGCGAAGAGAAAAGCATTGCATGGCAAAAAAACATATTTCAATATTAACCGCCATATCAATCCGACCAATGTATGTGCGGATGTGTGTAAGTTTTGTGCTTATTCGGCAAATAGAAAAAATCCAAATCCCTACACGATGAGCCATGAACAGATTATGGAGATTGTTAAAGACATCGAGAGTCGTGGGATTAAAGAGGTGCATATTGTTTCTGCACATAACCCTGATACGGGGCTTGAGTGGTATTTAGAAATATTTAAAAAGATAAAAACAGCTTATCCTCATCTGCATGTCAAAGCTTTGACTGCGGCTGAGGTCGATTTCTTGGCACGACATTACTCTAAAAGTTACGATGAGATTTTGGATTTGATGGTTGCAAACGGTGTGGATTCTATGCCTGGGGGCGGTGCTGAGATTTTTGATGAGAAGGTGCGAGATTATATCTGTAAGGGCAAAGTTACCTCAGATCAATGGCTTGAAATTCATCAAAAGTGGCATGAACGAGGCAAAAAAAGCAATGTGACGATGTTATTTGGGCATGTGGAAAGTAGAGCAAACCGCATTGACCACATGATGCGTATTCGTGAGTTGCAGGACAAAACGGGCGGTTTTAACTGTTTCATTCCGCTTGTCTATCAGACGGAAAATAATTACCTCAAAATAGAAGCACCCATCACGGCAAATGAGATTTTAAAAACGATGGCGGTGAGTCGTATCGTGCTTGACAATGTTCCGCATTTAAAGGCGTACTGGGTGACTTCGACTGTAAATCTGGCACTCGTTGCTCAAGAATTTGGGGCGAATGATATGGACGGAACTATTGAGAAAGAGTCCATAAACTCCGCTGCAGGAGCAAAAAGTGCCAACGGCGTGAACTTGGAAGAGTTTGTAGGACTTATCAAAAACAGCGGATTTATTCCTGTGGAGCGAGACAGCATTTATAACGAAATCAAGGTTTGGTAAAAAACTTTGCAAATTTCGGTTGTTATCCCAACCTACAACCGCTACGAAGTTTTGCAAAGAGCTTTGGCTTCGGTCTATGCACAATCCCACATGCCAAGTGAAGTCATTATTATCGATGATGGCTCCTCGGATAACACTTCAGAAATTCAAAAATTATTTCCACATGCCAAGTACATTTATCAACAAAACACAGGTGTCTCAAGTGCAAGAAACTTAGGCATAAAAAATTCCACATGCCAGTGGATAGCTTTTTTAGATTCGGATGATGCTTGGCATGTGGATAAGTTGGCTCGACATGTGGAGTTTCATACAAACAATCCAGACATTTTGATGAGTTACACGGATGAGAGATGGGTAAGAAACGGGGTGGAAGTGAAACTCCCTAAAAAGTTTCATAAATATGGTGGTTCTATATTTGCCGAGTGTTTGTCTCACAACATCATCGCCCCATCAGCAACGCTTATTCATAAGGATTTACTTGAAAAAGTAGGGCTTTTTGATGAGAGCCTCGAAGTGTGTGAAGATTATGATTTGTGGCTGAGAGTGGCATGTGGAAATAGCATCGGGCTGATTGATGAAAAACTGATAACCAAATATGGCGGAAGTGATGAACAACTCAGTGCGAAATATTGGGGGATGGATAGGTTTCGGGTTTTGGCTTTGGAAAAACTTTTGGAGCATGAGGTCGTACACAAAGAGTTGATTGTTGGAACACTTTTACACAAATATAATTTATTACTTAAAGGTGCTATAAAATATGAGAAAGCATTAGATGTAAAAATGTATAATGAAAAAATAAAATTTTATGAAGATTTAAAGGATGTACATAAGTGAATACTATTTCTAAAGAGACGAAATTAACCCTCGCGTATATCCTGATAGCATTTTTGTTTTCAGTTGCTGTGCGTATGATTTGGGTTTATCAGTTTGGTGAGATGGAAGCATTTAAGTTTAATGGGCAGTTTATGATTAGCACCAATGATGGCTACTATTTCGCTGAGGGTGCGAGAGATATTTTAAGTGGGATACATCAGCCAAATGACTTATCACCTATAAATGGTGCAACTTCACAACTCACTGCATTTTTTGCAAAAGTGCTACCATTTTCATTTGAAGCAATTATCTTTTATATGCCTGTTTTTTTAAGCTCTCTTGTTGTTATTCCTATTATTTTGATTGCGAGAAGTATTGAAAATTTAGAGATGGGATTGATAGCCGCACTTTTGGCTTCCATCGCACATAGCTACTACAATCGAACTATGGTCGGGTATTATGATACAGATATGCTCAATATTGTACTACCGATGTTTTTGCTCTGGTCGATTATCTTGGCTATCAAAACGAATGAAAAGAAGTATCTTCTTATAACAGCACTTGATATTTTGGTCTATCGTTGGTGGTATCCACAGAGTTATTCACTTGAGTTCTCTTTTTTTGGTTTGATACTTTTGTATGCTCTTATTTACGATAGAAAGAATTTATATAACTATAAACTTTTGGCAATTATGATGTTTGCAATGCTCAATGTAGATGGATTTATACGCTTCCCAATCGTTCTTGTGGCGATGTATCTTTTTAGCCAAGAAAAAGTTCAAAAATATACCTATCATCTTTTAGCTCTCTCTGTGATTGCATTTTTTGCAACAGGTGGATTTGGGCCGATTTGGGATTTGCTCAAACTCTATATTTTTAAAGATGCGGTGAGTATGGCAAATGAGGGGCTTGGACTTCATTTTTTCTCTGTGATGCAGACGGTGCGTGAAGCAGGAGAAATTCCATTCGATGTTTTTGCAGAGCGAATCAGTGGGCATGTGGGAACTTTTATTTTGGCTGTGGGCGGGTTTGCTTATTTGGCATACAGACATAAAATCATGCTTTTTGGGCTTCCACTCATTGGATTAGGATTTTTAGCGAGTGTTGGTGGACTTAGATTTACTATTTATGCTGTTCCTGTTTTAGCATTTGGTGTTGCTTTTTTAATTACTGAATTTGCAAGAAATATGCCAACTCTCAGACTTAAATATTTGAGTATGGTAGCGTTTACGCTCATTATTTTATATCCAAACATTGAACATGTGAGAGAGTATAAAGTACCGACAGTTTTTAATGCGGATGAAGTAAAAATCTTAGATACGCTCAAATCAAAAGTGAGCAGGGAAGATTACATACTTGCTTGGTGGGATTATGGATTTCCTTTGCGATATTATGCCGATGTTAAAACGCTTATCGATGGGGGAAAACATAGTGGAGATGTGAACTTCCCTGTAAGTTTTATGCTCACACACCCTCAAGATGTTGCCGCAAAACTAGCACGATTGGATGTCGAATACACAGAAAAAAATTTCAAACCACTCGAAGATATAAAAGATAGCAATAAAACACTTTTTTCAAATATAGAACAGATGACAAAAGAGTATGGCTTAAATGATACAAATGATTTTTTGGCATCTCTTGCTACAAATATCCACATGCCAGAAAAAACGAGAGATATTTACTTCTATCTGCCATTTAGAATGCTTGATATTTATCCAACTGTGACAGCTTTTTCATCTCTCAACCTGATGAATGGTGCAAAAGAACCAGCACAGTTATTTTATGTCAGTCGCAGATTCTCAGAAACGCCAACAACTATTGAATTAGGGAATGGAGTCTCTTTTAATAAAGAAAATTTGAGTGTAAAAATTGGTAAACAGAGTGTTCCCCTCAAAAGATTTGTCAGAACTTTTTATGATGCAAATATGGAACTTCAAAAAAGTGTACAAATTTTGGATAGTTCTGCTCAAATCAACATGGTGTATATGTCTAATTACAACCTATTTTTACTGCTTGATGAGAAAAGTTACAACTCACTCTATATCCAATTAATGGTCTTAGAAGAGTATGATGCATCACTTTTTGAAAAAGTTGTAACAAATCCACATGCTAAGGTCTATAAACTTAAGATATAATTTCAAAAATAGAATTTTAAATAACTTGAAGGACAAAAAATGTCAAGAGATATAACAAAAATAAGAAAATGTCTTTTCCCTGCAGCGGGGTATGGAACAAGGTTTTTACCAGCTACAAAAGCGATTCCAAAAGAGATGCTTCCCGTGCTTACAAAACCTCTTTTGCAGTATGGTGTTGAAGAGGCGATTAGTGCTGGACTTGACACTATGGCGATAGTAACAGGTCGTGGTAAAAGAGCGATTGAGGACCATTTTGATATTTCGTATGAACTTGAACATCAGATTAAAGGAACTTCAAAAGAGCATTATTTGACAGAAATTAGAAAAGTTATAACAAATTGTACATTTTCCTATACAAGACAGATTGAGATGAAGGGTTTGGGTCACGCGATACTTTGTGGTGAGACTCTTATCGGAAGAGAGCCGTTTGCAGTTATTCTAGCAGATGACTTATGTGACAATGAAAGTGGTGACTCTGTTTTGGCTCAGATGGTTGCACTGTATGATAAATACAACTGTTCTATCGTAGCAGTTGAAGAGATTCCACCTCAAGACAGTAACAAGTATGGTGTTATCGCTGGAACAGAGGAAGCAAAAAATATCTTTAGAGTTACGGACATGGTAGAAAAACCAGAGCCAGAAGATGCACCTTCAAACCTTGCAATTATAGGAAGATATATTTTGACTCCTGATATTTTTGACATTATTCGTGAGACAAAACCTGGAAAAGGTGGAGAGATTCAGATTACAGATGCACTTTTAGCACAAGCAAAACAAGGTAAAGTTATCGCATATAAATTTGATGGCAGACGATTTGACTGTGGAAGTGTAGATGGATTTGTTGAAGCAACAAACTATTTTTATAGCAAAGTAAAATAAAATGAATTACAAACATAACTTTAACCCAACTCTCTCAGATACACATATCTTTAACGAGATAAAAAAAGAGACACAGCACATCGGATACTACAATCTTGTGCATCAGGATACAACAGCGTTTAAAGAGTATGCAAAAAATGTAAAACAAAAAAATATCGTAGTTATAGGCATAGGTGGAAGTACGCTTGGGACTTATGCTATCTATAAATTTTTGAAGCACTCAAAAACTTTAACGAAAAAGCTCTATTTTTTAGAAACAACTGACCCAATTGATATAAAAGCAAAAGTGAATAGTATTGATTTAAAAGACACTCTTTTTGTTATTATCTCTAAATCTGGTACAACAATAGAGACGGTTTCAATCTTTAAGTATATTCACTCTCTCGTTGCGTGTGATAAAAATAACACGCTCGTGATTACAGAAAATGATTCGAAGCTCAATACATACGCACAAAAAAATGGGATGCATACATTTGAAATTCCTAAAAATGTGGGTGGAAGATTCTCTGTTTTTAGTGCAGTTGGGCTTGTTCCACTCGCTATCGTTGGCATAGATATAGACAAACTTCTCATCGGTGCAAAAGAGATGCATGACTCCTTCTTCAACAAAGAGGAGCAGTACAAAAGAATCCTTAAAAAAGCAAGATTCTTTGTAGAAAATAAGAACAATACAAATATGAACGTTGTCTTTTCTTACTCATCTAGACTTGAGGGATTCAATAAGTGGTATATCCAACTTTGGGGCGAATCTTTAGGCAAAGTGGATATCAATGGTACACGAGTGGGACTCACTCCTATGGGTATCATCGGTCCCATAGATCAACACTCTTTTTTACAACTTATCGTTGAGGGAAGAAGAGATAAAACAGTCACTGTTGTCAAAGTAGATGATTTTGACAATACTCTGACAATTCCACATACAAAACTGGAGGGTTTAGAAGAGTTGGATTACATAGATGGGTTGGAGTTTTCTAAACTTATCAACATGCAAGCAGATGCAACGATAGAGTCGCTCAATAACCTAAGAGATATCCCTTGTGATGTGATTGTTATGGATGGTGTGCGTGAGAGCAGTATTTCAAGCTTGATGTATGAGTATGAACTTCTAACTTCTGTTTGTGCGAAATTTATGTACATTAATGCGTATGACCAGCCAGGTGTTGAATCTGGAAAAATCATTCTCAAAAATAAGTTAAAAAAGAAGTAGTTTTTAAAGGTGCTGTGTGAATGTAGATAAGAGAGTATTAAACTTTTTAGTCATAATACTCCTTAGCTTAGCAACATTTTGGTGGACATTTTTTATATTCCACATGCCATTTGATGCAAAAATAGTTGCAAGTGTCATACTTATCCGTATGCTTGCCTCTTTTTTGATTTTTCAAGATTACTCTCTCTCTTGGTCAAAAGCTTCTCAAAAAACATTTCTCATTAAAAGTTTTGTCTATCTTGTCGCTTTTTTTGTCTATATTCCTCTTTTTTATGGCGTTATAGCTATTTACTTTTTTGCTTCAGAACTTTTTTTGTATATATTCTCTATCAATTTTGCTATGTATGTTTACTACTTTGTGATGAATAGAAGCAAAGTTGAAAAAACAAAATCCATAGTCATTTATGGTGCTGGAAAAGCTGGTATAAAATTAGAATCAGAATTTTCAAATAGCCAATACAGGGTAAAATATTTTATAGATGATGATAAAATAATCCAAAATCGTTCTATAGATTCGATTAAAGTGATATCACCGCAGAAGCTACAAGAGAGTCTAGGGACAAGTAAATTAGACTTACTTGTAATTGCGATGCCATCTGCTCCAAAGCCAAGAATAAAAGAGATTTATAGGGGTTTGAGTCATTGTTTTAAGGAGATTAAAATTTTGCCTTCTATCAATGATATTTTGAGAGATAGAGATTTTGCAACACAGCTTCAAAATATCTCTTTGGAAGATTTATTAGCAAGGCATCCACAAGACTTAGATAAAGAAAAAATCAAAGCATTTATAAAAGATAAAACTGTTTTAATCACTGGTGCAGGTGGAAGCATAGGAAGTGAAATCTGCAGGCAGTGTGAAAAATTCGGTGCAAAAAAATTGATTCTTTTAGACCATAGCGAATATAATTTATACGCAATAAGTGAAGAGATTCGAAGTGTACCAACTGTTTTGGTGATGCAGAGTGTTGTAGAAAAAGAGTTGTTGGAGAACACATTTCAAATCCACATGCCAGAAATAGTTATTCATGCCGCAGCCTATAAACATGTGCCACTCGTAGAATCAAATATGCATGAAGCTATTGTGAATAATGTGCTAGGTACGAAAAATGTGATAGATAGTGCAATCAAGTATGGTGTTCAAAAATTTGTGATGCTCTCAACAGACAAAGCGGTGCGACCAACGAATGTAATGGGTGCGACGAAAAGAATTTGTGAACTCTATGTTCAAAATGTTCTCTCTCAAAAAACTGAAATTGTAGCGGTGCGATTTGGAAATGTTCTTGGTAGCAGTGGAAGTGTGATTCCAAAGTTTAAGTCGCAAATTGAGCGAGGAGAGAATCTTACAGTAACGCATCCCGATATTACGAGATATTTTATGCTTATTCCTGAAGCATGTGAACTTGTACTTCAAGCTGGAGCCATTGGGCGTGGGGGCGAAATATTTATTTTGGATATGGGTGAGCCTGTGAAGATAGTTGATTTGGCTCGTAAGATGATAGAACTCAGTGCAAGTGAGGGAGTAGATATAGAGTTTACGGGTCTAAGACAAGGTGAAAAACTTTACGAAGAGTTACTTATAGATGAGAGTGATGCAAAAACAGAGTATGATTCTATTATGGTTGCTACACCGACATATTACTCAATCGATAAGCTAAACGACGATATACAAGAGTTATTGGCATGTGGAAATAAACTCGAGCAACTTAAAGTGATTGTTCCTGAGTTTTATCATAGAAAAAATGAGGTGTGAGTTATGAAAAGGTATCAAAATTATATCTGGGCGGTTTTCATTTACATCCTCGCTCTTGGTAGTTATGTCTATTATGGATATGAGAGTGAAAAAACTGCACTCTATGAGTCGCTCAATCAAGAGTTGCTTCAAGGTGCAAAAGCTCTTCCTGTTCTCTTGGAAAACAGTTTTCATGGCAAACTTTTGGATGCACAGAGTGTATCAGAGCAAGAGGATATGCAAAATATAAAAAAATTATCTGACTACACAAAACTCACAAGGCTCATTTACATCTACTCTTTTGTTTTAGATGGCGATACAGTTCGTTTTGCTTCAAGCAGTGCAACACCCAAAGAGCTAGAAAAAAATGAAGGGCTTTCTCACTACTTTGATGTGTATGAGAGTGCAACAGAGAAGCTTAAAGAGGCATTTAGCAAACAAGAGATTTATTATGAAAATATCACGGATAAATGGGGAACATTTCGAAGTGTATTTATTCCTTTAAAAACAGAAAATGGAAAAGTTTTTGTAACATGTGCAGATATTCGAATAGATTTTATTGA
Organism: Sulfurimonas sp.; assembly: GCA_011391635.1. Taxonomy (GTDB): domain Bacteria; phylum Campylobacterota; class Campylobacteria; order Campylobacterales; family Sulfurimonadaceae; genus Sulfurimonas. Next base: position 153,816 of record JAABQD010000002.1, on the reverse strand, counting down.
GACAAAACTAAATGAAATTGTTTTTTATTCAATTCTCGAAGCTCTCTTTTACATCTCTATTTTATTTCCTTTTTTTATTGCTTTTTGGTTAGTCAATAAAAAAATCAACAGACAGCTTGAAGAGACAATCACTATTCGCACAGCAGAACTTGCAAAAAGTCAAGAACAGATGAGCATACTTTTAGATAATGCTGAACAAGGTTTTTTATCTTTTTCAAACGATTTGATTATCAATCAAGAGTATTCAAAAGCATGTATAAAACTGCTTGGAGATGAAATTGGTGGCAAAAATATTGCGGATATTCTGTTTGGCGATACCGATAATAAGCACCTTTTTATTACAACTATTCATGATGCACTCGAACAAGAGGATGCAATCTCCAGAGACGCTATTTTGTCACTCTTACCATCAGAAATCATCTTTAATAAAAGAGCATTGAAAATAGAGTATAAACTTATCAGCAATACAAAATTTATGCTCATCATTACCAATATTACAGCAAATAAAAAGCTCGAAAATAGAATTAAAAAAGAGCAAGAAATACTCAAAATGATTGTCGAAGTCGTGAGTGATAGTGAAATTTTCTTTGACACAAAAAGAGAGTATGAAAATTTTATTACATTCCCCCAAAACTATGTGGACACAGCTAAAACACCTCTTTGTAACTTCAATGAAATTTATAGAATGATTCATACCTTCAAAGGTGCATTTTCTCAACTTTACATGCAACAAGTAGTGAAATTTTTACATGAGCTAGAGAGTAAAATTTCTCTTATTATTAAAGAGAATAGAACATCCAATGATTTGCTTTTGGAAATTTTAAAACAGAGTGATTTTAAAAGTTCATTCCAGAATGAGTTGCAAGTTGTTGAGAATATTTTAGGTGAAGAGTTTTTTAAAGAGACGAACTATATAAAAGTAAATTTTGATTCTTTACATGAACTTCAAATAAGAGTTGCAACCCTTATGAGTCAAGATGAACAAAATGTGATGAAATATAAAGATGTATTTGATAAAATTTTAGGTTTATCCAAAATGAGGCTTATTAATCTTCTCAAACCTTATAATAATCTTGTCAATCATCTTTCACAAAGATTGCATAAAGAGATATATGATTTTGAAGTGATAGGCGATGGTAGCATTATGGTGACTGAAGGGTATAAGCCATTTATAAAATCGCTTGTGCATGTTTTTAGAAATTGTATTGACCACGGTATTGAAGATGCTGAGATGAGGGTGGCACACGAAAAAGATGAGATAGGGACTATCAGTTGTAGTTTTAAGACGAGCGAAGATACGCTTGTGTTGGTTATTTCTGATGATGGTGCAGGTATTAATAAAAGACTTGTTGTGCAAAAAGCGATAGAAAAAAATTTAATAACAGAGTATGAGGCTACTTTACTGAGCGAAGAAGAGGTGTATAATTTTATTTTTAGCACGGAGTTCAGCACAAAAGAAGAAGTTTCAGAGATATCGGGAAGGGGCGTTGGTATGAGTGCAGTTCAAGCAGAGTTAGTGGCATTAGGTGGAACACTCGAAATCAGAAGCAAAGAGGGTGTGGGAACAACACTCATTTTTACTTTGCCTTACAAAGAAGTGTCATGGTTATAATGGAGAGAGAATGCTAAAAGTTTTAATAGTAGATGATTCGCTGATAGTGAGAAGAAATATGAGTAAGTTTCTTTTAAATTTAGGTCATGAGATACTCTCTGAGGCAAAAGATGGTCTTGAAGCAGTTGAAATGTGTCGTAAGTTTAAACCTGATTTGATTACGATGGATATCACTATGCCAGATATGGATGGGATAACAGCTGTAAAAAAAATAAGAGAGTTCGATAAAAATGTGCGAATCATAATGTCCACATCGCATGGGCAAGAGAAGATGGTACTCGATTCAATCAAAGCTGGTGCAAAAGGGTATTTGCTTAAGCCAATTACAGGGGATAAACTCTCAATCGCCATCGCAAAAGCATTTCCAGAAATGGAGTTTAGCGGTATGAGTCACCTTGAAGATGATGATGTGTACGATATAGAAGAGATTTGTTAAAAACGCGAAAGCATTAGTAGGACGAATTTCTTGCATAAAAGCAAGAAGCTCGATGCTTTTACACTAAAACATGCCCTACAAATTTACTCATATTATTCATGATTTCTGAGCCTTTTCTGAAGCTCATTCCACATGCCTCATAAGCAAAGAAAACACCGGCTTGGTATTTTGTTCCACTTGCATCTTTTGGAAACTCTACATACTCCTGATACACTTTTTTGTAATTGCCATAAGGACCTGCAACTTCTTCTAATAAAGAGCCATTTGCATCTATGATTTTAGTATTTGCTCCTTCTCTTCCAAACACAGTTTTTTCTACCTGTTTGATACCTTGGAGTGGCTCAAATGATGTTTTTAAAAGGTAAGGTGAATCAGGAAAAAGGTCGCATAAAATTTTCATCATTCCTTTGGATTGGAAGAGCAAAGTATAAGCTGGATTGAGAATAATTGCTTTTTGATTTTCCATGATATTTGTAAGCACTGTTGCAAGTTCTGGTTCATCAATCGCAATATCTTCCCAAGGATAGAGCTTAAACCAATACTCATATTCCTCTCCATTGGCATCAAAGATACCATCTTCGCTAAATTTTACATTTTGGAGATACTCAAAGCCTGTGTCAAATCCTGCATCTGTTGCCATTTGTTGTAAGAGTTTGGTTGTTACCTCTTCTTCATCGTTGCCTTCTATGGAGGAGAAGAGTATCTTCCATCCATCATATCTCTCTTGGAATGTATCCGTATCATCAAAAAGTGTAATAAGTCTTTTGAAATTTTCACTGATGGATTCATAGACACTGTTAAACTGTTTCATCTCATCCATGTTGTTATATTTAAGCATACCCCATTGCAAAAGAGCAGTCTCAAAAAGTGCTGTGGGTGTATCCGCATTGAATTCTATAAGTTTAATAGGTTGATTGTCTATGCCACCAGCCAAATCAAAACGACCATAAAGATGCCAGTGAACATCATTTTCCCAGCTTTTTTTGATAGCATCGACGAGATTGAATGGGATTCCTAACTCAAAAAAGAGATTGTTTTCTATGACATATTCTGCACCCTTGACATACATATCATAGAGTTCATTTGCAGCTTCGTAGTAGTTTTCTGCTTCTGCGGATGTGAGTTGCACCAGAGCATCACTGATATATTTGCTATTATCTTGATCTGTATGCCAAGTAAAGCCTAACTCTTCGAGTGCACTGTCGCTGAGTGGATTGATTTTTTGAAGTTTTACCATGATTAGCTCCCGTAGCTTGAACTTGAACTTGCAGTGCTTTTTGTAGCACTTGAACTACTTGCTGCACTATTACTTGAAGAACCAAAATAACTTTTTCCACTATTGCTACTACTTGCAGCAGGAGTCTTTGGTGTTGAAGTAGAACGATTATAGGCACTTGGAGATGCATTTGTAGCACGATTTGCAAAGTTTTTGTTATTCATAAGAGCATTCCCTACCATATTTCCAAGGAGAGAACCAGCAGCTACCGCAAGAATAGTTCCCGCCAATCCCATTCCAGCACTACTCTCACCACTTGAAACAGTTTCTGAAGTACCATCTTGCACTTTTTTATACTCTTCTGCTGCGAGAGCCTGCATCTCTTCTTGGCTTAAAATTCTCTCAGTAACATTCCCATTTGCATCTTTTTCGCGAACTATGGCACGGCTAGGACCTTCTGTTGGCATCTCTTCGACTACTTTATACTTTCCATCTTCTTGTTGTTCTATGACTAAAAATTTATTTTGTTGCTTCTGTTCTTCTTGGTGTGATTGGCAACCGCTTAAGACGCTCATCATAATTATTCCAGCACTGCCTAAGGCTACGCCACTTGCTATTGAAGAGATATGTTTCATCGTATTTTTTTCCTTTTTAGATTGTTGATTTTTATCAGAGTAGAAGAGCTGTTTTCATGTAATCGATGAGTGTCTTCTATAATTATATCTGCTTGATTCTCACAAAACTCTCTATCAAACTCTTTATTGGATTCATTGGCTGAGGTAGAGAAATGCCAAGGTGAATTTCGTAGTATAGTAGAACCCAGTAAACTTTTAGCAACTCGAAAGGCTCTGTTTTTTACTATAAAAGTTGTTTTTTTAGAGCGACGAATTCTATTTTTTTGATTTTGCGGAACTCTATTTCCACATGCCAAGAAAGTTTCAAAATTGGAAAATACTTTGATAAAAGGCTTGGATTTTTTTCGAGACTTTATCTCATAAAGTCTCGTTGCATTTTGGGAGAGAAAACCGACTGTCGTGTCGGTTTGTGTGAGGATTACACTCATTTTCTCAAGCGAGGAAATCTTGGAGTGCTTGTACATCTGACCATGACTCATCACCCATTTCATCAAGAGCAAGAATCGCTGCTCTAGCCGCACTTAGTGTTGTAAAATAGGGAATATTTTTTCTGAGAACTTCTTGGCGAATAACAACTGCATCTTTTTTTGAAGTGTTGTTGTCTGAGGTATTGATTGCCATTTGGATTTCATCATTTTTCATGCTGTCTTCTATATTTGGACGACCTTCAGAAATTTTAAATATTCGCTCACATGGGATTCCAGCGGCTTCAATGACACTTTGTGTTCCTTTTGTCGCTACGAGTTTGAAGCCATGTTTGTGAAGACCTTGTGCGATTTCTGGAGCGTGAACTTTATCCATATCTATAAAAGATAAAAAACATGTTCCGCTTGTTGGGATTTTGTTCCCCGCAGAGATTTGAGCCTTCGCAAAACTGATACCGAAGTTAGAGCTAATACCCATAACTTCACCCGTTGATTTCATCTCTGGGCTAAGAGTTAAATCTGCACCATAGAGTTTATGGAATGGAAAAACAGCCTCTTTGACAGAAACATGGTCTTTGAGCAGTGGTTTTAAAAGACCATTTTCTTCTGTAACGATTTTATAATGATCGTAATATTCTAAAGCACTTCTTAGTGTTTCGCCCACCATAACTCTTGTTGCAACTTTTGCCAATGGCATACCAGTCGCTTTGCTCACAAATGGAACTGTTCTACTTGCTCTTGGATTAACTTCTATGAGGTAAATCTCATTTTGAAAAATTGCGTATTGCACATTCATAAGACCGATTACACCAAGACCTAGAGCGATAGTTTTTGTCTGTTGTTCTACATTTGCAATCATCTCTTTTGAGAGGTTTACCGGAGGAAGTGAACATGCACTGTCACCTGAGTGGATTCCAGCTTCTTCGATATGTTGCATCACAGAGCCAATATAAACATCCACACCATCACAAATAGCATCGACATCAAGCTCTATCGCTTGGTCTAAAAATTTGTCGATAAGAACAGGTGCGTCATTACTCACAGAGATTGCTAAATCCATATATTGCTTAAGCTCATTTTCTGAGTAAACAATACGCATACCGCGACCACCAAGAACAAAAGATGGACGAACAAGTACAGGATACCCTAATCTCTCAGCGATAATATAAGACTCCTCTTTTGTTCTTGCAAGTCCATTTTCTGGTTGTTTTAAACCATGTTTTTTTACGAAATCAGAGAATTTTTCTCTATCCTCTGCCAAGTCAATCACTGCGGATGGTGTTCCAGAGATATTTGCACCGATTTCTGTGAGAGCATTTGCAAGTTTGAGTGGAGTTTGTCCACCAAAGTGAACGATAATTCCATCTGGTTTTTCATTTTCGATAACTGCTCTTACATGTTCAAAATCAATCGGTTCAAAGTAGAGAACATCTGAAGTATCGTAGTCTGTTGAAACTGTTTCAGGATTACAGTTGTACATAATCGTTTCAATATCCATCTCTTTGAGTGCAAAAGCTGCATGAACACAACAATAATCAAATTCGATACCTTGACCGATTCTATTTGGTCCGCCGCCTAAAATAAGAACTTTTTTCTTATCGCTAATGCGATTTGTGGCATGTGGAAGTTTTGTAATATTTGTAGTTGAATAAAGGTAAGGAGTAAGTGCTTCAAACTCCGCAGCACAAGTATCTACTTCGTTGTACTCAAAGTTTACGCCCAGAGTTTTTCTCGCTGTATAAACATCATTTTCACTTACTTTTGTATTTGAATTTTTAGCGATGAGTTGAGAGATTCTTTTATCGGAAAAACCATCTACTTTTAAGCTTCTCATAAACTCTGCATCGGATAAAACTTTATTTGTAATTGTTCCCTCAGATTGGATTAACTCTTCTAGTTGGTATAAAAACCATGGGTCAATCTGGCATGTGGAAAACATCTCTTCAACGCTCATGCCACGACGAAATCCTTCTGCTACATATAAAATTCGTTCTGCATTTGGACGACGAATCTCATGTTGTACAAACTCTGTATCGGCATCTACTTCATCAAAACCGCAAAGTCCTGTTTCAAGAGAGCAGAGAGCTTTTTGGATAGACTCTTTAAAAGTGCGTCCAATCGCCATAACTTCGCCAACTGACTTCATACTTGTGCTGAGTGTGTTTTCAGCTTCAGGAAACTTTTCAAATGTAAATCGTGGAATTTTTGTTACAACATAATCTATAACTGGCTCAAAAGAGGCAGGTGTTCCTGTGATGTCGTTTGTGATTTCATCGAGTGTAAATCCAACAGCCAAAAGTGTAGCAACTTTTGCTATCGGGTATCCTGTTGCTTTTGAAGCAAGTGCTGAAGAGCGACTTACACGAGGGTTCATCTCAATTACAATCATTCTTCCTGTTTTAGGGTCGATGGAGAATTGAACATTACTTCCACCCGTATCAACACCGATTTCTCTTAAAATATCAAAAGAGGCATTACGCATTCTTTGGTACTCTTTGTCCGTGAGCGTGAGTGCTGGGGCAACAGTGATACTATCGCCTGTATGTACACCCATTGGGTCGAAGTTCTCAATTGCACAAACGATGATACAGTTGTCCGCTTTGTCACGGATAACTTCCATCTCATACTCTTTCCAGCCAAGCATAGATTCCATAATTTCGATTTCATTTACTGGAGAAGCTGATAGACCTTCCTCAGCCAATTTTTTAAACTCTTCCATATTGTAAGCTACACCTGAACCACCACCTGCAAGGGTGAAAGAAGCTCTGGAAATGACTGGAAAACCAATTTCTTTAACAACTTCTATTGCTTCATCAACACTATATGCATTTTTACTTTTTGGTAAATCCATACCAATTTTTTTCATAGCTTCATTAAATGCTGAACGGTCCTCACCTTTGTGAATTGCTTCTGGAGTTGCACCTAGAAATTGAATACCCTTGAGCATCCCTTTCTCATACATGCTTGTTGCAACATTGAGTGCTGTTTGTCCACCCATAGTAGGGAGAATTGCATCGACATTCTCTTTTTCGATAATTTTAGCAATAACATCTTCTTTGATTGGTTCTATGTAAGTTCTATCAGCAAACTCTGGGTCTGTCATAATCGTTGCGGGGTTTGAGTTGATCAGGATGACGCGGTATCCTAACTCTTTTAATGTTTTAACAGCTTGTGTTCCTGAGTAGTCAAACTCACATGCTTGACCAATGATAATTGGACCAGAGCCAATAAGTAAAATTGTATTGATGTCGGTGCGTTTTGGCATAGTTTACCTTTTAAATATATATACAAAAAATTTGTATATTATAGGTAAAAGGCACTTAAAATTTGATGAGTTTTGGCTCTTCTTTTTAATATTCGAAAGTGTATATAAGAGAAACTAATCCTGAAAAAATATAATCATCTGCAACAATTGGACTATCAGTTGCCTCCGCTGGAAGCTTCTCAGCTTTGATATTTCCAAAGGCTGCAAGATTTTCAGTAAGAGGATATTTTACATAGGTTTGAACTCCATATTGGAGGGCATTTTGTGTGCTATACATATTTCGAGTAGTAGTTGCCTCATTTTGTGTGACTCCATAGTAGTAATCCATAAAATTGGATGAATTATATGAGAGGAGTGCACTTGGATAAAATGTAAAATCATTTACTTCAAATTCATATCCAATTTCTGTTTTAACAATCCAAGTATCATGGCGTGCTAGAACATCTGTAAGAGCCATTACTTCAATATAGGCTTTATCATAACTTGCACTAAAAGCAATACCACCTTCTATAGAACTCTCTTTATCTTCCATCCCAGTGAGATAACTAGAGTCGTTGGCTTTGTACTGATTGACTCTTGGTTCTGCTGTGAGTGAGAATCCCCATGCACTTTCATCTTGTTTATCACCCAAAAAATAGACTCCAGCTCTTGTCCATCGAACATAAAATAAGGAATTGTCAAAAAAAATAACGGGTGATGGTGTAATGAGAGCGTCCACATTTTTATATGGCTGTGTCTGCATGTATGCACCAGCACCTAAGGTTACTTTTTCTGCCAGTAAAGAAGAGATTACCGCAATAAGTAAAATAATATATTTCATCGAACACTCCTAATCATGTGAAAGTAGCTAGGGTCATTTGCCCCATAATATGGCAGAATAACTGCATTTTGGTATCCTTGTGATTTTGTCACAGATACAACTTTACCAACCTTTAAGCCCTTAAAAAATATATTATCAAGTCCTGATGTGATAACTTCATCATCCTCTTTAATAGTAAACCAAGCAGGTATGAATTTGACAACTAATAATTTAGAGTTATTGCCATGAGCAATACCAGGTGCTAAACCTTCACCAACAAAAACAGCGTAAGAACTCTGTACATCTCTGTTTAAAAGAGCTAAAGGATTTCCATTTTTTGGTACAACAATTCCAGCAACCAATTCATTAAATGTTAATCCATAAATTTTAGAAGAGTCGTAGTTTTGAACATCCAGCCAAACACGATTTAAATCTCCAAACTCTTCATAGGAGAGTGTTCGCACGAGTTCTACAGTAGGATTTATTTTTAAGCTAGAGTTGTTTTCTGCCAAAAGATCATGCACTTCAGAAGCTAATTGTCGCATAACAAGATGGTTGTTCTCATACTTTTGAAGGCTCTCATGGAGGATGGCGATTTGTTCAGCTTGAAAAATATGCTGATGAATACTCTCTTCTATAAACTCTATAGATTTATGATATTTTGATTTTATAAAATTGAGTGATGTGATGATGGGTGCTTGAATAGTCTCTGTATAATAGAGTGCACTCAAAAAGAGTGCAGCAAATATTACGAAAAAGCTTAAAAGCTTTTTATTCATTTTCAAATAATTCTTGGAGTAAATCTATCTCTTCTAATGCACGACCAGTTCCACGAGCAACTGCTAAAAGAGGTTCGTGTGCAACATAGACTGGTATTTTTACGATATCAGAGAGGTATTTGTCAAGTTGGCGAATCAAAGCACCGCCACCAGTTAAAATAATTCCATGATTGACAATGTCTCCAGCCAAATCAGGAGGCATTTTTTCTAACACATCTCGCAGTGCTTCTGCTATCTCTTTGAGTGGCTCAATCATCGCTTCTCTTGCATCTTCACTTGTGAGCTCTACTGTACTAAGAAGTCCCTCTACTTGGTCTCGTCCATTGACAATCATGGTGAGTGTTTCATCAAGTTCTACAGCAGTACCAATGTTGATTTTAATCTCTTCGGCAACTCTTTCACCAATAAGTAGGTTATAAGTTCTTCGTACATAGTTGATGATACCTTGATCAATTTTATCTCCAGCAGTACGGATAGATTTTGAGAGAACAAGTCCACCAAGAGAGACAACACCAATCTCAGTAGTTCCTCCACCGATATCAACAACTAAGTTTCCTTGTGGCTCACGAATGTCAATTCCAGCTCCAATTGCCGCTGCCATAGGTTCTTCAATAAGAAAAACCTCTCTGGCTCCAGCACTGAGTGCAGCTTCACGAACAGCTTTTCGCTCCACTTGTGTTAATCCATAAGGAACACAGATAATAATTCTAGGACTGATAAGAGAGCTTCTTCCATGTGCTTTTTCTATAAACTTTCGAATCATTTTTTCAGTCATGTCAAAGTCAGCAATCACTCCATCTTTCATAGGACGAATTGCTTTAATATTTCCAGGTGTTTTTCCAACCATATCTTTTGCTTCTTGCCCGACTGCGAGAACGCGTTGTTGTCCATATTTTTCAGTTTTCACTGCAACAACAGAAGGCTCATTAATTATAATTCCTCTGCCTTTTGCTATAACAATTGTATTTGCAGTTCCTAAATCTATTGATAAATCGTTTGAAAAAAGCCCTATTAATTTATTGAATATCATCTCTCTACCTTATGCTATTTTTTTTGTTGATTTTTTTATATATACTGGAGTCTCATTGTTTTCAATAACCTCTTTTGTTATTAAAACTTCATACCCGCTATACTCTGGAAGTTCATACATGATATCTATCATATTTTCCTCTAAAATCGCACGAAGACCACGTGCACCAGTTTTTCTTTTGATTGCTTTTTTTGCAATTGCTTTGAGAGCATCTTCTTCAAAGTTGAGTTCGACATCATCGATTGAGAAGAGTTTTTGGTACTGTTTAATAAGGGAGTTTTTAGGTTCTGTAAGGATACGAACCATATCTTCTTCTGTGATTTCATTGAGTGATGCGATAATAGGAAGTCGTCCTACAAGTTCAGGAATAAGCCCATAACCTACTAAATCATCAGGTTCAACCATATCATAAGTTATTTTTCTCTCTTCTTTGGTTTTTTTATCATGTCCAAAACCAAGGATATTATTTCCCTGTTTTCTTTTTAAAATTTCATCGAGTCCATCAAATGCACCGCCACAGATAAACAAGATACCTGTTGTGTCAATGGCTGTAAAATCTTGGTTAGGGTGTTTTCTTCCGCCTTTAGGTGGAATATTTACTAAAGAACCCTCTATGATTTTGAGAAGAGCTTGTTGCACACCTTCTCCAGAGACATCACGCGTAATAGAGCGATTTTCACTCATTCGAGAGATTTTATCCACTTCATCTATAAATACTATCCCTTGTTGTGCTCTTTTGATGTCGCCATCTGCTGCTTGAAGAAGTTTTGTTAAAATATTTTCAACATCCTCTCCAACATATCCAGCTTCTGTTAAGCTTGTCGCATCCGCAATAGCGATAGGAACATTTAAAACTCTCGCAATTGTTTGAGCCATAAGTGTTTTTCCACTTCCTGTAGGTCCAATTAAGAGAACATTTGATTTTGCTATTTCAGTATCGTCATCTGTTACATTGCTTGTTTTGAAGATTCTTTTATAGTGATTATAGACGGCAACACTGAGGAGTTTTCTTGCTCTCTCTTGCCCGATAATATAATCTCCCAAAAATTTATCCAACTCTTTTGGAGTCATTAATTTTGTCACAGCATCTACAAGTGCTTCTTCTTGTGCATCATGGACTGTTCGCTCATCCCCAAACATAATTTTATATGCTGAAGTAACGCAGTTTTTACAGATGTAAACACCATTTCCAGCGATAAGAGGATTAATCTCACTCTCTCTCGCATCACAAAAGCTACAATGTCTATGTGTCATATATTTTTCCTCTCATACGGAATCCCGCGTTTTGTTTTGAGTACAAAGTTACAAAGGTTGTGTACCAAGTGATTTTGTGTATTTTCTAGTAGCTCATTTGCTATATCTTTGAGTGGTTTACCTGATTCAAAAAGCTCTCTGTAGGCTACTTTGAGTTCATCTATCTCTTCTCGTTTGAGATGTCTTCGAAGTCCTGTTAAGTTTAATCCTCTCAAATAGGCACGATTTCCCTCTGCCAAACAAAAAGGAGGAATATCTTGGGCCAGAGCTGAAGCTCCAGCTATCATTGCGTAGTCTCCAATATGGACAAATTGATGAATCGGAGTCATCCCACCGATGACTGCATAATCTCCCATCTCCACATGCCCAGCGAGAGTCGCGGCATTTGCTAAAATACAGTGATTTCCAATGATGACATCATGCCCGATATGCACATATCCCATAAAAAGATTGTGAGAACCGATGATGGTTTTGCCACCACCACCTTTTGTTCCTGGATTAAAAAGTGTGAACTCTCTTATGATGTTGTTATCGCCAATAACGAGTTCAACATCCTCTCCACCAAATTTCAAATCTTGTGGTACAGAACCAATAACGGCATGTGAAAATATATGATTATTTTTGCCGATAGTTGTTTTTCCGTAGATTGCACTACTCTGTTCAATCTTCGTTCCATCCCCGATTGTGGTTTGTGATGAGATGAGGCAGTATGCTCCAATTTCTACATTTTTTCCAATAACTGCACCATCTTCAATAATGGCGAGTGGAGAAATTTTTCTCAATGAATGTTCCTTATTATTTATCAACTATCATAGCTTTGAGTTCAGCTTGAGAAACCAAAGTGTCATCGACATACGCTTTTCCATCGAGCATCCAGATAGAACCTTTGCGTTTGATAACACTTATGCGATACTCAAGTCTATCACCTGGCTTGACGGGAGCACGAAATTTTGCATTGTCGATACTCATAAAATAGACAACTTTTTTTGCTGCTTCCTCTTCTGTCATGTCATCCATGCTTTTAAATGCAAGAATTCCACCAGCCTGAGCCATTCCCTCTAAAATCATAACGCCTGGGTAGATTGGGTGTCCTGGAAAGTGACCTTGAAATACATTGTCACCGATAGTTACATTTTTGAAACCTACTAAAGTTTCGTTTTTAACGATATCTGTTACGCGGTCTAGGAGTAAAAAAGGATAACGATGTGGTATGATTTTTTGAATTTCGACAACATCCATAGTCATATTTGAAAGCCTTATTTGATTAATTTTGGCTATTTTACCCGAATTATCATTATATTTTTATTAGTCTTTCTCTCACATCGTCGTAAGTTTTTGCATCAAGCTCTATTGTAAGCTTGGCATGTGGAATCTCTGCAACAATTATGATGGGAGTTAAATCATAATTTCCACATGCTAGAAAATTTCTAAATTGCAACTCTTCTTCAAAACTTGGAGGATGAAATAGGAGTTCATTAATATTTTTATAAGTAAATCCACATGCCAAGTTGAAGTGTGCAAGTGTAATAAATTTTATCTCTTGGCGAGAAAAGTAGTGTATATTTTTATCTTCAAACTCTATAACTCCTTGAGCCTTTTTTTGAGCGAGTGTGGAGTAGGAGAGGGCATAGGCTGGAATGGTTTGATTTTTTGCATCTGTAATTTTAAAGCTGAGTTGGCGATAGTTTAAAAATTTTTCTTTGATGATTTTGTACTCTTGGTTTGTCTCTTCGAGTTGCATCCGTTTTTTGTACATCTCAAGTCGCTCTTCTATGGATGCTGGAAGTATTGCTCCTGAAATGGGTGAAAACATCTCATCCATCAAGCGATGCTGTTGTTCTCTTTGCATAGTGAGTCCGTAAATACAGCCACAATAGTCTTGACGGTAGAGTTTTTCCTCTTTTGTAACACGGCTTTGGTCTTGTGTTCCACCACCGCTTCTATAATCCACTGCTATAAATTTTACCCCATGCTTTTGCTCAAAAATTGCACCGCTTTTTTGGAGTTGTTCTTGGGATTTGAGTGGGCTGACTAGAAGTGTAGTTGTTATACTTTTTTCGCCAATTTCAAGTGCTTTATACGCACTTACTTCAAAGCGTTTATCAAAACAAACTTCGCATCTTGCACCTTTTTCCGGTTCTTTTTCTAAGCCTTTGACAGCGTCCATCCAAGCTTGGAAATCATATTCGCCTTCGAGTAATTCAATGCCCAATTTTTTGCATGAGCGGCTGACATCAAGAAAGCGAAGCTGATATTCTGAGTAGGGATGAATGTTAGGGTCATAAAAAAAAGCTGTGAGTTTTTCTTCTGGAAAGTCGGCTTGGAGTTTTTGCAAAAAGAAGTGTGAATCAACACTGCAACAGATGTGGACTAAGATGTGTTTTCCTTGAAGTTTCCACATGCCAGAACTATTTTGGCATGTGGAATGTGAGTAAATTATTTCTCTTCTAAAATCTCAATAGTTGTGATTTCATCTTGACCTTTAATACTGTCTAAAGTTTTAAAGCTTTCAGCATCATCCTCTTCAATCGCTCCAAAAACAGTGTGAACACCATCTAAATGCGGAGTATTTACGAAACAGATGAAAAACTGGCTTCCACCTGTGTTTGGTCCAGCGTGAGCCATAGAGAGGCTTCCTCTTCTGTGACGCGATTTGTTGAGTGCAGTTTCACAAGGAATCGACCAACCTGGTCCTCCACTTCCTCTTCCATCTGGGCAACCACCCTGAGCCATAAATCCTGGGATTACACGGTGAAAGTTAAGACCATTGTAAAAGCCTGTATTCGCTAAGTGTGCAAAGTTTGCAACTGTATTTGGAGTCTCTTCATTAAAAAGTTTGATATAAATCACACCTTTTGGAGTTGTTAGCTTCGCCCATTTAAGCTTTGCTAACTCCTCTTTACTCAAATCATAAATTTTTAACTCTTTTTTACCAAACATACTGTTCCTTTGATGGATAATTTGCGAAATTATAGTTTAAATTTTTTAAATAGAGTAAAATAAAGCGGATATAATTATTTTTCTCTATATTTTTTAAAGGTTTTGAAGCAGCATGATAAAGTTTTATCGTAAGGTGTATAAATATTTTCTATTAAAAAAAGATTCGATAACTATTAATCAGGCGAATATTTTTACAACACTCTTTATCTTTTTATTTACAATTATTTTTGCGTCACTTCTGATTAAAGAGAACTATTATGATTATGAAAGAGCACTTTTGCAAGAGCAACAGAGCCCTGTGTCACAAGTGATGACACCTGAAGCGAAGTATGCAGAGAATCAAAAAAAACTCAAAACACTTCTCATAAAAAATACCATTGCAATCGCTACCTTGGCTTTTATACTTTTTGCTATCGTTCTTGGACTTTATAAAATTTTCAACACTCTGCTGAAGCGGGATATCGAAGCCTTTTTAGATTTTTTCAATTCGAGTGCATATCAGGAGAAAGTTTTAAATCCACATGCCATCTTTTTTAAAGAGTTTAAGGTGATGGCAGGTTTTGCAAACAATATGGTACATACGATAAGTGAGCAAAAATCAACACTCAAAGAGCTTAACTTAGGACTTGAAGACAAGGTGCGACTTAAAACAGCAGCATTGCAAACTATTAATGAAAATCTGGTAAAAGAGAAAAAACTAAGAGATGAGATGATGCAATCGCAAAAAGAGTTTTTACGCTATACTGTACATGAAACCAACACTCCGCTGAGTGTCATTTTGACAAGTATAGAGCTGTTTGTGATGAAAAATGGCAAAGACAGACAACTCTCAAAAATCGAAGCAGCGGTAAAAAATATCTTCAATATATACGATGATTTGAGTTATCTTGTCAAAAAAGAGCAGGTGGATTATCCTAAAGTTGCCATAGAAATTGAGTCGTTTTTGAGTAGTCGCATCGATTTTTTTAGCGAAGTTGCCCAGATGTCGAAGGTATCTTTTCATTACACTCCACATGCCAAGAATATTTTTATTTATATGAATGAAACCAAACTTCAAAGAGTTATAGACAACACCATCACAAATGCGATTAAATATACTCTCGCAAATGAGTTGATATTTATAACACTGAGTGTAAATGGAACTTTTGTGGATGTTTCAGTGGGTAGTAAATCCAAACAGATAAAAGATACTGATAAAATTTTTGAAGCTTTTTATAGAGAAGAGAATAAGGAGAATGGATTTGGGCTTGGACTGCGATTGGTCAAAAACATCTGTGATGAGGATGCAATTGGGATTTCTGTGAGTTCAAGTGATGAAAAAAATACATTTACATATAGATTTAAAATGATGGGTGCATAATGAAAATACTCCTTTTAGAAGATGAAGTGATGCTGAGTGAGTCTATCGCTGAGTATTTAGAAGCCAATGGTCACAAAATCGACCCTTTTTTTGATGGCATAGAGGCATATAATGCTATGCAAAAGAGATCGTATGACCTTTTTATATTGGATATCAATGTTCCCAATATCGATGGTTTGAGTTTGCTAGAAAAAATTCATGCTCTCAAAATTCATACGCCGACTATCTATATCAGTGCTTTGGTTGATATCGAAGATATCTCAAGGGCGTATAATCTCGGCTGTTACGACTACCTCAAAAAACCGTTTCACCTTAAAGAACTCTCACTCCGACTTGATAGAATCATCCTCTCAAATGAAGTCCCACGGGTACATCTGAGACTCTCGAAAAATTATAGTTATGACCAAGAACATAGCACACTTTTTTTTAACTCTCAGCCTCAAATTCTTACTAAAAGACAGTCTCAAATCATGGATTTGTTAGCTAGAAACAGAAGTAGAGTTGTTGATTTTGAACAATTTAGAATCTATGTCTGGGATGAGCAAATCGTCGATAACGCTACCATCCGTGCAGAAATCAACCGACTCAAAAAGATTTTGCAAGAGGATATCATCCAAAATATTCGTGGTATGGGGTATATGATAGAGAAGCCATAAAGCAGTATTCACGGGCTTTAAAATGTGCTTATACTGTTTTTGTACCGTTTTTCTAAAAAGTCTATCACCATCTTTTCTTTCTTTGGAATAGAGTGAGTATTCTCATTTTGATAAAATTTTTTAAAACTATTCTAACAATCCATGAATATCATTTTTCAATGGTAAAAGCTTATTATTTATAATGTCCCAAATCTCATCTGCATCTATACCAAAATAATCATGTGCAATAATATTTCTAAAGTCTTTGATTTTTTGCCAAGGTATTTCATTATGAGAAATTTTAAATTTTTCATCTAAACGAGAGATAATTTCGCCTATTACTATAAATTGCATCATTGAAGCATCAAAACTTTTTTGGTCATGGTAAAATTTATCTGCGTCGTCAAAATCTTTTGAATAGAGTTCTATTTTTTCAATAGACTCAATCAAAGCTTGAAGATTAAAAGTTATGTTGTCATACATACAAAGTATCTTTTAAAATTTGTTCTTTTGCATAAGGTTTGAGGTACTTTTCACGGGCTATATCAACACTACGATTAAAAGAAGATGAGAGAAATTGTTTGAGAGAATCTTTTAAATCATAAATATTTTGTGTACCGTCTTCTAGCTCTATTAATAAATCAACATCACTATTTGCTTTTTGTTCATTTCGAGCAAATGAGCCAAAGAGACCTATTTTAGTGACATGATATTTTTCTAATAAAAGCTTACGGTTATTTTGTAAAAAACTGATTATCTCATATTGTGTATTCATAAGATGTATTTTATCATATTCATTTCATTTTTATATTATTGTGGAAACTGCTTATAAATTTTACTTTAGCTGTTATTTATCTCTTATTTTCTTTTTCTATGATAAAAAAGCCATAGTGATTTCAACAAGTTGGCATGTGGAATTATAAATAATGAGAAGATTGATAATTTTATACAATAGTATTTAAAAATAGATACTATCGGTATTACTTATTTATATTTTATATGATATACTAATGGTATTTAAAAACAGATACTAATAAAAGGATTCTTATGAATTCACCGTTTCCGTATGACAGACTTCCTATATCGAGTGAATTTTTTGGCAGAGTTGCAGAGCTTGAAAAACTTACAACTATTGCCCAAAACTCAAATAATCTTCTGATTCACTCCAAAAGAAGAATGGGAAAAAGTTCGCTTATTAAAACTTTTTTTGAAAAAAACAGCGATATTTATTTGTGTATATATGTGGATATTTTTGACATAGTATCCAAAGAAGATTTTGCAAAACAGCTTTTAAAAGCTCTCTCAAATGCAGGAAAGTTCGACCTAAAAACTGCTATAAAAAATCTCACCTCTCTTTTTAAAAGGGTAAGAGTTGAGCCTACGATTGATCAAAATACGCTTGAATACTCTATAAAACCAATTGTTGCTACTTTAACATTTGAGGAGATGATGGAGGATTTTTTTCACTCTTTAAAGGAGCTTTCAAAAACAAATAAAATTCTACTCGCCATTGATGAATTTCAGCAAATTGCAAATATTACAGATGTCAAACTTGATGCAATGATGCGAAAACATATACAAGAAAGAGAGAATATTTCCTATCTGTTTTTAGGTTCAAAACGCCATCTTCTTACTTCTCTCTTTGAGTACAAAGCCCCACTTTATGAACTTGCAACGCATTATGAACTCAAACCTTTAGAGTTGGAAGCGATTTTTGAATATGCAAAAAAATACCTAGATATTTCACTCCCTATGTGTGAGTATCTCTACCAAAAAAGCGACGGTGAGACAAAGATGATACAGCAAATTTTGCATCTTCTCTACATTCAAAAAGAGCAAACCGTTTCAAAAGAGCAGATAGATATTGTTACAAAAGAGATACTAAACTCAAAAGATTCAAGCTATAAACTTCTCTTTGACACTCTTGGAAACAACCAAAAAACTGCCCTGAAAATCGTAGGAAAATACAAAAGCGGTGTATTTGCTTCGGCAATTTTGACAGAGTACAATATCAAAAAACAAACACTCCAATCTTCCATCGATACACTTTTGAAAAAAGAGCTTATTGATAAAGAAGATGAGAGGTATTTCATCCCCGATAGAACCTTTGAGCTTTGGGTTGAGGGGTTGTAATATGGGGTTATTCAAATAAATAAAAATAAAAGGATTTTCTATGGATAAAATTAAAAAGAATACACTTGTGTCAATGAGTATAAAGCTAGAAGATGAAGAGGGCAATATCATCGATGAGAGTGAGGAGCTAATGTATCTTCATGGTGGGCATCATCAAATATTTCAAAAACTAGAAGAGACGCTTGAAGGGAAAAAAGTGGGGGACACTTTTCATGTGGCACTCACACCCGCAGAAGCGTTTGGTGTGTATGATGAGGCTTTAGTTGTAAAAGAGTTACTAGAAGATTTACCTGAAGATATTTCTATCGGAATGGAGCTGGATGGTGAAGAGGAAGGCATCGTTTATGTGGTCGAGAGTATAGAACAAGAACACGCAATCCTCAATGCAAATCATGAGTTGGCAGGTATCGCACTTATAGCAACAGGAGAGATTCTGGAGCTAGAACAGCTCTCGGATAAGGCAGTAGAAGAGGTACTTAAGGCGGAACATCATCATTGAGGTTTGATGGTTTGGCATGTGGAAATTCATAAAGAAGGCATAAGTTATGGTAATACGAATATTAACTGCTATTTTTTAAATTTTGATAGCAATATTACCAATTTTAACTCCGCCGTTGATAAGTAAAAATACACAATTAATTAAATAATAGTAATTAACTTGATATTTACACTAAAATAATATATAATTAACCAAATAATAGTAATTACAAGGAATAATTAAGCTAAATGCCTATAGTACACAAAATCGATGAATTACTACAAAAGAGCAAAAAGTTTGTACGAAATGAACGCATTGCACTTGGATTAACACAAAAAGAGTTTGCTAGTTTTGTTGGTTTAAAGTATGCAACATATAGGAGTTTTGAACAAGAAGGAAAACTCTCCTTAGAAAACTTTTTGCATATATTAGCTGGACTTAATAAAAGTATAGAATACAGCAAATTTCTTGATGGATTTGAGTTTGAAAATGCAAAAGAGCGAGCGAGACCTGAACAAAATAGCAGGCAAAACATAATGACAAAGCCTATTGTATTGCCATCTCAAAAACAGATTACACTGGATAAACAGATATTTGGTAATGAGTTGTTTTATAGTGTTGAGAATGGACATATATATGAAGTATCTACATTGATAACAATTTTGTTGAAACAATATAATGATGAGCGACTATTACTGCTTTTACGTTATTTTGGTGTTGATAGGTTGAAATCTTATGTATTGAAAGAGAAAAATATTGATTTATTAAAAAAGTTTAACAAGCATGTAGCATATTTAAAGAAACGAGCGTAAGGTGTTAGAAAAAACTAAAAAAGTATTGGAGGTTATAGTTAATAACCAACTTTTTCAAGAACATGATATTAGATTTGTAGGTGGTACGGCACTTTCTTATCTCATTAATCATCGATTATCAGAAGATTTAGATTTTGCCATGTTAGAGTTGTGTAGAGATGAAATAGAGGAAATGATGCTCTCTTACGGTGCAGTTAAAATATATCATGACAATACGGCACTCGAGTATGCCAAGAATGAAGGAGGTGACTTATATGATTATCATCTCAAGTATATTTTAGACGGAGTCAAAGTAGAATTTTTTATACCACCGTTTAATCTTCATGAAAAAGAAATTTGGATAAATGAACCCACAACAGCGTATAAAGAAACTAATTTAAAAATAGCTTCTTTTGAGACTATTATGTATATGAAAAGTATGGCATTTTGGAATAGAAAAAAATATCGAGACCTTTTTGATATTTATTATGCCATAACACATATTGACGGTTATGATGCAAAAGTTTTTATAGAGTTGTACTTGAAATATAACATCACTTATACAAAAGAGATGCTATACACAAAAATTAAAAGTAAAGCTGATTTTTATGAGAAGCGTGATGATGAAGGGATTAGCACTTTAGTTGAAAATGCTAAATCTTATGAGTGGTATCGTAATCAAATTGAAGACTTTATTTATGAAGTTTACCTTGATGAAATATACAATAAAAATCGGAGACATCATTCATGATTTTTCCAATAAAAGGATAGAGATTATAGAGCTAGAACATCTTTCGGATAAGGCAGTAGAAGAGGTACTTAAGGCGGAACATCATCATTGAAGTTTGATAGTTTGGCATGTGGAAAATTTATTATACGGTCGTTTTAATCATTTATAGAACTTGAGGTCTATTGCTATATTCACGCTATTTATTTTTCTTATAATTCTCAATAGAGATAAAGAGAGAGGAATACGCCATGAAATCGATGTCCATACGATTAAAGTTGCAGTTAATAATAGTTGCAACGATAGTTTTTGTAACCGTTGCCATAATTATTCAATCAGTGTTCAGCATCGAAAAGTTGAGTGAACAAAATATTCAAAAGTACAAAGAAGAAGCTTATCTCAACAAAGAGATGGAACTCAAAAACTATGTATCAGTCGCTGTGAAGTCAATAGACTCTTTTTACCAAAGGACATCTCATGAAAAAATTAAAAAAGAGGTTGAGAGCGACTTAAAGAAACAGACAGATTTTCTTTTTAGTATTCTAAATAAAGAGTATGAAAAAAATGTAAATGTACTCCCTGCAGATAAATTAGTAGAACATCTCAAGGCAATAGTTAGTTCTGTACGCTATGGGGATGATGGATATTTTTGGATTAATGACACTGCACCAAAGATGATTATGCACCCTATAAAACCTGCCTTAGATGGAAAAGATTTATCGGAATATAAAGACCCGAATGGTATTTTTTTATTTAATGAAATGGTGAAAGTAGCAAAAGCAAATGGTGAAGGTGTGGTTGAATATAGCTGGTCTAAGCCAGGTTTTGAGAAACCACAGCCAAAAGTTTCATATGTAAAAATATTTAAACCTTTTAACTGGGTAATAGGAACAGGTGCCTATGTTTCGGATGTTACGCATAAGTTGCAACAAGAAGCCTTGGCGACAATTTCTAAAATGAGATTTGGAACAGATGGCTATTTTTGGATAAATGACGCAACTCCTACAATGATAATGCATCCTATTAAGCCAGAGCTAGATGGCAAAGATTTATCAATAACTAAAGATCCTAAAGGTGTTTTCCTTTTTAAAGAAATGGTTGAACTCGCAACGAAACAAGGTTTTGGAATGGTGAAGTACCATTGGTCAAAACCAGGATTTGATGCGCCTCAGCCAAAAATGTCTTATGTCGAGATGTTTAAACCTTGGGGATGGATTATTGGAACAGGTGAATATATTGACAACATAGAAACAAAAGTTTCACAAATGAGAGTAGCGGCATCAGAACAAGTAAAAGCTTCTAGTATTCGGATGATTTTAATATCCATAGTAATGTCCATTGTTATTACGCTCATTATTTCATTCGTAGCCAATAAAAGTATAATAAATCCTATCCATGATATATTGCAAGTCACATCAGATTTGGCAGAAGGTGAGGGTGACCTTACTAAACGAATTGTTACAAAAAGTAATGATGAAATGAAAGAAATAGCAAATTCTATGAATCAATTTATAGAAAAAGTGCATTCAAGTATTAAAGTAGTGAAATCTTCAAGTATGGAAAATGCTTCAATTTCTCATGAACTCTCAATTACATCTCTTGAAGTTGGCAAAAATGTTGAACAGTCTGTAGTGATTGTTCGTGAAACAACACAAAAAACTACGGACATTATCCATGGAATAATGTTGTCAATAGAAGATGCAAAAAAAAGTAAAAATGAGATTATAGAAGCGAACACTATTCTCAATAATGTTAGAAATGAGATAGTAGATTTGACGAAAAAAGTTCAGTTAAGTGCACAAAATGAAACAGATTTAGCTTCAAGCATCGAAGCGTTATCAAAAGACACGGAGCAAGTTAAAGGTGTTCTTGAGGTAATATCGGACATAGCTGACCAGACAAATCTTTTAGCCCTCAATGCAGCGATAGAAGCAGCAAGAGCGGGAGAACATGGACGAGGATTTGCAGTTGTAGCCGATGAGGTGAGAAAATTGGCTGAGAGAACACAAAAAAGTTTAACAGAAATCAATACTACAATTAGCGTTATAGTTCAGGCGACTTCATCAGCAAGTGAGCAGATGAGTAGTAACTCCATTGAGATGAATGCGTTAGCTGTAACATCTATAAATATAGAAGAGAAGATAAATATAACAGCCAAGATTGTCAATAAAGCAGCTGATGCGAGTGATAAAACAGCAAAAGATTTTGAAAATACTGGGTTGCACATTAATAACATTTCAAAAAGTATCAATGAAATAAATACAATCTCAACGCTTAATGCAAGAAATGTTGAAGAGATAGCAAGTGCAGCAGAACATTTAAATAAGATGACAGCTGAACTTTCAGATAAACTAGAGCAGTTTAGAACATAAAGCATATTCTGCTCTCTAAAGTAACATAAATACACGCTTCATATAAAAATGAGACAAAAGTGTGTAATTTATGTTACATATTTACCCATTTTCAAAACCTACTCCATTTTAATCACCATATTTTAACTTTGCTATGTTCATGCTATTTTTATCTTTTACTATGAGAGTCTAAATTATATACGGGGAGTGAAAATGAAAAAGAATATAGCAATAAGTGTAATAACAGTAGGGCTACTAAGTTCGGTAAATGTTTTTGGGGCTGAAGACTTAAGTACGATGTTTTCTGAGGGCAAGGCAAGTGGTCAGATTCGAGAGTTTAGTATCTCAAGAACAATGGCGTATAGTGATGCAACAAAAAAAGATTACACCCGTACAGCCAATGCTATTGGTGGCTATTTAAAATATGAAACAGGGGCGTATAGCGGTTTAAGTTTAGGGACTGCTTTTTATACGACAAATGGCTTTGGTCTTGGTTCAAATAAAGCGACAAATGTAGAAGTTGATCCAACTCTTTTGGGTAAAGACAATGAAGGCTACTCTCTACTCGGCGAAGCGTATATTCAATACAAAAATTCAAACACTACTTTTAAAGGTGGTCGTCAAAAGCTTGATACTCCACTTGCAGGTTCAGATGATGCAAGAATGTTGCCAAACCTTTTTGAAGCGTATCTTTTAATCAATACAGATATTAAAGATACAACTTTAATCGCTGGGCATGTTACGAAGTTTGCACAAGGAACTTTTGGTCGTGCATATGGAGCAGGTGGTATTTTAGGTGCGACAGCAGGGTATTCAGCAGTAGATGCAAAAAACCAAGTTGGCGATTTCGTTAATATGGGTGATTATGCAATTGGTCAAAGTACTGATGGTGTTTCTGTGATTTCAGCAACTTATACAGGTGTCAAAAATCTCAAAGTACAAGCTTGGGATTACTACGCACATGATATTTTAAACGCTTTTTATGCAGATGCTGATTATTCATGGACATGCCTAGTGAGTGAAAAAGTAAAACCTTTTGTAGCTGCTCAGGTTATCAAAGAGAATGAAGTTGGGGATAAACTTGTTGGTAATGTAGAAGGAATGTACTGGGGAGCAAAAGCTGGTGCAAAAGTTGAAAACTTTACAGCATATGTTGCGTATTCTCAAACAAGCGAAAACTCTTCTACAAATGCTCCGACAGAAAACGCAATTATCACTCCATGGGGTGGAATGCCAGCATATACGCAAGGGATGGTTACAAGACACCAATTCTTAGCAGGAACAAAAGCAAGTAAAGTTTCTGCGGCGTACAATTGGAAAAACTTTGGTGCAGATGTAAATACAGAACTTTACTATACAAACTATGATATGGCTGATTACAATGGTTATACATTTGATGATGCAAGTGAATCAGGTTTTGATGTGATTTACAAACCAGAAGCAGTGAAAAATTTAGCACTTCGCCTTCGTGCAAACTATGCGGATGATTTTAATGTTGCATCAAGCAAAGCTACGACAAGCTGGAATGAGTATAGATTTATAGTAAACTATAATTTCTAGAGCTTTAGTGACCCAAGCAGTCTCAGCGTAGTAAAATGGACTTGTTCATTTTGCGTTTAAAATAGAGTTCTCAAAGAACTCTAACAGAAGGAAAATAGAATGAAAAAAGAACTTATAGAAAAAATTAAAAATGACCCAAATTATCAAGAATTGGTCTCTAAACGAACAGCTTTTGGCATTAAGTTAAGTATCGCAATGTTGGCAGTTTATTTTGCTTTCATTTTAACGATTGCATTTCAACCAACACTTTTGGGTACTCCACTCTCAAGTGATAGTGTTACAACTGTCGGTATTCCTGTTGGAATCGCAGTTATTATCTTTGCTTTTGTACTTACAGGAATTTATACTAAAAGAGCAAACAGTGAATTTGATGATTTAAACAACAAAATCAAAAATGCGATTAAGGAGCATTAAGTGAATAGAGCGATTTTATTTTTAATTCTTGGCTCGATTGCAGTTTTTGCTGCTGGAGCTCTCGAGGGTGAAGTACAAAAACAAGCACTCAATATGTCTGCGATTGTTATGTTTCTTATCTTTGTTGGTGCTACTTTAGGTATCACTTACTGGGCTGCAAAACGCACAAAAAGTGCAAAAGATTTTTATACAGCTGGTGGCGGTATCACAGGGTTTCAAAATGGTATGGCGATTGCGGGTGACTACATGTCTGCGGCTTCATTCTTGGGGATTTCTGGTCTTGTTTATATGAAAGGGTACGATGGTCTTATCTACTCTATAGGCTTTTTAGTTGGTTGGCCGATTATTTTGTTTATGATTGCTGAACCTCTAAGAAACTTAGGCAAATACACTTTTGCTGATGTGGCTTCGTATAGACTCTCTCAAACACCAATTCGTACACTAGCAGCTTCTGGCTCAATTGCGACGGTAGTTTTATACCTTATCGCACAGATGGTTGGAGCGGGAAAACTTATCGAGCTTCTTTTTGGACTTGAGTATGAGGTTGCGGTTATCCTTGTAGGTGTTCTTATGATTTTATATGTCACTTTTGGTGGCATGCTCGCAACAACTTGGGTTCAAATCATCAAGGCATTTTTGCTTCTCTCTGGTGCTTCATTTATGGCAATCGCTGTTATGGCTCATTATGATTTTAGTTTTGGTGCTCTCTTTACACATGCCACAGAACTCAAAGGTACAGCAATTATGAGTCCGGGTGGACTTGTCTCCGACCCTATATCTGCGATTTCTCTTGCCATCGCTCTGATGTTTGGTACAGCGGGACTTCCTCATATTTTAATGAGATTTTTTACTGTAAGTGATGCAAAAGAGGCTAGAAAATCAGTTTTCTATGCGACAGGATTTATCGGGTATTTCTATATTCTTACTTTCATCATCGGTTTTGGTGCGATTGTTATGGTCTTTAAAAATCCAGCCTACTTAGATGCTGCAAAACATGCAGTGGATGGTACTTTCCCAATCTTAGGCGGAAGCAATATGGCGGCGATTCACCTTTCACATGCCGTGGGTGGTGACTTTTTCTTAGGTTTTATCTCAGCGGTTGCTTTTGCTACGATTTTAGCAGTTGTTTCTGGCTTGACACTCGCAGGTGCATCGGCAATCAGCCATGATTTATATGCGTCTGTCTTTAAAAAAGGTCAAGTGGACTCTATGAAAGAGATGAAAGTTTCTAAAATAGCTACGGTTGTTCTTGGGATAGTTGCTATCATTTTTGGTATCGCATTTGAACAACAAAATATTGCATTTATGGTTGGTCTTGCTTTTGCTATTGCTGCATCTGCAAACTTCCCAATTTTGGTGCTTTCTATGTACTGGAGCAAATTAACAACGCGTGGAGCTGTAATTGGTGGGGCTTTAGGTCTTGCAAGTGCGGTTATTATGGTAGTGTTAAGTAAAGTTGTCTGGGTGAGTGTTTTAGGAAATAAAGTAGCGATTTTCCCTTATGAGTATCCAGCTCTCTTTTCTGTAACTATTGCTTTTGTTGCGACTTGGTTCTTTTCAATCACTGATAAATCAGAGGGTGCAAAAGCAGAACACGAAGCGTACGAAGCACAATATATTCGAAGTCAAACAGGTATCGGTGCTGAAGGTGCATCGGCACACTAAATATCTTGGCATGTGGAAATAGTTTCCACATGCCAAAAAAAACAATAGTAAACTTCTTGTAAAATTCAAAACTAAGCGAACGATTCTGCAGCGAAAGCGAAGCCTTAGTGAGTGTGTTTTGAGTTTTGCAAGAAATCTAGTAATAATATCTTGGCATGTGGAGATAAAAAATGAGTATTTTAGATCAAAGAAAACTTATCGAATCTATTCATCCTTTTGAGCTTTTAAGCTCTGCAACACTTGATACTTTGATGACAAAGATAGATATTGCGTACTATCCAAAAGATACACTTTTACTCTCTAAAAACCTTCCTTCTATTGCATTTTACATTATCATCAAAGGTTCGGTGAGTGAATTTATAGAGGATGAACTTCATAATATTTTTGGAGCGGGAGATAGTTTTGATGCGAATGCTCTTATTTATGGGAGTTGCGAGGGACGCTTTGTTGTCGATGAAGATTTAATCTGTTATGAGATAAAAAAAGATGATTTTTTGGATTTGATGCAAGATAAAAGAGTGCAAAGTTATTTTTTACAAAACTTTGTCACGCGTCATCAACATCTCAAAGATTATGATGCTCAAAGCAGTTTGACACCTTTTTTGATGTCAAAAGTCTCAGATATTTATCTTCATAATGCTTGTATCGTTGCACCAAATGAGACGATTTACAATGCTCTGACGAAAATGAAAGAGTTACAAGCGAGTGCTATTTTGGTGGAACAAGAGGGAACTTACCTGATTGTGACAGACACAGATGTTCGTAACAAAGTGCTTCTTGGTCGTAAAAGCGTTGATGATTTGATTGAAACAATTGCATCGAATCGTGTCATTAGCATTGAGATACATGACTTTTTATTTAATGCTCTTTTACTTATGACACACAACGCCATAAAACGCGTTGTAGTTATGAAAAATGGCGAAATCAAAGGTGTTTTAGAGCAGTTGGATTTACTGAGTTATTTTGCAAATCACTCCTATCTTGTGGCAGTTCAGATTGATAGAGCCAAAACGATTGAGGATTTGAAAAATATACAGAGTGATTTGAGAAATCTTTTAGTTTCACTCCATACAAAAGGGGTAAAAACAAGATATATCACCAAACTTGTCTCTACGCTCAATATCAAAATATACAAAAAAGTGTTTGACATGTGCGTCGATACTTCGTTGCAAGAGAAATGCTCTCTTATCGTTATGGGTTCAGAGGGAAGAGAAGAACAAAGCGTCAAAACAGACCAAGATAATGCACTTATTATCCAAAATGGTGTGGATATTGCACTTTTTGAAGAGCCAATGATGAAGCTTAATCACTCTCTCTTAGAGCTTGGTTTTCCTCCTTGTTCTGGCGGTGTGATGGTGAGTAATCCATTTTGGCGAAAAAATGTAGATGCGTACAAAGCAGTTATTGACTCTTGGATGAACTCTTTTGATGAGAGCAGTTTGCAACAACTCAGCATCTTTTTGGATGCGAAGTGTGTGTGTGGCGATTGTACTTTGCTTGAAGAGCTTACAGAGTATCTTCATGCAAGTTTTCATGCACGAGCGGATGTTCTAGCTCATATGGCAAAAGCGGTTTTGAATTTTGATACACCTCTTTCTATGTTTTCTAGTTTTGTGTTAGAAAAAAACCATAGTAACAAACTTGACCTCAAAAAAGGTGGCATTTTTGCTCTTGTGCATGGGGTAAGGGTTTTGGCTTTGGAGAATGAGATAAAAGAGACAAATACAATCTCAAGAATCAAAAAACTTAACAACAAAGGGATGATTGACAAAAACTTTGCAACAGAGTTGATAGAGAGTTTTGATACGCTCTCATCACTTCGTCTCAAAGCGATGCTCGGAGCAAAAGATTTGGAGGAGAGTAACTATATCAATCCGAAAAAACTTCCAAAAATTCAGATGGATTTACTCAAAGACAGCTTTAAAATTATCAATAAATTTAAAAAATTTATGATTTTTCATTTTCATCTGAATATGGTCTCATAAATGTTTTTTTCATTTTTTGAAAATTTTAAAAAAAAGAGAAATTTCGCAAAACTCAAAGAAAAAGAGTATGCGTATCTTTTTGAAGAGGACAAGAGCGGCGAATATATTGTTTTTGATACAGAAACAACGGGATTAAATCCTAAAGTGGATGAGATTTTGTCCATTGGGGCAGTGAAGATAAAAGAGAACAAAATTTTAACTTCACAAATTTTTGAAGTTTATCTCAAAAATTCTAAGGAGATTAGTTCCAAAAGTATTCAGATTCACAGAATCCGTCCCGTGGATTTAAAAGATGCGAAAGTGCCAGAGATTGCAGTGAGGGAATTTTTGGAATTTATTGGTTCACGCCCTTTGATTGGCTACTATTTGGAGTTTGATGTGGAGATGATTAACAAATATCTAGAACCACTCCTAGGAATTAAACTTCCAAACAAAATGATAGAAGTTTCAGAGCTATACTTTGATAAAACAATTTCTTTAATTCCTCAAGGAAATATTGATTTACGCTTTGATACAATCTTAAAAAATTGTGCAGTTCCAAATATGGGAACTCATAATGCTGTTAATGACGCGATTATGACAGCAATGATTTACTTAAAACTAACTAAGGAGAAATAAAATGATAGAAGTTCAGAAAAAACAAATATTTAAGCCAAACAAAGAGTTTGCTAAAAATGCAAGAATAAAAAATATGTGTGAATATCAGGCTTTGCAAGACGCAGCGACTGAAGATTATGAAGGCTTTTGGGGAAGTTTTGCAAAAGAGAAAATCAGTTGGATGAAACCTTTTCACAGCGTTATGGATACACAAGAGTTTCCTATTGTAAACTGGTTTGAGGGCGGAGAGCTGAATGTTTCAGTACAGTGTATCGATAGACATTTAAATAGTCGTAAAAATAAAGCGGCGATTATTTTTGAGGGTGACCGTGGCGATAAACAGATTATCACTTATCTTGAACTCTATTACAATGTCAATAGATTTGCAAATCTTCTCAAGAATGAGTTTGGTGTCAAAAAAGGTGACCGTGTAGTAATCTATATGCCGATGATTCCTGAAGCAGCGTATGCAATGTTGGCATGTGCAAGAATTGGGGCGATTCACTCGATTGTGTTTGGTGGATTCTCAGCAGAAGCTCTCAAAGATAGAATCATCGATGCGGATGCAAAAGTAGTGATTACCGCAGATGGAGCATTTAGAAAAGATAGTCCATACATGCTCAAACCTGTGGTTGATGAAGCTCTTATGGGTGAAACACCTGTAGAAAAAGTTTTAGTTATTGAGCGAAATGGGGAAGATGTTACATGGACGGCAGGAAGAGATTACTCGTATAATGAGTTAATTAAACATCAAGCTACAAAATGTGAGCCAGAAGTTATGCAGAGTGAAGACCCGCTCTTTTTACTCTACACTTCGGGAAGTACAGGAAAACCAAAAGGTGTGCAACATAATAGTGCAGGGTATATTCTCTGGGCTCAAATGACGATGGAGTGGGTTTTTGATGTCAAAGAAAACGACACTTATTGGTGTACAGCAGATATTGGCTGGATTACAGGACACACGTACATCGTATATGGACCACTCGCAATGGGTGCAACAACAGTGATGTTCGAGGGAGTTCCTACGTATCCAGATGCTGGACGACCTTGGAAAATGGTAGAAGAGTATAAAATCAATCAGTTTTATACTGCTCCAACGGCTATTAGAGTGCTTCATAAAATGGGCGAAAATGAACCAGCAAAATATGATTTAAGCTCTCTCAAAGTGCTTGGAACAGTAGGTGAGCCAATCGATCCACCAGCATGGAAATGGTACTATGAAGAGGTGGGTGGAAGCAGATGTTCTATCGTGGATACTTACTGGCAAACTGAAACAGGTGGGCATGTAATTTCGCCACTTCCAGGGGCTACGCCTATCAAACCGGCATGTGCAACGATGCCACTTCCAGGAATTATCGCTGAGATTTTGGATGAAAATGGCAAGAGAGCTGAAGTAGGAGAAAAAGGTTTTATGTGTATTACAAAACCTTGGCCTTCTATGATTCGTGGCATTTGGGGTGATAAAGATAGATTTGTAAAATCTTACTTTGGAGATGCGAGTAAAGATGGAAAACCTGTCTATTTTACAGGCGATGGTGCGATTTATGATGAGGATGGCTACATCACAATCACAGGGCGAACGGATGATGTTATCAATGTGTCAGGGCATAGAATGGGAACGGCTGAAGTTGAAGCAGCTATCAAAAAGCACCCTAATGTCGCAGAAGTTGCTGTTGTAGGAAAACCGCATGAGATAAAAGGCGAGGGTATCTTTGCCTACATCGTTCTCAAATCGGACAGTGGTGTTGCAGATGAGGTCGAAGAGGTCAAAGCAATCAACGATGTTATCAAAAAAGAGATAGGAAATATCGCTTTATGTGATGATGTAGTTTTTGTCGTAGGACTTCCAAAAACTCGTTCAGGCAAAATCATGCGACGCATCCTCCGCTCTATCGCAAAAGGCGAAGCAATCACGCAAGATATCTCAACTCTCGAAGACCCAAGTATCGTAGAAAAAATCGCAAGTATGGTACGAAAATAACTCTTTCTTCTCTTTTTGGCATGTGGAAATGAATCCACATGCCAAGAACCTTATCCTAAAGACTTCTTGCACTCAAAATAGAGAATATTTTTTCAAATCATGACAAATCGCAATATTTTTGCTACAATCAAATAAATTACAATAAAATAAAAAAATAAAATCAATTCAGGAATAGAGATAGTGACATTTATGGATTTTTGTGCTGGAATTGGCGGAGGGCGGATAGGGCTGGAAAACCTAGGAATGTCATGCGTCGGATTTAGTGAAATAGATAAGGATGCTGAAGTTACCTACAGAAATTTTTTTGGAAATGATGAAGAAAATTTTGGCGATCTTATGAAAATAAACCCTAAAGATTTACCAGACTTTGATTTTATGGTGGGTGGATTTCCTTGCCAAACATTTTCTATTATAGGTAATAGATGCGGTTTAAGTTGTGATGAAAAAGGCAAAATTATTTATGGTTTGGCAAAGATAATCGAAGCTAAAAATATTAAATATTTTATATTGGAAAATGTCAAAGGACTTATAAATCATGACAAAGGAAATACTCTAAAAATCGTTTTGGAACTTTTAGATAGTATCGGATATAAAATTTATTATGATGTTTTAAATAGCTTAGATTTTGGTGTGCCTCAAATGAGAGAAAGAGTTTATTTAGTAGGAGTGAGAAAAGATTTAGTTGATGAAAATTTTCAGTTTGAATTTCCTAAAAAAAGCAATAAATCACTTCAACTTGAAGATTGTTTGGTAGATGATGCCGAGTTGTTTTTGAGTGAAAAAACGCCATCGTATCAAACTTTTTTAAACTATTTGCAGAATAAATATAATAAGGATATCTACTGCATAGATGCTCTCAAAGAAGAAGAGTTGAGAGTGCTTGATACCAGACAATCCGATTTACGAATATATATAAATAAAGTACCAACATTAAGAAGAGGAAGGCATGGCATTTTATATATTAAAAACAAAAAACTGAGAAAATTGTCAGGGTATGAGTCCCTATTACTACAAGGATTTCCAAAAAAATATGCCAATCTTGTGAAAAATAAAATACCAAATTCAAAGCTTTTACAACAAACAGGTAATGCAATGACGGTAAATGTTATAGAAGAAATCGCTAGAAATTTAATGAGAGCGATTGGAGAAAAAGATGACTGAAAATCAAATATTGGTAAACAGAGGCTCAGAAACTGCAAAAAATGGTTTTAAAAATGAGATATTTGTTATTGAAGAGTTTAATAATTGGAAAACAAGCCATCTAGCCCACTCTTGGTTATCTGCAATGAATTATATATTGGATGAAATCGAAAGTGTCAAAGCAACAAAAGTGGATGGCTCATTTAAAGCAGATGTACAAGTAAACATAGAAATAAAACTTAAAACTCTTGTTGATATCCAAAACTTACAAGTTAAACTTGTCTCTAATCCAAAAGGTTTTAATCAAATAGATAAGCGATGGCTTAGAAGTTATAGCGAACTTTGGAATATTCCAGAAGATGTATATACACTACTGCAATATTTTACGGGAGAAAATAAGCCTAAAATAGCAACTCCAAAAGATAAAAGAAGAATGTTTGCTTATGAATTTTCAGATGAAGAACAGCAAATCATATTGAATTTTTTTGAAAAAAATAAAACACTTATTGTGAGTGATATTTTAAAAGGTAGAGGAAAATTTGCGGCAGAATGGATGTTAGTTATTGTAAAATTAAAAGATGTAAAACTCATACAATGGGCATTAGAACCTATGAATAAAGTGCTGAATCATTTTGGGAATGGTGAAATTAGTATCACTACAAGAGGTAGTTTTAAAATTGGCAATATAACCATTCAAAGAAAAGGTGGAGACAATGGTAGAGAGAGTGCAAATATGTTGCAATTTAAAATTAATCCAGCAGAACTTCTTGGATAATAAATGATAAAAAATTCTTTTTTCTTGGCACTCAAAGAGTATTTGTTACTTCGTTATGGCATATGTGGAAATAAATCCACATGCCAAAAAATAGTGCTATAAAAATAAGCCATTTTAGCATTGCACAAAAGAGATTTGATGCTATAATAGTGTTAGTTACAAATATCACATTACAAATTGGGGGTGTCGTTTGTTAGAAAAAGAGACTGAGTTACACAAAAAATTTTGGGAGATTTTTTCCAAACAAGATAGACAGAAGATAGATGAGTTTCAAACTTATATGGATAAGTTCGCAGTTAATTTTAACCTTTATAAAGATGGTAATTTTATAGAGAGGTCACTCCCTTTTGATGTTATTCCTCGCATCATCTCCAAGACAGAATTTAACAAGATAGAAAAAGGGCTTCAGCAAAGAGTCACAGCACTTAATCTTTTTTTAGAAGATTTATATACAGATGCCAAAATCGTAAAAGCTGGAATTGTCCCACAAGAGTTTGTACATCAAGCAAAAGGGTATCTTAAAGAGTTCGTAGGCTTCTCTCCTTCTCAAAAAATCAGAACGCATATCAATGGAATCGACCTTGTAAAAGATACAGTGAATGATGAGTGGGTTATTTTGGAAGATAATCTTCGAGTACCAAGTGGCTCAAGTTATCCTCTTTCTATTCGTGATACTTATAGAAAAATCTATCCTGATTTTTTTGAGAGCCTCAAAATCGCACCTATCAAAGAGTACCCTAGCTACATAGAAGAGGCGATGAACTATGTAAATTGTGGTGGAATTAATGTTGTTCTTACACCTGGAAGGTTTAATGCAGCATATTATGAACACAGCTATTTAGCAGAAAAAGTGGGTGCACAACTTGTTCGTTCTCATGAGCTTGTTGTTGTGGATAAAAAACTCTATTTTAAAAATTATAATGGCAAACTTGTTCGTGTGGGTGCGGTTTATAGAAGACTTGATGATGAGTTTATCGACCCTACATTTTT
This sequence comes from Sulfurimonas sp., assembly GCA_011391635.1. Classification (GTDB taxonomy): domain Bacteria; phylum Campylobacterota; class Campylobacteria; order Campylobacterales; family Sulfurimonadaceae; genus Sulfurimonas. The sequence continues at coordinate 119,843 of JAABQD010000002.1, read as the reverse complement.
TAATCCTGAGAGTCTTATCGGTGTTCCAGGATTGGTAGAAGCCTATTTAGCTGGGAATGTGGCACTTATGAATGCCATAGGAAATGGGGTTGCGGATGATAAAGGGATTTACTATTTTGTTCCTAAAATGATTCAATACTATCTAGGCGAAGAGCCAATCCTCAAAAATGCTCCAACTTATTTGCCATATTTTGAAGAGGATATGAAATATATTTTTGACAATATAGAAAAACTTGTTATTAAGGATGTTGCAGAGGCAGGTGGTTATGGAGTGCTCTTTGGTCACACAATGACGACGTTGCAACTCGAAGATTTAAAAGCGATTATCAAAGCAAATCCAAGAAGATTTATCGCACAAGAGCTTATAGAGTTTTATGATGAGCAGTGTTACCTCAATAAAGAGTTACACAATAGAAAAGCGGATTTTAGAGCCTATGTTGTGATGGGTAAAGATGTGAAAGTTTGGCAGTGTGGTTTAACACGCTATGCATTAGAGGCTGGAAATTATTTGGTTAATTCATCACAAGGTGGTGGTTTCAAAGATACATGGGTAATGGAGTTATAAAATGGAACAATTACTAACAGCAAATGTAGCAACAAATCTCTACTGGCTTGGAAGATATTTGGAGAGAATCGAAGCAACTCTGCTTCAGATTATTAGTGCGTATGATTGTATTATAGATGTGGATAAAGAGGCTGGTGTGAAGCTTTATAAAACACTTGGTGTGGATTTGGAATATAACAATGCACAAGAGTTTTTATGTAACTCCATATTAGGAGACCACTCCGCAAACTTGAATGTACTTATGGGTTATGCAAGAGAAAATACAATTATTAGTCGTAATTACATCAACATGGAAGCTTTTGGAGAGATTATTGCTCTTCATGCGCTTTTTGGAAATATGTCTAAAAGTCACATGATGATTGATTACAAATTTATAGATCATGCACAATCACTTATCAGTGAGATTTGGGGACAATTCTCCAAAAGAGAGCTTAGAAAATATAGTGATTATTTTTTAAGATTAGGAAAACTAGTTGAAGAAGCGGATTATCATTTTAGATTTGATAAAGATAAAGAGGTCGCTATGGTAATTGTAGATGAGATTCATACTATCCTAGGTATTTTATCTACGGACAAAGATATGCAATCAAAACAGACACAAGAACAAAGTATCAACCATGAAGATATAATGGATACTATACATAAAAAAATAGAGAGTTTAATCGTAAATTAACATGCAAATAACAGAAATTTTTTCCTCACAACTTCCAGTTGGCGAAACACTCAGCATCAAAAGAAGCAGATTTGAGCCAACTCACAAAAAAGATAATTTAAAAAGAATCAGTATAGTAAGCGGTACACATGGCGACGAGCTTGAAGGTCAATATGTCATCTACTTACTTTCATCATGGCTAAATAAAAATTCAAGCCTTATCAATGGTATCATAGACCTCTATCCAGCGGTGAATGCTTTGGGAATTGACTCTATTACAAGAGGCTTTCCACTCTATGAAGTGGATTTAAACAGAGCTTTTCCAGGTGGAAAAGAGGAGTATCTTCCAGGGCAGGTTGTATATGCTTTGGCACAAGATGTCAAGGGGAGCGATATTGCGATAGATATCCACTCTTCTAATATTTTCTTGCGAGAGATTCCACAGATACGAATTAACAAAGAGTTTTCAGAGTTTACACTTCCACATGCCAAAGAGTTGAACTGCGACTTTATTTGGATACACGATGCGGTCACGGTACTTGAAGCAACTTTTTCTCATACACTTAATCAGATGGGAACAAGAACTTTGGTCGTTGAGATGGGCGTTGGAATGCGTCTGACAAAAGAGTATGGAGTGCAACTTCTCAATGGGATTCTCAACCTCATGAAAAAAGAGGGCATCATCACGACAGATGAAAAGTTTGAATCCCGTGAGCCATTTCTCTCAGAAATCGGAGAGGTTTTTTACATCAATGCTCCTACGAGTGGGCTTTTTGTACCAGAACTGAATCACTGTGAAGTCATCACAAAAAATGCAAAAATCGGCACTATCGTCAATCCGCTTGATGGTGCAATTTTAGAGACTATTTATGCACCAAGCGGTGGAATTTTATTTACACTCAGAGAGTACCCGATTGTATATGAGGGTTCACTTTTGGCGAGAATATTTGGGAATACTGATGAAAAAAATTGAAATACTAAGAATTAATTCACTCAATCGTGCTCCTTTAATCGTTGAAGGATATTTGTTTGAAGGGAGTAATCCTGATGCTCCAACTGTTGCGATTGTTGGAGCTATGGAGGGTAAAACTATTTTGCCTCTTTATACAGCTTCAAAATTAGTTGATTTTTTAAAAAATAGCATCAGTGAATCCAAAAATATTTTGGGAAATATTTTGGTTATTCCATCGATTAATCACTATGCACTCAACATCAATGAGCGATTTTGGCCACTTGATAAGACAAATCTCAACACGATGTTTCCAGGATATGCGGAGGGTGAAACTACGCAAAGAATTGCGAAGAGACTCTTTGATGCGATTAGTGGTTATACACACGGGATTATTTTGGAAAATAGAGAGGATTTATCCACATGTTTTCCTTATGTGAGGCTCTTTCAATCTGGCTATGAAGATATCAAAAATGCGAAGAAATTTGGTTATAAAATCGTGCATCATAAAGAGTTGCGACCTACAGATACCGTGTCACTACAATACAATTGGCAACTTTGGGGAACAAAAGCATACTCTGTGATGTGTCCAAATGAGACGCAGATTGATATGAATAGTTCCAATGAAGTTTTAGAGGGAATTATCAGCTTTTTGAGTAAAAACAAGATTATAAAATACAAAGTTTTGAATGGATTTGAATCAACAGTTGTCACAAAAGAGGACATTGAGATTGTAAAAACTCCAAAGAGCGGTATTTTCATCCCGACAAAACAGATAGGTTCGCATGTAATCAAAGATGAGACTATTGGAAAAATAATACACGCAATTGAGGGTGAAGTCATCCATAAAATTGTAGCACCAAGCAATGGTGTCATAGCGTGTCACTACAAAAACGGACTTATTTTTGAGAATGCGGTCTCGTTTAGAATTATTAAGAGTGGATAATTTTCCACTCTTGGCATGTGGAAAATTATTTTAATATTGTGTCTGTGTTTGCATTTGGCTTTGTGTCTGACTCTGTGATTGCATCTGCTGAGAGAGTTTCATAGGCACATCTTGCTTGACATCTACCATCACTGAGAGGTAACTTCCTCCGCTACTTTGTACTACACCTTTAAGTGGTGCTATATCTGCATAGTCTCGTCCTTCACCCAAAAGTATATGTTGTCCGCTAGGAATAATGTTATTGGTTGGGTCAAATTCTGCCCATCCGGCATGTGGAATGTACAGAGCAAACCAAGCGTGAGAGGCATCTGCACCAAAGAGTTTCTCTTGTCCCTCCGGTGGGAGTGTTTCGATGTAGCCACTCATATATTTTGCTGGCAAACCGATAGAACGCAAAGCGGCAATCGCCAATTGTGCAAAATCTTGACATACACCTTTTTTGGCTTTAAATATCTTCTCAACGGGTGTTGTCACATCACTAAAACCTGCAAGAAATTCAAAGTCATGAAAGATGCGTCCCATAAACTCATTGGCAGCCTCAAAAAGGTCTCGCTCATGCCTAAAGGATTCTAAGGCATAACTTTGAATAGCTTTGGAGTGTGTTGGGATGAGTTCGGATTCAAAAAGAAACTGTTTTGCCTCTAAATCTTCGCTATTAAATTTCGATAGTCGCTCAAGAGCCTGACCATAGGTAATGCTGTTACTCTTCAATCTGTTGCTATGTGCGTCAAGAATTTCAGGATAAATTTCCACTCTTGATTTTCCTATCACACACAGAGAGTGGTGTGCTTCTCTCACTAGAAGATGTATGTTTTCATTGCCAAACATATCGATGAATTCATGTGATTCGTAAGCATTTGGAATAATCTCTAGTTCAAACTCTAAAAGCTTTTGGTAGGGAGTATCTTTTGGTTTCAATCTTGCAATATTGTGACTAAAAGTAACGAGACTTTGGTAATGAAACTCTGTTTTGTGGTAAAGGGTATAAGTCATAATTTACTCATCATAGTGTGAAAAATAGGTTTTTGAAAATTCGTTGGAGCATTCGATATAAAATCCAGCTAATTTGGAGAGAGCATTGTCAAAGGTTGCATAGAGTGTTTCATTCTCATTGATTGTCATTAAATCGCTTATATTGAGCGATTTAAGCAGTTCATTTGCATCTGCAATAGGTTTTTCATAGGAGCTAAGAGAATCTTTGGACTTCGGTAAAAGTTTGAGAGCTTGGAGGAGTTCATCTGTTCTATATGCCAAAGATTTTGGAAACTGTCTGTTGAAAATTAAAAATTCTATGACATTTTCAAGAAGCAAAGAGCTTTTATATTTGGCTCGATAGGCATTAAAACTCTCTATAGAGTTGAGGAGTCCCATCAATATATCATATTCAACAGATTTTTCCACATGCCAACATAAAATAGAACGAGCTTTAGAAATCAGCAGTAAAGCACTCTCAATGTTGTACCCAATATCGTACAAAATAAGTCCTTGTTCTTTGTAAATACTCTCTTTTACAAGTCCTTTATAGGCAATGATGTATAGAAGCATTCTCTCAAGTTCACTTGCCATAGAGATATTGGAGTGTGTTGTTTTTTTTGCAAACATGCTCCACTCTTTTTTCATTTTTTCATATACCTTGGTTGATTCGATAGCCAAAATATCTTTGAGGTTAATATTTGTGTTGGAGAGCATGGCAAAGGTAAAAGATAAACTCCCTTGTCTGGAGGCATCTTTGACAACAGAGGCTATCTCTATCATCGGATTTCTCTCTAGTTTCTTTTTGTTGTCTTCACTAAAAAATCCAGGGTAGGTCATAGTGAGATGGGTAAGAGCTTTTTGTAGAATCTCTTGAGACTCTTTTGAAATCATCCCCTCATATCTGTAAAAATTGGTCATTTTTTTGACAATGTGCAAAACAAAGCGTGTTGTGGTAATGAGTCGTGAAAGATAGCGACCAAGCCAAAAAAGGTTTTCCGCTTTGAGTGTGGATAAATTGTTTATAAAGGTATCTGAATATTTTGTATTTTCAAAACGATTTACAAAGTTGATTGTTTTTGCATCCGAGCCTAAAATCCATAAATCTTTACTTGTTCCGCCTCTTTGAGAAGAGACAAGCAGAGCATCTTTGATAGAAGAGACTCTCACAAGTCCTCCATTCATGACGGAGTAACCTTCCTCTGATTTGAGTGAGAAAGTTCGAATGGTGGCACTGCGTGGCTCGATAGATTTATTGGTGTAATAAGGCACAGTTGAGAAGCTGATTTCCTCTTGTGCCACATACTGATTTGGGTGTTGCAAAAGAAGATTTTTGAGATTTTCTCTCTCCTCCCCAGACATATTCTTGCCAAAATAGACTTGAACACTCTCGGTTCTATCTATCTTCTTTACAATGAGTTTATCTAAGTTTTCAAGTACAAATTCAAGCTCTTTTTCTTGTCCACACCACCATGTAGCGATTTGTGGAAGAATGAGTGTTTCATTTAAAAAATAGTGTGCAACTTTTTCCATAAATGGGTTGAGACCAATATTTTCTAAAATAGCACTTCCAACGGGATTTATCATATTGAGGTTATTTTGACGCACAACATCGACAAGACCGGCAACACCAAGTTTGGAGCTATTTTTGAGCTCAAGGGGATCACAGTATCTATCATCGACTCGTCGGATGAGTGTATCTACTTTTCTAAGCCCTCCTAAATTTTTGAGCCAGAGAGAGCCATTTTTTGTGAGTAAATCTTCCCCTTGTACAAGTTCTATATTTAAAAATGAGCTGAGATAGGAGTGTTCAAAATAGGTTTCATTATAGGGACCAGGTGTAAGAAGTGCAGCGACAGAGTCTGCATCGTGCTTGAATTTTTTGAAGAGTTCTTTGAACTCTTCGAGAAAAGAGAAGAGTTTTTTAGTTTCTATATTTGGATAAAGCTCTTTTGCTATCACATTCATAACAAGACGATTTTCTATGGCATAACCAAGACCTGAGGGTGCTTGAGTTCTATCGTTGATAACCCACATTTTCCCATCAGGTCCACGTGCGAGGTCTGTTGCGTAAAAATAGAGATTGAAGTTCTCTTTAAGTCCAAAATCATGTACTTCCGGAGAGAAGCCTTTGTGGGAAAATATCACTTCTGCGGGAATGATATTCTCTTTAATGAGTTTTTGCTCAGAGTATAAATCTTTTAAAATAAGATTGAGGAGCGTAGCTCTTTGTTGAAGCCCTTTTGTTATGGTCTCCCATTCAGATTCAGAGATGACAAAAGGAATGGGGTCCATGCTCCATGAGCGATTTGCACTTCCATCAATATTGTTATTATAAATATTATAAGTAACACCATTATCCTCGAGTATCCAATCTATTTCTGTCTGCTTTTCTTCTAAAGTTTCAAAACCTAAAGATTTGAGTTCATTTGTAACTTCAATCCAAGGCTCTTTAATATTTTTTTGGCTATCAAACATCTCATCACATGATGATTCTAAAACATAACGATCAAAAATTGGCATCTACTGTTTAGCCCACTTTCTTCTTAAATCTAGAGTATTTGGATACTCCATACTTGGTGCAACATTTTGGAAGTAAAATACTTTTTTTCCTTCAGGTTTTTCTTTTGTAAGCACTGCTCTTGAAGCACCATTTACATCTACTAGGCTCTGTTTTACAACGGCTGTAGGAACATACTCGAGTTCGCCTTGCGTATGATTAAAATCCCAAAATCTACTAATGCGTCTGGATTCAGCTTCATAGCTGTTCACTGGAAATGTATCATAAGTGCGTCCACCTGGATGTGATACAAAGTAACTCATGCCACCGATTGATCTTTGGTTCCATTTATCTACAACATCAAAAGTCAGCGGTGTATCGACTCCGATTGTAGGATGGAGTGCTGACCAAGGTTGCCATGCTTTGTATTTGACACCTGCAACAAACTCTCCCTCAATTCCAGTAGGGCTGAGTGGAACAACAACGGAGTTACAAGTAAGCACATAGCGTTCAGGAGCAAAGTTAGTAACTTTTACTTGCACACGCTCAAGTGATGAATCCACATATCGAGCAGTTCCTTGAGAACCACTCTCTTCACCGAGTACATGCCAAGGCTCAATTGCAGCACGAAGCTCAAGATGAAAATTTTCAACTGTAGCCATTCCATAAAGAGGAAATCTAAACTCAAAGAAAGGGTCGAACCAATCGAGTTCAAAAGCATACCCTTCGTTATTTAAAAACTCTACGATATCTTTAATATCCTCTTTGACATAGTGTTCCAATAAGAATTTATCGTGAAGCTGTGTTCCCCAACGGACAAGTTTATGTTTGTAAGGTTTTTTCCAAAAGAGAGATACAAGCGTTCTCACAAGTAGCATTTGTAAAAGTGCCATTTGAGAATGTGGCGGCATGTCGAAGGCTCGAAGTTCTAAAATCCCAAGTCGTCCAGAGCTCGAATCTGGAGAGTAAAGTTTGTCAATACAAAACTCTGAACGGTGTGTATTTCCTGTGATATCTGTCAACATGTGGCGAAACAATCTATCTGTGAGCCAAAAAGGAACTTCCTGATCTTGAGGAATCTGAGAAAAAGCAATCTCTAATTCATAAAGGTTCTCTAATCTTCCCTCATCTACACGAGGTGCTTGAGAGGTTGGTCCGATAAAAGCACCAGAGAAGAGGTACGAAAGTCCAGGGTGGTGTTGCCAAAATGTGAGAAGACTACGAAGAAGCTCAGGGCGTCTAAGAAGCGGACTGTCGGATGGTTTCATTGCACCGATGGTTACATGGTTTCCACCGCCAGTCCCAGTATGTTTTCCATCAAGCATGAATTTTTCTGTACCTAAACGGCACTGTCTTGCATCTTCATAGAGTGTAAAAAGGTTGTCACTTAAATCTTTCCATGAAGTAGCTGGTTGGATATTGACCTCAATAACACCTGGGTCAGGTGTGACTTTGATGGTTTCTAATCTTAAGTCATGTGGAGGCTCATACCCTTCTAATACTACTTTAATATTAAGTTTTTTCGCAACGGCTTCGATAGAAACTGCAAGGTCTAAAAATGCTTCTGTGTGATTGAGTGGTGGTAAAAAGATGTAGAGTTTGCCATCTCTCGTCTCAATATTGAGAGCAGTTCTGACAAAAATATCATCTTGAGGGTCTTTGATACCCAGCTTTTTCATTTCGTGATATCTCTGTTTTGCATTTTGTCTGAGTTTGCTAAATTTTGCAATTTTTGCAAACATGTCTGGCTCAAAATGTGGTGGCAACTCCTCTTTTGGTTTTTGCTCTAAAGAGTCCATCGGAAGTCTAAGACCAACTGGCGAATTTCCAGGAATGAGAAAAAGCTCTCCTCTTCTAAATTTCCATCCTGAAGTTATCCATTTTGTCTCTCCAAAATTGAGGGGGAGAATATAACCAACTTCCTGATTGAGTCCTTGAGAGAGAACTTTTGCTATATTTTGTCTCTCAAGCGAATCGTTAAGGTCAACTTTCATTGGATCCATATCAAGAGGCAAAGCTGCTTCTTTCATAATGTAATGAATAGGGTCTTCATACGCTTTGACAACATTTTTATCGCTTACACCAAGCGTGAGTGCCAACTCTTTTATAAAAGTGTGTGCGTCCTCTGTTGTGTAAGTGTAAGTTTCATTCATATCTGCAAAAAGCTCAGGATTTTTCCAGATTTGTTTGCCATCTTTTCTCCAGATGATAGAAGTTTGCCATCTAGGAATTGGTTCACCTGGATACCACTTGCCCTGTGCGTAATGGAGTAGTCCACCTTTTGTAAATGAACCTAGAAGTTTTCTTGCCAATTTGTCTGCTAGTTCTCTTTTATGTACTCCGTCTGCATCTGTATTCCATTCAGGTGATTCCATATCATCAATAGAAACAAAAGTTGGTTCACCACCCATAGAGAGTCGTACATCGTTGGCTTCAAGCTCTTTATCTACCTCAAAACCAAGCTTATAAATTGCATTCCATTGGTCATCTCTATAAGGTTTGCTCACACGAGGAGATTCAAAAATTCTAGTTACTGTATTTGAGTACTCAAACTCTGTTTCACACTTGTCGCTCATCCCTTCTATGGCATGTGCACTCTCAAATGATGGAGTACATGCAAGAGGAATGTGTCCTTCTCCCGCAAAAAGTCCGCTTGTAGAGTCAAGACCTAACCAACCAGCTCCAGGGATATAAACCTCTGTCCATGCATGAAGGTCTGTAAAATCTGCCTCAGGACCACTTGGACCATCGAGCGATTCTATATCTGATTTGAGTTGTACTAAATAGCCTGATACAAATCTTGCAGCAAGTCCTAAATGACGAAGCACTTGAACAAAAAGCCAAGCATAATCTCTACAACTTCCAAGTTTATTGCCAAGTGTGATTTCGCATGTCTGTACACCGCTCTCGAGTCGTATAGTATAGTTGAGATATTTATAAATTTCAGTATTGAGATAGACTAAAAAGTCATTAATCGGTCTCTCTTTTAAATCAAGCGTTTGAATAAATTTTTGTAACTTTTTGCCATCTTCACTCAGTTCAAGGTAAGGAATAAGCTCTTTTTTTAACTCTTCTTTGTACTCAAATGGGTAATTAGTAGCATAGTCATCCACAAAAAAATCAAATGGGTTTATAGTAATTAAATCTGCAATAATTTCTACATCAATACCAAACTCTTTTACTTTTTCAGGAAATACAACCCTTGCAAGATAGTTGCCAAATGGGTCTTGTTGCCAGTTTATAAAATGGTTTTCTGGAGTTATCTTTAAAGAGTAAGATTCAATAGGTGTTCTGCTATGCGGAGCTGGACGAAGTCGAATGACATGAGGAGAAAGAGATATAAATTTATCATATTTGTAATGTGTTTTATGTGAAATAACAACTTTTAGTGCCATGTTTTCCCCTTTTATAAGTTGAGAATTGAAAAAAAACAACCACCAACAATGAATATAACAATATAGAAACATTTAAATAGAATTGTAACTACAGACTGTACGAATAATTAACTACCTTATTATACACATTTTTTTAAATTTACATGCTTGTAAAGTGATGAAATAAGTAGTTATGCTAAAGAAATGCGTGTTAAAATGGTACAATTTCACAAAAATAAAAAGAGAAAATATGGAACTATGTGTTGCACTGGATTTACCGACAAAAGAAGAAAATTTGGCCTTAGTGCGAATGATAAAAGAGTATGATGTTTGGCTCAAAGTGGGCTTTCGCTCTTACATTCGTGATGGAGCGGAATTTTTACAAGAGATAAAAAAAATCAATCCAAATTTTAAAATATTTTTAGATTTAAAACTTTATGATATCCCAAATACCATGGCAGATGCTGCTGAGTCTATTATGGGGCTGGGCGTGGATATGTTTAATGTACATGCAAGTGCTGGAGTAAAAGCTATGAAAATGGTCATGGAGCGATTATCAGTTTATGAAAAACGACCAATTGTTTTGGCTGTAACAGCACTCACATCTTTTAATGAAGAAGATTTTGTCAAAGTATATGAAAAAGGCATAGCACAAAAAGCTGACCAGTTTGCTAAAGATGCGTATGAAAGTGGACTCGATGGTGTTGTTTGTTCTGCGTATGAGAGTGCATCTATAAAAAATATCACTTCAAACGAGTTTATGACACTTACTCCAGGAATTCGTCCTTTTGGGGAAGATGCAGGTGATCAAGAACGCGTAGCTGATATAACTTATGCACAAAATGCACTTGTTGATTTTATAGTTGTAGGTCGTCCTATTTATAAATCTGAGAATCCTGCAGAAGTTGTGAAAAAGATTTTAGAGAAAATCTGATTTCTTTTAAAATTTTTAAGCTAAACATTATAAAAGTGTCACTATAATTCCCCCTCTTCAAATGGACGAGTGGGTGAGCGGCTGAAACCACATCCCTGCTAAGGATGCGTACGGGTAACTGTACCGAGAGTTCGAACCTCTCCTCGTCCACCACATCTCATAAAATTCCCTTATTAAAGTAATGCTATAAACAGCTTAAATCATTGTGTGTAATTTTTGTATCATAATTAAGCAACATTTTTCAAAATTTCATATACAATTCCATCTTAAATTTAATTTAGGAAAATCTTTGAAATACATCATAAGCTCACTGCTCCTAGCTTCCCTTTTACAAATCTTTTTATGGCTCAATAGTAGCGATAAATTTATATCACCGCCTGACGCTGACAATATCATTAAATCTTTCTCTTATGCTCCCTATGGAAAAGGTGATAAAAAAGTATTTTTGAGTGAGGAAGAAATCTTACGAGATTTAACACTTCTCAAAAGATTTACTAAAAAAATTCGCGTCTATTCAGCTGAAGATGCTCAAAAAGTAATGCCTGTAGCGAAACAACTTGACATGAAAGTTCATTTTGGAATTTGGCTCTCTCCAAATAAGGAAGCCAATGAAAAAGAGGTTGTTCTTGCAAAAGATTTAATAACAGAATACTACCCATACATTGCATCTGTTACAGTAGGAAATGAGGTATTACTTCGTAAGGATTTAACACCTGAAGAGTTAGTTGTATATATCAAAGATTTTAAAGAATTTATGTATAAAATTAACAAAAGATCTCCTATTAAATATCATAAGCCACAAGTAACTACTGCCGATGTTTGGTACATATGGCTTAATTATCCAGAACTTGGCAATGAAGTTGATTTTATTAATGTGCATATTCTTCCTTATTGGGAAAAGCTTCCGGCTGAAGACTTTGTGCCATTTTTTAAAGAGAAATATAAAGCTATTTCTGAAACTTTCAAAGATAAACGCATAACAATTGGGGAGTTTGGATGGCCAAGTCAAGGGTACAATAATCAAGGTGCAATAGCAAGTCCTGAAAATCAAGCGACTGTCATAAGAAGATTCTTGATATTAGCACAAGAAGAGCGATTCAATTACAATATAATGGAAGCAATAGATCAACCTTGGAAAGGTGTTCATGAGGGCAATGTAGGACAATATTGGGGTATTTTTGATGCAGATCGTAATCTCAAGTTTGAGCTTCAAGGAGCGGTTCTTGTAGAGCCATATTGGTTTGCACAGATGGTTGCTGCGGTTATTATTGCGGCACTTCTTACTTTTTTTGGTCTTAGAAATCAACATATTAATTTTACACATGCCATGACATATGGTTTGGCTGCACAAGGTATCTCATTTGGTATTGTTATGTCAGCTGTGTACCCGTTCATTCATTATATGAATTTTGGCATGTGGATTATGTGGGGAATGGGCTCTATACTTATGATTCCATTGACAATTATCACACTGGCTAAAGCAAATGAGCTTTTTAAATGTACCATTGGACAGCCTCCTCAAAGACTCATTCCTTTGGACCTTAAATCTGAACATGTTCCATTCGTAAGTATTCATGTACCAGCCTATAAAGAGCAGCCACATGTACTTGAAGAGACGCTCGTGTCACTGGCAAAACTTAATTACACAAATTATGAAGTGTTAGTTATTATTAATAATACTCCTGAAGATTTTTATAAAGCACCTATTAAAGCTCTTTGTGAAGAGTTAGGTCCTAAATTTGTATATCTTGATATTGAGTGTACAGGATTTAAAGCTGGAGCATTAAACAAAGCTCTTCCTTACGCAAATCCAAAAACGGATATCTTAGCGGTCATTGATGCAGATTATGTTATTAGTCCAAATTGGCTTATTGATTTAGTACCTATATTTGATGACCCTAAGGTAGCCTTAGTTCAAGCACCACAAGACCATAGAGATGGAAATGAGTCTATGCTCAAAACCGCAATGAATGCCGAATATGCAGGTTTCTTTGATATTGGAATGGTTGAGCGAAATGAAGAAAATGCTATCGTTGCACATGGAACGATGCTAATGATACGCCAAAGCGCATTTGATGAAGTTGGACAGTGGAATACAGATACTATTGTTGAAGACAGTGAACTTGGTCTGAGACTCTTTGAAGCAGGGTATAGTGCTCATTATACAAATCGTCGCTATGGCCATGGGTTGCTTCCAGACACAATAGAGGCGTTTAAAAATCAACGCCACCGTTGGGCGTATGGGGCTATACAAATTCTTAAAAAACATTGGCAACATTTTAAGCCATCGTCAACTACTCTTACTCCAGCACAAAAGCATCACTTTATAACTGGATGGTTTTTTTGGCTCTCTGATGCACTTGGAACAGTAACATCTATTTTAAATATCGTTTGGGTGCCTGTAATTATTTTTGTTGGAGTAACGATTCCGACTATTGCTCTTACTGTGCCAATTTTGACTGCTTTTGTGGTAAATGTAATTCATGCATTTGTACTCTACAGAACAAGAGTAAAAGCTAATTTTTATCATTCACTTTTAGGTGCAATCGCTGCAATGAGTTTACAGCTGACAATTTTTAAAGCTGTCTATGATGGATTTGTAAAAGATAGATTACCATTTAAGCGAACAGAAAAGGGTGGTAATAGTAAAAAATCCACACATAGTCCTATTAAAAATGAAGTCATTTTAGTTTCACTACTGATGCTCTCATTTACTGGGTTAATTGTGACAAATCATCAACAAATAGTAGAAGTTTATCTTTTTGCTTCGACACTTTTAGTGCAAAGTATCCCATATTTTGCAGCTATTATTCTCCGACTTATAGAAAAAAGATCGTATAAAAAAGCTTAGTAAATATAGAGTTTATTAAGCCCATTATCTTACCCATGCGTATTCTGTTAGCAGGGAGTGCTATTTGCATTTGCTTCTGTGTAACAGAAATGTAAAAAATTGTGTTTAAGTTCAACAAAACTTAAAGCTTTGGTGGATATAATTCCGAACTTTTTGTAGAAATAGGACTTCTGAAGTGTGCGATTTTTCTACTCTCAGAAGTTTTATGTTAGTATAATATATTTAAGGACCGTAGATGTACGCAATTATTAAAAATGGTGGTAAACAGTATAAAGTTCAAGAGGGTGATATCTTAAAATTTGATAACATGTCTTTAGAGCCAAAAACTATCATCGAAATCAAAGAAGTTCTAGCTGTAAATGCTGGTGAACTTAAAATGGGAACACCGTTTGTTCAAGGTGCTGTTGTAACTGCTGAAGTTATCAACGAAGGTCGTGATAAAAAAGTAATTACTTTTAAAAAGCGTCGTCGTAAAGATAGTAAAGTTAAAAGAGGTTTCAGAAGAGACTTCACTCGTGTTCGTATCACGAAAATCGCAGCATAATTAAAACTGCATAAATTAAGATTAAGGAGTAAAATATGGCACATAAGAAAGGTCAGGGAAGTACACAGAATAATCGTGACTCAGCTGGTAGAAGACTCGGTGTTAAAAAATATGGTGGACAAGCTGTAATCGCTGGTAACATCATTATTCGTCAAAGAGGAACGAAAGTTCATCCAGGTAAAAATGTTGGTATGGGAAAAGATCATACAATTTATGCACTTATTGAGGGTGTTGTTAAATTCGAAAGAAAAGACAAAAACCGTCAACAAGTTTCTATAATACCTGCTGCATAATTCTACAATGTTTGGGCTTTGCCCAAATATTCTACTTCAATCCTAGGTTTTACACCTAAATAATTAAAATATTTAACAGTTTACTCTTTTATGAAAATCAAGTGAATTTTTAAGTATTATCAACGAAGGATATCTACAATGTTTACAGATAGTGTTGAATTAACCGTTTCTTCTGGAAAAGGTGGACAAGGATGTGTCGCGTTTCGTCGTGAAAAATTCGTTCTTAATGGCGGACCAAATGGCGGCGATGGTGGAAAAGGTGGCGACATCTGGTTTAAATGTGATAACAATACGCATACACTCTCGCACTTTCAAAAAAAGATGCACATAAAAGCTGAAAATGGCGTTCAGGGTGAACCCCGTAATATGACTGGAAGGTCTGGTGCGAAAACTATGATCATTGTCCCACCTGGAACGCAAGTAATTGATATCCAAACTGGTGAAGTGCTTTTTGACATGCTTTATGATGGGCAAGAAGTTCAATTTCTTATAGGTGGAAAAGGTGGACTTGGGAATACACACTTCAAATCTTCAACGAATCAAAGGCCAACTTATGCACAACCTGGAGAACAAGGTAAAACAAGTGAAATTAAGTTAGATTTGAAACTTATAGCAGATGTTGGACTTGTAGGTTTTCCAAATGTTGGAAAGTCAACTCTTATTTCTACTGTCTCAAATGCACGACCAGAGATTGCAAACTATGAATTTACAACACTGACTCCAAAGTTAGGACAGGTAAATATTGGAGATTTTGAGTCGTTCGTCATGGCAGATATTCCTGGGATTATTGGTGGAGCACATGAAGGGAAAGGCTTGGGAGTCCAATTTTTACAGCATATTGAGAGAACAAAGATACTTTTATATATGGTAGATTTGGCTTCGTATAGAGATTTAAAAGAGCAGATTGAAACGCTTAAAAGTGAGATTGCATCTTTTTCAAGTAAAATGGCAGAAAATAAGTTTGCTATTGCTCTCACACGCGTGGATATTGTGCCACCTGAGGAAGTTTCAGAACTTGTCAATGGTTTTTTAGCTTTAATTGGAGTCGATGCAAACAGAAAAAGTGAATTTGATTTTGATCCTAAAATACCCTATTTTATTCAAGAGAGTGCAGATGAGACACTTGGCTTTGATAAATCTTTACCTTACTTTATAGCTCCAATATCTTCTGCTACGAGCAAAAATATAGAAGCTTTGAAATATGCTCTCTTTAATTTAGTTCATACATATAGAAAAGTAGATTAAAAGTACGAAAATGAGAAGAGTTGTAGTCAAAGTTGGAAGTGCTGTTTTAACACAAAATGGTGTGATTGCACTCGATAGAATGCGGGCATTAGTTGATTTTTTAAGTGAGCTTCATAAAGAAAATGAGGTTATTTTAGTCTCTTCTGGAGCAGTTGCAGCAGGTTTTACAAAACTCAAACTTGATAGAAGTGTGCTTCAAAACAAACAAGCACTCGCGGCTATTGGTCAGCCTATTTTGATGAAAACTTATGCAAAAAAGTTTGCAGCACATGAAATTATTACGGCTCAAGTTTTAGTCTCAGCGGCAAATTTTAGTAAAGTAGATGATATCGAGAGAATCAAAAATACTGTAGATACACTTCTTGGCAGTGGTGTTATTCCTATAGTGAATGAAAATGATGCAACTGCGACCGAAGAGCTTGTCGTAGGTGATAATGATCAGCTCTCAGCCTATATGACCAAACACACAGATTCGAATATTTTGATTATTCTTTCCGATATAGATGCTTTTTATGACTGCGATCCAAGACAAAATCCACATGCCAAGATTTTAAAAGTTGTGCATACTATTGAAAAAAGTGAGCTTGAAAAAGAGGTTAATCCAAATAATGTCTTTGCCACAGGTGGTATTGTCACAAAACTCAAAGCTGCAGATTATCTTTTGGCATGTGGAATTGATATGTTCCTTACAAGTGGATTTGATTTGTCAAATGTAAAAAGTTTTATGTTAGCAAATAACCATTTAGGCGGGACTTTTTTTACGAGTAAAAAAAAATGAAAATAATTTTCATGGGTACGCCTGAGTATGCAAAAGAGATTTTGCAACGACTTATCGACACAAAAAATATTGAGGTCGTTGCAGTCTATACACAACCAGACAAGCCAGTTGGTAGAAAAAAGGTGATGACTGCACCCGAGGTAAAAATCTTGGCATGTGGAAATAATATCCCTGTATATCAACCAAATAGACTTCGAGAGAAAGAAGTTGTAGAAGAACTTTTAAAAATTGAGTGTGATTATATTGTAGTTGCTGCATATGGGCAAATTTTGCCACGAGAAATTTTAGACCATGCACCTTGTATTAATCTTCATGCTTCGATTTTACCTCAGTATCGAGGTGCAAGTCCTATTCAACAAACACTTCTTCATGCAGATAAGAAAACAGGTGTAACAGCTATGCTGATGGAAGAGGGCTTGGATACGGGTGCAATTCTTAAAATAGTAACAATAGATGTTGGTGATGACGAGATGGTAGAGTCACTTTTTGAGAGATTGACGCAAGTAGCCACTGATTTGACAATAGATGTACTTCAAAATTTTGATGCATATACTCCTGTAAAGCAGGATAACTCAAAAGCAACGAATTGTTCTAAAATAACAAAAAAAGATGGGGAAGTGCATTTTGAAAATGCGAGTGAGCTTTTTAATAAATATCGTGCATTTACTCCTTGGCCTGGAATTTATTTGGCATGTGGATTGAAACTCAAAAAAATTGCACTCGAAGAGAAAGTGACTCAAAATGAGATGGGAAAAATTTTAAAAATAGATTCTAATAGTATCGTTGTTGGGTGCAAAGAGGGAAGCATACGAATTTTTAGTGTGCAACCTGAGTCAAAAAATGAGATGAGTGCTATCGCATACATAAATGGAAAAAGATTGAGCCTTGAAGATTTCTTATCTTGAGAGTGTAGGCTCAACACAAAATTATCTCAAAGAGTTGATAAAAGAAGAAAAAATAGAACTTCCACATGCCATAGTGGCAGATATGCAAACGGATGGCATAGGAAGTAGAGGAAGCTCTTGGAGTGGAATGGAAGGAAATTTATTTCTCTCGTTCGCTATCCCACTTAGAGATATGCCAAGTGATTTAAAGTTAGAATCTTCTTCTATCTATTTTGCATTTATTTTGAAAGAAACATTAACTGAGTTTGGTTCTCAGGTTTGGTTGAAATGGCCAAATGATTTTTATGTAGGTCAAGTGAAAATAGGTGGAATGATAACAACTCTTGTCAAAGAGAGCATCATATGTGGTGTTGGATTAAATTTAGTTATAGCTCCAAAAGAGTTTGGTACGCTAGATATCACTCTCTCTAGGGAAGAGTTGTTAGTCAAGTATTTTGAGAATATTAAAAAAAATAGTTCATGGAAGCAAGTTTTTAGTAAATATGAGCTAGAATTTTATCAGAGTAGAAACTTTTTCACACACGCAAATAATTTAGAAATTTCATTATCAGATGCCCAGCTTCAAAGCGATGGTTCGATAATTAGCAACTCCAAGAGGATATTTAGTTTAAGATGAGCGAAGTAATAGTAATAGCAAATCAAAAGGGTGGTGTTGGTAAAACAACGACTGCTGTAAATTTAGCAGCATCACTTGCTGTTGCAGAAAAAAAAGTTCTTTTGATTGATTCAGACCCTCAAGCAAATGCTACAACATCTCTTGGTTTTCGTAGAAATGATTATGAATTCAATATTTATCATGTGTTGATTGGTACGAAAAAAATTAAAGATATTATACTAAAATCAGATCTTCCAACACTCCATTTAGCTCCATCAAACATAGGTTTGGTAGGAATTGAGAAAGAGTATTATGATGTGAGTAAAATGGAAGGTCGAGAACTTGTTCTTAAAAAAGCGATAGAGAGTATTCGAAAAGATTACGACTATATTATTATTGATTCGCCTCCAGCTCTTGGGCCTATGACAATTAATGCACTCTCTGCATCTAATTCTGTTATCATCCCTATCCAGTGTGAGTTTTTTGCACTTGAAGGTTTGGCACAACTTTTAAATACAGTAAAGCTTGTTCGAAAATCAATCAATCCGAAACTGATAGTAAAAGGGTTCTTGCCTACAATGTTTAGTGCACAAAATAATCTTTCAAAACAGGTTTTTGCCGATTTACGCCAACATTTTAAAACAAAACTTTTTAAAGATGAAGATGATAAATATATAGTCGTTCCACGAAATGTAAAATTGGCAGAATCGCCATCATTTGGAAAACCAGTTATTTTGTATGATGTAAAATCAAGTGGAACAGTAGCGTATCAAAATTTAGCACAGGCGATAATGAAGTAATGAAGTCACAAAAGTTAGGAAGAGGTTTAGACGCACTTTTTGGTGAAATTAGTGAAGCATATGAGAATGAAGGTTCCCATCAAGATTCTATACTTGAGTTGTCTCTAAAAGAGATTCGACCTAATCCATTTCAACCTCGAAAAACTTTTGATGAGGAATCTTTAGCTGAGTTAGCGGAATCTATTAAAAAAGATGGATTGATTCAGCCGATAGTTGTCACAGAAGATATTGATGGGTATATATTGATAGCAGGTGAGCGAAGACTTCGTGCATCTAAACTTGCAAGATTAAAAACTATTCGTGCAGTTGTCCTAAAAAGAGATGAACAAGCGATGCGACAGTTCGCACTTATTGAAAATATTCAAAGAGAAGATTTAAACTCTATAGAACTTGCAGATGCGTATAATGAGTTGATAAAACTTCACAATATCACGCATGAAGAGTTGGCGACTATGATTAATAAAAGTAGAACGCATATTACAAATAGCCTGAGATTGCTACAACTCTCTCCAAAAACTCAAAAATCACTGATAGAGAAAAAAATAACTGCTGGTCATGCGAAAGTATTGGTTGGGTTAGATGAAAAACAGCAACAAGTGATGGTAAATTCTATCATTGGACAGAAACTGAGTGTTAGAGATGTTGAAAACACTATAAAAAGTTTAAAAGATGATACGCAACTTTCAAATAGTAAAAAAATTGTTAGCTCCTATGACTTTTCCTCAATTAAAAATGAGTTAAAATCTCTTGGTTTTGATGCAAATTCTTCTGGAAATAAATTGACAGTTTCATTTGAAACTCAAGTGCAAATTGAAGAATTTCTAAATCTTCTTTTAAAATAACATCAATTTCGATGCGTATAATCGTATATTTTTTATACAAAACATAAATTTCTTTAATTTTTTTTCTTACTTTAACTATCTTTTCAATTTTCTCATAGTATAATCACGCAACTTTTAGGAGGTGCTATGTTAGATATAAATCCGATACTACTTTTGGCTACATTTGTTGTATTTCTTTCTCTTATTGCTGCTCTAAACAGTTGGCTTTATAATCCATTATTTGCTTATATGAAAAAACGGGATGAAGATATCAAGAAGGACTTAGATAAAATAGGTTCGAATGATAGTGAAATTCATGAGTTACATTCAAAAGCTGAATCAATAATTATGAGTGCTAAGCTGGAAGCTGCGGCCCTAAGAGAGAAAGTTATTGCGGATGCTAAGGAATTGGCTGATAGTAAGTTAGAAGCTAAACGAGCTGAATTAGCAAGTGAGTATTTAGAGTTTGAAAAATCTCTTGATAATTCTAGAAAACAGTTGAGTGATGAGTTAATAGCTCAGATTCCATTGTTTAAAGAAGCTGTAAAAGCTAAATTTAGTCAAATATAAAGGATGTAATGTGAGTAGAGTTTTAGTATTTATGCTAATGATATCAACTTATGCATTAGCATCTGGTGGTAGTGCAGAAGGTGCGGGTACAGACATCGTTCAAAGAACGGTTAACTTTGTACTATTCGCAGGTCTAGTTTGGTATCTTGTTGCTGAACCAGTAAAGAGTTATTTTGCATCAAGAAGTCAAGCAATCGCTGATGAATTGAAAAAAGTTCAAGATAAATTAAGTGACACTATTGCTCTTAAAAAAGAGGCATTGTTGAAAATATCTGATGCTGAAAAGTATGCAGATGCACTAGCTATCTCTTCGAAAAAAGAGAATAAAATAATAAGTGACAGTATCATGGCTCAATGTGAAAATGAGCTTGAAACATTGACAAAACAACATGCAGTATTGAAAGAGTTCGAAGAGAGAAAAATGGTGCGTAATGTTGTAAAAGATGTACTCGACCAAGTTTTAACTCAAAGTAGTAATGATTTTGATATAGAAGCTATGGCAAATGTTATCTTGAAGAAGGTGGCATAGTATGGAAAAATTAATTGCTAAACGATATATTAAAGCTTTAAAAGATGGTTCAGATGCTGAAGCGGTAAAGAATATGAGTGATGTTTTTGCTACTTTAGCTGAATCATTTAAGGATGAAAAGTTTATTCAAATTATTGATGATCCAAATGTTTCTGCAAGTAATAAATCAGAAATTTTGCTTCAAGCAGTTAAGTCAGTAAAATCTGAGAAGATTAATAATTTTATTAAACTTCTTGTTGAGAATAAGCGTATCAATATCATTCCTGCAATGGCGGAAGCATTGCGAAAGGATATTGCAGTATCTACTAAAACTTATGAAGGTATTATTTATAGCAACAAAGCGATTGCTACTAAAATAGTAGAAGATTTAAGTAATGGTTTGAGTAAAAAATTTGATTCTAAAATATCATTGACTTTTGTTCAAAATGATTTTGATGGTATAAAAGTGGATGTAGAAGACCTTGGAGTAGAGATTCATTTTTCTAAAACAAGAATCAATGCACAGCTTGTAGAATATATAATAAAAGCAATTTAACTTCATGAGAGGAAAATAATAGTGGTAGCAAAAATTCAAGCTGATGAAATCAGCTCAATAATTAAAGAGCGTATCAATAACTTTGAATTAAGTGTTGATATTAACGAAACAGGTAAGATTGTCTCTTATGCTGATGGTGTTGCACAAGTTTATGGACTTAGCAATGTTATGGCCGGAGAGATGGTAGAGTTCGAAGAAGGAACACAAGGTTTGGTTATGAACCTTGAAGAGAGTAAAGTTGGTGTTGTTATTCTTGGTGGGGGAACGCTTCTTAAAGAGGGTATGTCTGTAAAAAGATTAGGTCGTCTTTTAAGAGTTCCTGTAGGTGAAGCACTTCTTGGAAGAGTTGTGAATGCACTTGGTGAGCCAATTGATGGAAAAGGTCCAATTGAAACAACAGAGACAAGATTTGTTGAAGAGAAAGCTCCTGGTATTATGAGTAGAAAATCTGTTCATGAGCCTATGGCAACTGGTATTAAAGCAATTGATGCTCTTGTTCCAATTGGTCGTGGACAAAGAGAACTTATTATTGGTGACAGACAAACTGGTAAAACTACGGTTGCACTTGATACTATCATTAACCAAAAAGGTAATGGTGTTGTTTGTGTTTATGTGGCTATCGGTCAAAAAGAGTCAACAGTAGCTCAGATTATCCGTCGTTTAGAAGATCATGGTGCTATGGAATACACTATTATCGTTTCATCAACAGCTGCTGAATCTGCTGCAATGCAATTTTTAGCTCCATATACTGGTGTAACAATGGGTGAATTTTTCCGTGATAGTTCTAGACATGGTCTGATTGTTTATGATGATTTATCTAAACATGCGGTTGCATACCGTGAAATGTCTCTTATCCTTCGTCGCCCTCCAGGTCGTGAAGCGTATCCAGGGGATGTATTTTATATCCACTCTCGTTTATTAGAGCGTGCTGCAAAGATGAGTGATGAGCAAGGAGCAGGTTCATTAACTGCACTTCCAATCATTGAAACACAAGCAGGGGATGTTGCTGCATATATTCCTACGAATGTGATTTCTATTACAGATGGTCAAATCTTTTTAGAAACTGACCTTTTCAACTCAGGTATTCGTCCAGCGATTAATGTTGGTTTATCTGTTTCTCGTGTTGGTGGGGCTGCTCAAATTAAAGCTACAAAACAAGTTGCAGGTACTTTAAGACTTGATCTTGCTCAGTATCGTGAGCTTCAAGCATTTGCTCAATTTGCATCTGACTTAGATGAAGTATCTCGTAAACAACTAGAGCGTGGACAAAGAATGGTTGAAGTTCTTAAACAAGGACCTTTCTCTCCATTGTCTGTTGAAAAACAAGTTGTAATTATTTTCGCTGGAAATGAAGGCTTCTTAGATAGTATGGATGCATCAAATGTTGTGCGTTTTGAATCTGAACTTTATCCTTTTATTGAAGCATCGTATCCACAAATTTTTGAAAGTATTAAAAATAGTTCTAAAGTTGATGATGATACTTCAGCACTTATGATGAAAGCACTTCATGAATTTAAAGCTAGCTTTATAGCAGCATAAGGAATACTTTATGGCAAACTTGAAAGATATTCAAAGACAGATTAAGAGTGTTTCAAACACTCAAAAGACGACTCGTGCGATGAAACTAGTATCTACTGCTAAGCTTCGTCGTGCTGAAGAATTAGCAAAACGCTCTCGTCTTTATGCTGCAAAAATGAATCAGGTTATTGCCGAAATAGCTGGACGCATCAAATGTAACAAAGTTGGTGGAATTGATAATCGTTTTTTTGAAAAGATTACAAATCCTAAAACAGTTGATATAGTTTTTGTAACTGCAGATAAAGGTTTGTGTGGTGGTTTTAATATTCAAACTATTAAGGCTGTAAAAAAACTGATTGCAGAGTATGAAGAGAAAAAAGTAAAAGTGCGTTTACGCGGAATCGGTAAAAAAGGTGTTGAATATTTTAAATATAACAAAGTTGAACTTAGCGATTCAGTTATAAATCTTAGTTCAAAACCTGACAAAAAAAGATCTGATGAATTTATTATCTCTTCAATAGAAGATTTTAGTGATGGTAAGATTGACGGTCTTCATATAGTTTATAATGGTTATAAAAACATTATAACTCAAGAGTTACATGTGAACCATGTGTTACCTGTTGATTCAGATCAATTTGAATGTAATGAAACAAATTATTCATTACTTGAGATTGAAGCACAAGATGAAGAGCATATGTTGACTTCTTTAGTTAACAAATATGTAGAATACAACATGTATTACTCTTTAATAGATTCAGTTGCAGCGGAACATAGTTCTAGAATGCAGGCTATGGATGCAGCAACGAATAATGCTAAAGAGATGGTTAAAACACTTAAAGTAGAGTTTAATAAAGCTAGACAAGCAGCAATTACTACAGAACTTATAGAGATAATAAGTGGTGTGGAGTCAATGAAATAATGGAGAAAAATATGATTGGTAAAATTAGCCAGGTTATGGGCCCGGTTGTTGATGTTGATTTTGATGGTTACCTTCCAATAATTAATGAAGCAATCGAAGTTAAGGTAAGTGTTGAAGGTACTGAAACTCGTTTAGTGCTTGAAGTAGCAGCACATTTAGGTGATGGTCGTGTAAGAACTATTGCTATGGATATGAGTGAAGGTTTAGTGCGTGGTATGGATGCAGTAGCTACTGGTTCTCCTATCAAAGTTCCAGTTGGAGAGAAAGTTCTTGGTCGTATTTTCAATGTAATTGGTGAGACTATTGATGGTGGAGATCAAGTGACAGATGCTCCAACATGGTCTATTCACCGTGCTCCACCACCACTTGTTGATCAGTCAACGAGAACTGAAATGTTTGAGACTGGTATCAAGGTTGTTGACCTTTTAGCACCGTATGCAAAAGGTGGAAAAGTAGGACTATTTGGTGGTGCTGGTGTTGGTAAAACGGTTATTATCATGGAGCTTATTCACAATGTTGCTCATGGTCATGATGGTTTATCAGTTTTTGCTGGTGTTGGTGAGAGAACGCGTGAAGGAAATGACCTTTATCATGAAATGAAAGAATCGAATGTTCTTGATAAAGTTGCACTGTGCTATGGACAGATGAGCGAGCCTCCTGGAGCAAGAAACCGTATTGCTTTAACTGGTCTTACAATGGCTGAATATTTTAGAGATGAAAAAGGTCTTGATGTATTGATGTTTATTGATAATATCTTCCGTTTTGCACAATCAGGTTCAGAGATGTCTGCACTTCTTGGTCGTATCCCTTCAGCTGTTGGTTATCAACCAACTTTGGCTCGTGAAATGGGTGCTTTACAAGATCGTATTACATCAACTAAAAATGGTTCAATTACTTCTGTTCAAGCTGTTTATGTACCAGCGGACGATTTAACTGACCCTGCTCCAGCTTCTGTTTTTGCTCACTTAGATGCAACTACTGTACTTAACCGTAAAATTGCTGAAAAAGGTATCTATCCTGCTGTTGATCCACTTGATTCAACTTCAAGATTACTTGATCCACAAATTTTAGGTGAAGAGCATTACAGTGTTGCTCGTGGCGTACAACAAACACTTCAAAAGTATAAAGACTTACAAGATATTATTGCAATTCTTGGTATGGATGAACTTTCAGAAGATGATAAAAATATTGTTGAGCGTGCTCGTAAAATTGAGAAGTTTTTATCTCAACCATTCTTTGTTGCAGAAGTATTTACAGGTTCTCCAGGTAAATATGTTTCTCTAGCAGACACGATTAAAGGTTTTAAAGGAATCTTAAATGGTGAGTACGACCACATGCCGGAAATGGCATTTTATATGGTTGGTGGTATGGATGAGGCAATAGAAAAAGCTGAGAAGCTTAAAGCTAAGTAATTCATATAGACTATAAGGACTTGTCATGGATAAATTAAAACTTGAGATCCTAACGCCTAATGGTGTAATCTACAATGGTTATGCTCTTAGTGTAGTTCTCCCTGGTGAAGAGGGAGAATTTGGTGTTCTAGCACATCATGCTTCACTTACAACATTGTTAGAAGCTGGTGTAATAGATATTGAAAAAGAAGACAAATCCATTGAATCGATTTTAATTAACTGGGGTGTAGTCCAAGTTGATGAAGAAAAAGTTATTGTTTTAGTTGAGGGTGCTGTCGCTATCCGTGGTGATAATGAGGGAAGTATAGCTCTTGCACTTGAAGATGCGAAAAAACTAATTAGTGATATTGCAGATTCTAATCCTGCTATTGCATCTGTTGCCGCAAAATTAGAATCAGCTGCTCAAAGATTACTATAACAGATGATTAATAATTTAATAGATTTTTATTTAAAAAGTCACCCAGTTACTTTGGGTGTTCTTTTGCTTTTGTCGGTTTATTTTGTAATATTAAACTGGGTGTTTTTTTATCGTTTATTTTCTCTTAATAGTTGGCTTGTGAAAGAAAATAATTCTTTAGAAAGTTTGCTTTTGGGTGCTAGTACAGTAAATCATGATTCTTTTTTGAGAAATTTTATAAAAATCAATGTAAATAATTCAAAAGAAATTTTAGATTTGGCAATGCTTGCTGCTACAAAAGAAGCTACAAAAGGGCTCTCTGTTCTTTCTGTATTTGCATCAACAACACCTTTTATTGGATTATTTGGTACTGTTGTTTCTATTCTAGATACATTTTCTCACATCGGTCAAAGTAGTGGTGGTATGGGCATAATATCTGGGGGTGTTTCAGATGCACTTATTGCGACTGCTTCTGGTATTTTTGTTGCAATTTTTGCGTATACATATCATCAAATTTTAAAAAGAAAATCATTTGAATTAATAAGCTTCATACAAATGCAAAGTGATGCGATTCTATCTCGTAGAGTATAAATCATGAAGTATGATTGGGAAGATAAACCAGAGTTAAATATTACTCCGTTGGTAGATGTTATGTTGGTTTTACTGGCAATTTTGATGGTAATTGCTCCAAATATAGTATATGAAGAAAATATAAAATTACCTCAAGGTTCTGTTTCAAAGCAGTTATCAGAAGTCCCTCCAGTCCACATAACTATTGATAAAAATCAAAATGTCAAAGTAAATAAAGAAAATTTTTTAATAAATGCTTTTATTGATAACTTTATGACATTTTCAGGTAAATTGGATAAAAAAGCAAGTGTGCTTATTAGTGCAGATAAAAGCTTAGATTACGGAATTGTTATGTCCGTTTTAGCTGCAGTAAAGCAAGCTGGTTTTTCTGAGGTTTCATTAGCTACAAATGGTTGAAAACAGATCTTTTTTTATTTTAAGTGGTGCAATATCACTCTCTTTCTTCATAATAATTTTAGCTACATTTTTTTATATGATGTTTGCAGTTATAGATACAAAAACATATGCTTTGACAAAAGATAATTTTGTTTCTATTTCGGTTACTGCACCAAAAGTACAAACGAAACAAGATAATAAAAAAGTAGTGACTCCAGTTGAAGAAAGTAAAACTACACCCGAAGTAAAAGAGGTCGATGTTGGAAGTTTATTTAGTGCTGTGGCAACGCAAGATATTGTTAAGACGAAAAAAGTTGTAGAAAAAACAGAAGAAAAAAGAAAACAAGATGTTCAAAAAAGACCACAGCCTAAACAACAAAATGAGATAGATGCATTAATGCAAAAAATAAATAACATTGATGCTGTGAAAGATGAAGAGAGTAATCCAACATCAACTGGTGATGAAGTTGATGAATATATTGCTAAAATACAAGCGTTAGTTTATGAACACTTTCTTCCACCAAAAAATTCTCAAGGTAATACAGTTAAAGTAGTTATTGAATTAAGTGCTATTGGAAAAGTGATAGATTTTAGGATTTTAACTTATTCTTCTGTTTCTGCACTCAATGAAGAATGTGATAGAATTAAAGATAGATTGAAAAATGTAGTTTTCCCAGTGAATCCAAAAAATAAATCTGGAAGTTATATTATAAACATAACTTCGGATAAAGATTAATATCTAAGGAGTAGTTTTGAAAATATTTTTTATGTGGTTATTGGCCCTGTCAATAACATTTGCTGCAGACGCAACCATTGATGTTATTAAAAAAGTTGATACGCTTCCATCTTTAGCAGTTGAAGATGCATCTGTAAAATATGATAATGCATTTAAAATGCAGTTTTATAAAATGTTAGTAGCAGATCTTAATGTACTATCTATATTTAATGTGGATGGTAGTTACAGAAATGTTGATTTTGATGCAAGTAATGTTGTTGTAGAAAATAAAGATATGCAGTATGTTCTAAGATATAAAATGTTTGAAGGTGATGCTGGTTCATTTAATGTAGAACTTAAATTGTTTAAAGCAAATGGTGTAGTACTTACTAAGAGTTATAAAGCAAATAAAAATGATTTTTATATGTTTATATCACATGCAATGGCATATGATGTGAATGAATATATGGGTGAGCCTTCTGTTGAGTGGATGAAGAAAAAAGTTATTTTTTCAAAAAATACAACTCCTAAAAAAACAGAGATTGTAGTTTCTGATTATACATTGACATATCAACATACAATAATTGCTGGTGGTTTTAATATTTTTCCTAAGTGGGCAAATCAAGAACAAACATCATTTTATTTTACATCGCTTGATTCTAAAAAACCAACTTTAAAGCAACTTGATATTAAAACTGGTCAAACAAAAGTGTTGATGTCTTCTGATGGTATGATGATATGTTCGGATGTAAGTGCGGATTCTACGAAGTTATTGGTAACAATGGCTCCAAGCGGACAGCCTGATGTGTATTTATATAATACGAATACAAAAAAATCATCTAAAATTACAAATTATAGTGGTATTGATGTTGGTGGTCAATTTCTTGATGACAATACAGTTGTATTTGTTTCAAATAGACTTGGATATCCAAATGTATTTTCGCAAAAAATAAATAGTGGTGCAGTTGAACAAATGATTTTTTATGGAAAAAGTAATTCAGCATGTAGTGTCAACGGAGAATATATCGTGTATAAAGCGAGAGAAAGTTCAGACTCATTTTCTGGAAACACATTTAATTTACATTTAATTTCTACAAAAACAGATTTTATCCGCAGATTGACTGCTACTGGGGTAAATGAATTTCCTAGATTTTCAAAAGATGGAGATGCAATATTGTTTATAAAAAATTATATGTCTCAAAGTTCTATAGGAATTATTAGACTAAACCATGATAAAAACTATCTTTTTCCACTTAAATCTGGAAAAATTCAGTCCATGGATTGGTAAATAGATAGTAAATTTTTGTAATTTTTTATATTTACACTTGTTTTTATATAGAAATCTGGTATAATTCCAAGATATTAATATTGAGGAAATCAGATATGAAGAATATAATACTTTCGAGTGTTGCGGTTGCGGTTTTAGTTTTTAGTGGTTGTAGTTCAAAAGAGCCATCAGTTGATGGAAGTGCTACTCAAGCTACTGATTCATCAAATGCTATGTCAGGTTCAGAGTCAATGGAATCTAGAATTGCTGGTTTAGAGAAAAAATTATCATCAATTTATTTTGATTTTGATAAATTTAACATTCGTTCAGATATGCAATCAGCTCTTACAACAGATGCGTCTGTAGTAAAAACTGAAGCTAGTGATTTAACTGTTAAGTTAGAAGGTAATTGTGATGAGTGGGGAAGTGATGAGTATAACTTTGCACTTGGTTTAAAAAGAGCTACAACAGTTAAAGATGCTTTAATTGCTTCAGGTGTTGATGCTTCTAAAGTTACTATGGTAAGTAATGGTGAAGGTAATCCAGTTTGTTCAGATAAAACTAAAGATTGCTGGTCTAAAAATCGTCGTGTAGACTTCAAACTTCTTCCATAATCTATGAAGAATGGTATTTTAGTTGCAGTTATTGCAACTATTACTTCTATTAATCTAGTTGCTGCCGAACCTTCTGCGTTCGGTGGAGGCAATTTAGATAATCCTACTCCTTATTATGGACAAAGCTCTCAAGAAGAGAATGAAGTACATAACAATCAAAATAATTTTCAAAAATCTGCTAGTAAAAATTATAATCAAAGTGGCGAACTTAGTTCTCTTAAAGAGAGAGTGGATGGACTGCAAAGTATTATTGAGAGTTTAAGTAAAAAAACTCAAAGTAATAAAACAGAACTCAATAGTTTACTTCAAAAAAACAGTGAAGGGCTCAAAAGCTCTGATGAGTTTTATAAAAGATTAAATGATGCAAACCAAGCAAATAGTGAAGATATAAAAAAGATTAAAGTAGCAATATCTGAGTTGTCTAAAGTAATTGATTTACTAAATAAGTCACAGGTCTCTAAAGATGAATTTGCTTCTCTTGTCGATGATGTTAATAAGCTTAAAGGCGTTTCATCAAAAGATAAAAAAGCAAAATCAACAGATAAAAAAATAGACACGACAGAAAAATCTGCTAAGATAGAGAAATCTGAAGAGACTACTTCAAGTGCAGAAAAATCTGATCTTGATAGCATGACAAATGAAGTTATCGATGCAAAAGCAAAAGAGTTTTTTGATAAAAAAAATTATACGAAAGCGAGTGAATATTACACTCATTTGGCTGATAAAAATTATAAACCAGCTGTATCTCATTATATGATGGGTGAGATAAATTTTAAGAGAAAAAACTATGCTGAAGCAGTAGCATATTTCAAAAAAAGCACTTCTTTGTATGCAAAAGCATCTTATATGCCTACTTTATTGTTGCACACTGCTGTATCAATGGATAATACAAACGATAAGAAGAATGCAAAAATGTTTTATGAAGGTTTGATAGCGAAATATCCTGAGAGTAATGAAGCAAAAGAAGCTAAAAAGTATCTTAATGATATGAAATAGTGTATTAGAGTTTTAGTTATATATCAGTTTCTTATGATAAAATCCACAAAAATAATATTGAAGGTAAAATAAATGGCTATAGAAACAAATCAGATTGTATCGATAGAGTATGAAGTTAGAGATGGAAATAAAGTAGTTGATAGCAATATAGGTGGAGCACCTTTAGTATTTATGTTCGGAAAAGGACAAATTATTCCAGGTTTAGAGAATGGAATTAAAAATATGTCCATTGGTGAAAAAGCTGATGTTCTTGTAAAATCTGAAGATGCATATGGCACATATAATGATGAAGCACAACAAGAAGTTCCTGCTGATCAATTTGCAGGAATTGATTTGGAAATTGGTATGACACTTTACGGACAAGGTGAAGATGGTGGAACAGTTCAAGTTACTGTAAAAGAGATAGGTGCTGAAACTATTATTATCGATTTTAATCATCCATTAGCTGGTAAAGATTTAATGTTTACAGTTACTATTAATAATGTTAGAGATGCATCTGCTGAAGAAGCTATGACTGGAATTCCTGCTGAAAATATGTATGAAGATGAAGGTTGTTGTGGTTCTGGTGGTGGCAGTGGCTGTGGATGTCACTAATTTTGTAACTGCCTCTGATGCTTCATCTGAAGCATTCAAAACAGCAACACTCCTAAAAACACTCAATGTAAATTCTCTTATCACTGGGGAACATGGAGTTGGTAAAAAAAGTATTGCTCGATATATTCTTCCAGATGCTCCGATTTTGGATGCATCTCACTTTGATGAATTACTTCTTACGATTGAAAGTTCAAGAGAAGTAATCATTACAAATTTAGAAAACTCCCCAAATATCAAAAGAGTTATAGATAGTATAAACACACATAATATTCGAGTAATTGCTACTGCAAAAAGTTCTTTTTTTAATCAGTATGTAGATGAACTATTTAGTGTTAAATTTGACATTCCGCCTTTGAGTCAAAGAGAAGAGGATGTAATGCTGTTGATACAAAAATTTGTGAAAGAAGCCTCTATACTTTTTGGGAGTAATGAAAAATTTAATAGTCACGACTTGAAACCTGACTTGAGTCAAAATGCCATTTCACTTAGAAGACAAGTGATGGTTAATTATCTTTTGCAAGATATCAAGGATAGGGAATTGATGGATATCATTCAAAATTATTTGTCTGACAAACTTGGTTCAAATAGTGATTATAGAAACTTTTTATATTTATATGAAGTGCCACTCATTAAAGCCGGATTGAATAAATTTAAATCTCAACTTCAGCTTTCAGATAGATTGGGACTCAACAGAAATACACTTAGAAAAAAAATATCTGATAATAAAGATTATATAGAAGGATAAAATATGCAAAAAAAGATAGCAATGATTTTCGCAGGACAAGGAAGTCAAGCAGTTGGAATGGGGAAAGATTTTTATGAAAATTCTGATATTGCAAAAGAGATGTTCAAAAAAGCTGGAGAGAGAATAGGTGTTGATTTTGAAGCACTTTTATTTAGTGAGAATGAGAAGTTAGGTCAAACAGCCTATACTCAACCTGCAATATTGTTGGTTCAGATGGTGGCTTATCGTCTTTTTCAAGATGCTTACCCAACTCAAGCTACTCTTTTTTTAGGTCACTCATTGGGTGAATTTTCTGCTTTATGTGCGAGTGGTGCAATCGATTATGTCGATGCTGTAGAATTGGTACACAAAAGAGGCTTATTGATGCAAGAAGCTTGTGCATCTATCGAAGCTGGGATGATGGCTCTTGTTGGGATTGATGATGGGGCTGTTGAAAAAGTGTGTGATGAAGCTCAAAAGAGTGGCAAAAAAGTGTGGCCTGCAAATTACAACCAAGATGGACAGTTAGTTGTAGCTGGTATGAAAGCTGATTTGGTATCTTTAGAGCAGACTTTTAAAGATGCCGGAGCAAAAAGAGCAATTCTTTTGGATATGTCTGTTGCTTCTCACTGTGATTTATTATCATCAGCTCAAGAGCTATTAGCTGACTTAATGTCTAAAATGATTACAGAGTCATTCTCAGCTCCAATCGTTTCTAATGTTACTACAAAGCCATATAGCACGAAAGATGAAGCAGTTTCACTTTTAAAAGAGCAGTTAGTAAAACCTGTAAAATATAAACAATCTATTGAAGCAATAGCTAACGATATTGATATGGCAATTGAATTTGGCAATGGTTCCGTACTTAAAGGTCTTAATAAAAGAATTGCTAAAGATTTAGTGACTTTAAATGTTTCAGACATGGAGTCTCTAGCAAAAGTTATAGAAGAAATCCGCTCATAATATGAGGGTAACACTTGCTCAAACATCGCCAAAACTGAGTCGCTCAAATCTTGCAGAAATACTCTCTATTGTGAGTCAATTTATGCATGAAAGCGACATAATTATTTTCCCAGAACTCTCTCTCAATGGCTATTTACTTCAAGATAAACTTTACGAAGATGCTTGGCATGTGGAAGAGTTAGACGAATTAAAAAGTTTGAGTCGGCATGTGGATATTGTCGTAGGTGCTGCTATAAAAGATGGTAATAAATTCAAAAACGAAGCACTCTACTTTTCTCAAGGTAAACTTTTGAGTAAACATACGAAAATGCATTTGCCAAATTATGGAATGTTTGAAGAGGCGAGATACTTCACTGCTGGAAATAAATTTGAGAGTTTTTTAGTTCCACATGCCAAGATATCTATGTTGGTTTGTGAAGATTTATGGCATAAAGAAGTGCATCATGATTTAATTAAAGAGAATCCTGATTATATCATTGCACTTGTTGCTTCTCCTGCACGGGGTTTTAGTGAAGATGGTTTAGAGATACAAAAGCAGTGGTATGACATTATAAAAACAGTTGCAAAAGAGTGTCATGCTAAAGTATTTTTTGTCAATCGTGTCGGATTTGAAGATGGGCTTGGTTTTTGGGGTGGAAGTTGTATCGTAGATGAAAACGCAAATATAGTGCATCAATTGCCAAGATATGAAAAAAAAGTACAAACATTTGAAATATAAAGGGAAAGTATGAAAATAGCGATAATGGGTGCAATGCCAGAAGAGATAGCTCCAATACTAGCAAAAATAGGCGAGTATAAAACAACAGAGTATGCAAAAAATAAGTATTATGAAGCATCATATAAAGGTGTAGATTTAGTCATAGCGTACTCAAAAATAGGAAAAGTATTTTCAACTTTGACAGCTACAACTATGATTGAGCATTTTGGTGCAGAAGTATTGCTTTTTTCAGGTGTTGCAGGTGCAATTTCACCGAGTTTAAAAGTGGGCGATTTGATTGTTGCTACAAAATTATCTCAGCATGATTTGGATATTACGGCTTTTGGACATCCTTTTGGATATGTGCCTGAGGGTTCTGTCTTTGTCGAAGCGGATAAAAGTATGATTGAGATGAGTAAAGAAGTGGCTCACGAGATGGGCAAAATTGTTCAAGAGGGCATTATCGCGACAGGCGATCAGTTTGTTGCAAATGAAGAGCGTAAAAATTGGATTGGTACTACTTTTGGTGCGGATGCTTTAGAGATGGAAGGTGGAAGCGTTGCGGTTGTGTGTGACGCACTAAATGTTCCATTTTTTATTCTTCGTGCAATAAGTGATGCCGCAGATATGGATGCAAGTTTCTCGTTTGATGCGTTCCTTGAGACAAGTGCGGTAGAGAGTGCAGAGTTTGTTATGAAGATGGTGGACAAGATTGCAAATTAAGCTTTCTAAAAAAATTATGTCCAACCTCGGACGCACAAATGCCGAGTTTAACCTCATAGAAGAGGGCGATAAGATTTTAGTCGGTTTGAGTGGTGGCAAGGACTCTTTGACAATGGTTCATGCGATGAAAGAACAACAGCGTCGTGCTCCATTTAAGTTTGAATTTATTGCTGTTACTATTTCGTATGGCATGGGTGAAAACTATGATGAGTTGATTGCTCATTGCAGGAAATATGATATTCCACATGCCGTGCATGAAACAAATGTGTATGATTTGGCAGAAGAGAAGATACGAAAAAACTCCTCTTTTTGTAGTTTCTTTTCTCGTATGAGACGAGGATATCTATATAGTGCTGCTGAGAAATATGGATGCAATAAAGTAGCACTTGGACATCACATGGACGATGCGGCAGAGAGTTTTTTTATGAACTTTATTTATAATGGGCAGATGCGTTCCTTAGCTCCAAAATATAGAGCGGGAAATGGTCTTATTGTCATTCGTCCCTTAATTCAAATGCGAGAGAGACAACTGATTGCTTTTGCACTCGAAAATGAGATTAAAACTATTGGCGATGAAGCGTGTCCAGCGATGCGTTTTGATGTCAAAATGCCACATGCCAGAGCAAGTGCAAAAGTGATGTTAGCAAAAATGGAAAAAGAGTTTCCAACTCTCTTTACAAGTTTAAATGCAGCATTTAAAAATATATCTGTGGATAGTTTTTTTGATAAAGAGAAATTTTCGGTTTAAAATAAAAGGATTTAAAGTGTTAAATGAAAATGATTATGAGATACTCAAAGAGAGTTTTGTAGAGTCCCAAAGACTTTTTGACAAGTTAAATCGTGTTGCGAATCAAGCAAGAGATATAAATTATGATAGTTTAGGGTTGTATTTAGAAGAAGAAGAGACTTATAAAAGACATTGGTTGACACTGAGTTCTAAAATTGTGGATGCACTCTCCACCGCTTTGGAGGGGTATAAAATAGAGTTACTACACAATAAAGATTTAGAAATGAGAGATTTAACTCTTAATTTGTACAAAGATGAACTCTTGAGTCAAATCAAAGTGGATTACAGTGAAGATGGCTCACTAAGTATCTTACAAATGAGTTAATGATATAATTCAAATATTAATAAAAAAGGAACAATTATGGGAAGAGCATTTGAGTATAGAAAAGCGTCAAAGCTAAAAAGATGGGGAGCAATGTCAAAATTGTTCCCAAAACTCGGCAAAATAATTACTATGGCTGCAAAAGAGGGAAGTAGTGACCCTGATATGAACTCAAAACTTCGTACAGCTATTATGAATGCAAAAGCTGAAAATATGCCAAAAGACAACATTGAAGCGGCTATAAAAAGAGCAAGTGCAAAAGATACTGCAAGTATGCTTGAAGTAAATTTCGAAGGCAAAGCCCCACATGGTGTTTTGATTTTTATCGAATGTTTGACGGATAATAATACAAGAACTGTAGCAAATGTCAAAAATGTACTTACAAAACATGGCGGCGAGTTACTCACAAATGGCTCTTTGGAGTTTATGTTTAGTAGAAAAGCAGTTATTGAATTTAAACTCAAAGATGGCATGGATATTGAAGAGTTGGAATTAGAACTCATCGATGCTGGACTTGAAGATATTGAGGAAGAGGAGGGCGTTGTTTTAGTCACTGGGGACTATACGAACTTTGGTAAACTCAATGAAGCATTAGAAAAAATGGGAATTGAAGTAACAAAAGCAAACTTAGAGAGAATGGCAAATGCACCGATTTCTATCTCAGAACAAGAGCAAGTAGATATTGATAAAATTATTGATAAACTTGAAGATGATGATGATGTTAATAAAATTTTTACAAATTTAGCATAAAATTTTCCACATGCCAGAGTTTGATAAACAATCGAGATGAAATTTGTTAATCAAATATATACACAAACACTTGAGGTAAAGCAATCAAAATTCATTGCTTACCTCATGCCTTATTCTGAATTTACTTCCACTTTAGAACAGCTCAAAAATGCAAATCCAAAGGCTAGACATTTTGTTGTAGCTTACCGATATCTGAATGAATTTAATCAAATTGTAGAACACTCAAGCGATGATGGAGAACCAAAAGGAACATCAGGTAAGCCCTCTCTTTTTGTTTTGCAGGGCTTAGAGATGATAAATACCGCAGTGATTATTGTGAGATATTTTGGTGGAACTAAGCTTGGCACGGGTGGACTTGTTCGTGCGTATAGCGATAGTGTGAATTTGGTGCTTCACTCGGCATCACTTTTAGATTATACACATGAAATTATAAAAAGTATCTCTTTTGAGTATTCCAATATAAGAATGATAGAATATGAATGTTTGGCATGTGGAATTCAAATAGTTGAAAAAAGTTTTGAGGCAGAATCTGTATTTAAAATTAAATCGAGTGAATCAGTTATGAAATTATTTTTAGAAAAAGTAGACAGAATAGCGAAGATTATCTAGGAGAGACAATTCTTACTATTCTTAGTTCCACATGCCACTATCTTCCGTGAACAGCATTTCCCATATCCCACATTGGCAAGAAAATACCAAGAGCAAGTAAAATAACCATAGATGCTATAATAAAGAGCATAATAGGCTCTACAGCTTCTGAAAGTCCATCAATAATAGCATCAAATCGCATTTTGTAATACTCTGCAACTTTTTTTATCATGCTATCGAGTGTACCACTATCCTCTCCAGCACTTACCATTTGAATAATCATATTTTCAAAGAGTTCTGTATCTTTGAGTCCTTTATTGAGTGCTCCACCCTTTTCTACCGTTATACGAACCGAAAGGAGTTTGGCTTTGAGAGGGAGATTATCTATCATATCTATAGAAGTATCAAGTGCCTCAGCAATCGGAATTCCAGCACGAATAAGCTCTGAGAAAACAAGTGTAAATCTGCTAAGAGTTGAAAACTTGATGATATTCTTGATAAGATAAGTTTTGAGCAGTGTCTCGTGCCAACCATAACGAATATGTTTGTAATTATTGATGAGATAATTAAATACCATAAAACTAGCAAAAAGAGCAGCCAAAACATACGGTCCATAGTTGTTAAAAAGATGTTCAAGAACCAATAATATTCTTGTTGGAAGAGGTAGTTCTGCATGCAAAGATTCAAAAATAGCTTTGAATTCAGGTACAACATAGGAGATTAAAATAGTGAATGCTACCGCCATCGCAATCATGACATTGCGTGGATATGCCATTGCTTTTTTGAATTTGATAATGTTAGCACGAATCTCTTCAAGCATATCCGCTAAAGAGTAAAGTGCTTCATCAAGATTACCTGTTTTTTCTCCAAGTTGAACCATCGCAATAGTTAAATTGCCAAGTTCAAAGCGAAAATTTTCCATAGAAGCTGAGAGGGAACGACCTGAATTGATGTCTTCAGCTAGTTTTGAAAAAACTGTCTTTAATGCTTCATCATCTGTGGCACTGGCAATTTCACTTAACGAATCATAAATAGAGATACCAGCATTCGTCATAACTGCTAACTGTCTGATTGAAGCTATGAGAGCATCTGGTTTGATTTTTCTTTTTTTGATATTTTGTAAAAAATTTGTTTTAAACCTTTTAAATTGTGCTTCTAAAGGCTCTTCTGCTTCAACGACTCTAATAATGATTCCATTGAGTTTTATTTTGGCAAGTTTACTCGCTTCTATTTTATTTTCAGCATAAAGTGGAAACTCCTCTTTTTTGCCTTTTACAAGAACGGTAGCGACAAAATATTTCATCCTTTAGCTACTTTGAGAATTTCTTCAAGACTTGTGATACCACTTAAAGCTTTTTGAATTCCATTTTCAAAGATAGTCACAAATCCATCACTCAGGGCTTGTGTAAGCATAGCATCTTTGGCTGCACCTTTCGCAATGAGACTTGATAATCCTTCTGAGATAGTTAAAACTTCACATATCATCTCTCTTCCCATATAGCCCGTATCATTACACTCTTTGCAACCTTTTCCTGTGTAAAATTTAGCATCTTTGGGAATACTTAGATGTAATTCATCAAGTGTAGAAGCTGAAATGACTTCAACAACTTTGCAATGTTTACATATCTTTCTTACAAGTCTTTGGGCTTGTATAGCCACTAAAGCACCACTGATGAGATAGTGTTCGATTCCCATATCTACCATTCTTGGAATTGCACTGATAGAATCGTTTGTATGGAGAGTAGAGATGACTAAGTGACCCGTAAGTGCAGCTTTTATTGCTATTTCCAATGTCTCTTGGTCACGAATCTCACCAATCATAATTTTATCAGGGTCTTGTCGTAAAATTGAGCGAAGAGCATCTGCGAAGCTTAATCCAACTTTTGGGTTTACTTGTACTTGTTGGATAAGGTTCATTCTATATTCCACAGGATCTTCAACTGTGATGACTTTATCTTCTATATTTCTGAGCTCATTTAACGCACCATAGAGTGTAGTGGTCTTACCACTTCCTGTAGGTCCAGTAACCAAAATAATTCCATGTGGAGCTTTAAGACCGTGAAGTAATTTTTGATAACTTGCACTATCCATACCAGCATCTTCTAGTTTTACAAGTGCTTTTTGTTTATCTAAAACACGCATAACGATAGATTCACCATAAAGGATTGGTAGTGTAGAGATACGAAAGTCAAATTCACTCTCTCCAACAGCAGTTGAAAAACGACCATCCTGCGGTTTTCTTTTTTCTGCGATATCAAGATTTGCAAGAAGTTTTAGACGAGAAGCAAGTGGTGGATAAATGTCTTTTTCAAAAATAAACATCTCCGTGAGTTTGCCATCAACACGCCCACGAACAACACAATTCTTTTCAGTTGGCTCTACATGAATATCACTTGCACGACCTCGAATACAAGTTTTCAAAACAATATCAATAAGGAGAAGTATTGAAGAGGCTTCTTGCTGTTCTTCTATAGAATTAATTGAATTTAACTCATCTCTAATTTTTTTTACTAGCCCTTTTACGCTATCTTTTAGTTCTACTTTGTAGAGATAGGCGTGAATCTGCTTTTTTACAGCTATGGCAATTCTGAGAAGTTTTCTCGGAAAAAGTCTCTGAATGGATTCTTGAGCTTCAATATTGAGTGGATCATTAAAAGCTATAGTTACACTCATCTCATCTTCAGAAATTGGTAAAACATTATATTTTTGAAGTTGTGCTAGAGGAACTCTACTTGTAATTCTGTAATCCATATCAATAGAGTCTAAATCTAAAAATTGTAAATCAAGTTCATGAGCAAGTTTTTCTAAAACAATTTTTTCAGGAATATAATCATAGTTTTCTATAATAGAAAGCTCATAAACACCATTT
Source organism: Sulfurimonas sp. (assembly GCA_011391635.1). Classification (GTDB taxonomy): domain Bacteria; phylum Campylobacterota; class Campylobacteria; order Campylobacterales; family Sulfurimonadaceae; genus Sulfurimonas. The sequence goes on along the minus strand of JAABQD010000002.1, from coordinate 80,664 downwards.
CTAATCTGTTCAACAATGAAACGAACAAGTCTATCCATTGTCATGAAACCAGAGAGAGTTATATCTCTCAAAATGAGATTCGGGCTTATTCCTTGTGCAAGAAGTCTATCGACTTGTCTTTGCATAATAGAGCCATTAGCAAGTAAATCTGCTGTTATTCTATCCATCGATTTGCCTACCAGTAAATGTGTTGTTTGACTATTTTATTGTCATAAAACTCTTCAATGACAATTTTACTTAATCTTTCATCTTTAAGGAGTGTAAGTTTGTATGTTATCTTTTTATCATTTTTATCTTCAAAGATATAAAACTCTTTTGGAGTATTTTCCTGTACTTGAGCGTAAAGATCAAAAACTTTTGAGAGAACATGGTCTGTAGTAGGAAGATTAAAAGATGAGAGTTTATACCCGTCTATCATAGCATGATAAAGAAGTTTTTTTTGCATCATAATAACAGAAAAATAGGCTCCATTTGATCTGGACTCTTTGGTAAACTTGAGTTTGATGATTGGTACCATTAGGCGATCTATAAAGTCTGCTTTGAGACATGAAAATCCATAAAGTGAAATGTAATCTTCATCATTTGCATAAAAATTCAGGTTTGCAAATCCAACTTCACAAGCATTTTCATACTTGTTGTTTTCATAGAGAGATAACATCTCTTTTTTTGCATCTGCATAAAGAACAACTGCAAGTAATAAAGCTAAAATAATTTTCATTTCATTCCTCCTGTAACTATCTCATCGAGTAGTGTTTGTGCATTACTAGAATGTGAGTGTTTTATATAATCTTTTAAAGTTTGAATAGCTTTATCTTTTTGATCTAATTTGACTAAAGATTTTGTAAAAATAATCCAGCATGCTTCTATATTATTATCTAGTTGATTTGTTATAAGTGCATAATTATAAGCGAGATTATAATCTCCAGCATCGTAATAGTATTTTGCTATAAAAAGACCTAGCGTTGGATCATTGCTCTTTTTAAACCTTTTAATAACAAGATTTATATCTTCTTGTGAGTTGTTTCTTTTAATGTTTAAACTATTTTTCGTCTCTTTATTTGCAAAAGAGAACTCTTTCTCTTTTTTGATAACTTTACTTTCTTCTTCTACAACTTCTACTGCTGGTGCTTCTACAACAGGTGCATTTATTGTCTCTGACTGAAGAGTTTTTGTTGGTGTAGCTTGTACATTCTGCGGTTGTGAAATAGAAGCAATTCTTATTCTATCAATAAAATTCAGTGAAGGTTCAATCACTGTTTTAGATTCTATTGCAAGAGTTTCGATAGGCTTAATTATTTCTTGTTGAGCAGCTGAAGTTTCCTTTTGTTTTTGTTGTGGAGTTTCATTGAGTTCTTTTTTTTCTACAACTGCCACTTTAATTTCTTGAACTTGTGTGATTGGTTGCAGAGGTTCATTATTGGATGCGGTTAAGCTAGTATTATTTTTGTTTTGAGTTGTATTATTGGTTTGGACATAATCAAATGTGCTTACAATTACAACTATTATTATGGAGCTAATAACAATTGTGGCATGTGGAATATAGGATTTTATTTTATAGTGAAGCCATTTTTTTTCTAATTCATTTGTATTAAGCATGTATAAGCCCTGTGTGAATAGCTGACATTTCGACAATTTTTGTAGATATTTTATTTGTATTTATTTTATGCGGAGCTTGTTCTTCATAGTGTGAATAAATTTCAAAAAGAGTATATAGCAACTTATTTGTATCTCTATAATTCCCTTTTGTTAATTTATAAATCAATTTTACAGCATTATCTTTAAACATATCAGCACTGTCAAAACAGTTTGCTTTCATAAGTTTTTTTTGTATATATATTTTTAACTCTGAAAGGGATGCATTTTCTAACTCTACACTCTCCCAAATTCTTGTTTGAAAATGTTCTTTTGCTATTAAGTCCTCTTTTTCTGTTTTGTGAAGTGTGATGACAAACTTTATCTTTCTTGTATCCGAGAGGAGTCTGATTTTTTCTATTAAAGCATTTGAGTAAAGCTGGGCTTCATCTAAAAGAACAATAGGTGCTTCATCGAATGATTTCGTTTCTATGATTTTCATGAATTGAGTAAAATTAAGATATCCTTGATATTTCACATCAAGGATATCTTTTGCAAGGGTTGTAAAAAATTCATCATCATCAAGAATAGGCGTTTGGTAGAGATAGACTACTTTTGTTGCTAATAAATCATGGTAAAGTTTTGTTAAAAACATACTTTTTCCAGTGCCAGGTTTACCATAAAGAAGAATCATTTTTAACGGTTTTTTTACAGATTCTTGTAATGAAAGATAAATCTTAGAAACTCTATCTATTTGTATATAATCTTCAGCAATGACTATATCTAAAAAAGTATTTTTAGAGTTTTCAAATAGATTTGATTTCATATCAATTACTTTTGTATTTCATTACTAGACTGGATATCTGATTTTTTATCTTTTTTGATATCGCTTTTAATACCTTCATAGCCCAAATCAGATAATGATAAATGATTCTTTTCTTTGCTTATGATATGCGGCTCAATGACTATAATTAATTCCTGAGTTTGCTTTATATTCTCTTCATGCTTAAATAATAAACCAAAAAGAGGAATGTCACCCAATAATGGTATCTGGTTCGAGTTTTGTGTATTTTTCGTATTAATAAGTCCACCAAGTATAATTTTATTTCCATCTTTAACTGTAACAACAGATGAGAGTTGACGACGATCTAAATCTGGTGGCATGGTTCTACCTGTGCTAGTGGTTGTCATACCAGTAGATGTTTCTGATAGAGATGGATTAATTTTGAGCGTAATTGTATTGTCATCAGAAATTTCAGGAGTGATATCCAAAAGAACGCCAGCAAAAACAGATTGAATATTTTCATTAACGCTCGAGGCTCCCGTTGTTCCTCCTGCTAAAGTTTCTGTGCTTGTAATTTTGTAAAAATATTCTGTACCTACTGTGATAAGTGCAGGTTGATTATTGAGTGTTAAAACTTTTGGATTAGAGATGGAGTTGACATCTCCTTGTGTTTTCAAGAACTTTATAACTTCTTGCAGTTTTATATCACCTTTTACTTGAAATAGACTCGATATTCCTCCAGTGTTTCCTGACACTGGATAAAGAGCTGTCGTAATATCTTTATCTGTAAATTCACTAACATTTTGTGCATTCATAACATGTGAAGTTAATTGAAGATTTTGAAGAGCATACAACTGGCTCCAATCAACACCAGTTGATTTACTATCACTCATAGTAACTGTTAGAATTTGAACATCTATTAAAACTTGTAGTTGCACTTTTTCTTGTAGTTTTTTGAGATAATCTTCTAATCTTTCCATCTGCTTTTCTGTACAAGTGACGGTAATAAGACCTGCATTTTTGTTCACTATAGGTGATTCGGCTTTGTAAGCATCGTGTGGTCGATTGATAACACTTTGTAGCTCTAAATCCAATGCTTCCCAAAATTTAACTTCATCTGTAGATTCTATTTTTATACCAGATTCTGCTGTTGAACTTCCTCCAGATTGTGAGCTTGTGGAGCTTGGAGAAGAAGAGCTTGATGAAGTACTAGAAGTTCCATTGGCATTTCCAGAAGAAGAGCTAAGGGTAATATCCGTACTCCCACTACTTTTTCTTTGCGATAAAATATAATCAATAGCAAAAACTTTTGTTGTTAAATATGAAATTTTTAAGATATTGTTTTCTAATGTGTAAGAAAGATTATTTTCTGTAAGTATGAGATTTAGGACTTCATTAATTGTTAAATTATTTAGATGTGTTTTATTGAGTTGTTTATTTAAAAACTCTTCAGCATTTGTATCTGTAATAACAATACTAAACTGACATTCATCACTTAGCTGTTCGATAAAATCAATAATGCGAGTATCTTTCGTAGAACTAATACTAAAGAGTTCGGACGAGCAATCAGAAAAGAGATTACTTGATAGAAGAAGTGTGAAAAACATGCTATAGACTGATAATTTATTTATTTTCATTACTCTATTCTCACTTATTTTTAAATTTCAAATTTTTGTTTTTATTAGTAGATAAAATTTCTTTTTTACCTTTTTTAGATAGTGTAACAGTTGTTGTGCTTATATCTGAAATAGTTAAATCATCAATTTTATCGTTGAGTTTATACCATTTTCCATCTATTAAAGCTGATTTGTTCATAATTGCATCCAAAATGAGCTCTTTTTTTTCTATAGGCTCTTTTTTCATTTGAATATCCGTTGTAACTAGAGTTGTTGTAGTTGTATTGACAGTAGTATTCGTATCACTTTTTTTTAAAAAAATAAATGGATCTTTAAGTAAAGCAATTTCAGATTCACTTATGCCAACTCGTGGTGGCTGTATAGCTTCGATTTGTTCATCTACCCATTGAAGCTCATTTGCTAATAGGTTGAGAGAGAGTAAAAAAAGAGTTAAAAATAAATTTTTCATTAGTATGCAATCCCCCAAACAGAGATGTTGAAATCTCCATGTAAATTTTCTTCTGCTGTTAAATTCATATCATGCAAATCAACAACTAACTCATTTTGCTCGAGTGAATTAATAAAATTGAGACTGTTTTTATACTCTCCTGTACAACTTATGCCAATATCTAAAACATGTCCAAAAGATGTGCTGTTGAGTGCTAATTTATTAGTAAAATTAAGAATTTTGATATTGAATTTGCGTGCATTTTCAGAAATTGAATTAAGATATTCTCCCCATGTTTTTTCATTGTACAAAAGAAAAGAGATAGCATTTATTTTATTTTTTATATATTCGTTGTTGTCTTTGTAAATAAGTAATTCATTATTTGCTTGAGTAATTTCTTGCTCAAGAAGTGTAATTTTTGTTTGAGGGTTTTGCTGCAAATAGAGTGTGTCTTGAGTTATTTTGTTTTGTATGGCAATAACTTTATCTTTTGTTTGTTTGTATGCTAGTTCAGAACTTTCCCAAAAAAGTAGATAAGAAAAAGCAAAAATTCCAGCAAATATCATAATATAAGTCATATAAATATCTTTTTGATTTTTGTTTTTAAAGGATGTATCGATGTTGAGTAAAAATGTTTCTATGTTTATTTTCATAGTATATCAACCTTTAATTCACTAAAATATTGTTTTGATTCTTTTTTGAAAAATATTTTTTCAAGAGAAAATTTAAATTTACCTTCATATTTTTTAGTTAGATTTTCTAACAGTTGTGTAATAACTTTGTCTTTAGCGGAAACTAAATTAAGTGTAAATTTTTTCTTATCATTTTTTTCATCATAGTAAATGGACTCAACTTTGACACCAATATCATTCAAATCATTTGTCAGAATATGAAGGAGTTTTGCTTTCATTGGATAATTCACTTTGACATCATGAATTTTTATAAGTGTATTTTTTTTATCTATATATTCTTGTTTTTCTTTGTTGAGAAGTGCCAATACTTTTTCTTTTTCACTTTGCTTTGTATTAATAGTTGATTCTCTTACCAATTTTTCAGCATGAATTGTAGAATAATCGGTTTCTAAAAGGGTATATTGTATTCCCTGTGCATAAGTTAGAATCCAAAAAGTGAGTGGGTAGACAAATGCAATAACAATTGAAGCAACGAGTGAAAGTAAAAGTTTTCCACTCTCTCGTTTGGTAAATGTAGGAGGGCGATGAAATATTGTAAAATTACACTCATACTTTTTATCTTCAGGAAGGGTAGTGTAGAGATGCATTAATGCATGAATTTGGTCAATATATTTGTTTTGCTGTTCAAATCCATAATCGAATAAAAAATCACTCACTTTTATGCTAAGCTCGACCTCTGCCAGCTCACCTAATGCAGAGATTGAAGAGACTTGAGAACCAATATAAATATGCTCAATCTTGTCTATCTCAAAAGCTCGTTTGACATAAGTGAGTATTTCACTAACATTTGTAAAAATTTCTTTATATAGTTTAATAATGAAGCTTTTATAACTATTTTCTGTATCTTTTAGATTATTATCAGATAAAATTTTTATAAAGTCATCGTACTCAATTTTTTCACCGTAAATTTCACAAAATTTTTCATGCATTTGCACAAGAGAATATTTCAGAGATTTTGTGTAAACGAACTCTTGCTCATTGTAAATAGTGATGAATGAGTCATGTTCTTCAAAGTATATAAAGCAGTGGACACCACTTGTTTGAATAATCCCCTTTGTGTAAAGTGATTTTATAAGAAGTGGAGTTGGAATAATAACATCAATATATTTTACTTTTTCAACTGCATTTTGATATGTTTTGAGTATAACTGATGGTTCAGCAATAAAGACTTGAAAATTTCTATTTTCATAACTTTTGCTATTAAAAGTTTCAATATATTGAATTTTATACTCTATCGCTTGATCAAGTGCAAGTTCATCATATATTTTGTTATTGATTGCGTCAAATAAATCTTCTTCAGCGATGTTTCTACTGATTTCTATGTGAGAGTTGATATAACTTTGTGTATTGAGGTAAGAGATTATGTATTGGCTTTTATCATATTCGAGTGATTTTATGTCTGTTAAAAAGTTGACAATACGATTCATGTAGATATCACTATAAGGATTGATAGAAATAGTATTAGAAAAATATACTTTTTTTGTTTTGTTCATAAACTACTCATCCTATTTGAAGTGAACCATAGACATAAAGCAAAAATCATTCCCTTTGTAAAACTCAACTCTGTATACTTTGCCATTTGTGTCAACAGAAAAATTTTTGTTGAGTGCTTTAAGATTAACTTTCACACCGCTTTCACTCGAGTTGTTTTTTGGAGTAAATCCGATAATATTAACACGCATATTTTTATGCTCTAAAATTTTGAAATCGTCATTCACAAAAAAATCTGAAGATTTGTTAATAGAAGTTATTTTTCCATCAATTTCCACATCAATTTTTTTTGGGCAACTATCAGAAATACCAATAAATTCTGGTTTTAATATAGTCATTTGTTTATTTCCGATGTTTATAACATAAGTGTCATCAATCTTTTTAAAATCAGCTAATGGATGTGAAAATTTGAATTGATTCTCTTTTTGTTTGAGCGGTATATAAGCTAAATTTTTTTTGATATCGTTAAAATTTAGTAATATGTTCTCGTTTATTGCTACTGTGCCATAATCATTAATCAGTTTACTAATCTCTTTTTCTTTTAACTCAAAATCTTTTGTAAAAGAGATATCCATAATTTTCATAAACTCTTCAAGCGCTAAGAGTTGATAATAAACTTTTTGTGAAACTGAAGATAAGTTTTTACTACTTTCTATCGCAAATGCGGGTTTATTGTTTGTAACAGCAAAGTAAGTAAGAGAGAGTCGCATCATTTCATCATCAAATTTTGTATTAGTATTTTTTACATCAAAGCTATGATGTGGTTCTATGAGATTTTTATTTATTTTTTCTTTAACGCGTGAAGATATTGCATCCAAGTTTCCAAAGGGTTGATTTTGTATTGGTTTGCACTGATCAATTACACAAGTTTGTCCCCAAGCATTTGGATTAAACACACTTCCAGCATCTTTTTTTCTGTAAAATCCATGTCCATCGTGTAGATTGACGATTAAACTAATATTTTTTGAGAGAATAATTTTTTTTACTTCTTCAATAATTTCTTTATCTTTATCATTTTTTTCTGTATAGGAAAATTTTCTATTCATATCTCCATTAATACCTCTAACATCTGCTCGAATGCTATCTTTGTTAAGATTCGGAATTATCCAAACATTTTTTGATTTAATAGTATAGTGGGTTGCAAGAATAGATGCAGCAAAATAACCACCCGGTTCATCTCCATGAATACCTGCAATGACAAGAAGTGTGTTACTAGTATCTTTATTCTCTTTTTTTATCACATTAATGGTAGCACTCCCACATGCATGTGAGAGTGTTACTATAAGTAGTATTTTAAAAAAAAGTTTATACATGACTATCAATTATTGATTTTCTGTAAATATTTTAATTTTATTATCTTTTGTCAGTTTAACCATTAATGTTTTATCCCCAACAAACTTAAGTGTATCAGATGTATATGTTTCTTTAAATGAGATTTGATACATATCAGGTGCACTTGGATAAGGAACTACATTGATACGATCAAAAATAATATCTTTTTTCTCAACTTTACTAAAAACTCTTTTTTTGTAGTTAGAAAAAGAACTAAAACTCATTCCATCATCTCTCATAAAATCAGGTGCATAAAAACTTAAATAGGTTTGTATATCATTATATAACCAAGCATATCTCCATGCATAAAGTTGTGCTAAAAGATCTGCTAACACTTTTTTTGAGACATCCTTTTTTGTTTCTCCACTGCTAATGATAAGCATTGTATTATCTATATCTATTCTTCTATCAAGGCACTCTAAACTTGGATTGTTAATTGCAATACATCCTTTAGTAAAGTCATCTCTTTTTTGATCTATTGGAAGGCCATGAATCCAAATTCCAGAACCACCTCGCCCTCTGTATCTATCATAGGTATTTGGGTAAGAAGTAACAAAGGCAAGTGGTCCATAAAAAGAGTCAACTTTAGAGAGTTTTTTAGTGAGTTCATATACACCAAGAGGAGTCGTTAAATCTCCCTCTCTCATTTTATCGCCTTTCATTTTTCCTGTGAATGCACTATAGTCTTTTACAAATTCGAACTTTTTATTTTTATTTTGTTTATATAAAATAAGATTCGATTTTTCTTTGTTACATGTTAGTACAGATGAAAAAGTTTCTAAATAACCAAAGGTTGTATCTTTCCCCTCTAAAAATCCAAGCCAGTAATCTCTTTTTGCTAGCTCTAAATCCATTTTCTTTTCCATGTCTTGGAGCCCATGAAGTCTGTAGTTGGTTAAAATGTCCTCTGCGTTGAGAACTAAACTTAGTAATATTAGAAATATTATTTTCATGCTTGGTATCCTATCTCTTTTAAGAATGTTTTATCTTTTGTCCAGCCTTTTTTTACACTTACTTGAAGGTTTAAAAACGCTTTTTTTCCACTTAATGCTTCTATTTTTGTTCTTGCATATATCCCAATGCGTCTAATAGAATCACCACCTTTGCCTATTATTATCCCTTTTTGACTCTCTTTTTCGATAATGATTGTTGCATGTATTTTTTCTAAATTTCCACCCTCTTCAATTTTGTCTATTATTACATCTGATTCATAAGGAATCTCATCACTGATGTTCTCAAAAATTCCTTCTCGTATAAAACCTGCATAAATATCACGTACAAGTTCACTTGTTAAATCTTCTGGATCAAATAAATAGGGTGACTCAGGAAGATTTTTTGCGATAGTATTAAGTAAATCCACATGCCCAACTTTTTTAGGAATTGCTACAGGGATAAGGGCTTCAAAGTTGTCTGCAAATTGATTGTAGGAGCTAATTTTTTTAAAAAGTTTCTCTTGAGAAACTTGATCAATTTTACTGAGCACCACGATATGTTTGACTTTTGCATTATTAAGTGCTAAAAATTTTTCATAATGTTCTAAACTATCAGTAACCGGAGCTAAATAGACAATCAAATCACAATCTCCCATTGCTTTTAATGCTTCATCAAGCATAAATTGATTCAATATTTTTTCTCTTTCATGCAATCCAGGAGTATCAACAAATATAATTTGTGTATCTTCATGCATTACTATTGCATTGGAGCGTTTTCTAGTCGCATTTGCTTTTTGACTTACCATCGCTATTTTTTCACCCAAAAGAGAGTTCATAAGTGTGCTTTTACCTGCGTTTGGACGACCTATAAGAGAGACGAAACCAGCTTTACTCATTTTCTATTGCCTTGTTTATAATATATATCGTGAGAGGTCATTGTCTTCAACAACTACATCAAGTTTATCATGTACTAATTTTGCAGTAACTACAAAATCTTTCTCTTTATATTCATCAGCATGAAAGCTTATCTCTTCTAAAACTTTTTCTAAAACTGTATGCAATCTTCTTGCTCCAATATCTTCAGTGACTTCATTTGCACGATGAGCAAGTTTTGCAATAGCTCTTATAGCATCATCTTCAAAAATAAGGTTGACATCTTCTACACTTAAGAGTGCTTTATACTGCACGAGTAGAGAGTTTTTTGTTTGTGTTAAAATTTGGTAAAGAGTCTCCTCAGTGAGTGATTCAAGCTCAACTCGTAGAGGAAATCTTCCCTGAAGTTCAGGTATTAAATCGCTTGGTTTTGTTAGATGAAAAGCACCAGCTGCAATAAAAAGTATATGGTCAGTATTGATAACACCATATTTTGTTGTAACGCTACTCCCCTCAACTATAGGAAGCAAATCCCTTTGGACTCCCTCTTTACTTGGATCGTTTCGTCCTTGTGATTTTGAGCTAATAGCAATCTTGTCAATTTCATCTAAAAAGATTATGCCACCATCTTCGGCTCGTTTGAGGGCTTCTGCATGAATGTTTGTCATATTGAGAAGTTTGGATGCAGCCTCATTTTTTAGAAGTGTTTTTGCTTCTTTAACGCTCATCTCTTTTTTATTATCTTCTTTATTGATTGTTGCAAAAATTTTAGAAAAGGATTCTTGCACTTTTGCCATCTCTGGTGGAAGATTTGTATCGTTAAATTCAATGTGTATTTTATCGAATTCGAGTGAAATGATTTTGTCATCCATCTCACCACTAATTACTTTTGCTTCCATCGTTTTTAAGGCATGTTGATAAGCATCTTTTTTTTCTTGACTTGCTTGTTCTGGGAGAGGAGGGAGAAGTTTTTCTACTATTTTATTAATAATATAGTTCTCTATTTTCTCTTGATTCAGCTCTTCTTGTTCTGATTTTACTAAATTAATTGCATTCACAACTAAATCGCGTATCATTGATTCGACATCGCGTCCAACAAAACCGACTTCAGTATATTTACTTGCTTCTACTTTGATAAAAGGTACTTTCATCATATTCGCAAGGCGTCTGGAAATTTCAGTTTTGCCTACTCCAGTTGAGCCTATCATCAAAATATTTTTTGGCATTATCTCATCTTGAAACTCTTGTGAGAGTTGCATTCTTCTATATCTTGTTCGAAGAGCGAGAGCAATCGTTTTTTTAGCATTTTTTTGTGAGATTACATATTTGTCTAAATACTCCACTATCTCTTTGGGAGTTAAGTTCATTCTTTTTCCTCTTCAAGTGTGAGAATTTTGATGTTGTGATTTGTATAGATACATAAATCCGCTGCGATGCTTAAACTCTCACGAACCAAACTTTCTTCGTCAAGTGATGAGTGTTTTTTTAGTGCACGAGCAGCTGAAATAGCAAAATTACCACCACTTCCAATAGATGCGATTTCTCCATCTTCAGGTTCGACTACATCTCCATTTCCAGTTAAAATAAAGATATGTTCATTATTTAAAACAATCATCATTGCTTCAAGTCGACGAAGAACTTTATCTTTTCTCCACGCTTTTGAGAACTCAACAACCGATTTTAAAATATCACCTTTTTTATCTTCTAAAAACTCTTCAAACATATCAAAAAGATTAAAGGCATCCGCGGTACTTCCTGCAAATCCAGCTAAAACTTTGCCTTTGTGAAGTGTACGAATTTTTGTAGCATTGCCTTTGAGGACACTATTTCCAAAAGTTACTTGCCCGTCTCCACCTATAACAGCTCTATTTTTACCTTTATATGCAAGGATTGTTGTCGCATCAAACATTATTCGCCTTGAACATCCACATGGAGTGTTGCATGGATTCCATGACCTAGTTTAAAATCTAAATCATGCTCACCGATAGTTTTGATAGCTATTTTATCTGTAATATGTTTTTTATCAATTTCAATTTTATGTTGTTCTAAAAGGGCATGTGCAACTTCATCTTTTGTAATTGCTCCAAATAGGTGACCATTTTGACCTAATTTTTTAGTAATGATAATTTCCATTTTATCAAGTTTGACTGCTAACTCTTTGAGAGATGCTATCTCCGCAGCTTCATTTTCAGCATTGATTTTCTCTTCTTCTTTGTGCTGTGCTATGATTTCAGCAGTTGCATGTTTTGCAAAGCCTTTTCCTATAAGAAAGTTTTTTCCATAACCATCTTTTACCTCTTTTACTTCACCCGCTTTACCTAGACTTTTTACATCTTTTATTAACAATACTTTCATATTAAACCTTTAATTTTATCTTTCTATTTTTCCACCATAAGAAACAATACCATGCGATAAATTTCCTATTTTTGTGTAACCCATGTCTGTTAATATTCTTGCACAGTGAGCACTTCTGCTACCAACATGACAGTAAACTATGATATTTTCATTTTTATCAAGTTTTGCTTCATCAAGTGTTTGAAAAAAGCTACTTGTTGGGACAAGTTTATCCGCACCTTGAATGTGACCCATTCTCCACTCCATGTGTTCACGAACATCTACGAGTTTAAAATCAACCATGCCCAGTTCTCTTGCTTCAAGCAGTGCTATTAGTTCATCTGAGTCGAGTTCGCTATTATTAACTAAAGCTGCACACTCCTCTTTTGTAAGACCACGAGAGTGCTGATGCACAACTTCTTCCATCTGATTTTCTTGTCGTTTTGCTGCTGCAAATTCAGGAGTACAAAAGATTTGACAGTGGCAAACACCTTCCTCTGGAATCTCTTTTTCAATTGCTGTCGTACAAGGGCACATTCTATTATCAGTGCTTCTGTATTCACCATTTACTTCTTCAACCATATAACAAGGGCAAAAGCGTTTATTGTACATCATTTTATTACGAGCCAATCCTAATTGTACACCCTCATTAATCTCTTCTTGAGGATTATATGACCAATTGAATTGTGCAATAACCTTATCTGTAAATCTAATAGTTTTTTCTAGTTCAGCTTGAAACTCAGGTGAATTCATGTCTATTTTAATAATACTCATCATAGTTTCCTTATTATTTTTTATTTTTACGAGCTTTACCAGCAATGATGAAGCGTAAAGCATTCAATTTAATAAATCCAGCTGCATCTTTTTGATCATAAACTGCATCCTCTTCAAAAGTACAATACTCAGGATTGAAAAGAGAATTTTCTGATTCACGGCCTACTACTGTCACATTTCCTTTGTAGAGCTTCAATTTTACTTTACCAGAAACATTTACTTGTGTTTTGTCAATTGCAGCTTGAAGCATTTCTCGTTCCGGTGCAAACCAAAATCCATTATAAATAAGTTTTGCATAACGAGGCATCATTTCATCTTTGAGGTGTGCTTCTTCTCTATCAAGTGTTATAGATTCAATTGCACGGTGTGCTTTGAGCATGATTGTTCCACCTGGTGTTTCATAACATCCACGGCTTTTCATACCAACAAATCTATTTTCAACGATGTCAGCACGACCGATACCATGTTTTCCAGCTATTTTGTTCAGTGTTGCCAGCATAGTTGCAGGAGTTAACTCTTCGCCATTTAGTGAAATAGGGTCGCCGTTTTTGTACCCAATTGTTATATACTCAGCAACATCGGGAGCATTTTCAGGTTTTGTTGTCCATAACCACATGCTGTCTTCTGGTTCTGCATTTGGGTCTTCTAAAATTCCACCTTCATAAGAGATATGAAGAAGATTTGCATCCATAGAGTAAGGTGATTTTTTCCCTTTTGTATCGATTTGGATGCCATGCTCAGATGCATAAGCTAAAAGTTTTTCTCTTGAGTTTAAATCCCACTCTCTCCATGGTGCGATAATTGTAAGTGTAGAATCTTTGCCTAAATATCCCATTTCAAAGCGTACTTGATCATTTCCTTTTCCTGTTGCACCATGACTTACGCCATCTGCACCTGTGATATGAGCGATTTCAACTTGTCTTTTAGCAATAAGTGGTCTTGCGATAGAAGTTCCTAAAAGATATTCACCTTCATAAATTGCATTTGCTCTAAACATAGGAAATACATACTCTTTTACAAACTCTTCTCTTAAGTCATCAATAAAAATATTTTCAGGTTTGATACCGAGGCTCAAAGCTTTTATACGAGCTGGTTCAACCTCCTCGCCTTGACCTATGTCCGCCGTAAAAGTTACAACTTCACATTTGTATTCATCTTGAAGCCATTTTAAAATAACACTTGTATCTAAGCCACCAGAGTACGCTAAAACTACTTTTTTAACATTTTTTTTCATGTAAAAAACCTTTATAAGCAAAATAATTGTCGCGATTTTACTATAAAAGAGATTAAAAAGTGGTTAGGGTGTGATTTTTATTTCTATATATGAAGTTTTTTTTTAAGATATAGTAGCAGGAGTGAGAGCATAAAACGCTCTCACAAAAAAGAGTAGAGAATTACCCTTTAGAATCGAATAAGATTCCTGTAACCTCTTGCATTTTTGGAAGAAAATCAGCTGCTTTTTCCGCAGGAAATCTTCGAATCATTTTACTCGTCTCTGACTCTATAACGGAGACATAAAAGATATCCTGAGAATCAACTCCAAACTTGATACTCGTATTCATAGGAGCCATAGCATCATTGAGTTGTTTTACCAAATCCTCTACTTGTTCCTTAGAATTTATTTTCTCACCTTTTTGTGTATCACTCTTTTGCATTTCTTTGATGAGATCAACTTTTGGTGCTGTTTCCGCCTGTTGAACTCTCTGTGCTACTTTTGCTTGAGATTCCGACGAACCTACTTGAGTTTGTTGCTGCCTTGCTACATTTGCTATGCCATCCATGACTTACTCCTTGTCTTAAAGAATATTGTTCTTAGACATGATATCGGCTATAAAATAAATAACTTTAGTAAAATAATAATAATTTTTTAAAATTTCTTTTTATTTATCTTAACTGCTACTTTGTTATGATAATCTTGCATCCATGAATGAATATATAAAACTATTAAAAACTGAACCAATTTTAAGGCGACTCTCTTTTATCCAACTGATTGCGTACTTTGGTGCGTGGTTTACCAATGTCGCTATCTATACACTTCTTCTTGAGATGAAAGTTTCACCTGAAATCGTTGCTTTTGTTGCGATGCTTCACTTTTTGGCAGGTGTCATTCAAGCACCACTTTCAGGCTCTATTATAGATATGATGAAACCTAAAAAATTGATGTTGATTTTGATAGTGACAGAAATTTTGGCAACCCTCTTTTTAGTTTTTGTAGAAAATACAAATGATTTATGGCTTCTTTATGGACTTATATTTGTAAAGATGGCAGCGGCTAGTTTTTATTTTACTACTGAAATGTCTCTTTTACCAAAAATTCTTGATGGGGCAAAACTTCAAAAAGCAAATGAACTTCACTCCATAATTTGGTCTTTCTCCTACACTTTGGGAATGGCACTGAGTGGGTTTGTGGTCTATCTTCTTGGTGTAAAAGTAGCGTTTATCTTAGACGCTTTTATGTTTTGTGTTGCTTTTATTTTACTTTACAAGACACAGATTGAAGTAGAGTTTGTCAGAAGTAAAGAGAATCTCTTTGAGATGATGCGTGATACATTTAGATACCTCAAAAGATTTCCACATGCCATACATCTTATGTTTATGCATGCTTTTGTGGGATTGACCGCTTTTGATGCCTTGGTTGCTTTGATGGTGGATAAATATTACGCATCTTTTATTGCTACCTCTTTGGCTTTGGGACTTTTACATGCCTCAAGGGCTGTGGGTTTAGTTATTGGACCAATTATTTTAGGTTCGTGGGTCAACAATAAGCGAATTGTTATTATCTTTATTTTACAAGCTTTAGCGATTTGGCTTTGGGCGTTTTTGATGCACAATTTTTATCTTTCCCTTTTTGCAAGTGTAATCGTGGGGCTTTTTACAACAACACTTTGGTCTTACACTTATACACTTTTGCAAAAAAATATAGAAGAGAAATATTATGGGCGGATTGTCGCATATAATGACATGATTTTTCTAAGTTCGGCAGCTCTTACCTCTTTTATGATTGGTTATTTTGCTTCGAATGATTTTTCGCTTGAGTTTATCACGATTGTGATTGGGTGCGGGTTTGTGGTAGGTGGAATTTACTTTGCTTGGATACTCAAAACTCAGAATATAAAAGATATTGCATGATTACCTTTGCCTTTATTGGTGGATTGCTTCTCAATGTCGGTGCGTATTTGACCTACAAAGGGAAAATATATGAATCGGTTATCGTCTATCTTTTTGCGGATATATGTTGGATATTCATGGCGTTCGAGCGGAATGATTTTTGGGGAGCAGTATCCATTTTTATCGGAGTGAGTTTCGCTTTTTTGGCGTTTATAAAAATGCGAAGCGGAGAGATGAATAAATCGTTGAATAATAAGGAGAGTGAATAAATGGCATCTGGAATTTTTATGCTACTTGATGATATTGCCATGTTGGCAGATGATGTCGCAGTGGCAAGTAAAATGGCAACACAAAAAACAGCAGCAATTTTGGGAGATGACTTGGCGGTCAATGCTCAAAAAGCAACAGGCTTTGACCAATCAAGAGAACTCTCAATTATTTGGGCAATTACAAAAGGCTCATTAAAAAATAAGGCGATTATATTACCTTTGGCATTTATTTTGAGTGCTATTGCTCCAACACTTATCACTTATATTCTGATGCTTGGTGCTTTGTATCTTCTTTATGAAGGAACGGAAAAGATTGAAGAGTATCTTTTTCATAAACATCATCAAGAAAAAAATGAGGAGTTGCTTCATTCAACGACAGAAACCATTTTGGATATAGAAAAAGAGAAGATAAAATCAGCCGTTTTTACAGATTTTATACTCTCCATCGAGATTGTGGTCATTGCACTCGCAAGTGTGGCACATCAGCCTTTTGCAGTGCAAGTAGCTTCCACTGTTTTTGTAGCAATCTTGGCTACTTTTGGTGTGTATGGATTGGTGGCAATGATAGTACGAATGGACAATGTGGGTTTTTGGCTTTTAGAAAAAAAGCATGAAAAAAGTGGAAATTTTCTTATCAGTGCGATGCCAAAACTGATAAAAACGCTTGGATTTATAGGAACATTTGCCATGATTTTGGTGGGTGGTGGTATTCTCGCTCACAATGTAGAGTTTTTTCATCACTATTTTATTGAGGGTGTTCCTTCTCTTATCAACGAACTGTTGGTTGGACTCGTGATTGGTGCAGTCGTACTTCTTAGTGTAAAACTTTTTAAAAGATAGTTCTAATAAAAGATAAATATTCTCCTTTAAGCTTTTAGGAGCTACAATTCGGGTCAAAATATCATTTTATAAATGATAATTATTATAAGGTGTAAATATGAAAATAGCAATATCATTAGTATTAGTCGTAGCCTCTTTGTCAGCTTCAAGCCTCGTTGACCAAGCGAAAAAGTCTGGTTTAGTTTCGATTCCAAGCTCAAAATCTGAGATAATGAAACTTATTGATGATAAAAGAAATCCTATCACAAATGAGAAGATAGAGTTAGGAAAAAAACTCTATTTTGACCCAAGGTTATCAAAGAGTGGAATTATAAGTTGTAACTCATGTCATAACCTGATGGAGGGTGGAGATGATGGTATTTCTGCTGCAATTGGGCATAAATGGACTCCAAATCCACACCACTTAAACTCGCCAACAGTTTACAATGCAGTCTTTTTTGAAGCACAATTTTGGGATGGTCGTGCAAAAGATTTAGAAGAGCAAGCTCAAGGTCCAATCCAAGCACACCCAGAGATGGCAGCAACAAAAGAGCATGTTGTAGCCACTGTGACATCCATGCCTGAGTATGTAGATGCATTTAAAAAAGCGTACGGAAAAGATGTAGCTATTTCGTTTGAAAAAGTTACGGATACTATCGGTCTTTTTGAGAGAACACTTGTCACTCCATCTGCGTACGATGATTTCTTAAATGGCAAAAAAAATGCACTCACAAAAGTACAGCAAGAGGGTTTAAAAACTTTCATGGATAAAGGGTGTGTGACGTGTCATAATGGTCGAACTTTAGGTAATACTATGAATGCATTCAATGTAACAGGAACTTACAAATATCAAGATGTAGGTGACTTCAAAGGGAATGCAAATAACATGGTAAAAGTACCAACACTGAGAAATATTACACAAACTGCTCCCTATTTTCACAATGGACAAGTTTGGAGCTTAAAAGAGGCTATTATCGAGATGGGTCGTATTCAACTTGGTACATCTATCACAGATGCGGAAGCTGCATCTATCGAAGAGTTCCTTAAATCACTCGAAGGTAAAAAACCAGCTCTAAGTATGCCAATATTACCAGCATCAACAGCAACAACTCCACAACCAGATATGAACTAAGTGTGAAGCAACTCTCAAGTTGCTCCACATGCCAAACTATTTCCACATGCCAATAATTCCACATGCCAAAGCTCCACTTGATGACAATTATCTTAAAATGACAAAAAAACTATTGGGGGTATTTTTATGATTTTAACACCTGAAGATATCCGTTCTTGTGTCGAGCCAATAGATTATGTTCACGGTGTTACTTATTACTATGATTCAAAGGTACAATCGTACCGCGTTCTCAATAATGATGAAACAAATTTCAAACTCTCCTCCTATGTCCAAGGAAGTAGTGGCAAGGTTTATGAACAAAGTGTCAAGATTGTGTACACAAACAAAAAATTTGTGCTTTACGGTGATTGCACATGTCCCGTTGGATATAACTGTAAGCATGTCGTCGCTGCTTGTTTGGCGTATGTAATAAAAAATAGAGTCCCATCCGCTATCTCAATGCAATCAAGCTCAGATACGCAACTGAGCAAGTGGCTCTATACTCTCCAAGAGAGTGCCAAACCAAAGTCTGTAAATGCAAATGAGTATTTTATAACCTACCGACTTTTTGATAAGGTTTCTCGCTATGGCACAGTAGAGTTTTCGATTTTTAAATCAAAAATCTTAAAAAATAAAAAGCTCTCTCAAGGTACGAAACTCGATGAGTACAAGTTTTTTACCAATTATGGTTACAGTGATATCAAGAAGAGTGAAGATGACACTATTGCCATGTTGCTTGAGGGTTTGCGTTCAAATTTTCGAGGCACAAACGGTTTTTTTAGAGAGAGATTGGGTTATATGGCACTTTTGGAACTTCTCAAAACCAATCGATGCTATTGCGGTGCAAATGAAGTGCCACTTCATCTGAGTCCAACTGTCTATCATCCAAAATTTAGCTGGAAAAAAATAAAAGATAAATATAGTATAGAGTCCAACATCACAAAAGAGTATCAACTTCTTTACACCACACCGCCTTTGATTATTGACACAATAAACTCTGTCGTTTATGAGATGAGTATAGAGCCAAAAGTGTTAAAAGAGCTGAAAAATGCTCCTCAAATCAGTGAAGAACAGCTTATCCAAGTGTATGAAACAATCCAAAAAATAGCTCCAAATATAGAGCTTCAAACACCAAAAGGTATCCAAACAAAAACGATTCAAACGCAGCCAACAGCATATATAAAACTTTTTCTTCCCAAAGAGCAAATGAGTATATTTCATAGTATGGAAGTGAGTTTTTTGTATGAAAATCACAAACAAAATTATTATCCCCAAGAGCAAAAAACATCGTTTTTACAAGAGAAAATTAAGACGGAAATTCTTAGAGATTTGCAATTTGAAGAGAGTGTAAAACAGAGGTTAGAGGAGTTTGGATTTGTTGCAAATTCAGATGCTACGGCACTTTTTATGCTTCCTTCAAACTACAAAACCAGACAAGAACAACTCCAAACATGGAGTGAGTTTTTAGAGTTCCACATGCCAAGTTTGGAGAGTGAAGGTTGGCATGTGGAAGTAGATGCGAGTTTTGAGATGAAATTTGAGCAACATGCCAACATTGTGGTGGAGAGTGAGAACACAAATGATTGGTTTAACCTCGCATTCAATCTTGAGTTCAACGGAGTTTCACTCTCGCTTGTACCTCTTGTGAGTGGCATAATTGCGGAGTTTGACGACTATGAAAACCTACCAGAGCTTATCAATATAGAAATTTCGCAAAATAGTTTTGTAACTCTGCAAACCAAACAGATAGCTCCAATTCTCAAAACAATTTTTGAGCTTTTGGATAAAAAAGAGAAAGATGATAGTCTCAAAATTTCTGCGTTCGATGCCCATCTTATAGATAATTTAGATGAAACTGTTATCTGGAAGGGAAGCCGTGAAATCTTGGAACTCTCCAAAAAACTTAAAAATTTTGAGGGCATGGAAGTAGTTGTACCACCAAAATTCTTCACAGCAACCCTAAGAGATTATCAGCAAGAGGGCGTAAACTGGCTCAACTTTTTGTATGAGTTTAAGTTTGGCGGAATATTGGCGGATGATATGGGACTTGGAAAGACCATACAGACTTTGGTGCATCTCTCACGTTTAAAAGAGGATGGCAAACTTATAAAACCTTCGCTTATCATCATGCCAACTTCACTTATCGCCAACTGGAAAAATGAGGTTAAGAAGTTCACTCCAAACTTGAGCGTTCTCTCTCTTCATGGGAGTGAGAGAGCAGAGAGATTTAGTGAAATAGCAAATTATGATTTGATTTTGACAACCTATCCGCTCATCATCCGAGACAAAGAGAAACTCGATGCTCAGAGCTTTTTTTATCTCATTTTGGATGAAGCACAGAAGATAAAAAATGCGACTGCAAAAATGACAGTGGCTATAAAAACTCTCAAATCCGAACATCGATTGGCTCTGAGTGGAACGCCAATTGAAAACCATTTGGGGGAACTTTGGTCGATTTTCAGCTTTTTGATGCCGGGGTTTTTGGACAGTTTGAACTTTTTTAGAAATTATTACCAAACACCCATAGAAAAAGAGCATGATTTTGCCAGACAAGAGCTTCTCAACAAGAGAATCAAACCCTTTATGGTACGACGCACAAAAGAGAAAGTAGCCCACGAACTTCCGCAAAAATCGGAGATTATCAAATACACAGAGTT
Source organism: Sulfurimonas sp. (assembly GCA_011391635.1). Taxonomy (GTDB): domain Bacteria; phylum Campylobacterota; class Campylobacteria; order Campylobacterales; family Sulfurimonadaceae; genus Sulfurimonas. Next base: position 59,852 of record JAABQD010000002.1, on the reverse strand, counting down.
TGATGAGAAACAATCCAAACTCTACGAATCGATTCGTGTCATGATGGAGAAAAAAGTGCGAGAAGCGGTGAGTAAAAAAGGGCTAGGTTCTTCACACATCACCATACTAGACGCACTTCTCAAGCTTCGTCAAGTTTGCTGTGACCCTTCACTTCTCAAAATTGATGAAGCCAAAAAAGTAAAAGAGTCTGCAAAACTTGAGCTTTTTTTAGACCTTGTGGATGAGCTTTTGCAAGAGGGAAGAAAGATACTTGTCTTTTCACAATTTACCTCTATGTTGGCAATTATAGAAGAAAAAATCATAGAGATGGGAGTAAAATATACGAAACTCACAGGCTCTACAAAAAATCGCCCAGAAGCGATAGAGAAGTTCACAAAAGGCGATGCCCAGCTTTTTCTCATCTCTCTCAAAGCGGGTGGAGTAGGGCTTAATCTCGTAGAAGCCGACACCGTCATCCACTACGACCCATGGTGGAATCCAGCAGTTGAAAATCAAGCCACAGATAGAGCCTACCGCATAGGGCAAACCAAAGCAGTTTTTGTCTATAAACTCATTGTTGCAAATAGTATCGAGCAGAAAATTTTGGAGTTGCAACACAAAAAACAGTCGCTTCAAGATGGAATCTATGACAACAACAAACAGCAAGAAGAGATGAAATTTAGTTCTGATGAGCTGTTGGAGTTGTTGCGATGAGTCAAATAAAAAAGGAAATAACAAAGTGATTTATAACTCAAAAAAAGGCGATTTAGACCTCTCAAAAATCACGCGACTCTATCCCGCGGTCGTTATCGATTTACATGGCGAAGTGGCGGAGATGAGTTTGGAGTGGATGGAACTTTATGGCGAAAAAGTGAAGTTGGTTTCTTATATTTTGGTTTTTGATTTTACTCAGCCTCAGGATGATGTCAAAAACAGAACCGTGTTGGAGTTTGAGACAAAAGAGGAGCTGATAGAGACGATGAGCGAGGTAGCACAATTTTTTCAAGAATAATCAGTAGCGACACCAAACATGTTTTTAGACTAGCAATTCCCGCCGCACTCAAACACCTCGTCGATATCCTCCAAATCATGATTGATATGATAATGGTGGGATTTGTGAGCGTTTACGCCCTTGCCGCGGTTGGTATGAGTATGCAGTTTATGATGGTTGTGAATGTCCTTATGACGCTTTATGTCGTCGGTGGCAATGCACTCATCTCCCGTTATATCGGACAAGGTCGCAAAAAAAGGGCTTCGGCTTTGCTCTATTCGCTTGGAATTTTTGCTCTCTTTTTATCTGTTTTTGTAGCTGTTGGCGGATATTTTGGAAGTGAATTTATCTATGAAATAATGGGTGCAGAGCCTGAAGTCGTGCATCAGGGCGGACTTTACTTTAGTATCTTGGCATGTGGAATGCCTCTCATTTTTTTAGATACGCTCATGTACAACGCACTCTCTGCCGCGGGAGATACAAAAAGTTCACTCTACATCAAACTTTTTGCAGCCGCTCTCAACGCATTTTTTAACTATGTTCTCATTTTTGGGCATTTCGGATTTCAGGCACATGGTATCGAAGGTGCGGCGTATGCGACGCTTTTGTCCTATCTCTTTAGCATCGTTGTGTACTCTTTTCTCATAAATAATCCACATGCCAAACTGAACATTCTTCCAATCATTCGCATCAAAGATTTGCTCAAAGCTTGGCATGTGGGATGGAGTGCGGCGTTAGAGCGAGGGATTTCTAGTTTATCATTTTTGCTTTTTGTAGCTATCATCGCTTATTATGGAACTGCGGAGTTAGCGGGGTATCAGGTCGGGCTTCGCATCGAGGGCATTGCCTTTATGCCAGGGTTTGGGTTTGCCATAGCAGCGATGGCTCTTGTTGGACAGAGTTTGGGTGCAAAAGACAAAGAGAGAGCCTTTGCTATGGGCGTTATTAGTGGCAGAATTGCCTATGTTTTTATGGGTTTTGTCGGTGCTTGTTTGATTCTTTTTCCTGAGTTTTTGGTACGCTTTTTTACACAAGATGTTGCTACAATCCAAGTCGCTTCGTATTACCTCATTTTAGTTGGTTTGGCTCAGATTCCTTTGGCGATAGTTTTTGTGTACTCCGCCGCACTTCGCGGAGCAGGGGCTACCAAAATCACACTCTATGTCAATGTTGCTTCCCTTTGGGTTTTTAGAGTTATTCCCTCGTATATGGCCTATCAGATGGGTTTTGGAATCATCGCGATTTTTGTCATTATGAACATTGAGACGCTTATCAAAGGTCTTATTTTCTGGTATATCTACCAAAAAAGAAGTTGGCTCGATACTAAGATTTAGTTCAAATTTTTTCACAAGTTACTACATTGCTATACTATTGCTTCGTTTGAGTTTTATAATGCTTTCTTATAAATTAGTTGCAAGGGGTTATTATGATACTTATCGAGTTATTTACTGATTATGTCGTTCATCGCAAAAGTCTTAAAGAGTATGTAGAAGTCCGCAAAACTATCAATGAGCGGGGTGAGTTTAACGATGCGAAGTTGATTCAAGCACAAGAGCATTTAGATAAATTAAAAGTTGAAACTCCTCAAATATATGAAAAAATGTATGATGTCCTTAACGAAATTATAAAAAGAGATGCAGGTCATAAAGTGGAATATCCGCTTGATTTTGTGCGTGCAATTTTACATATGTATAAAAATCACAAAACACCTGAGTCTATTTATGAAGAGTACAAAAGTATTTTAGAACATGAATTTCAGACACTCAACTAAATCCACATGCCAAGAGATGATTGAAACTCGAATAATGTAGTAGTTTCAGTTGGCATGTGGAAATTCCAATAATCTCAACTACAGACCATGATAAATAGTGCAATTTAAGACACCATATGAATTTTTCTATGGTAAGATTTTCCAAATATACTAAAATCTAATATATTTAAGCAATCAAGTATCAAAAAAGGAAATCTTTCATGCAAATAGCTACAGGAGAGAATGTTCTCATTTCAAATACATCTGAGCATGAAAAAAAATTATGGATGAGTGAAGAACATTTTCGGGTTTACTTTGAACGCTCTATGATAGGTATGGCCGCTGTCTCATCAGAAAAAAAATGGCTCGAAGTGAATGACAGGTTATGTGAAATATTAGGTTATTCCAAAGAGCAATTGACTCAAATGACATGGGAAGAGATAACCTATAAAGAGGATATTGAAGAACAAAATAGATTATTTAATAAAGTTTTACAAGGTGAAGCTGATAAATATGAGATGCAAAAGCGTTTTATCCATCAAGATGGTCGTATCATTTATACCTATGTGCGATCGAGTTGTATCCGAAGCGAAGAGGGTTCAGTTGATTATTTTATAGTGATGATAGAGGACATTACTACTCGAAAACTCATAGAAGAGAAACTGCGTGAAAGTGAAGCTCGGATGAGAGCTATTATTAAGAATGAGCCAGAATGTATCAAAATCATAGATTCAGATGGTATTTTACTGGAAATGAACCCAGCAGGGCTGGAGATGATAGAAGCCGATTCATTAGATCAAGTCTCTGGACATCCTGTTCTAGGTGTAATTGCACCTGAATATCGTGCTGCTTATTCAGTTTTGCTTGATCGGGTCATGGCGGGTGAATCAATGCAGATGGAGTATGAAGTTCTGGGTCTGCATGGTGGACGCCGTTTATTGGAGACACATGCCGTACCGATGGAAGATAATGGAAAAAGAATCCATTTGGCGATAACCCGTGACATCTCCGAACGAAAAAAAGCCCAAGATAAACTTCATCTGGCGGCGAGTGTATTCACTTATGCTCGAGAAGGAATTATTATCACATCGCCAGATGGAACAATTATAGATATTAATGATGCTTTTAGCCGTATTACCGGATACAGTCGTGATGAAATAGTAGGTCAAAATCCGAGAATACTCAGTTCAAAACGCCATGGAAAAAAATTCTATAGTAATATGTGGCATAATTTGATCGAAAAAGGGCATTGGTACGGTGAAATCTGGAACCGCCGTAAGAGCGGAGAGGTATATGCTGAGATGCTCACCATAAGTTCCATTGTTGATTCTGAGGGAAAGATTCAAAATTATGTGGCACTTTTTTCCGATATTACGACTATCAAAGAGCATGAACAACATCTTGAGCGTATTGCACATTACGATGCACTGACCTCGCTTCCCAATCGTGCACTACTTAGCGATCGTATGCAAAATGCTATAACACTGACTTTGAGAAACAAACAAAAACTAGCTGTTATTTATTTGGATTTGGATGGATTTAAGCAAATCAATGACACCTATGGTCATGATGTTGGCGATCAACTTTTAATCGCTTTATCCTCTCGTATGGGTCGTACACTTAGACATGGTGATACTTTGGCGCGTTTGGGAGGAGATGAATTTGTCGCAGTATTGATTGATTTAGAAAATACAGCAGCCAGCATACCGATGATCAATCGGCTCCTTAGTGCCGCTTCAGAGTCTGTACGGATTGGAGAGAATTCACTGAAAATTTCAGCGAGTCTTGGAATTACTTTTTTCCCGCAAGCGGATGAAGTGGATGCGGATCAGTTGTTGCGTCAGGCAGATAATGCTATGTATCAAGCAAAGCTCTCTGGAAAGAACTGTTATCATGTTTTTGATATTGAACAAGACCGTAATATTCGCGGGCATCACGAAAGTGTTGAGCGTATCCGTCAAGCACTTAACAATAATGAATTTATCCTCTATTACCAACCCAAAGTAAATATGCGTACAGGAGCTATTATAGGAGCTGAAGCACTTATTCGATGGAATCATCCTATGGATGGAATTTTGGCTCCTGCACTCTTCTTGCCGATTATAGAAAATCATCCTTTAGCCATAGATATCGGTGAATGGGTTATCAATACGGCATTAAAACAGTTGCAATTTTGGCATGCACAAGGGCTGAAAATTCAGATAAGTGTCAATGTCGGTGCAAGACAATTGCAGCAAGAAAACTTCGTGCGTCGTTTACAAGAGTTTTTACATCTCTATCCAAGTGTTTCACCTTCATTTTTAGAGTTGGAAATATTAGAAACCAGTGCACTAGAAGATATAAATTGGGTCTCTCGAGTCATGGAAGATTGCAAAGAACTTGGAGTTCATTTTGCATTGGATGATTTTGGAACCGGCTATTCATCACTGACCTACCTTAAAAGATTACCGATTACCCTCTTAAAAATTGATCAAAGTTTTGTCCGAAATATGCTGGATGATCCAGATGACCTTGCAATACTAGAAGGGGTAATCGGATTAGCTAAAGCGTTTAGTCGCGATATTATTGCTGAGGGAGTCGAAACGATAGAACACGGTGAGATGCTGTTGCAATTAGGGTGTGAACTTGCTCAAGGATATGGTATATCACATCCATTACCCCCTGAGGCGTTCTTTTTGTGGGCTCAATCATGGCATCCAGATAGAGTTTGGACAACGATGCCGTTTGCAAATATAAGTGATTTACCATTACTTTATGCTGGTGTGGAACATCGAGCATGGATTTCTGCTACAGAGAAGTATCTCAGAGGTGAGCGTGAAATATTGATGCCGCAAGATCATCATCAATGTCGATTCGGTAAATGGATGGATACAGATGGAACCGCTAAATATGGGGAACAGAGTGCTTTCCATACGATTCAATCGCTTCATCAGCAGATACATAAACTAGTAGAAAAACTACTGAAATTACACTCAAACGGTGAATCTAAAGAAGTTCTATCTCAGCTGGATGAGCTTCATAATCTACGAAATTCTTTGTTAAAGCAATTAAAACTGCTCGCATAAAAAATGAAGTGTGTGGAATAATATCAGCTAAGATTGTGTCCTAATTTTGGCATGTGGAAATATTTATTAAACATTTGATTTAGTAAGTTTCAGCTAAAATCATGCCCTAATTTTGGCATGTGGAAATATTTATGAATTATGAAGAGTACAAAAAAGCCGTAGAAAAACTAAACATTTATTCCAATCACTACTATGTTCTTGATGACCCGATTACGACGGATGAAGTGTATGATACACTTTACCATGAAGTGGCAGAGTATGAGCAAAAAAATTCAGATAAAATTCTTCCAAACTCCCCAACACAAAGAGTTGGCGATGTTATTCGTGAGGGTTTTACAAAGGCTTCGCATCTCTCTCGCATGTGGAGTTTGGAAGATATTTTTGACTCTGAGGGCTTGAGAGCTTGGCTTGAAAAAACATATAAACTTGATAAAAATATCTCCTTTTACTGTGAACCAAAATACGACGGAGCGAGTCTCAATCTCATCTATGAAAACGGCGAACTTTCTCAGGGAATTACCCGCGGAGATGGTGAAATCGGCGAAGAGATTACCGCAAATGTCAAAACTATCCGCTCCATTCCTCTTACAATACCGTACAAAGAAAAAATCGAAATTCGTGGCGAAGTGGTTATTTTCAAAGATGAATTTGAAAAAATAAACGAAGAGAGAATAAAAAAAGGCGAAGCCGTTTTTGCAAACCCTCGAAATGCCGCGGCAGGGAGTTTGCGACAGCTTGACTCAGGGGTAACCGCTTCAAGAAATCTAGTATTTTTACCTTATGGTGTGGGAGAAAACAGACTTGAACATAAACTTCTCAGTGAAAAAATGGAGTATATTTATGCACTTGGATTTAGAAAACCGCCTCTGCATTCCACATGCCAAGGCTTTGAGGAAATCGAGGCTATTTATGAGCAGATGAGCAAAGAGCGAGAGAGTTACGCGATGATGCTCGATGGTATGGTGGTCAAAGTAAATGAGATAGCTTCGCAAATCGATATGGGCTACACGGTCAAAAATCCTCGTTGGGCGGTTGCGTATAAATTCCCCGCTGTGGAGAAAGTCACAACTCTAAAAAATATAGTTCTGCAAGTTGGGCGAAGCGGAGTTGTCACGCCTGTTGCAATCGTTGAGCCGACAGACATCGACGGTGTGGTTGTGGAGAGAGCAACGCTTCATAATTTTGATGAGATTGATAGAAAAGATATTCGCCTGAATGACAAAGTGATAATCCTCAGAAGTGGCGATGTAATTCCAAAAATCATCAAGGTTTTAACGCATGAGCGAGACGGTACGCAAACAGCGTTTGTCAGACCTTCCACATGCCCAGTTTGTGGAAGTGAACTGCTTGATGAGGGCGTACTTTTGAAGTGCCAAAATCTTAAGTGCGATGCGAGAGTTGTAAACTCCATCATCTATTTTGCTTCAAAACCTTGTTTAAACATCGACGGTTTAGGCAATAAAATCGTCGAAGCACTTTACCACTCAGGGCTTGTGAAAAGTGTGGCGGATTTGTTTGATTTGACTTTAGAAAAACTTTTGGCGTTAGAGGGTTTTAAAGAGAAAAAATCTCAAAATCTTTTAAACTCTTTGCAAAACGCAAAAGGGTGCGACTACTGGAGATTTATAAATTCTCTTGGAATTGAGCATGTGGGCGAGGTGGCATCGAAGGCTTTGAGTGAAAATTTTGGAAGCGGTTTTTTGGATGCTACAAAAGAGCAGATTATCGCAATTGACGGTATTGGCGAAGAGATGGCGGAGTCGGTTTTGGAGTTTGTGCGTGTGAACCGTGAGACAATTCTCAAACTTCAAAATATTTTAGAGCCAAAAGAACCGTTGCAAAAAGAAGAAGCAAAAGAGAATCCGTTTAAAGCTAAAACGGTTGTTTTGACGGGAAGCATGAGCAAATCAAGAGACGAGATAAAAGAGCTTTTGGAGAGTTTGGGTGCGAAAGTTTCAGGAAGCGTTTCTAAAAAAACTGACTTTGTGATTTACGGCGAAGATGCAGGAAGCAAGTACGAAAAAGCGATGGATTTGGGCGTGGTATGTTTAAGTGAACAAGAGATGAGAGAGAAAATAAGTGAGTAGATTAGATAATTATTTGGTTGAAAAAAACCTAGCAGGAAGCAGAACAAAAGCACAAACGCTTATAAACGATGGTTTTGTGAGTGTCAATGGCAAGACGATTATAAAAAGTTCGTATAAATTGGATGCAAATGATGAGGTAAAAGTGCGAGAACATAAAGAGTATGTTTCTCGTTCCGCACACAAACTCAGCTCCTTTTTGGATGAGTTGGGGCTAAAAGTCGATGGCATGGTGGCACTAGACATCGGCTCATCCACAGGCGGATTTACCCAAGTGCTTTTGGAACGAGGTGTAAGTGAAGTGAGTGCGGTGGATGTGGGAAAAGAGCAACTCCACGAGAGCTTGAGGGGTGACAGTAGAGTTCACTCCTATGAGAGTTGCGACATCAGAAAATTTCAGAGTGATAAAAAGTTTGACATCGTCGTAAGTGATGTGGCGTTCATTTCGCTTTTACACATTTTGGACGACATAGAAAGGTTGGCATGTGGAAATATTATTTTACTTTTTAAACCGCAGTTTGAAGTAGGAAAAGATGCCAAAAGAGACAACAACGGAGTAGTCCTAGACAACAAAGCAATCCTCCAAGCGATGCTTCGATTTGAGGATGCTTGTAAACTCAAAGGGTGGAAACTGGGGCTAAAATCGGCTTCAAAACTGACAGGAAAAGAGGGGAATTTGGAGTATTGTTACTTTTTTGAGAAGTAGTTTTGATACTGCTTAAATCATAATGGTACGAAAAATTGAGTTTTTCATACCAATTATGGTACGATTATAGTTATGAATCGTACCACAAAAGGAATAAACTTTATGAAACGCTGGATTTGGCAACAAGATAATTATCCAAATTTTACTTACGATTTCAAAAAGCTTGAAGAACTTATTCAAAAAGTATCGTTAGAACAAGGGTATCTCATAGCCATAACGCAAATCATGGATAAAGAAAATATTGCACAAAGACAATTTGATGCTTTAATGAGTGAAGCGATGAACACTTCTGCGATAGAAGGGGAGATGCTCAACCGTGACAGCGTAAAGGCTTCCATTCAAAGAAAACTTGGTTTTAAAGAGGGAAATTCTAACAAGATAGATGAAGTAGCTGATAATCTTATAGCAATACTGATAGATGCAAATACAAATCATCATGATACGCTCACTCTAGAGCGACTCTTTGGTTGGCATAATGCTCTTTTTCCAAAAGGCTACAGCGGATTTTACAAAATCAATACGGCATCGTTTCGAGGTGAAGAGACAATGCAAATAGTAGGTTCTATCGCTGGAGGAGAAGAGGTTTTTTATGAAGCACCTCCAAAAGAGAGAGTAGAAAAAGAGATGCAACAGTTTTTAAACTGGTTCAACACAACGCCATCAAGCTTGATAAAAGCTTGTATCGCACATCTTTGGTTTGTTATTATTCATCCCTTTGATGATGGAAACGGCAGGATTGCCAGAGCAATTACCGATTTGGTACTCTCAAATATAGAAAACTCTAAAGTTTCAAGACTTTACTCTATGTCAAGTGCCATCCATGCGGATAGAAAAAATTACTATAAAGTCCTCGAACACACGACTGGATACATCAAAAAAGTGGAGAATCAGCTTGATATTACTCTTTGGTGTGAATGGTTTTTATCTACTTTATACACAGCACTGAAGCAAACGAAAAAAAAGTTAGACACTATCGTGGATAAAACAAATTTTTGGGACAAATATAAAAACGAAAATCTCAATACACGACAGACAAAAGTGCTGAACTTTATTCTGGATATCGGCATTGAAAATTTCAAAGGAAACTTAAGTAAAAAAAAGTATATGAGCCTAGCCAATGCAGCTTCAACTACTGCTTCACGAGATATAACACAACTGCTTGAGATGGGATGTATAAGGCAAAAAGAGGGAACAAGCGGAAGAAATATCTGTTATGAGATAGTTTTAGAGTAAAAAGCAAGAGTTGGAATGAGACAAATCCACATGCCAAAAAATTTTTACATGCTAAGAATGTTAGTATAATCTTGACTAACTTATTGCATCACGATACTATTCTGACATTATAAAAACTCTGTTGGCTCAATCTGCAAAATGCTTATGATTTGCACAAAACCTACGAAAAAGAGAAAGAAAATATACAAAATATTGTACGAAGAGTTGCATAGATAGAGATGAATGAAGGAAAAAGTTATTTGAAAAAAGAGAGTACGGCAATCGCAATCGGCGGTTTTGATGGGATGCATATTGGGCATCAGCATCTTTTTAATGCTTTGGGCGAGAATGGAACTATCGTCGTTATAGAGACGGGATATGCGAATTTGACACCTAAAAATGAGAGAGAGAAATTTTCACATTATCCGATTATGTATATTGAGTTGGATACGATTCGTCATTTGAGTGGAGAGGAGTTTTTGGCTCTACTTAAAGAGCGATTTCCAAAACTCCAAAAGATTGTAGTCGGGTATGATTTTCACTTTGGTAAAAATCGAAAGTATTCGTACGAGAGCCTCAAGACACTTTTTGATGGCGAAGTTGTGGTCATTGATGAGGTGACACATGAGGGCGACTCTGTCCATTCGCACAAAATCAGAGCCAAACTTCAAATAGGCGACATCAAAGGTGCAAACGCATTTTTAGGGCATAATTACACTATTCGAGGTGAGCATATTTCAGGGCAAGGGATAGGAAAAAAAGAACTTGTTGCGACGATAAACATCACGGCATGTGGATATTTAACTCCAAAAGAGGGTGTGTATGCGACGCTCACTCGTATTGATGAAGAGGAACATTACCATCCCTCAGTCTCATTTGTTGGGCATAGAGTAACCACGGATGGTTCATTTGCTATAGAGAGTCATATCCTCGATGGCGAAGTTTCGTGTAAAGATAAAGCAAGTATAAGTTTTGTTTCATATATAAGAAACAATGAAAAATTTGCGTCATTAGCAGAGTTAAAAAAGGCTATACAAAAAGATATAGCTATCGCGTCAAGAGAATTAAAACTCTTACAATTATAAAGAGAGAATATGAAATCAAGAGAATATTTACAAGACAACAAACCAATCTATTTTGACTTTGTGCAGACACAAAAAGATTTTATCGTCGATGAGATTCCACATGCCACATTTAAGGGCAACGGAAATTTTCTAGTTTTGCATGTAAAAAAAGTGGAACTCACGACATGGGATATGATAGCAATTTTCGCAGAGTTTTTAAAAATACCCGCGGAGAAGATAGGCTACGCTGGGCTTAAAGATAAACATGCAACCACAACACAGTATATTTCTGTGGAAGCAAAGTATGAAAACAATTTTAAAAAATTTAAGCATCCACAGATAAAAATACTCAAAACTATAAGACATACGCACTCCATTCGAATGGGTGATTTGGCTGGAAATCGATTTAGTATCAATCTTTTTGATATTGACGATACAAAAGCTGGGCAGATTGAAAAACTAGCTAGAAAAGCTGAAAAATCAGGGATTCCTAACTACTTTGGCTATCAAAGATTTGGTCGCGACAATGATTCGATTGAACAGGCAAAACAGATGATAGCAGGGGATTTGTACATAAAAGATGCAAAACTCAAATCTTTTTTAATTTCGATTTATCAAAGTGTCCATTTTAACGAGTGGCTCAAAGAGAGAGTGCTTTTGAGCCGTGAAAAGAATGAGGGCAATTTTATGTTGCTTGAGGGGGATATTTATCTCTCAAATGAGGGCAAACTCTTTACTCCAAAAAACATGCCTACAAAAGATTTTGAAGAGAAAAAAGTTGTTCCAACTGGCTTGTTATGCGGTCGAGATGTCTATCGTGCAAGAGATGCGGCAAGAGAGATAGAAGAGAAATATGATGATGAATTTTTGTATGAAAAAGGGCAAAGACGAGAAGCTCTCGTCTATCCACATGCCATAGAGATAAAATATAATAAAAATTTTGGTCTTTTAAATCTTAGCTTTTCACTTGCAAAAGGTGCGTATGCGACCGTGTTCTTGGAGAGTATCGCCAATAAAAATTTCACAGCAAAAGATGTAAAAACAAAATAATTGATAAATTTTTTGCTTTTATTAAGAAAGTTTAATGAAGCTTTGAATATAATCACACAATTTTTTAAGACTAGGGAGCACGCCTATGGGTGAATTGTTTACTTTTTTCGGGGTAATTTCTCACGATAAAACTTTTATTTATGTAACACACATGTTACTATCTGCTGGTATCGCTTTGATGCTTGTTAAAATAGCTATGTCAAACCTTCAAATCGTTCCAAGAGGAACGCAAAATGTGATGGAAGCATACATTTCAGGTGTTCTTAAAATGGGAACAGATGTTATGGGTCAAGAACCAGCGCGTCGTTATCTTCCACTTGTTGCGACAATCGGTCTTTTTGTAGGAATCGCAAACTTAATCGGTGTAATTCCAGGTTTTGAAGCTCCGACCGCATTTTTGGAGATGCCTCTTACACTTGCTTTGTCTGTATTTGTTTACTATAACTATGAGGGTATCCGTCGTCAGGGTGTTGTGAAGTATTTTAAACACTTTTTAGGACCTGTTTGGTGGTTATATTGGTTGATGTTCCCAATCGAAATCGTTTCTCACTTTTCTCGTTTGATCTCTTTGAGCTTCCGTCTTTTTGGAAATGTAAAAGGGGATGATATGTTCTTAATGGTAATCCTTATGCTTGCTCCATGGCTTTTACCAATGATTCCATTTGCTCTTCTTACTTTTATGGCATTCTTACAAGCGTTCATCTTTATGATGCTTACTTATGTGTACCTTGGTGGTGCAATCGCTGTTGACGAACACTAATTATCGCACATGCAAAAAGATATATTCGAGAGAATTATAAGCTTTTTGCTTGGAGCATCATGGGCGGTTGTCCTTTTTGGTGCTTTGATAACTTTCAATATTTTTCTCCCTTTTGGCGTTAGTTTCTCTCTTTTTATAACCATTCTTTTTATCGTAGTTTCACTCTTTCTTATTTTGACATTGGATGCTTTTGCTGTCAATAAAAAACGATTAGAAGAGGCTCAAAAACAGACTAAACTTTTGGAAAAAATTTACTCCAAACATACAAAATAGTATCAATGAAAAAAATAGTTTCCATTCTATTTTCCCTTATTGTCGCTCTGTTTTACTTTCTTTTTGAAGAGGATATCACATCCCAAAAACTCTCTATTGCAAACCACAATGAAAAATATTACCAGACCAAAATGTGCAATGCACTCGGCGGTACGATGGAAGTTGTCCTAGAAGACAAAGCCAGAATCGACTGCCTTACCTCAGAGTACGCAATCGAAGTAGATTTTGCCAAAAAATGGGCGGAAGGAATTGGTCAAGCTCTCTACTACGCACAGATGAGCGGTAAAAAACCAGCTGTCGGGCTTATCGCAGGAGCAGGAGATGAGAAGTTTATAAGCAGACTGAACGCAGTCGCAAAAATATACAATATTAAAGTGATACTCATAGATGAAGAGTAAAAAAGTTCCACATGCCAAAGCTTTATATAATTAAATTTTATGTAGAATCGTTGCATGAGACTAACAGAATTTGAACAAAACACTATTATAAAACACTTTACTTCCTTCTTTCCACATGCCAAGCTTTATCTGTTTGGAAGTAGGGTCGATGATACAAAAAAAAGTGGCAATATAGATTTATATAAAATATATAGTACTTTAAAAACCTATATAAATAGAAATTTAATTTAATGAATGCAGAGAAGATAGACATTCTACTAAGTGATTATTCTAAAAATACAAATATTATATTTTGTGATATAGAAGTAAGTAAAACTAAAAATATAATACATGAGTTAGGATTTATTTATAAAGATAGAGAGCTTAGAACATCTTCTATTTCTCAAAGTATAGATTTTATATCTTCTATCAAATCAGATTTTATAGCAGGGCATAATTTTATCAATTTTGATTTAGAAAAATTAAAAGATACTTCATTAAGTAACTATCTTGAAAAGTACAATATTATAGATACTTTACCCTTGTCTTTGTTATTGTTTAATGAAAAAACTCACCATAGCTTACCAAAGAATTACAAAAGTGAAGATGATTTTAAAAATAATCCAGTAGAAGATTCTATAATTACTTTGAAACTTTTTATGAAACTCGAAGATAAGTTTAAGTCTTTAGAATCTGATACTCAAAATTTATTTTATTCACTACTCAAGGATGAATTGTATTTTAAGGGTTTTTTCATATATCTAACAAAGAGTTTAAAACTATCTATTTTAGAAAAAATAAATATATATGATTTGATTTTAGATACACATCAAAAGAGAATTGTAAATAAAGATTATTTAAAAGAACTAATTGAATCTAATCCTGTAGAATTAGTATATATACTTGCTTTATTAACGCCACATATTGAGATAAAATCACATCCACCAAAAGTACTGTTTGATTATCCAAATATAGTCAATATCCAAAAAAAGTTATGCTTTGATATTGATATAGCGAATGATAATTTAAGTGAGTTTTCAAAGGAAGTATTTGGATTTGATGAATTTAATGAATTTCCTAGATTAAATGCTAGTATTCTTGATAGTCCTACTATTTCTCAAAGGGAGATAGTAGAAGCTTCATTACGAGATGATTCCTTTTTGTGCATATTACCAACAGGTGGAGGTAAAACATTTACTTTTTGGTTACCAGCAATTTATAAATCTTCTTCTTATAAATCTCTCACAGTTGTTATCTCTCCTCTTCAAGCACTGATAGAGGACCATATAAAGAGTTTTAATGCTAATGTTGCTAACTATAAAGCAGTCGCTATAAGTGGATTTTTAAGCCCCCTAGAACGAAGTGAAGCTATAGAACTTGTTATAAATGGAGAAGCGGATATTTTATATATTGCTCCTGAATCTCTTCGTTCGAACTCAATTTTTGCAATTTTAAAAAATAGACTAATAGAAAGATTTGTTATAGATGAAGTACACTGCTTATCTACTTGGGGGAATGATTTTAGACAAGATTATTACTATATTTGTGAATATATCAAGGAACTTATAGAGGCTAAGCCTTTTCAAGACAGTATTCCTATATCTTGTTTTACAGCAACAGCTAAACCTAGTGTTATAGATGATATTGAGAAGTTTTTTTTAGATGGTTTAGACATAAAACTTGATAAGTATTTTGCAGTTCCAGAGAGAAAAAATTTAACATATAAATCTATAGAATCTCAAAGCAAAAATAAATATAAAGATTTATTACAAATACTAAATGAACATGATGGTTCAACATTAATATATATTCCATCATCTACAAAAGAGTGCGATAAAATTGCTGAACAGTTATCACTAGATACAGAAAAAAATGTCAAATCATTTCACTCTAAGATAGAATCTGGAGAGAAGATGAATATACTTAAGGATTATTTAGAGGACAAGATTGACATTATAGTAGCGACTACAGCGTTTGGCATGGGGGTAGATAAATCAAATATTATGAATGTCATACATTATGAGGTATCTGATTCTCTAGAAAGTTATGCACAAGAAGCGGGAAGAGGTGCTAGAAATAAAGACCTAAACGCTTACTGCCCAATACTTTTTGATGAAAATGATTTAGATAAACATTTTATCTCTTTAAATCGTTCTAAACTTACTGCTAGTGAGATTAATTCTATACTAAGAGTTATAAAAAATTCAAAAAATAATGTAGTAAATAAAACAGCTTTTGAGTTAGCAAAAGAAGCAGGTTGGGATGTAGAAGACAGCTCTTTGGATTATAGTACAAAGGTAAAGACCATTTTGCTTGAGTTAGAGAGAGAAAAGTATATAAGCAGAAAGAGGAATAAAACAAACTTTTTTGCTGACTCTATCGCTTCTAATTGTATGGAAGAGTTTCACAAAAATTTAAATAACTCTAGTTATAACAGTGAAGAAAAACAAAAATTGACATTAGTTTTACAAAGTATTATAGGAAGAGGTAAGATAAAATCAATACAAGTAGATGAACTCGCATACATACTTGGATATGAAAAGCATGATATTTCACTGAGTATTAATCAACTAAAAGAGATGAATATTTTAGGAAATAGTAAAGATTTAAGTTTGGAAATAGATAAAACAGCTGTAAATGAATTTAAAAATGTGCAGACTATAGAACTCTTGCTCTTTGATTATATGGATTCTCTAATGAACTCACAAATATCTATGCGAGAGTTGAATGAATATCTTCATAGCAAAAAAGTTATAACTAAAAACAGTATTGAGTTAATAAAATCAATAATAAAAAACTGGAAAGATAAATCTAATTTTATGTTTAAAAGAACAAATAGAGAACAAAACTTGTGGTATTTTAAATTTGAAAATAGTAATAACATTAAAGAATTAATATTGACCAAGCACACAATAGCAAATAAGCTTATAGCTATTTTTACAGATAATATTGAACCTAGAAAAAAAGAGACAATAGAATTTTCTTTAAAAGACTTATACGATAAATTAGACAAAAAAATATCTATTAAAGAGATAGATAGAACTTTGTTATATCTTCATCATCTAAATATTTTAGAGCTTTTAAATGGCAGATTTATTAGTTATTCCCCTATGAGTATTTATAAGGAAGAAAAAGCATCAGGCAATAAAAAATATACATTAGTTGAATATAAAAATAGATTAGCGGAGCATTACAAAACAAAGATAGAATCTATCCATATTATGGGAGAGTATGCAAAAAGATTGCAAAATGATGACTATAAAGCGATACTTTTTTTAAAAGATTATTTTACATTGCCTTATGACAAATTTAAAAAACAATATAATCTTTTAAAAGAGCAACTTTCTCAACCTATAACAAAAAAAAGGTTTAAGAAACTTTTTGAAGAGATGTCAGACGAGCAAAGAGAGATAATAGAAGATAAAAAAACTAAAGCAATGATGATTTTAGCAGGACCAGGAAGTGGAAAAACAAAAGTTTTAGTGCATAAGATAGCTTCTCTTATATTGACTGAAGATATAAAACCTGAACAATTTATGATGCTTACATTTTCAAAGACAGCAAGATGGGAGTTTAAAAGTAGATTAAATAATCTAATAGGTGCATTATCGTATGACATAGAGATTCAAACATTTCACTCTTTTGCTTTAAAGCTGATAGCTCGAGTAGCAAAAAACGGCGATGAGGATATATTAAATAAAGCTATAGAAGAGGCAACAAAGCAGATAAATGATGGAGATATAGCTCTTCCACATATCACCGTCCTCGTTTTGGATGAGTTTCAAGATGTAAATGAAAATAGTTTTGAACTTCTAAAAGCTATATATAAAGCTAGTAATGAAGAGTTGAAGATTATTGCTGTTGGAGATGATGATCAGTGCATCAATGAGCATGCAGGTGCAAGTGTTACATATATAGATAAATTTAGAGAAGAATTCGCTCAAAACGAAGAGAACGAGATGTCTTTTAAACAGTATGAACTGCTATGTAATTTTAGGAGTAATACGGATATAGTTGAGTACTCCAATGATTTCGCTGGCATGATAAAAAAAAGATATAAAACACACAAGCTTTACGCTAATTCATCAAAACGCGGTAGTGTTGAAGTTCACTCATACCCATATGCTCAAAGTTTAGTTCCTGCTGTAATAGATTTAATAAAACAAGAAGAAATATATGAAAATATAGCGATACTTACATACACAAATGATGAGGTAATGCAGATATACTCACTACTTATAGAAAATGGTATTGAAGCTAAATATATTATAGAAAGAGAAAAATTTGAGTTAAAAAATATTGTAGAACTTGTCGAATTTGGTCATGTACTCAATAGTTTTTTACTAGATGAGAATTCGTATAAAGAAAAGTATTTTAATGATGCACTTAAAATCATACAAGATAGATATAAAAAGTCATCAAATTTAAAACTTTTGGAAAAAATAATAGAGAAGTTTTTGAGTGAAAGTGAAACTTATTATATTTCACAGTGGGAATCTTATATCTATGAGATTAAGTTAGAAGATTTTCAAAGTTATCACAAAAGTATAATTGTGTCAACAATCCATAAATCTAAAGGGATGGAGTTTGATAAAGTTTTTCTTTTGGTGAGTGAGAATCCATCATCTGATGAGAAAAAAAGATTATATTATGTTGGCATGACCAGAGCAAAAAATGAACTTCATATTTTAAGAGTTGGGAATGAGCTAAAAAATAAAAAACCGTATGCAAAATATTTTTTATATACGAAAAATTATCTTTTAGAAAACAAAATTTTTACACATGAGATGAGTTTGTCTGACATTAGTCTTGGCTTTGATGTTGATAGACATTATAAAAATAATGATTTTATTGCTTCAGATGAATTGCAGATAGAGAAGCGACCTAATTTTAAAAACTATTGTATAGTTCATAAGGGGAGGATAATATCTACATTTTCAGCATCTTTTCAGGAAAAACTAGAAGAAAAGTTTGTTAATGGTTATGTTGTCGATGGAGTTACACTTAAATATGTTGTTGTTTGGTATGATTCACAAAATAGTAAAAACATTCGTCATTCACTTTGTAAAATAGTTTTTAAAAATAGACTGTGAATATAAAACTGAACATCTACTTATGAGAGTTGAAAGCTTTAATTAGATAGAATCCACCTCTTATATTATAAATTTTAATTCAAGGAAACTTATGTTTGAAACAGTTATAGGACTTGAAGTCCATGTGCAACTCAATACAAAAACTAAACTTTTTTGCTCGTGTGCTACGAGTTTTAATCACAAACAAAATACAAATACTTGTCCGACTTGTTTAGCTCTTCCAGGGGCTTTGCCTGTTCTCAATAAAGAAGTTTTACACAAATCTATTATGCTTGGTCGTGCAATTGAAGCGACAATCAATCAAACATCTTATTTTGATAGAAAGTCTTACTTCTATCCTGATAGCCCATCGGCATATCAAATCACTCAGCTTTATACTCCGATAGTGGAGCATGGAAAACTTCGTATCGATTTTGAAGATGGTTCACATAAAACTATCCGTATTAATCGTGCACACATTGAGGCGGATGCGGGAAAAAATATCCATGATGGCGATATCTCCAAAGTGGATTTAAACCGTGCTGGAACACCTCTTTTGGAGATAGTTTCTGAGCCTGATATGCGAAGTGCGGATGAGGCGATTTTGTACCTCAAAAAACTTCACTCTATCATCCGTTATCTTGATATCGGCGATGCAAATATGCAAGAGGGTTCATTCCGTGTGGATGTGAATGTCTCTATCCGTCCAAAAGGGGATGAAAAACTTTATACGCGTGTAGAGATAAAAAATATCAACTCCTTTAAGTTCATCCAAAAAGCTATCGAGCTTGAAGTAGCTCGTCAGTGTGAAGCGTGGGAAGATGGTGTGTACGATAAAGAGATAGTTCAAGAAACGAGACTTTTTGACCAAACTAAACAAGAAACGCGTTCTATGCGTGGAAAAGAGGAAGCGGCGGATTATCGCTATTTTCCAGAGCCGGATTTACTTAAAGCTGTAGTTACTGATGCGATGTTGGAGCAATTTAGCGTGATTCCTGAGCTTCCAGACCAAAAAATGGCTCGATTTGTAAGCGAGTATGGCATGAATGAGTACAGTGCGAGTGTTCTTACCTCTTCAGTAGAGATGGCACACTTTTTTGAAGCGATGATGGCATGTGGAATCAGTGCTAAAAATGCTTTAACATGGCTCACGACTGAACTTCAAGGGCGTCTCAAAGGTGAGATGAATATCTCAAATTCGCCAGTGGATGCACAGAAGCTTGGCTTTTTAGTCAAACGCATCGAAGATGGCACAATCAGTGGAAAAGCGGCAAAAGATGTCCTTGATTATTTGATGGAAAATGATACGGATGTCGATAGCGTTATCGAGAAACTAGGACTCAAACAAGTAAGCGACACAGGTGCGATTGAAGCGATTTGTGATGCTGTTATCGCTGCAAATGGGGATAAAGCTGAGGAGTACAGAAGTGGAAAAGATAAACTTTTTGGCTTCTTTGTAGGGCAGGTTATGAAAGAGTCCAAAGGGAGTGCGAATCCGCAAACTGTGAATGAACTCTTAAAAGCGAAACTAGGCTAATATGAATTTTTTTGCTCGTCTTATTGTTGACATAGCTTATTTTATCCATACTTCGGATGCGTATCAACATAAGAAGCGATTTTTTTACGACCTTTTAGAAAACAATAGATTTAAGTACAAAAAGTTTTTTGATTTTTTAATGATCATACTCATATTTTTGAGTGTATTTATTTTGATTGCTGAAGTGAAGCATGAAGTTCCTCAATACATCAAATTTTTTAACATTTATGTTATTTCCATCATCTTTTTTATCGAATATATACTGAGATTTTGGATAAGCAGTAGTGTTTGTGAGATTATTATTGCAAAGAGTGAACATGATACGATGCTTGGGCGAGAGTTTTCTCTCTCTCGAGCAATCTTAAAAGTGATAAAAGCAAAGCTAAGTTTTATATTTTCTTTTAAAGCAATCATCGATTTACTTGCAATTTTACCTTTCTTCCATGAGTTGAGACTTCTTCGTCTTTTTGTTCTCTTTAGAGTCTTCAAACTCTTTAGATACGCTACAAGTTTTCAAACATTTTCTTCTGTCTTATCTACGAAAAAATTTGAATTTATAATGCTTTTGATGTTTGCATCTATTGTTGTGTTTGTCTCTTCTGTTTTAGTGTATGTTATGGAAG
Source organism: Sulfurimonas sp. (assembly GCA_011391635.1). Taxonomy (GTDB): domain Bacteria; phylum Campylobacterota; class Campylobacteria; order Campylobacterales; family Sulfurimonadaceae; genus Sulfurimonas. Next base: position 39,308 of record JAABQD010000002.1, on the reverse strand, counting down.
CAAACAATCCTGACTCTCCTGTCAATACGCTTTTTGATGCACTCTACTGGTCTATAGTGACTATCTCCACAGTTGGTTATGGCGATGTTACAGCGGTTACAACTGAGGGGCGTATTGTTGCTATGTTTGTTATTATTGCTGGGGTTTCTGTTTTGGCATTTACAACTTCTATCGTTGTTTCTGCATTTACTGAAAAACTCGATGAGATTAAAGAGACTAAAATCATTGAAGATATTAGAAAACTCAAAAAATTTTATCTCATCTGTGGTTATGAGCATGTTGCTCAAGAGGTTGCAAAAAAATTGGCACATTCTATGACAACCGTGATTGTTTTAGATGAGGATGAACATCGCATTGCACATGCCAAAAGAGATGGTCTTGTTGCTCTTAATTATGATCCAGGGGATACACAAAGTTATAAAAAAATTGGTATCGAGCTTGGTACGCAAGTCAAATCTGTACTGTGTTTGCGAGAGAGTGATGTTGAGAATGTTTACACTACACTGACGATTCGATCTATAAATAAAGATGTTAATATTGTTTCACTTTTGATGGATGATACAAATAGAAAAAAACTCTCTTTTGCAGGTGTCAATGAGATTCTCTATCCAAAAGGTTTGGTGGGTATGATTTCCAAGGAACTCATTGGGCGACCAGTTGCTTTTGAGGTCATTCATGCTCTTCGAAATGACTATTATGGTGTTAATATCGAAGAGATTTTAGTAGATGACAGGATGAGTCAAAAAATTGTCTATGTCAAAGAGTTGAACAATACAAAATTTAGAGTTGTATTGCTTGGAATTTATAAAAAAGATAAAAAAAGATTTTTCTTCAATCCGATTGATGAAACTACACTTGAGAGTGGGGATTATCTGCTTGTTATTGGCAAAATCATCTTTATTAAAGAGTTTGAAAAATATTTACATAAGAAGATTAAATCATGAAAACTAAAATGGCTTTAATTTTTGGCTACAACGATTATGCGTTAGAAATCGGGAATAATATTCGTGATAAGTATGATGAAGTAGTTATTTATAGCTTACATCGTGAACAGGATAGTCTCAACAACAGATCCAACTTTGAGATACGAAGTTTTGATTTGAGTGATCACTGGGAAGGTGTCAGTGAAAATGTTGATTTTGAAAATTCTATAGCTTTTTGTGTCTTAGAAGATAATGCAGAAAACATCTTTTTGACTATATCCTTGCGTTCTCTTTTTAGTCAGCTTCACATCATTGCACTCTCAAATAACAAAGAGACTGCAAATAAACTCCAAATGGCAGGAGCAAATAGGGTTATTCCTTTGGTTCAAACAACAGCAGAGATGATTTCTGAAATGTTGGAAAAGCCGATTGTAAAAGAAGTTTTTCATAGTATTTTGTTTGACAGCGGAGAGTTGAAAATAACACAAATTAAGCTCAATGCTTCCAATGATTATCTTGGCAAAGAGATTTCTCAAATTGATTGGAAATATAAATTTGGGGTAATCCCTTTGGCTATTGTCCATGAAGATACGAGTAGTGATTTTATCTACTCTTCAAAAATAAGACACCATACTATCAAAGAGGGTGATATGTTTGTTATCGTAGGATATGAGACTTGTATAAGCGATTTTGAAAAAGTGGTAGGAGGACGATGCGATGTCAATTGGTGTAATTGGAGCAGGTAAATGGGGCTTGGCTCTGGCGTACGCTTTTTCAAAAAATAATCAAGTCTTTATCCACTCAAGAACGCCTAGAGAGATACCAAATTTTGTCTCTTTAGAGAAGATTTTGGAGTGTGAATATCTGGTTATTTCTATCTCAACGCAACAAATTTCTACTTGGCTTGAAGAAAATTTTGTCTTTAAAAATCAAAAAATCCTTGTTGCTTCTAAGGGAATAGAAGCAGTAAGTGGAAGATTTCTCAATGAAATTTATGAGCAATACATTCCACATGCCAACATTGCATTTCTCTCTGGTCCATCGTTTGCAAGTGAAGTGCTAGAGTCACTTCCTACGGCATTGGTTGTCAATTCTCATAATGAGGAGTTGAGCAAAGAGTTCGCCTCTTTTTTCCCTGATTTTATCAAAACATACACTTCTACAGATGTAATTGGTGCAGAGGTTGCAGGTGCCTATAAAAATGTGATAGCCATAGCAGCAGGGATATGTGAAGGTCTCTCTCTTGGAAAAAATGCGGCGGCGGCTCTTATCTCAAGAGGTCTGGTGGAGATGCTGCGATTTGGCAAAGTGTATGGTGCTAAAGAGGAGAGTTTCATAGGTCTCAGCGGTGCAGGAGATCTGTTTCTCACAGCTTCTTCTACGATGAGTAGAAATTATCGTGTGGGTTTAGGTTTGGCATGTGGAAAGTCCAAAGAAGCGATAGTCGAGGAGTTGGGCGAGGTTGCTGAGGGGATAGGAACAGCGTACGCACTCTATGAAATAGCAAAGCAAAAAGAGTTATATTTGCCAATTGCAAGAGAAGTGTATGAGTTACTTGAGGGAAAAAATCCTCGTGTTTCACTTAGAGATTTGCTCTCAAGTTAAAGTTTACATCAAAAAAAGGAGAAATAGATGAGATATACAAAAGTGACACTTGCAGGTTTGTTTTGTTGTGCAACGGTTTTGAGTGCTGGATTTATGGATAGTTTGGGTGATGTGGCGAAGGCGACGGCGATGGATAGTGCTAAAGCATACACGGGTGAAACCAAGCAAGAGGCAAATACGCAAACGACTACCGCAAAAACTCCAACAAGTGCTGCGGCAAATAGTCTCTCATCTACAGATATGAATGGAGCATTGAAGAGTGCCTTAAATATGGGTGTGGACTATGCTGTAAAATCGCTCGGTGCAAAAGATGGCTATTTGAACAATCCTTTGGCTAAAATCGGTTTGCCTGAAGATATGCAAAAAGCAGCAGATTTGGTCAAAAAAGTGGGCGGAGAGAAGTATGTCAATGATTTAGTTGTCGCTATCAATAGTGCCGCAACAGAAGCCGCACCAAAAACTGCTCAAATTTTTGCAAAAAGTATCTCAAATATGAAGATAGAAGATGCAAAAGAGATTTTGGCAGGTTCGGATAAAGCAGCAACAGATTATTTTAGAAAAAGCTCAACAAAAGAGTTGCAAGATACCATCGCACCGATTATAAAAACAAGTATGGAAAATAACAGTGTTGCAAAATATTATGACTCTTTTCAATCGTTTTACAAATCAAATGCTGGAGCACTCAAAAATGAGTATGTCTCAGGTGCTGCAAACATGTTAGGGTACGGTGGAATGGTTCCAAGTGACAAAGATACAGATTTAAATGGCTTTGTAACCAATAAATCGATTGATGGACTCATGTCGATGATACAAGAGAAAGAAAAAACAATACGAAGCAATCCAGTTGCTCAAAACAGCGATTTGATTAAAAAAGTTTTTTCGGCTTTTTAGTCAATAGTTAGTTGCTCTTATGTATAATCATTCATACGATTATATGAAAAGGAGGCAACTATGCATAAAATAAGAACGACATTTACAGTCTCAGATTTTATTGTGGATGAGCTAAACAGTGTTTCACAAGAGTTGAATGAAAAAAAATCTCATATTGTTGAAAAAGCTCTTAGCATGTACTTCGACCACATAGATGAGAAACTTTCCGACCAAAGACTTAAAAATTTAGACGACAAAAAAGAGAAACTCATCCCAGCAGACGAAGTATTTAAAGAGTTAGGTTTATAGCGTTATGTATGAACTCCACTTTTTAAGCAGTGCAAAAAAAGAGTTCGCCAAACTAGACACACCCGCCCAAAAAATCATCAAAGAAAAACTTCTTCTTTTAGTCACAAATCCAGATATTTTAAAAAACAACATCAAACCGCTTCAAGGCGAATATAAAGGGAAGTTTAGATTACGTATAAACCAATACAGAGTCGTTTTTCAGGTAAAAGATGAAGAACTTATAATCATAGTTGTCCGAGTTGGGCATAGGAAAGAGGTGTATTAATGACTAAGAAAGAAAAAGTTAATAAAGTGTTTCGTTTTGAAGAAATCTATAACGAACAAGAACACTCTTTAGAGCTAGATACTTATAATGCTTTAACGCTAGAAGGCAAAAAATTAACCTTTCAAAATTTTGATTTTTCCGATATTGCAGAGTTGATATTTAGGGATAATCTAGAAATTACAAGAATCAAAGAAGATAGTAGTGACGGCGATAGTCGCTTTTACGAAATGCCAACAACTATTGAAAAAATCACTTCAAAGGCTGTTCCTAATGAATCTGATTCTCAACAGTTATGTTTAATTAGTGAAATAGAAGAGATAGTTTTTAAAAACTGTATTTTAAATGCTTTAAAAATTAATAAAGATAAAAATTCAAAGATCAAGAAAGCAACAATGAGCAAGTCGATTGCGAAGGGTAAATTTGAGATTCTTAAAAAAAATATGGAATGTTTAAACCTTACAGGCTCCACTTTTGAAGATTTTGTCGATTTTACAGGCACAACTTTTAAAAATACTGTGTCGTTTAAAAATACGATTTTTGAAGCTGGAGCTGCTTTTGTAAAATGTAAATTTAAGGGTAAAACAAATTTTAGATATACATCTTTTGAGGAGAAGACTTTTTTCAATGAAGCAGAATGTTCACAAGAAATAAATTTAGAAACAGCAACCTTTTATAAGGATGTAGATTTTTTAAAAATTAAAACAGAAGTAGCCAATAGAGAAACGGCAAGAAAAATAAAAAATAGTTTTGAAAAACAAAACAATATTATTGAAGCTAATAAATTTTATGAATTGGAGATGAAAAAGCGGGAGGATGAATTAGATAATGAGATTAAAGAAAAAAGAGATTTAAAAACTTTTACTGACTACATTATTTTCAAATTGCATGGAATTAGTTCAAACCACTCGCAAGACCCTGTATTGCCAATTATTTGGATATTCTCAATAAGCTTTTTTTATCTTACATATATTCAAATCAATTTGCAAGACTATAGTTTTGGGGATTGGCTATTTTTTCATTCTGTCAATGTGATGGGAATACTAATTACATTATCACTTTTTTATAAAAAATGTGGAATCAGTCATATATGTAAAATATTTTATGTAGGCGTTTTGCAACTTTATTATTTGAAATTTATTTCTGATTGTAGTTATGCAAGTATTTTTAACGCAGTTGCAGACAAAATAAATCCATTTGGGAAATTGGGAAAAGATATAACATTTGAGATGTTGATTTTCAAAATAACCATAGCCTACCTAATCTACCAATTCATAGTCTCCGTGCGACAAAACACAAGGAGAAGTTAGGTAGTTGTTTTAGATAAATATTTGCGAAATTACCTTCTTATATTTATCTCTTCATTAGATACTAAAAGATAGAATTCCACAATTTTTTAGGAGGTGATGCCAATGGTAGTGCATATAGTAATGTTTAAGTTTAAAGAAGAGAATAAAGCCCTAAATATAGCCAAAGTGCAACATAAGTTGATAAAGCTTGAGACGCAGATTCCCTATTTGAAATCTATGGAAGTGGGTATCAATTTTAATGAATCTGATAGAGCTTTTGATTTGTCTCTCTATAGCACTTTTGAAGATGAAGCGGATTTAAAAGCGTATGCAACACACGAAGACCACCTTAAAGTGGTTGAACTTATCAAAGAGGTTACGATAGAGTCCAAAGTAGTGGATTATATCTTAGAGTAGAACTATTTTGATTTCCACATGCCACTTTGGCATGTGGAAGTAGAATTTACTCAAATTTTACATTTTCATATCTATCATAAAGCCACTCTGCTACGGCCTGTTTCTCTTCATTACTGATTTTGCCCTCAAGGGAGGGCATCACACCAAATCGCTCTAATGCTCCGGCATTGCACATACTTTTGCCGATGATTGGATTTGTAATATAATCTTTGACAAAAAGAATAAAGAGATGGCGATGGATATCATCTTCATCATCTTTGATAATAATGTTCTCTTTGAGACGGCTTGAGACTTCGACCATAGGCGGTGCTTTCATCGATTTGAGGTTTTTGAGTGCTTCACCTTTTTGCATGATCTCTACGTGGCAACTCATGCAGTTTTTTTTGTACACCTCATAGCCATCCGTTGCAAATAGGTTTATACTAAATAAGAGTGACGATATAACAATATTTTTCATTTTACTCCTTTGAATTATTCTGACGAAGAAACTATTATAAAAAAAATACTTAAATCGTTCTATTAATTTTGTTAGTGTACCATTATCGCGTTGCAATTTTGTTAACATGCGTCAAGAAAAACAAGAAAAGGAGTAAATGATGAGTGAGCCAAGATTAGAAGATATAAGTGATTACAATACACTCAAAGGTGAAAAGAAAAAGATTGTTTGGATGGTTGTCGCAGTTGGGCTTTTGATGGGCGTTGCATATATGTTTGCGTATAATATGCTCGATGCAAAAGATGAGGCAATCAAGGTGCAAGATCCAATTAAAACCGTACCTATGCGATAATAAAATTTTTTTAAGGTTTCAAGAATGTTGACTCTCGTTGTAGCGATATATAGTTTTTATGTTTTAATTACAATTTATACAAGTGTGATGCAGATTGGTTTCGTCAATCAGGCAAAAAGAAAAACAGCGGTTTTACTCTCAGAGAGTGATTTCCTCAAAGCAGGGAATTATGCTGTTGCAAAAGAAAAAATGGTGATTGCAAATATATTTGTGGATTATTTGCTTTTTATAGCATGGCTTGGATTTGGTATCTCTTTTTTATCAAAAACTTTTGTTTATGAGAGCGAAGTATTGATGAATGTTGCCATTGTTATGGGATTTATAGTTCTTAACTCTTTTGTATCTTTGCCATTTTCGTATTATGAGAAGTTTGTATTGGATACAAAATTTGGGTTTAACAAATCCACAAAAGCTCAATATATAAAAGACACACTTATCTCTTTTGTGATGACTCTTCTCATCGGTTCTTTGGTTGTTTGGGGGATTTATGAGATTATTGCAAACTTTAGTAATTGGTGGATTTGGAGTTTTGCTTTTATTTTTGTGATTGTGATTCTTATCAATATGCTTTTTCCAACCTTTAGAGCCTTGTTCTTTGATAAGCTCACTCCGCTTGATAATGAGGAGTTAAAAACTCAAATCCAAGCTTTGATGGACAAAACAGGTTTTGTCAGTTCTGGCGTTTTTATCAGTGACGCAAGTAAAAGAGATGCGAGGCTTAACGCCTATTTTGGCGGTTTAGGAAAAACAAAAAGAGTTGTTCTTTTTGATACCCTTATCGAAAAATTGAGTACAAAAGAGCTTCTGGCAGTTTTGGGACATGAGCTTGGTCACTTCGCTCATGGAGATATTTACAAAAATATAGCACTTGTGGGAGCGATGCTCTTTGCAATGTTTGCGATTTTTGGCAATCTTCCCCAGAGTCTCTATTTGGAGATGGGCTTGAGCCAATCTCCAGCGATTACGATGATATTTTTGCTTCTTTTTATGCCGATTTTGGGTTTTGTGATGATGCCGATTATGGGTATTGTGAGTCGTCATAATGAGTATGAAGCCGATAAAATGGGAAGTGAACTCGGAGGTGCTGCTGGTGCAATAGAACTTGCAAATGCACTTCAAAAGCTTGTGAGTGAAAACAAAAGTTTTCCACTCTCTCATCCGCTTTATATCTTTTTTCACTATACACATCCACCTGTTTTAGAGCGTCTAAAAGCTTTGGGTGTGGATGTAGGTGAGAGTGACAAGAGTTCTTTAGGTTCCACATGCCAAGCCAATATTTAGTCAAAGATTTTTTAAAAGATACTACTGCGAGATTAAACCCTCTCATCCCGAGGGCATCAAGAGAAGCACATCTTCTCTTGATGGCACATTTGGGATGCGATGAGCTTTGGATTATCACGAATCAAAATAGCGAAATTCAAGAGATTCAAAAGCTCTTGGAGTGGGTAGAGCGAAGAGCCAAAAATGAACCTCTGGAGTACATTACAAATCGTGTTAGTTTTTATAGCGAGGAGTTTTATATTGCTCAAGGTGCTTTGATTCCTCGTCCTGAAACCGAACTTCTTATCGATGAAGTGATAAAAAATATTCCACATGCCAAAAAAGAGTTTACTATCGTAGAGGTGGGCGTTGGAAGTGGAATTATCTCCATAATGTTGGCAAAACAGTTTCCACATGCCAAGATTATTGCAGTGGATATTTCCATAGAGGCTCTGGCGATTGCAAAGATAAATATCGCTCGATTTGGGCTTGAACAGAGGATAGAACTTAGACTCGGCTCACTTTTAGAGCCTATAACAGAACATGTGGACTATTTGGTTTCAAACCCGCCTTATATTGCAAATGATGCAGAGTTGGAATCAAACCTCTCCTATGAACCGCAAAATGCACTCTTTGGCGGAAGTGTGGGCGATGAGATAATTAGAGAGCTTCTTAATGAGGTATTAAAACGAAAAATTAACTTATTTACATGTGAGATAGGTTATGACCAACAAGATAAAATAAGAGCCTATTTAAAAAATGAAAAGTATAAAAATTTGGACTTCTACAAAGATTTAAGTGACTTTGATAGAGGTTTTACACTAAGGTTAGAAAATTGAGTAAAAGAATATATGTAGATTTTGGTTATTTAATTATTATTGCGGCGACTTTTGGTGCTGTGATTGTTTTGGGGGCTGTTGTTGCTCCTGTCATTTTCCACTCAGATAAAATTTTAGTGGATGTCTTGCTCAATAAGTACAACTCTGGAATTATCATGGGTGAGGTGTTTCACAGATTTAGCTACTGGCTCTATGTTATCGCTGGTGTTGTTGCTTTGTATGAAGCGGCTTGGTACAAAATGGGACAAAGAGATGCGATAGCTTTTGCTTCGGCTGCGACAGTTTTATTTTCTAGTCTTATGTTTAGTGCGGTATATGCACCAAAAATACTCGTAATGCAAGGGCTTGGAATGGAAGCGACACAAAGCGACACATTTGCAAATGTTCATATGGCGAGTGAGCTCGATTTTAAAATTTTAGCTTTTGCATTACTCACTCTTTTTATTCGAAGATTGATGCTCCTAAGACAGGCGAGAGTAAATACTCTATAAGTAAAATGAATAGACTTCTTATAAGAAGTCTAACATTCAGCGATAATCAATATCGCAAATGCTACACTCATATTTAAAAATTATTTAGATGTGAGCAACTCTTGAAAAATCAAACTTCTTATGCCAAAATAACTGCAAAAATTATTTTTGTTACCATGCTCATTACACTTGCAGGTGGTTTTATATATGGTGAATATATGAAAAAAGATGCCATCTCCAATCTTGCTCATGTGGATGCAAAAAAGACGAGTATGCTTATTTTTGAAGCTCTTTACTCTGCAATGCAAAGAGGATGGAATAAAAATGATATTTATGAAGTCATAGAGAGGCTCAACAAAGTCGATACAAACATGAAAGTCAATGTGTATCGAAGTGAAGTTGTCGCAAGTAGATTTGGTGAAATTGAGCTGGATAAACGAATCAGAGAGACAAATCCAAATGTAAAAAGTGCTATGTCGGGAGTAGAGTTACTCAATATTTCTGATTTAAATTTTATAGAATATTTTTATCCCGTTGTAGCAAAAGAGGATTGTCTTAAATGTCATATTAACGCAAAAAATGGCGATGTTTTGGGAATTATCGATGTTTCCTATCCTGTGGAAGATTTGAAAGTCTCGCTCTCTGAACTCATCAATTTTTTTATGATATTTCTTGTCGTTTTCTCTTTGGTGATTTTCATAGCTATCTTTTTTGAACTCAATAAATATCTTATTAAACCTATCCAAAACTTTTCTAATGTCATTAAAAATATAACAAATTCACATGATATGACAAAAAGAGTTTTGATAAACGATAATATTGAAGAGCTAGATTCTATCAAAGGCATTTTCAATGGAATGCTTGATTCTATTGAAAATCAGTTTTATAATGATAGTTTGACGGGATTACAAAACAGAAGAAGATTGACAGAGAAGCTTGAAAAAAGAGTCAGCTCTTTTTTAACTATTATCAACATTGATGCGTTTCAAGAGATAAATGATTTGTATGGCGAAGAGGCTGGGGATGTCGTTTTAAAAGAGTTCTCTCGATTTTTGCAAGAAAATATATTTAAAGAAGCGACACTTTACAGATTGCATTCCGATGAGTTTGCTTATCTTTGTCAATCACCAAAAGATATAGGAGAATTTCAAAGTTTTGCTACTCTCATCACTCAAAATATTTCTAAAAAAAGATTTAAAATAGATGAAAAAAATGAGCTAAGTTTAACTGCTACACTGGGTATCTCGTATGGCACTGAACTCCTTTTGGCAAATGCAGATACGGCACTCAAACTCGCAAAAAAAGCAAAAAAAGATTATCTCATTTATGAAGATTCCATGGCAATGGCAAAAGAGTATGAGAAAAATCTTGAATGGACAAAACGACTGAAATCAGCGATAGAAGAGGATAAAATCATTCCTGTATATCAGCCGATTTTAGATACAAAAACGCAAAAAATAGTGAAATATGAGTCGCTAATGCGAATGGTAGATAGTGATGGTTCACTCATCGCACCAATCCATTTCCTTGAACTTGCGAAAAAAAATAAGCTCTATCATCAATTAACAATGATAATGATTGAAAAAACATTTGAGCGATTTAAACACTTGCCATACTCTGTTTCTATCAATCTTTCAGTCGATGATATTACGAATAAAGAGATATATCAGTTTATTATAGAGAAGTTGCACGCGAGCCCAATCAGTAAAAATATAGTTTTTGAAATTTTAGAATCTGAGGGGATAGAAAATTTTGATCAAGTCTTGAAGTTTATTGATAGTGCTAAAAGCTATGGAGCAAAAATTTCGATAGATGATTTTGGTACAGGATACTCCAATTTTGAGTATCTTATGAAGCTAAAAGTTGATTATATTAAGATTGATGGCTCGATGATAAAAAATATAGACACAGATAAAAATTCGCAAATGATTACGCAAACCATAGTTGAATTTGCACAAAGAATGAATATAAAAACAGTGGCAGAGTTTGTTCACTCTAAAAATGTGTATGACAAAATAGTAGAACTTGGAGTGGATTATACGCAAGGATACTACTTTGGTTCACCTACACAGGATATAAAATAGAGGGTATTGGATGTTTTTAAAAACAGGCGTTTCTCTTTTGCTTCTTACTGCTCTTTTTTCTCTGCCTCTTGGAGCTGAAGAAAAAAAGGTGTATCAGGTTGGGAAAAATGTGTATGAAAAAATGTGTCAGCAAACATTGGATTTACAAAGTTATGCGACGGTAGAGGCACTCAAAAAATCTATCAAAGATGATAATGTATGTAAACCTCTCAAAGAGGAGCATTTTGAGGCTCTTATCGCCTATCTTTGGGAAGTAAAAAGAGTATCTTGGCATGTGGAAACAGAGGAAAAAATAGAAGTAAATAAAGATGAGAAATGCCCTATTTGTGGTATGTTTGTCTATAAATATCCAAAATGGGCGACTCAAATTTTTTACAAACAGATGCACTTCTCCTTTGATGGTGTCAAAGATATGATGAAGTATTATTTTCAAAACAAGCAAAACATAGAAAAAATATTGGTAACGGATTATTACTCTCAAAAAGCGATTGATGCACAAAAAGCCTATTTTGTTTTAGGGAGTGATATCTATGGTCCTATGGGGGCGGAGCTGATACCTTTTGAAAAAGAGAGTGATGCAAAAAGTTTTTATGCAGACCACCAAGCAAAACAAATTGTGCAGTTTAAAGAAATTACAGCCCAAGAGATAGAAAAACTAGATGAATAAAAAAAGTTTCACTCTCTTTTTTCTCTCTTTGGGACTCTTTTTTTTATTGGGTATAGAGATAGCCTATTTGCAAATAACAAAAAGCATGACTCATGAGGAGCTTGAAAAAAAAAGAGCTTTTGTGCAACTCTCTGGACTTCCTGACTTGGCACTCTCCAATGAAAATCCCTCTTTGAGACACAGAAGTTTGAGTGATGTTTCTTCAATCTACAAAGAGGATGGAAGTTTGCGAGAGTATGCAATAGCAACCTATACTATTTCTCACGCGAATACAAATAATGAAAAGTAAAATAAACATCTATTTTATAGAATTTGCAATCAATGCAATCCTTAGACAAAAGTATAAAAGTCTTTTTATAGCGGTGGTTTTTGTACTCCTCACCTTTTTGCTTACTTCTGTTTTTTTTATTACAAATTCCATCAAATATGAGCTAAACAGCACGCTTGATTCACTCCCAGAGATACTCATCCAAAAAACAAAAGCTCAGAGACACGATGATATTAATGTGGCAGAAGTAGATAAAATCCTTGCGATTGAAGGCGTAAGCGATGCCAATGCAAGGGTGTGGGGATATTACTATTTTGAAAATATTGGGGTCTATTTTTCCATTGTCGGAGTGGAGAGATTTGAAAACCAATATAAAAACTCTCTTTCAAAAATTGTTGATACCTATGAACTTGACGATGCAAAAAATCCTTCGATGGTGATTGGAAGTGGTGTGCAAAAAAGTATGCAAAAGAGTTATTATAAAGAGTATTTTAATTTTATAAAAAGTGATGGAACACTCAAAAAAGTCTCTATTGCAGGAGTTTTTGATGCGGATACGAATCTTGAATCCAATGATATGATTGTGATGTCCAAAGAGACAGCCAGAGAAATTTTCCACATGCCAGAATCGAGTGCAACAGATATAGTAGTAAAGGTTGCAAATCCAAATGAGGTCGCTACTGTTCTTGCAAAACTAAAACTGCTCTATCCTGAGAGCAGAATCATCACAAAAAATGATTTAAAAGTGAGTTATCAAAATATTTTCAACTATAAAAGTGGTCTCTTTTTAGCACTCTTTGTGATTTCGCTTTTTACATTTTTTATCATCATTTATGATAAAGTGAGTGGCTTAAGTAGTGAAGAAAAACGAGAAGTTGGTATATTAAAAGCTCTAGGCTGGAGAGTTGATGATATTTTAGTAGAGAAATTTTATGAGTCATTTCTTATCTCATTTTTTTCTTATAGCATCGGAGTAGGGTTGGCGATGGCATTTGTTTATATATTCCAAGCACCACTTTTACGAGATATTTTCATAGGATATTCAGAGCTCAAGCCATCTTTTGAACTCCCATTTGTACTGGATGTGCAAACACTTTTTTTAGTATTTTTTTTGAGTGTTCCTATCTATATTGCTGCGACACTTATTCCATCATGGAGAATTGCCACTCTTGATGCTGATGAAGTGATGCGATAAGTTTATAGTTCACTTTATTTGTCGATATGCTATGCATAGAAAATCAAGGAGGATGTTATGAAAATAGAACAATCGAATGTATCGCTTTATGCTTCTCATCAAAAAACGAGTGAGGTGTATGAGGCGGAAAAACTTGAGAAATGGGACTCAGAAGCTGAGGCTCCAGAGAGGTTCAGACGCCCCGGAGATCGCTTAGAGCTGAGTAATACTTTTCAATCTCTCAATCAGAGTAAACAGGCGGGGAAATTGACAGATGAGATGGGTGATGAGATATCTCTTGATCCAAAATTGATGCGAATTCTTCGTGCATTAGAGATTTTGACGGGTAAAAAAATAGATATGTCTATGTTTAAAAAACTCCAAGCTGAACCATCAGAACAACCTCAAAGAGTAGGGTGGGGAGTGAATTATAGTTATGAACACCATGAAGTGCATGACGAGAGTTTAGATTTTTCAGCACAGGGGAATGTGAAAACAGAGGATGGCAGAACTATGGATTTTGCTGTGGCTGTCAGTATGCGAAATCATTCAGAAGTGCATGAGAGTGTAAGTTTTAAAGCGGGAGATGCTTTGATTGACCCCTTGGTTCTCAATTTTGGAGCAGATACAGTAACAATAAGTGATGTCAAACATAAATTTGATTTAGACCTTGATGGCAAAAGTGATACTTTCTCATTCGTAGGGAGTGGAAGCGGTTTCTTGGCACTTGATAAAAACAATGATAGAAAAATTAATAACGGAAGTGAGCTTTTTGGACCAACAAAAGGCAATGGCTTCAAAGAGTTAGCTGCATATGATAGTGATAAAAATAATTGGATAGATGAGAATGATTCTATTTTTAATAGCTTAGTTCTTTGGACCAAAGATGATGAAGGTGTTGAGAATCTCTATACCTTAAAAGAGAAAAATGTAGGTGCGATTTATCTTGGAAATGTAAATACACAATTTACCCTTAATGACAGCACACAAAATATGCAAGGTCAGCTCAAAGAGAGTGGTGTATATCTTAAAGAGAGTGGTGGAGTGGGAACGATGCAAGAGGTAGATTTAAAAATCTGAAATGATAGAATTAAAAAATATTACAAAATTGTATGCATTAAGTAAAGTGGATGAAGTAAGAGCCTTAGATGATGTTAGCCTAACTGTAAAAGAGGGTGAGGTTGTTGTGCTTAAAGGTGCGAGTGGAAGTGGCAAAAGCACTATCCTCTCGCTTATAGCAGCCCTTAGTAAACCCACGAGTGGCGAAGTGGTGGTCGATGGCAAAAAGGTCTCTAAACTCTCGGATAATTTTGCTTCTATATTTAGACGCGATAGCATAGGTTTTATATTTCAAAAATATAATCTCATTCCTTCACTGAGTGTTCGAGAAAATATTCTGCTTCCTCTTGTTCCACTCAATCCACATGCCAAAGATGCTCAAAAAAAACTCTCAGAGGTTATGGAGATATTTCATATCACACACAAAGCTGATACGCTTGTAAAAAATCTCTCAGGTGGAGAACAACAACGCGTTGCTATTGCTAGAGCAAATGTGAATAATCCTAAAATTATTTTAGCGGATGAGCCAACTGCAAATCTCGATGAAAAACTCTCTTTGAGTTTTATAGAGATACTCAGAGAATTGAAATCTTTGAACAAAACTATCATTATTGCTACGCATGACCCACTTTTTTTTAACCTTGATTTTGTTACGCGTGAGATAGCGATGCATAATGGAACACTTCAGTTATGATGCTCTCACCAGAGGTACTGACGCTTTTTATTTTAAATGCACTTTTCCTATTTTTTGCGATAATTGCTTTTTATCTGAGTTTACAAATATTTTTAAAGTGGGATAGAAGTTCCACATGCCAAGTTCAATACAAGCTTGAGAAACAGAGCTTTCTTGCTGCTACGATTATCAAATATATTTTTATGATTAAAGTACCTCTCTTTTTATTTTTTATTTTTACTCTCGATAAAATTTCTGCTTTACTAACAGGTGCAATGTGTGCTGCGGGTGTAGTGGATGCCACAAGTTATGGAGTATATCTTCTTATTTTAAAAATTTTGAATTTATATATTTTTGCCTATTGGCTTGTACTTCATAGAGAAGATATGAAAGAGGAAGAACAGCCCTATACAAAAATGAAGTTTGGAGTGTTCCTCGTTGCTTTTTTACTCTTAATAGCAGAGATTTTGCTTGAGGGCGTTATGTTTAATGCTATTGATATTCATAAAGTGGTCGATTGTTGTGGAGTCATCTATTCAAGCTCTTCAGGTAGTTATTTATCCAATATATTTCATCTTTCAACACCAATGTTGTTAGTACTTTTTTATGGTACTTTTTTATTTTTGCTTCTATTTTATTTTTTAAAATATAGATATATTTTTGCACTTTTAAATGTTCTGTTTCTTATAATCTCACTTATAACTCTTATCGCATTTTTTGGGGCATATATTTATGAGCTTCCAACACACCACTGTCCTTTTTGCTTTTTACAAAAAGAGTACAATTATATTGGCTATTTTTTATATATATTGCTCTTTATTGGTACATTTCAAGGGGTTATTGTTGCCTTTTTAAAAGCTTCAAAGAGTCAGATAGAGAGAAGATACAAGGTAGCACTGCTTTTTAATTCTTTGTATGTTTTATTGCTTACTTTATACCCAATATATTATTATCTCAAAAATGGTGTTTGGCTTTAGGTAGAAGAGTTGGAGTCTTTTGAGAGTTGGAGTGCCAGGAAGTCCCAAGCAAAGCTTTGGACTTCATAATTTATTTAGTCTTGTTGTTGTCTCATATATGCTGGGATTTCTAAGTAATCTGTGTCATAATCGCCACCTACTACGAGTCTTGGACGAATTTTAATTTTTTGAACAGCTGGAGTTTCGCTGACGAAATTTTTATTATTCGTTGTTGTTGCCTCTTTTTCAAATCCAGTTGCTACGATAGTGATTTTAATATAATTTTCTGGAATATTTTCATCTGTTGAAGTACCAAAAATAACTTCAGCATCTTCGTGAGCACTTTCATGGACAACATTCATAGCATCAGAAATTTCCATAAGTGGAAATTCTGGGTGCATTTTAAAGTGTACTAACACACCCATTGCACCATTAATAGACATATTATCAAGCAGAGGAGACTCGATAGCTGCTTTAATAGCTTCATATGCTGCATTTTCACCTTCAAATTCGCCTACACCCATAAGTGCCATACCCTTATGGCTCATAACAGTTTGTAAGTCAGCAAAGTCAAGGTTGATGTCATTTTCTCCACTTGAGAGAATCACACCTGATGTACCACTCACTGCTTGTGCTAAAACACTGTCAACGATTTTGAAACTCTCTTTGAGTCCAAGTTTTTTATCGATAATAGAAAGAAGTTTGTCATTTGGAATTACAACGATAGAATCGCTCTCTTTTTTAAGTTCTTCAAGTCCTGCTTCTGCAAGTTTAAGTCTTTTGTTTCCTTCAAATTTAAAAGGTTTTGTAACAATTGAGATAGTTAAAGCACCTACCTCTTTTGCAATTTGAGCAATGATTGGAGCAGCCCCTGTACCCGTTCCACCACCAAGACCAGCAGAGATAAAAACAATATCAGCACCACTTAACGCATTTTTAATTTCATCATAACTCTCTAGTGCAGAATCTTTCCCAACTGAGGGCTTCATTCCAGCACCAAGACCTTTTGTAAGTTTTGTGCCGATTTGAATTTTTCCTGCTGCTACTGTTTCTGATAAAACTTGAGCATCCGTATTGATGAGAATCATCTCTATACCAGTTACACCCTCTTTTATCATGTGACCGATCATATTTCCACCGCCACCCCCGACACCAACAGCAATAATTCTTGCCCCGTTTACACTTTTTGCTTCTTCAATTAAAAATGGTTCCATATCTCTTACTCCTTAAAATAACTGGGTTGCCCAGCTCCAAAATTTGCTAAAAGCTCCAGCTTCGTCACTCTTCTTCTCTTTTTTTGATGGTAGTGTAACCATTTTGCTAAGTATTTGTTCCTCCGCAGGGGATGGAATAGCCATAGATGCTGATGTATTTGCAGTTGGAATTGGTGCCTCTGGTTCTGAGACTTTAAAATCAACATTTACATGAGCAGTTGGTGTTTCATTTGAGTGACGCACTCTTTTATTGACATCAATTTCGTATGGTGTGTAGTAAGATGCACTGTACATAACAAGTCCAACCACAGTTGAATACTCAGCCTCACGCATGTGTTCAAAGAGACCATCCATCTCGATTGGACGAGCAATACGCACAGGAATCGAACCAAAAGTAGCAACTGCTAATTCTCGGATACCTTCCATTCTTGAAAAGCCACCTGTGAGAATGACACCTGCACCGATTTGATCTTTTAGTCCACTATTTTCAATAAACTGAGCTAAAATCATAAGCGTCTCTTCAACTCTTGCAAAGATTACATTGTGAACAACCTCTAAAGAGACTTCATGCGTCGTGCTTTCATCACCAATTATCGGAAGTTCAATTAAATCATTTGTAGGTGTCAAGAGAGAACCATAATTGAGTTTGACAGAATCTGCGATATTGAGCGGTGTATGGAGTGCCATAGATAAATCACTCGTTACATGGCTTGAACCCACACCAAGAAAATCATTGTATTTGATAGAGTTACCAGCACGAATAATAATATTACAAGTGTTGCCACCCATATCTATCACTGCCGCACCAAGCTCTTTTTCATCCGTATTGAGTGTTGCGATTGAAGATGCATAGCCATTAAGCACAACATTTTCTACTTCAATACCTGCACCACGAACAGCCTTTCTAAGGTTGTTAAGATTTGATTTTTGTGTTGTAATAATATGTGTTTCAACTTCAAGTCGTGAAGCATTCATACCAAGAGGGTCTTCTATAAAATCTTGACCATCCACCTTGAAGTTAAAAGGGAGGGCATGAAGAATTTCATACTCATTTGGTATATTTGCATTATATAAAGAGGTGTGCATGACCTTCTCTATCTCTTTATAACTTATCTCTTTATTTGGGATATTCACTATACCATTGGAGTTTAAGCTTTTTGTGTATGCACCAGAGATAGATACAATCGCACTTCTTATATCGCTTCCAGCAACTCTTTTGGCGTCGGAAACTGCTAATTTTATAGATTTGGATGCAAGCTCTATATTTGTGATGCTTCCTCTTCTTAGTCCTTGTGATTTAGTTACACCAGCACCAATTATCTGGATAGAGTTATCATCATTAATTTGAGCAATTATTGCACATATCTTTGTTGAGCCAATATCAATGGCTAAAACAGTTCTACTCAACTTAAAGTCCTTGGATAAATGTCTCTGTTTTGTACTTGTTTCTTAAGTTATCGATAAATCCATTACTAAACATTGTACTCTTTAATCTTGCAACACTGTTGCTTTGATCACCATTCTGATTACTAAGCAACTTTTGTTCCAAAATATCAAAAAGAACAATTTTTCCATTTTTTAGAGAAATATATCCTTTTTTACTCTGTTGATTAAAAAGTTGTGATAAAAATTCTTGTGCTTCCTCTGTGTTGAGACCACTGAGTTTTGCTCCATCAGCACTTGTAATAAACTCTGTCGTTGTTCCTTTAAAATTTGCCAAGCTCTCTTTTGCTTTATTTAAAAGTTGATTTGTTTTTTGCTCTGCAATAAAAAGAGGTAAAACCATCTCTTTTGCTTCTTCGAAAGATTTCACTTTTGAAGGATTGATTTTTGTAAGTTCAAAAATATAGTAGTCGCCGTTTACAAATACAGGCTTTAAGAAAGGAGATGTAAGAGATAATTTTTTTATTTTTTCAAGAGTTTCAGCATCGTATGGATTTTTAGAGTCTGAGAGCGTTACATTTTGAATGCCAACATCTCCTTCTAGTTTTCCTTTTTTATAACTTATGTATGTTTTTAATGCCATATCTTTTGTAGCTTTGTCATTTAGTTGAGCTATTACGATATCTTTGGCTTCTTCAAGCGGAAGAATTTTCCCATCTTTATCTTTTATAATTGCTTTGTTTTGATTGTAATATTCAGCTATTTTTGCTTCGTTATACTGTTCTACGATTTTATTTTGTTTGACTGATTTTACTTCATAAGTAACTTCACTCATATAATTTTGTTGTGTTTTCTCCCAAAAAGGTTTGAGTGATGCATCTGTTGTGTCAATTTTAATTGCTTCATCGCTCAATACCTGATAGTTGATTTTATCTGCAATGTTTACAAGAGTGTTGAATGCTAAAAGCTCATTTTCATTTACCTCTGTTGGTAGCAGTTTAAAAGTTTTTTGAATTAATAATTTTCTTTTGATATCAGCTTCATACTCTTTGATGTCTAAATTGTTTTGAGAAAGTACAGCCTTATAAATTTGTGGGTCAAATACACCATCTTTTGAAAATTGTTCTGCTGTTTTGAGTTCATCAAGAAGTTCTGCGTCACTGATTTGTAAATCATACGATGCCGCAAGATTGAGGATAAGAGCTTCGTCTATCAGTTGTTGGAGTGCTTGTTTTTGCAATCCGAATGTTTTTGCTTTTTCTTCATCAAAATTGCCTTGAAACACCTGGCTATATTGACTATAAAGACGAGAGTAGGTTTGTTGTAGCTGACTTTGTGTTATCTCAACATTTTCAACTTTTGCAATAGCTCCTGCTTTGTCTCCGTAGCTGTACTGACCCCATCCAACAAAACCAGCGCCGACAAATGCAATAGTTGAAACCCAAATAGTTATTATGAGATATTTTTTATGTCTCTGCATCCATGTAATCATTAATTTAGTAGCCTTGCTTTGATATTTTTGTAATTTTATGTAAATTCGTATTAAAGCTTGATAAAAAGCTTTTTTTCTTTGCAAATTCCGGCATGTGGATTTGCACATGCCAAAATTTAGAAGGATGGATTTTGCAGGAGTTTTATAAACTCCTCTTCACACATTGGTTTTGCAAAATAGTACCCTTGGATGATGTCGCATCCTTTATCTTTGAGATAATTGAATTGATGCACATTTTCAACGCCTTCTGCAATGACACTCAATTTAAGACTTTTTCCCATTTCTAATATTGTATTTACAAGGAGCGATTCGTTTTTTGTACTATCATCACTAATGTCATCTACAAAGCTTTTATCGATTTTGAGGGTGTCTATTGGAAATTTTTTGAGATAGGACAAAGAGGAGTAGCCCGTTCCAAAATCGTCCAAATAAAGAGAGACACCTAGTTTTTTTACCTCTTGCAAGAGAGATAACGCACTCTCAACATAGGAAATCATAATGCCCTCTGTTATCTCAATAGCGAGTTGTTTTGGGTTGATTGCACTTTTTATAATCTCGTTTTGCAAATCCTTGTATAAATCAGAGTGTTGAAATTGTCTTGCGGAGACATTGATAGAAATAATTAAATCATGAAAACCTAAATCGCTCAATCTTTTAATCGCTTGTGTACTCTCTTGGATAACAAAACTTCCAAGATTGAGGATAAAACCTGTGCTCTCTGCCAAAGGGATAAAGATATTAGGTCCGATTAATCCTTTGTTATGATGTTGCCATCGCAAAAGTGCTTCTGCACCAATTATTTTTTTCGTTCTTGCATCTACTTTTGGTTGGTAATAGAGTTTAAATTCATTGTCATAAAATGCTCGTTGCATATCATTGATGATATCTACTTCGTTATGAATCTTTTTGTTGAGTGTTTGCGTAAAAAAACTGAAGTTATCGCGTCCATCTGTTTTGGCTTTATACATTGCGATATCTGCATATTTCATCAACTCTCTGACACTCGTTGAATCATCGGGATAAATAGAGACACCAATACTCGCTGAGAGTCGTAAAGAGTACCCTTTGATAAAAAACTCTTTGCGAAACTCTTGTAGCAATCCCGTAATAATTGGCAAGAGATTATCTACTGAGGCAAACCCAGAGAGAGTAATAATAAATTCATCTCCTCCGATTCTTGTAACGAGAGTGTTTTTTGTAATGCGTTCGCTCAAAATAGTCGCAACTCTTTTGAGAAGAGCATCTCCTACATCATGCCCGAGTGTGTCATTGATATTTTTGAAGTGGTCAAGATCCAAAAAGATAATTGCAAATTTTTCATTGTTTTGGATAGCGTTATCTTTGATGATTTTTATCTGCTGTCTTAAAAAGAGTCTGTTAGGTAATCCTGTGAGTGAGTCATGTAAAGAGGTGTGTTCCAACTCTTGATTGAGCTCATGAATCTGGTTTTGTGTTATATTTAAATTCACATGGTGTTCTCTTTGCAGACGGATAATATAGCCCAAAACAGCTAACTCACTTATAACAAACACAGCATGTAAAAGGACTATGTCAAAGCCACACCCATAGTTAAATATCATAACAGGCATATCAAACAGTGAAACTTCATAAAGTTGCAAATAGTTAAAAATGAGGTGATGAAGGAGCGTTGTCATAGCTGCTATGAGGAGTGGAAAAATATCTTTGTAAAGTGTAAGTATCGCCATAGCTATGAAGACATGGAAATGCATCTCAATGCGACCCAAATATTGCTGAATATAGATAACAGAAAAGAGCATCATAGCGATAGAGATAAAATATCTGTAGTATTTGTCACCTTTAAAAAATGGATATAAAATCAGTATGGGCAAAACAATCAACGCTCCACCAAAAAATCCATAAAAATAGGTGTTGTATTGTATCGATGTAATAAAGGTTGCAATAAACCACTGCAATAAGAGCAAACCTAGCATAACAATATCAGACTGAATATGAAAAAGCCTGAAACTGTTTTTTGCAAACTCTGGTATTGCCGGATATGAAAATACATAATTGATTATTGCTTTTATATTGCCCTTCCTTTTTCTAAAATACTATTTTTTACTGCTTATTAGTATGATATCATCTATTAGCTTTTTTGTTTTTAATGGATGTGTTGTATAGATGCTTTTCACTGTTTTAATATCTTTGTCGTTTTGAATGAGATAGAGATAATCTGTATGATTGAGTTGTGTTGCATCACTTAAATCTTGTGAAAAAAAGAGTCCAAAATTTCTATCGAGAGTGAGTATCTCTTTTTTGGAGAGATAGACACCATTGAAATTTTTATTGAAAAATTTTGCAAATAAATCAGGTTGCAATGCATCAATCTCGGGTGTAAGATTGATAAACAAAACTTCTACATCTTTTTGGTGTATCTCAAACTCTTTCGATGTGTAAAGGTTACTTAGTTCTTGTAACAGAGGTGTGCATATATCTGCACATCCAACATATCCAAAAAAAAGTAAGATAATCTTTTTATCACTTTGGATAAATTTTGCATCAATGTTTTTATTTATTTCAATACTCCCTTGTGTGTCTGCATCAAATAAGAGAGATTGAAACAGAGGCATCATAAAAAAAAGCAAGAGAGTCGATACAAGTGCAATGCGTTTGTATATATTAGTCAAACTTCATAATTCCGATAAGTAAAGAGGGTTTATGATTTGAAAATTCTGTGTAAATGTGATGGGTTACATGGAGAATATATTTATTACAACTCACGATTCTATGATTAAATTGAAGCGTTGTTTGTGACTCTTTTGCAAAATTCATTTTTTCTTCAAAGAGTTGTTTGTCCTCTAAATGCACAAAATAGGAGAGAAATTTAGAATCTTCCTTATAGGTGTTATCTGTTATTTCCAATATATTTAATAACTCTTGTGAAAGAAAAAGTTCGTTTGTTAGTAGGTTGTATTTCCAATAGCCAACTCTATTTAATGGAAGTAAGTGCGTTATAAAATGCTCTTTTGAATGGAGTTCAACTCTTATGTTTTCTAAAAGATGGAGTTTGGCTGATTGTTTGGCACATCGTTTTCTTTGGAGTGCGAATATAGTGATTGCACCAAAAATAGAGAGGACAAAAGCAATAGTCAAAATATTTAAAAGCAAGGATTGATTTTTTTCTATAAAGTCTTGATTTTTACCAAGAAAAATCGCATCTCTTGCAATATACTCTGAGAGAATAACTCTTGCATTGATTAGCTCTTTGGAGTTGAACATGTACACATTAGGACTTTTCAGTAGAGATTTTACATTGTGAAGTGACTTCTCTTGTAAATATTTTAAAACTAAGTTTGCTGCTTCTTCACCTTGCTTATTTCCACTTGTAACAAATCCGCCCACCACACCATGAAACATATAAGCATCTTCCATGCTTAAGATGATTAGATTCTGATTTTCTTTGAGTTTCTCTATCGATTCTTGGACGAGGAGTGTATTGTTATTGTCATCTTTAAAGTTTCCTATTGTAGTTAATAGCACAAAATTTTTACTCTCTTTTGAGAGCATAGTTTTGACTTTTGAGATTTTTTCATCACTTATAAAATGAAAAGTAAGATTTTTAAAGCTCTCTTTTTGGAGTTGAATCTCTTTTTGTATGTTGAAGTAGGTGCTTGAATCATCTCCTACAAAATAGATATCTCTCGTTTGTGGTGAAAATTGCTTGATAAGTTCCAAATTAGGTTTAATCTCTTTTGTCTCATAGACTCCCACAAATTGTTCACTTGGCAAAATGTTTTGCATGGCTAAATTATTGATTCCTGAAAAAAATATAGGTATAGCATTCACATTAGGAAATAACTCTCTATAATATTTATGTATAAATGTAAGTGCATTATCATCTGTAACATAAATCATATCAGGTTCTGAATTTTTATATTTTAGTTGTAAATAGTTGAGATAGTTTTTCTCATATTCTGAAGTAAGCTCTAATCTTTTTGTATCTAAATATTCTGTATAGAGCTCAAATTTTTGATTTGATTTACTGATTCCCTCGACAAATCCGACATGCTGATTTTTTGTCCAAGGATACTCTTGCGAATAGGAGTGCAAAGTAAATACTTTCACTTTTGGTGATGCAACAAGAGGTAAAGAGAGAAGTAAAATTAATAAAATATTTTTTAAAAATGTCAATGTAATCACTTGTCTTGAAATAGGCATAACACTAAAGTTTATAATTTAAATGCTAAAATAATGTTTATTTTATGATGAAATGCCTCTCTATTTTGTATGAAATTTGGCTTTGCTCTCAAAAAAAATTGAAATAAATTAGTAGGTAACAAGTATGAACAATGAAGCATTAAAAAACAGAGATTTAGATGTTTTATGGCATCCATGCACACAGATGAAAGACCATGAAACACTTCCTCTCATTCCTATCAAAAAAGCACATGGAATCTATCTTGAAGATTTTGATGGAAATCGTTATATAGATGCAATTAGTAGCTGGTGGGTCAATCTCTTTGGGCATACGAATCCGTATATAAATCAAAAAATAAAAGAGCAGTTAGACTCTTTAGAGCATGTTATCTTGGCTGGATTTACACATGAGCCAGTTGTACGACTCTCTGAGCGACTTATTAAACTCGCTCCTCAAGGTTTAAAAAAGTGCTTTTATGCAGACAATGGCTCGAGCGGTGTTGAGGTGGCTCTGAAGATGAGTTATCATGCACACAAAAATAGTGGCAAAAATAAAAAACTTTTTGTTTCACTCACAAACTCCTATCATGGCGAAACTATTGGTGCTTTGAGTGTGGGTGATGTCAAACTCTATAAGGAGACTTATGAGCCACTGCTGATGCACTCCATTCAGACAGCCGTGCCACGCGATATGAGTTTAGAAGCGGCACAAGAAGCGGCATGTGGATTTGAAATCTTATGTCAAGCAAGGGCAGAAGAGATAAGTGCAATTATTTTAGAACCACTTGTGCAAGGTGCTGGTTCTATGCACATGTACCATCCAGAGTTTTTAAGACTGATTCGTGGCATGTGTAATAGATACGATATCCATTTTATTGCGGATGAAGTGATGGTTGGTTTTGGAAGAACGGGCGAATTTTTCGCGTGTAATCATGCCCACATCACGCCAGATTTTTTGGTACTCTCCAAGGGTTTGACTGGTGGATATCTACCTCTTTCAGTGGTTTTAACAACGAATGAAATTTATGCAAAATTTTACTGCGATTACAGTGAACATAAGGCATTTTTACATTCACACTCTTATACAGGAAATGCTTTGGCATGTGGAGCTGCAAATGCGACACTTGATATTTTTGAAAATGAAAATATCATAGAAAAAAATCGAGATACTGCCAGATATATGGGTGAAAAATTACAAAATTTTTTAAACCTTGAAAATGTGGAAGAAATACGACAAACAGGGATGATTTGTGTTGTTGCATTGGCTGGATATGCTCCAGAACTCCGCACGGGACTCAAAATATATGCGTATGGACTCAAACATGGTGTTTTACTGCGACCACTAGGGAATGTAATCTATTTTATGCCTCCATATATCATTACAAAAGAGGAAATTGATACGATGATGGATGTTGCATACGAAGCTATACGACTTTTAGACTGAGACTTTTTTGAGACTATTATGTGTTAAAATAGTGTTTTATTGAGAGGGGTATGCGATGAAGAAGATACTTTTTATTCTGTTTTTCCCACTGTTTTTGTTTGCTTCGGTGCAAATAGTATCTTTGCAACTGGAATGGAAACATCAGTTTGAATTTGCAGGGTTTTATGCTGCTGTTGAAAAAGGGTATTACAAAGATATCGGTATCGAACTTGAGATAAAAGAGTTCCATGATAATATTCAAATCAGTAATGAAGTCATAGAAGGTAAATCTACTTTTGGTATTTCATCCTCATCACTCATCTTAGAAAAACTTCAAAATAAACCTATTGTACTTCTGGCTTCTTATTTCAAACAAAATGCCCTTGCACTTCTTACAAAACCAGAAATCAAATCTCCAAGTGACCTTCGAGGCAAAATTATTATGGCAGTGCCATGGGAGATGGATCATACAGGTTTGGGTGTTATGCTCAAAGATGCAGGTGTGCAAAATAGCGATTATTCACTCGTAAATCATGATTTTTCTATCGATAAGTTTGTGCATGGAGAAGTGGATGCCATGACTGTTTTTATTACAAATCAGCCTTTTGATATTAATCGTTTGGGTAAAAAATATAATATTTTAAATCCAGCAAGTTATGGTATCTACTCCTATGATGTAGAACTCTTTACAAGTGAAAAAACAGTACTTGAAAATCCACAAATGGTGCAAAAATTTATTGAAGCAACCAACAGAGGCTGGGAGTATGCTTTTGCAAATAAGCGAGAAATTATTGATCTCATCTATGATAAATATTCAAAGAAAAAATCCAAAGATGCACTTTTGTTTGAGGCGATTCAAACGGAGAAAATTTTTAAAACACATATCTACAAAGTAGGTTCTGTTAGCCCTGAACTTGTAAAGTTAAATACGGATATGTATGTAAAATTAGGTTTTGTAAAAGCAGATTTTAATTTTATAAATTTGGAAGGGTACTTTTTGGAAAATGTACTGAATCCCAAACTCAAAAATGATGTAAATTCGAGTTTAAAAGAGGCTTCCAACGGATTTATGATAACACAAGAGGAGCAGGAGTATCTTAAAAATAAGAAAAAAATTACGATGTGTATCGACCCAGATTGGATGCCTTATGAGAGTTTGACGCAAGGTCGGCATGTGGGGCTTGCAGCGGATTACTTCAAAATTTTTCAAGAGAGACTCACCATTCCTATAGAGGTAGTACAGACACAAAATTGGATGGAATCTATAGAGTTTGCCAAACAAAGAAAGTGTGATATTTTTTCACTTGCGATGCAAACGCCTCAAAGAAAAGAGTATATGAACTTTACAACGCCGTATATCAGGGGTCCACTTGTTCTTGCTACAAAACTAGATGCTCCTTTTATAGTAGATTTTAAAAGTTTTACAAATGAGAGATTGGGAATCCCTAAGGGGTACTCTTCAGCTGAAATTTTGCGACAAAAATATCCAAACTTAAATATTGTAGATGTTGAAAATACAAGAGATGGTTTGCAAAAAGTAAAAGATGGAGAAAATTTTGGTTTTGTTGGTACACTCGCAGAAGTTGGGTATATGTTTCAAAAAGAGTTTACAGGAGAGCTCAAAATTGCTGGAAAATTTGATGAATTTTGGGAGCTTGGTGTAGGTGTAAGAAATGATGATGCAATGTTGCTAAGGCTCTTTCAAAAAGCTGTAGATTCGATAAGTGAATCTCAAAGACAGGCTATTTTCAACAAATGGATAGCCGTGAAATATGAGAGAGGAATTGATTATACGCTGGTATGGCAAATTGCACTTTTTGCTCTCACTCTTCTCTCTTTTGCGGTATATTGGAATAGAAGATTATCACAAATCAATAAAGAGCTTCAAGAGGCAAAAGAGATAGCAGAAAATGCCACACAAGTGAAATCTAACTTTTTGGCGAACATGTCGCATGAGATTCGCACACCCATGAATGCCATTGTGGGTATGAGTTATCTTGTTAAACAAACAAACTTGAATGAAGTACAACTGAACTATATGGAAAAGATTGAAAAAGCTTCCAATAATCTACTCAAACTTCTCAATGATGTACTTGATTATTCTAAAATCGAAGCCAAAAAATTGGAACTCAGCAAAGTGAATTTTAGTTTGATAGAGCTTTTGGATAATGTGAGTAATATTATTCATGTTATTGGTGAAGAAAAAGGGTTAGAGTTCGAAGTCATCTACAATAAGAGTGATACGCTCTATTTATATGGGGATAGTTTGAGACTGAGTCAAGTTCTCATCAATCTTACATCCAATGCTGTGAAATTTACGCATCGTGGAAAAATTGAGTTGGTTGTTGAACAAATTGCAGCAGATAGATTTAGATTTTCTGTGTGTGATACAGGAATAGGGATAGATTCACAACATATTGACAAACTCTTCTCCTCCTTTACACAAGCAGATGCAAGTACAACAAGAAAATATGGGGGGACAGGTTTAGGATTAGCCATTTCTAAGGAGATTGTTGCACTTATGAATGGAAAAATTTGGGTGGAAAGTACCCTTGATGAGGGGAGCAGATTTATTTTTGAAGTGGAGTTAGAAGAGGTGGATGAACCTATGAAAAAACATCCTATTTTGATAGAAACAGCACTTCCACAAAATAAAAAGATTAAAAACAGAGTCATAGATGTTCAAAAAAAAGAGGAGCTTTTTGCAAATCTTAAAACTGCAATTATGAAACGAAGACCCAATCTATGTGAACCTATTATCGAAGAGTTAGATACTTATATTCTAGCTGAAGAGGATGAGAAGTTTTTTATAAAAATAAAAAAATTGGTAAGCAAATATAAATTTAATGAGGCAATGGAGCTATTCAAATGAAACAAACAATTTTAATTGTAGATGATATAAAAGAGAACATAGATATTTTGGTAGAGTTACTTAAAAAGTTTGATATTGTAACAGCACTTGATGGACAAACAGCAATAGATATAGCACTTCAAGAGGAGAATATAGATTTGGTACTCTTGGATATTATGATGCCACACATGAATGGATTTGAAGTGTGTACTATACTCAAACAAAATCCAAAAACTGCAAATATTCCTGTTATATTTTTAAGTGCCAGAGATAAAAGTGAAGATATCGAAAAGGGTTTTGCACTTGGCGGAGTGGATTATATCATCAAACCATTTCACCCTAATGAGCTTTTATCAAGGGTTGCGACACATTTAGAGCTGAGAAGTTATCAAAAAAATTTAGAGATACGCGTCCAAGAGGAGATACAAAAAAATCTTCAAAAAGAGCAGATGATACATCAACAAGCAAAACAAGCAGCCATCGGTGAACTTTTGATGCATATAGCACATCAGTGGAAACAGCCTCTCTCTTCTCTCGCGTCTATAAATCTTCTCAATAAAGCAAAAGCAGAAGCGGGAGTTTTACCCTCACTTGGGGAGTTTAAAAAATCGGTGGAGAAATCTGAGGATTTGATTATGTTTATGGCTGATACGATTAATACCTTCAAAAATTTCTATAAATCATCGAATGTCAATGAACACTATTTTATCTCTGAGTGTGTTTTAAATATTTTATCTATTGTTGAAGCAACATTTTATTTTGACAATATTCAAATCTACATTACTTCGAGTGAAGAGGAACAAACTTATGGAAATGTGAATGAATTTTCACAAGTTATTTTTTCTATTTTGAGTAATGCAAGAGAAAATTTTAAAGCAAGAGAGATAGAAAATCCAGAAATTCATATACGCATAGAAAATCAAAAAATCTCTATTCGTGATAATGGTGGAGGAATAGAAGAAAGTTTACTAGATAAAATTTTTCTCCCTTATGTTGGCTCTGGTAGCAGTACGGGAATAGGGCTTTATCTCTCTAAAAACATAGTAGAAAAACAAAATGGGATTATCACAGCAGCCAACACAAAAGATGGTGCGATTTTTACAATAGAGTTTATTACATGGATGGATTAAAAAGTCTCAATCTTCTTTTTTTAGAAGATAATGAAGAGTTTGCAACAAATACTATGGAGTTTTTAAATCTCTATTTTAAGCAAGTATATCATTCACCAACTATTCAAAACGCGATGAAGCTTTTTGATGATTATAAAATAGATGTTATTTTCTCTGATATCAAGGTCCAAGATGGGAATGGATTGACTTTCATAGAGGCAATAAGAGAGAAAAACAGAGAGATTCCAATCGTGATTTTGAGTGCACATAAAGATGAAAGTTTTCTCTTTAAAGCAATTCCTCTACACATCACATCCTACGAACTCAAACCTTTGCGTTATGATGCATTTATAGCTCTTTTACAAAAAATAGCAGATATATTTACACCTGCATCGCAACATCTTGTAGTGTTGAAAAATGGACTTTGCTATGATTTTAGAAAAAAAGATTTTGTATTAGGGGATACACGGATTAAATTGGCAAATCAAGAGATTTTATTTGTTGAGTTGATGTTAGCAAATAGCGAAAAAATAGTTACAACAGATATGATTCAAAGAAATGTTTGGCAAGAGAAAACCATGAGTGATTCCGCACTCAAAAACCTACTCTTTCGATTACGAAAAAAGGTAGGGTATGAATTTATTACGACTGTGCAGTGTTTGGGGTATAAGCTCAATCATTAGTGGCATGTGCAAATGTTCCACATGCCAGAACATATAACTTTTACTCTTGAATTGCCACTTTTTTAGTTCTCAAACGACGCTTTTTAGCTATATTGTTTTCAAGTCGTTTAAGAGAGTAGAGTACGCTCCCAGCAATTGTGAGGACAAGAGGCAGGGCAAAGTACCAGTTTGCTTTCATCCATTTGAGAAGTTCAAGAAGTTCATTGCCAAAAAAGTAAGCAGGAACGATTGTAATAGCAGCCCATGCAAAAGCACTCGCAAGATTTATGATAGCAAAAGTTTTGGATGAATACTTTGTAATTCCGATTGCCATAGGAATAACTGTTCGCATTCCGTACATGTAGCGTTGTACAAAGATAAGTGGCCAACCATATTTTTTGAGTAAGAGATGAGCAATGGCAAACTTATGTCTTTGGGAACGAAGTTTGGAGTGGATATAGTTTTTGTTATATCGCCCAATATAAAAATAGATTTGATCCCCAGTAAAACCACCTAAAGCACCTACAATAAGAGCTATTGGCAGGAACATGTCACCTGTATGGGACATGATACCAGCCATGATTAGCCCCATCTCACCCTCTAAAATACTCCATCCAAATAGCACTATATACCCATACTCTTTGAGCCATTGTAAAAAAAGTTGTTCCATTCGTTCCCTTAGCTATTTGAATAAAATTGGTTCATTCTACCTCAATTTTTGATAATAAAATATAAATTGTGGATTATTTAAACCAACTTTTCATTTTATCGATTGCAGAGTCTAAAATTCCTTCATGTGGTTTGGACTCTTCTAAACCAAAAGATTCTTGAAGTTTCGAGAGAAGCTCTCTTTGTTCATCGTTAAGTTTTTTTGGATAGGTGATATTAACCTGTGCAATCAAGTCTCCTTTTCCATGTCCATGAACATCTGCAATACCTTCGCCTCTGAAAGTAAAATGCTGTTTGTCGCGTGTACCTACATCAAGTTTGAGTTCTAATTCGCCTGTGAGCGATGGGATTTTGAATGTATCTCCAGCAACTGCTTGAGTAAAAAATACAGGAATCTCTATATAAATATCATTTCCATTTCGGATAAAGTGTTTGTCTGCTTTGACACTAAATGTGACATATAAATCTCCACGCGTCCCTTTTTTACCAATGTTTCCTTTGCCAGAGACTCTGAGGCGATTGTCAGAATCGATACCAGCTGGAATTTTTACTGTAACTTTTTCTTTTACCTCTTTGTATCCAGCACCGCGACAAGTTCCACAGGCTTCAGCAGCAGAACTTCCAATACCATTACAAACTGGACAAGTTTGTGAGAAAGTCATAAAGCCCTGTTTCATATAAACTTGACCTTGACCTTTACACTGTTGGCATGTGGAAAGTTTTCCATCTTTTGCACCCGTGCCTTTACAATCACTACACGCATTTTTGTAGGAGAACTCTATCTCTTTTTCACATCCAAAAACTGCTTCATGGAAGCTAATTTGCATATTTATATTCATATCGAGTGAATATTTTTCCATATCTGCTGGATTTTGGCGACTTCTTCTTCCACCACCAAAACCGCTAAACATCTCTTCAAACATAGAGCCTAAATCATCAAATCCACCTGATGAACGACTTGAACCTCGCCCTTGAAGTCCCTCTTTTCCGTAGCGGTCATAGATACTTCTTTGTTTATCATCACTGAGACATTGATAGGCTTCATTGCACAATTTGAACTTATGCTCTGCCTCAGCATCTCCCGCATTTTTATCAGGATGATACTTTTTTGCCATCTCTCGATAGGCTTTTTTGATAGTTGTTTTGTCGGCTGTTTGTGTGACTTCTAAGATTTCATAGTAGCTTAAATTTTCCATTTGACCCTGCATAATTGATATTTTTCGGAATTATACCGTTTTTGCAGTTTAAAATTAGTATAATTCCACTTATGAAATTAACTCCTATTATTTTAATAACGACCTTATTAGTGTTTGTTGCTTGTTCTCATAAGCCGGAAGTTGCACCCAAAAAAGAGATTGAGATGTCCTCAGAACTTAAACAGTGTGTGGAAGATAATGTAACCAAAAGTGACGATAGCACAGAAGAAGAAGGCGATGATGCTCTTAAAGAGGAGAACGCTCAAAGAGTATCATGCAGCTCTTTGCCAAAAACACATCTGATAAAAAGTGACTTCAGAGAGCTTCCAAACTGGGAAAAAGAGGATCATGACTCTGCATTAAACTCATTTGTTAATAGTTGTCGTACAAAAAAAACACAGAAAATGTACAGTGATATATGCACTAAAGCCAAAGGTGTAAAAAATCCAAAAGAGTTTTTAGAAAAAGAGTTTGAGCCTTTTGAAATCAAAAATGAAAATACAAAACAAGAGGGATTGCTCACGGGTTATTATGAACCGCATCTTCATGCCTCTTTGACAAAACATGGCAAATATCAATATCCAATCTACAATACGCCAGATGATTTAATTACCGTAGAACTCAGTTCTATCTACCCAGCTCTCAAAGATTATAGACTCAGAGGAAAACTCAAAGGGAATAAAATCGTACCTTATTACACGAGAAAAGAGACAAATTCGAATCATATCAATGCAGATATTATCTGTTATGCGGATTCAAAAGTGGATATCTTTTTTTTAGAGATACAAGGTTCTGGAAGAATTACACTCGATAATGGCGAAACAATGTTTTTGGGCTTTGATAATCAAAATGGGCATAAATATAGAGCTGTAGGACGCTATCTTGTCAAGATACAAGCACTCAAACTCGAAGATGTTTCCCTTCAAAATATCAAAAAATGGCTGGATGAAAATCCTAGTAGAGTAGATGAAGTGTTAAATTACAATGAGTCAGTTGTCTATTTTGAACAAAGAGATCAAGCTGCAACGGGTTCTCTTGGATTAGAGCTTACTCCAAATCGTTCTATTGCAGTAGATCAGCGATATATTCCTCTTGGAAGTATGCTCTATTTGAATGCAAAATCGCAAAAACAGAGTATGAATAAGGTTGTAATGGCTCAAGATACAGGTGGAGCCATCAAAGGTGCTGTGAGAGCAGATATGTTTTTGGGGCATGGAGAGGAGGCGATGAATATTGCTGGAGAGCTTAAAGCACCACTCAAGCTTTGGATTTTACTTCCAAAAAATGTACAAGTAAGTAGTCTATGAGAGGTTCACTCGAAAAATTCAGCACCCTTGTAGAAGCACTCCAAGAGTTGCCAACGATTGGAAAAAAATCTGCAACAAGATTAGCATATCACATGCTGATGAAAGATAGTTTTGTTGGAATGAAGATTTCACATGCCATAGAAGATGCACTAGGAACACTCAAAAAATGTTCGGCATGTGGAGGGATGAGCGAAGATGAACTCTGCTACATCTGCTCAGATGAGAGACGCGATGCAACGATGTTGTGCATTGTGGAAAATGCAAAAGATATCTTACTTCTTGAGGAGAATGGTCTTTTTGATGGCAAATATTTTGTTTTGGAATCACTTGAAGAGTTTAATGTGACTCATTTAGTAGAACTTGTGAATCATGGAATTGAAGAGGTTATTTTTGCTCTTACTCCATCTATTTCAAATGATGCTGTTATTTTATATATCGAAGATAAACTTCGTGGGTATAACCTCAATTTTTCTAAAATTGCCCAAGGTGTCCCAACGGGTGTGAGTTTGGAAAATATAGATATCTTATCGCTCACTAGGGCGTTAGAAGATAGAGTTCATATTTAAAGGAGAAGAGATGAAACAGTTTTTATGGGTACTGCTTTTTGGTGCGACACTTTTTGCAAATGATATGCCAAGTCAAAATAATGAAACTTCGAATCAGGAGTTTGAAATTACAGAAGAGATAGATTCTAAACACTCTATGGATAATTGGCTCTCAGGTCTCTTTGGATTGCAGCCCTACAGGGTAAATTATCTCCTTCCTTATGGGTATTCTACAAAAGTATATCGCTCCTATACGCCAACAGACAAATATATGAATGCGGAAGCGGAACTTCAAGTGAGTCTCAAGCTCAATGTTGGAAATAATCTTTTAGGTCTCAAAGAGCGATATTATCTCTCTTATTCGCATGATGCATTTTGGCAGACTTATACGGAATCTTCACCATTTCGAGAGACAAACTATAATCCAGAAGGGTTTATTGAGTTTCCGGTAGAAGATGATATTATTAACCTAAAATCTATTAAAATAGCACTTGCACATAAATCCAATGGTCAAGGAAGTAATCGTGAGGTTGTCTATAGTAATCCAGCTGATAATCTTGGTAATCGTTCACGAAGTTTAAATTATGTTTACACAACTCTACGATTGCAACATGGAACACTTTTGAGTGATTGGACACTTATGTCAAGACTTCCAGAAAATCCTGACAAAGATGATAATCCTGATATAATGGACTATTATGGATATGGAGAACTTAAACTCAGCTATTTTTCTGGTAAACACATGTACACTCTTATGGGGAGAGGTAATCCTTCCAAGGGGCATGGAGCTGTAGAGGGGAGTTACTCCTATCCACTTCTTCAAAGTGCTTACCTTTATACGAAAGTATTTAGTGGGTATGGCGAGAGTTTGATTGATTATAATAATGAGATACACAAAGCCTCAATAGGATTTAGTTTTTCGAGATAGTATTATTAAATTATAAATGTAGAAGGATTGCAAATGAGAATAGTAATCGTGGGCGGCGGAATAGCTGCGGTATATTTAGCAAACAGTCTTAAAAAACAAAATGCATCTTTAGAAATTACGGTGGTCAGTGATGAGAAATATCCACCTTATGATAGGATTCATCTCTGTCGTCTTGTGGATGGTTCAGAAGATTTAAGTGGAATTTCTCTTACTCTAAATCCAACTGTCAAACTTGAACTAAATCAAAAAATAAATAAAATAGATAGACACAACAAAAGAGTCTTTTCAGACAAAGCTATGTTTAGTTACGATAAATTGATTATCGCAACAGGCTCTCTTCCCATTACACTTTTTAACATAGAAAACATCAAAAATGCCGCAGTATTCAGAAGTGCAGAGGATTGCCAAAATATCAGGCTTGGTGTCGATTCTCGTGAAGTCGTGGTTGTGGGAAGTGGACCTATCGGGCTTGAACTTCTTGAGACTTTAAACGAGATGTCAAATGTACAAAACATAACGCTTCTTCTTCGTGGTAAACATCTTTACAACATCAATCTCTCTATGGATTCTATAAAAATTATAGAAGAGTGCTATCAGAGGGGTGGAAAAATTAGAATCTCATACGAAGATGAGATAGAAGATTATGTTGTGCAAGAGAATGAGATTACATCACTTAAAACAAAAAAACTCCAAATCAACAATCCATTCTTAATCTTTGGCACAGGCATCAGACCAAATAGTGAAAATTTTAGAGAAAGCTTGGCATGTGGAAAGGGAATATTAACAAATCTTTTTATGCAAAGTGAAGATGAAAATATCTATGCGGTTGGCGAATGTGCAGAGATACAAGAGCTGAATTTCATCGCAGGACATGTCAAAGAGTGTACCCTTCAAGCAGATTGTGCAATTGCACATCTTTTAGGTACAGATGCAAAAGAGTTTAAACTTGAGACGACTATCGACATGCTTAAAGTAGGCGAATTTGATTTAGTCGATGTTTGTTCTCCAAAATTTAGTTGTGGGTATGAAAAAGTTCTTATTAGTTCTAAAGATGACAAAAGAGTGGATGAGTATTTTTTAAATGATAACAAACTCACCCGATTTATAGGAATCAACTCAAATGTAGATGTAGGTTATATCGAAACTCTCATAAACAGTGGCGATGAGGTGGACATAAACTATCTCTATCAAAACAGACTCATTGGAGAACGCGGAAGACTCGTTTGTAGTTGTGAACATGTCTATCATCAAGATTTGGTTACTCTTGTGACACAGAGTGGCATAACATCGTTTGCAGAGTTGGCAGAGTTTTCACAAGCTGGAAGAGTGTGCGGCAGATGTAAGATTATGGTCTCTGATATCATCAAAGAGTCACAACATCTCATAGACCCTAATATGCCAAGAAAGAGTGCTGAGGATATCAAAAGAGAAAAAGAGATAGCCGAAGTTCAAAAGCGAATCGATAAATTTAATACACTCCATCCAAGAAATAATCTCACAACAGATAATCTCAACTCAGCAATGGAGTCTTTAGACATTGCAAAACATGAGATAAATAGCTGGATATCGATGGTTACAGCAAACATGCAACTCCATCCAAGTTTTGAGCAAATCGTGGAAAAAGCAGTTTGTAATCTCAATAAAGTTCCTATTATTTGGTTGGAGCTCTCTGATTGTAGTGGAAACTCTGAAGCGTTCATCAAATCCACCAATCCAGCTATTGAAGATTTGATTTTTGATTATATATCGCTTGATTATCATGAACTTTTGATGAGTGCGAGCGGGGATCAGAGCGAGACGATTTTAGAAGATATTATCAAAAACCAAAAGGGTGCGTACATTTTGATAGTTGAGGGTGCAGTTCCTTTGGCGATGGATGGAAAATATCTTCGCATTGGACCAAAAGGCGAAACAGGCTTAGAACTTTTGACTAAATGTGCAAAAGATGCGGCACTTGTTATTGCACTTGGAAGTTGTGCACTTGATGGTGGCGTTGTAGCAGCATTCCCAAATCCTACGGGCGCAGTGGGGGTTGCAGAGGCACTTGGCAGAAGTGATATTATAAATATTCCAGGGTGTCCAACAAACCCTACAAATATCGTAGGAACGCTTCTCTCTTACATCATGTTTGAAGAGTTGCCACCACTTGATAAATTTAACCGTCCTTTATGGGCGTATGAGGGAAGAGTGCATGACAACTGTGAGCGAAGAGGGCATTATGAGCTTGGCGAATTTGTGCAAGAGTGGGGCGACGCTGGTGCGAAAAAAGGGTATTGTCTGTTTGAGATGGGATGTAAAGGTCCTTACACCAATGTAAACTGCCCGACCATGAAGTTTAACAGTGGCACAAGTTGGCCTGTTCAGGCTGGACATGGATGTATGGGATGTGTGGAAGTTGGTTTTTTTGATAAGTATGCAAATGAAAGGAAGGTTGAAGATGCGTAAAGTTGTAATTGACCCAATCACAAGAATAGAAGGGCATTTAAGAGCTGAAGTTGAAGTAGATGAGAATGGAGTTGTGCAAGAAGCATTCGTGAGTGGACAACTTTTTCGTGGCATAGAAATTATCTTAAAAAACAGAGACCCGCGTGATGCTGGGCTTTTGGCTGGTAGGATTTGTGGTGTTTGTACAAATTCCCATTTTCGTGCAGCTGTAAGTTGTGTGGAAGATGCCTACTCTTTGAAGCTTCCAAAAAATGCAGAGATTTTGAGAGATTTGATGGCGATGGCTCTTTTTATTCAAGACCATGTTGTTCATTTTTATCATCTTCACTCTCTTGATTTTGTGGATGTAACAAGTGCCTTAACTGCAGACCCAGAACTGACATCTATCGAGGCACATAAATACTCCAAAAATCCATTTGGAAACTCCAATACCCACTATGAAGCAGTACTTGTAAAACTTCAAAACTTTGTCAAAGCTGGAAAACTTGGACCCTTTAGCAATGGATATTGGGGGCATGTGGATTATAAACTCACTCCTGAACAGAATTTAGTTCTGATTTCGCACTATTTACAAGCGTTGAAATTTCAAACAAACATTAGTAAAGCAGTAGCGATTTTTGGAGGAAAAACTCCACACCCTCAGAGCATCGTTGTAGGCGGTGTTACAAGTGTTGCTGATATGCTCAATCCTCAAAGATTAAATGATTATCTCTTTATCATCAAAGAGGCAAAAGAGTTTATTGACCGAGCGTATCTGCCAGATATGAAACTCATCGCTACGGCGTATAGAGAGGAGATAAAAGCTGGTGCAGGTCGGGCAAATGGTAACTTTTTATGCGTCGGTGGGTATGAGTTTGAGGGTGAGAAGAGACTCTTTTGTAATGGTGTCATCTATGGACATGATTTCAGTAAAATAGAAGAGTTTGATGAGAATAAAGTAACCGAAGAGGTGGATCGTGCTTGGTATTGTGGCGATGCATTGAACAATGAAGTTTGTTACACAGATTTAAATGAAGATGGAACACTCAAAACTGCAAAAAATGATGATAAATATTCATGGATAAAAGCTCCAAGGTATGATGGCAAAACCATGGAGAGTGGACCGCTTGCGAGGGTGTTTGTAAGCTACTCAAAAGGGAATCAGCTTATCAAATCTTTTGTAGATGAATTTCTTATGGAGACGGATTTGGAACTTATAGATTTATCCACGACGGTTGGTAGAAACTGTGCAAGAGCTATTGAAACGAGCTATATTTGTGAGTATATTTTTAAACTTGTCTCCCGTCTTATTCAAAATATCAAGTATTACGATACAGATACTTGGTGTAAATATGATTTTAACACTTTACCTCAAGATACAAAAGGAAGAGCATTTTTAGAAGTACCACGGGGTGTTTTATCACATTTTGTAAAAATAAAAGATGCAAAAATAGAGAACTTCTCCGTCATCGCACCAACAACATGGAATGCTACTCCTAAAAATTTTGATGGTCTGAGAGGTGCGTATGAAGAGGCACTTATTGGGATAAAAATAGAAGACACTTCAAAACCGCTTGAAGTTTTAAGAGTGTTGCACTCTTTTGACCCTTGTCTGGCATGTGCAGTTCATATCATTGACACAAAGGGCAAAGAGCTTAGCCGTTATAAACTCAAAACATTATGACTAGCTATCTCATAGTCGCACCGCTATTTTTTGCACTGATAACACTTTTGAGTGGTGTTGGTTTTAGAAATGTTGCGACTATCCTTTTTGTTTTTGGGTTGAGTGCTTTAAGTGTAAGCAATATTGTAACTTTTGATGCTCCAATCGTAATGATTTTGCCTCACTTTTTTCATACCCTGTTTCTCGTACTCGATAGTTTCACTCTTCTCTACTTCCTTTGGCAGGGAATTATCACGCAAAATTCTCTTGTACGGTTGTTTGCTCTCTTGCAAATTATTCTTTACACGGTAGTTTCCTTTTTATCTCCTACGCTTCTCTCGAATGATATTTTAGTAGATGATATCTCCTCG
>JAABQD010000023.1 GCA_011391635.1 Sulfurimonas sp. | reverse complement strand
AACTACTGCAAGTGGCGGCAATGCTTCTTATGACTACGCTACAGCTGGTGTGAGTGTGGGGTATCGTTTTTAATTTCCACATGCCAAGTTCATTTTGATAGAGTTATAAAATCTTAAGAACTTAGGCAAATCATGAGTAGTAAATCATTGAATTTCTTACAAAACTTAAAATATTTATAATTGTATTATTGCTGTTTTTAGTTTCCACATGCCAACCTCTTTTTGATATACTTATAAAATCTTAACAATCCTAAGGTACACATGAAAATAAAATCATTATATATTTCGGCTCAGGAGATGAGTGCGGGGACACTTTTTGTCTCTATGGGGATGATGGAGATTTTGAAGCGAAATCTTCATAGAGTTGCTTTTTTTCGTCCTGTTATTTTTTCTAAAAATGTTGAAGATGGCGATATATCGTTTATGCTAGAAAAATATAAGTTGGATATGGCGTATGAAGATGCGTATGGTTTTGATGTGGAATATGTTGAGAGCATGATTGCACAAAATCAGATTAATGAACTTATAAATGAACTCATCATCAAGTTTAAAAAGCTTGAGAGTGCGTATGATTTTGTTCTTTGTGAAGGGATTCATAAGTCCTATTTGAGTTCTACGATTAGCTATGATTTGAACATCAAAATCGCTCAAAATTTTGCTTCTCCCTATATCAATATCATCAATGCTCAAAATATAACAGCACAAGAGGCGTATGAAAATATACTTATAGAAAATGAGAATTCCACATGCCAAGGGTGTACGCATTTTGCAACTTTCATCAATCGTCTTGATGATGAGAAGTACAAATTATTAGAACAAAAGCTTCAAAACTATGCGTATAGCACCTATTTGCTACGAGAAATTCCAGAGTTGGATATGCCTACAATTGGCGATGTTATCGATAGACTCGATGCCAAACCTGTCGTCTTAAACGATGGAGATGTGACGCGAATTATCCGTGGTGTCAAAGTTGCAGCACTGACACTCGATAATTTTTTAGACCATGTGGAGGAGGATGATTTAATTATCGTGGCAGCCGATCGTTCCGAGATTATTCTTGGACTTATTGGCACTTTATACTCTACGAGTTATCCCAATATTACAGGGATTATTTTTCCTTTTGATATGCGAGAACATCCAAACATTCATAAATTGATTACAGGTTTGAGTGGTTTTAACATACCGATTTTGTCTGTCAAAACAGATACTTATGAGACAGCAAAAAATCTATCCAATGTCAAACCGCGTTTGCGAGTCTCAAGTCGGAGAAAAATCGCTCTTGCTCTTGGACTTTTTAACGCAAGTGTGGATATCAAAGCGATTGAAGCAAAAATTATGAGTACACAAAGTACGGTTTTAACGCCTATGATGTTTGAATACAAACTCTTTGAATCGGCAAGACTCAATAAAAAAAGAATTGTTTTGCCAGAGAGCCATGATGAGCGAATTTTAAGAGCAGCGGAGATTATTTTGCGTCGCGAGGTTGCGGATATTATTCTTTTGGGAAAAGAGAAATCAGTGAGAGAAAACTATATGAGATTGGGACTGGATTTGAGTAAGGCAATTTTTATAGATCATCAAAACTCTGAGTATTCAAAAGAGTTTAGCCAAGCACTCTATGAGATGCGAAAAGCCAAAGGTTTGAGTTATCAAGCAGCAGAAGATGCGATGAGCCATGCCAACTATTTTGGAACGATGATGGTGCATTTGGGGTATGCAGATGGAATGGTCAGTGGTGCAACGCACTCAACCGCAGATACGATACGACCAGCTTTGCAAATCATCAAAACAACTCCTGATATCTCTATCGTCTCAAGCGTTTTTTTCATGTGTTTGAGTACAAAAGTTTTGGTGTATGGGGATTGTGCGGTAAATGAAGACCCTGATGCAAACGAACTTGCACAAATCGCTCTCTCTTCGGCAAAAACCGCCTCAGCTTTTGGGATTGAGCCACGCGTAGCAATGCTCTCTTACTCGACTGGTGCGAGTGGAAGCGGTGCGGATGTGGATAAAGTGCGAGAGGCGACGAACATCGTCAAATCCCAAAATCCATCTCTTTTGGTGGAAGGTCCAATCCAATATGACGCAGCTATAGACAAAGATGTAGCACAGGCAAAACTTCCAAATTCAAAGGTGGCAGGAAATGCAACCGTTTTTATATTTCCAGATTTAAATACAGGAAATAACACCTACAAGGCGGTACAACGCTCAAGTGATGCCGTAGCCATAGGACCAATACTTCAAGGACTCAATAAACCAATCAATGATTTGAGTCGTGGATGTTTGGTCGAAGATATCGTAAACACAGTCGCAATTACAGCAATTCAAGCAGGACAACAGAGATGAATATAGCAGTTATCAATTCGGGAAGCTCTTCAATAAAGTTTCAACTTTTCCACATGCCAGAAAAAAAGGTATTGGCACATATTTTGGTAGAAAAAATTGGGGAGTTCATCTCTGACACAATTTTAGAGTATGAAGATAAAAAATTAGTTATTACCTCCGTAATCAAAAATCATCATGATGGTTTAGAAGAGATTATTTCACTTCTCTCCAAGCATGAAATCTTAGAAGATTTTAGCTCTTTGAGTGCTATTGGGCATAGAGTGGTGCATGGCGGGGAGGAGTTTAAAACATCTACGCTCATTGATGCAAGTGTGCTAGAGAAAATTGAAGCTCTGATACCTCTCGCACCTCTGCACAATCCAGCGAATTTAGAGGGTATTTTGGTGGCTATGAAAAAAGCTCCTGATGTACCTCAAATCGCAGTTTTTGATACAGCATTTCACTCCCACATGCCACAAGAGGCGTATCTTTATGCTCTTCCGTATGAACTTTATGAAGAGCATAAGATACGAAGATATGGTTTCCATGGGACTTCTCATGCTTTTGTTCTAAAACAAACAGCCGAAATATTACAAAAAAAGAGTGAGGAACTCAATATCATCACACTTCATCTTGGGAATGGCTCGAGTGCCTGTGCGATTGAAGGGGGAGTGAGTGTTGATACTTCTATGGGTTTTACTCCGCTTGAGGGGCTTATCATGGGAAGCCGATGTGGCGATATTGACTCTGCGATTGTGATACATCTCCATAGAGAACTTGGCATGAGCATTGATGAGATTGATAAACTTCTTAACAAAAAATCTGGTTTGATAGGAATTTGCAAAAATAATGATGTCCGAACGATTATAGAGCTTGGGGATGAAAAATCACAACTAGCAATTGAGATGATGGTGCGTAGAATCAAAAAATATATTGGTGGCTATATGGCACTTTTGGGTCGTGTGGATGCTATCGTCTTTACAGGTGGCATTGGTGAGAACTCGGCGTATATTCGAGAGATGGTTCTTGAATCTTTGGCATGTGGAATTGAACTCGATTACGCACAGAACAAGAGAAACGCTACAATTATTTCCACCAAAATAAGTAGCGTTAAGCTTATGGTTGTAAAAACAGATGAGGAACAAGAGATTGCAAATGAGTGTTTAAGTTTATTAAAAAATTGAGTTGAAAAAAAAG
Organism: Sulfurimonas sp.; assembly: GCA_011391635.1. Taxonomy (GTDB): domain Bacteria; phylum Campylobacterota; class Campylobacteria; order Campylobacterales; family Sulfurimonadaceae; genus Sulfurimonas. The sequence continues at coordinate 44,123 of JAABQD010000023.1, read as the reverse complement.
TGAAAAATTAGAGAAATTTACAGGCTCAAGGCCTGTAAAAGCTTAGGATTAAAGCGGAGTTACATTCTCAGCTTGTGGACCTTTTTGACCTTCACCAAGTTCGAAAGTTACTTTTTGCCCTTCAGCTAAAGAAACACGACCATGACCTGGGTTGTTTACTTGACGAAAGTGTACGAATACATCTTTTCCGCCATTATCTTGTTGGATAAATCCAAAACCTTTTTCTTCATTGAACCATTTAACAGTTCCGTCTAGTAATTCTGCCATTGCAATACCTTTGTTGTCTAAAATACGCTTCATTTAAGAAGTGGAGTCAAAAATTGGAGAGTCTTTAGGGTCACAATTGAGCAGTTATACAAAATCACACACTAAAGATGAACTCGAGCCTCATCTTTCATCGGCACTATTGTACCCTAATAAATCTTTAATTATCAAATTTTTATTTAAATTTAAATAAAACAACATATGGACGATGTTACTTCTAAGTTAAATGCTATTTTGTTTGGCATTTGAAAATTTAATGTAAGGATGGAGATTATGCAAATATCAGCGAATATGGGTGCGGTTCAATCAGCACAGAGCGATACACTTCAATCAGCTCAAAAGGCGTCAGGTACATCACCAATGAAAACAGTGTTTACTGAAAAGTTGACAAAAGATGAAGCACAAGAGCTTCGAGCTCAGATAAAAGAGAATGCAAATGCGTTTGCTTTGAAATCGACAAACATTCAGTCAAATCTTACGAATCCAGCGGATCAGTTTGCTAAAGATTATCAGGACTTTCAAACTTTTTTAGGTGATATTGGTTACAAAGGTAAACCAATAGCGGAACTTTCAAAAGATGAAGCAGCAGATCTTGTAAGTGAAGATGGCATCTTTGGCATTAAACAAACATCAGAGAGAATTGCACAGTTTGTTATCGCTGGTGCTGGTGGAGATGAGAAATTATTGCGTGCTGGGCGTGAAGGAATGCTTCAAGGTTTTAAAGATGCAGAAAAAATGTGGGGTGATAAGCTTCCAGATATTTCGCAAAAAACGATGCAAAAAGCTACAGAATTAGTTGATAAAGCTATGAGTGATTTGGGCTTTTCCGTTTTAGACACAGAAGCTTAGGCTGGGATATCTATCCCGCCTCTGCTTTTAGAACTCTCACCCGCAGAAGAACTTGCTGCATTTTTATAACTTTCTTTTCCCATTACTTCTTCTTGCTGTTGTTTTGCTAATTGTTGTTGGGCTTTTATCTCCATTACTCTTGCACTTGATGCAACTGCAAAATCTTGTGGACTGGGACTTCCAGCCGCCATAGCCGAAGCCATAATCTGTCTTGCATTTCTTATAGCTTCTTCTGGAGATGAACTCGCAGGGGATGAAATTGAGACTTCGCCACCTATGGCATACATTTTGCCATCAGGTCCTTGTTGGTAGGTATAAGAGGCTGCACCTGTCATACCTCCACCAGCAGCTTGGTGTGCTGCTTCGTGTGCTTTGACTTCGGCATCGCGTGCAGCTAATTCTTTTACAAGCCGCTCTTCATCAGGACTTAATGTATCAGATGATTTTTCAACCTGTTTTTTCTCTTGCTCTTTTTTGAGTTTTTCTTCTTCTTTAGTAGTAGCACTTTTTATTTTCGTGCCATCTTCCTCATAAACAAGAACCTCTTTATCATTGAGTCTTATAGAGTAATTAGAGCCGATATTATAAAGTGTGCTAAGTCCTACATTCATACTGTCATTGTATAACCGTTTAATTTAAAAATTGCTTGATATTATAAAGTAAGTTGTAGTGTATCATGAACCTATGATGATATTATTTATGGAGATGAGTGCGTAAGCTTTGTCTCCAACTTCAAATGTGTTTGAGTTTTGTGTGTTGAGAAGAGCGATGAGCGTGGTGTTTTCACTGAGGGCTAAACCAATCTCTATGGAGTCTTGAGAATTTTCAATGGAGCTGATTTTTCCTTCCAAGATATTGCTGTTGGCATGTGGAAGTGGAGGCTCTTTTGTGATGGTGATATCGCTTGATTTTATGATTGCATAGATGTCACTTCCTACGGCTAGACCCATGTTCTGAGCTGATTTGGCTGTAATGCTTGAGCGAATAGTTTCACCACCAGCGATGGATAAGTGAAGGATTGCTTGGAGTCCACTCAAGTGTATTTCGCTGATTTTGGATGGAAGTTGGTTTCTTGCACTTGTTGTTAAAAAAGTTCTACTCAGAATTCTTGCTAACTTCTCTGGGTCATCTCCAGCTTCTGCAAAGCGGTCTATAAATTGACGATGAAGCTCATTAAAACGGTTGTATGTGGCGATAAGTTCGTGTGCATAGGGTGTGAGAACTGTTCCGCCACCCCCTTTTCCCCCGATTGTTCTTGTTATAATTGGCTCATCTGCCAGAGCATTCATGCTATTGATTCGCTCCCATGCGGCTTTATAGCTCATTTTCATCTCTTTTGCTGCGGCATGGATGGAACCTGTTTTTTGGATTCTCTCAAGAAGCTCGATTCTTCCCGAACCTAAAAAACTCTCTCCTTTTTTTGTAAGCCAAAATCGTCCATCAATTTTCATTTTAGTATGCCTTTGTAAAAATTATGCCAAGAGTAAAACAAACCCTAGGATGAGTATAACCGATAAGCTTCCATATTCTAAATATTTTTTGAGATTTGAGTTTGTATTGAGAGTTTTTTTACGGATAGCTACACTGAGGATAGCTGAGAAAAAGATGATGGTACTCATACCAAGACTCATTACAAAAGCCGATAAAAATCCCGCATAATACAAACCAAGCGAGAGCGAGAAGATAAAAATAGTAACAGTTCCAGGGCAGGGGATGATTCCAGCGGAGATGATGAGTGCCATATCCGTAGAGTTTGTATCGACCTTGCACGAAGCACATCCACATGTATTGGCATGTGGAGTGGTACTAAATGTAAATTCACTACTTTTTTTGCTATTTGCTATGAGTTTATACGCTTTATACTTTTTATAAATGAGGTACAAAGCGATGAGAATAATAATCAGGGCTGAGATTTTTGTTGTGTAAAAAACAGCATCATTTAAAAACTGTGCTAAAAATGTATTGACAAAAAAGTAAATTATAAGAGTCAAAATAAAAGCTGAGAAGGTGTGAACAACACCGATTGCCAACGAGACAAAGAGAGCTTTGGAGTAGGAGCGTTCATTGCTTAAAAAGTAACTAGCCACAAGTGTTTTTCCATGCCCTGGTCCAAGAGCGTGAATGACTCCATAAATATAAGCAAAAAAGAGTAAAAAGAGATAAGTGAGCGGATTTTTTTCATCTTTGATAGATTCAAAAAGAGATTTGATTTTAGTAATACTCTCTTTGAGAATATTTGCTTGGAATGTCTCCTCTTTTGGCATTTGCACTTCTGTGACTTTGGTTTGACTCAGCTCTTGAACTTTTTTAATCTCCTCTTTTGGTGCAACTGCATTTTGTGTTGGCATGTGGGAAAAAAGTACAGAAGCAGTGAAGAGGTAGAGATTCTCTGTATGAGCAAACTGGCTCTCGCCTACATTTATCTTTGTAGCAACAAAAGCAAAATAGGACTCATTATCTTCAAAAGAGAGACTCAAAGAGGATTTATCCTCAATCGCTAGATTGACATTGGAGTCATAAGTAAAAACAAGAAAACCATCTGTCATCGCAATTGTAAAATTTTTGTACTCAGGTTTGATTGGTGTGGTGGCATTGGTGTCATTTTTTGCATATTGAATTTTTGTGAGCATCTCTTTTGGTTTGAGATAGACTAGCATTGCCTTGAGAATAACATCGAGTTCGTTTTTATCCAAAACTTTGTTTTGATTTTTATCATATTGATTAATCATTTCATCTGAGTAGAGGTCTGAAAAATGCCACTCCATACGGATATTGTTGATACGGTTCTCTTTGGTTTGTAAATCTATATGGAGTTCTGCTGTTGGAACCATTAGTTGGCATGTGGCACATCCAAAAAGGAGTGTTTGTAAGAGTAAAAAGAGGAGGAGAAATCTTTTCATTTTATTTTTTGAACAATCATAAATATCATAAGCCAAAGAGCTGCAACTAAAATAATACACGCACCAGAAGTCAAATCAAAACTATATGAGAGCCAAAGCCCCATAATCGTAAAGAGTGAAGCAGTTATTCCTGAGATGAGCATCATGCTATAGAGGGACGAGGAGAGATTTTGTGCGATATAGATAGGAATCGTAAGTAGTGCAATCACTAAAATCAAACCAACAACTTTGATGGCAATAACAACTGTCAGAGCCGATAAAATCAGGATAAGTGTATAAAAAAACTTAACATTAATTCCGCTGAGTGAGGCGTATTCGCTGTCATATGAAACTGCTAAAATATCTCTGTACCAAAATGTCATAACAAAAAGAATGAGAACAAATAAAGAACCCATAAAATACAAATCTTCTCGATTGACCGCCAAAATAGAACCAAACAGGTAGCTCATCAAATCGACATTATACCCTGGAGTCAAATCCACCAAAATAATCCCAATCGCCATTCCAACAGCCCAGATAAGACCTATGAAGGTGTCGATGTTCTCTCTTTGTTTGAGCGTGACAAATGCCATGATAAGTGCAGCTGCAACAGCAAAAAGTGTTGTTCCCAAGAAGATAGAAAAACCAGAAAAAATAGCTATTCCAATTCCACCATACGCGGCATGTGCAATGCCACCTGCTAAAAAAACCATACGATTCACAACGATAAGTGAGCCGATAATTCCTGAAATGAGACTGACTAAAATCCCTGCAATGATGGCATTTTGGATAAATTCGTAGGAGAGGGCTTCTAGCATTTACATTTTCCTAACATCTGGAGGAGTTCTACTTCACAGATATGATTTCCTTGGATATCAAGCTCTTTTTTGATAGAACTTAAATCATGGAAGGCTAATTTTTTATTGATATGTGCAACTTTTGTAGCGTATTCCAAGACGACGGAAAGGTCGTGACTCACGACAATAACAGTGATTTTTTTATTGAGTTCACGGAGGAGTTCATAAATCTGTTTTTGTCCATCTGCATCGATACTTGAGGTCGGTTCATCCAAAAGAAGCACTTTTGGATTGGCACACAATGCTCTAGCTATCATGACGCGTTGGCGTTGACCACCTGAGAGAGAGCCTATCTTTTTTTGAGCAAACTCTTCCATTCCAACTTGTTTGAGGAGATACATGGCATGTGCAACTTCCTCTTTTTTGTATCCAAAAAGTGCTCTCTGATGAGAAGTGTGTCCCATCATAACCACTTCAATCGCTTTGATTGGGAAGTTAGTATTAATGTTTGTATTTTGAGGGACATATCCTATGAGAGAGAGATTTTTACGCCCAGATGGTTTATCGAAAATTTTGATAGAACCTTTTTGAATCGGATTAAGACCTAAAATGAGTTTGACAAGTGTACTTTTTCCTCCACCATTTGGTCCTATGAGAACCAAAAAGTCTTGATTGTCAACGCTCAAGTTGATGTTCTCAAGTACATACTCTTTGTCGTATGCAAATGAGAGATTTGTTATTTCAAGAACGCGTACACTAAATTTTGTTTGCAATTGTTTTTGCCATTTTGATGAGATTCAAAGACCAATCAGCAGCAAGAGGAGACTCAGCCTCTACTTTTATACCAAGTTCTTTGGCTATAATTTTAGCACTTTTGTCTGAAAATTCGGGCTGTGTGAAGATAGCTTTTACTTTTTCCTCTTTTGCCTCTTTTATAATCGTAATCATCTCTTTTGGTTTAGGATTTTTTCCATCGACTTCCACAGCGATTTGTGTCAAACCATACTCTTGTGCGAAGTACCCCCATGATGGGTGAAACACCATAAATTTGCTATTTGGTTGCATATCTTTGAATATCTCTTTGATTTGAGCATCGGTATCTTCAATCTCTTTGATAAAAGCATCGAAATTTGTTTTATACAATTGCTCGTTTTTTGGGTCTATATCGAGGAGTGTTTTATAGATAGAGTGTGCCATAAGCAGTACATTTTTTGGAGAAGTCCAAGTGTGTGGGTCTAGTCCGTCATGTGCATCATGCTCCTCATGGTGTGGTGCATCTTTGGCATGTTTCTCCTCTTTGTTAGCATGTTTTTTTTCATCATCATGATGATGTTCTGCCATTTTAAGTTTTGTGATTTGCTCACTTAAATTGACAAATTTGAGATTTGGATTTTGTGATTTGAACTTTTCAATCCAAACATTTTCAAACTCAACACCGATGCTAAAGTAAACATCTGCTTTGGAGATAGAAACCATTTGAGATGATTTTGGCTCATAGGCGTGAGGAGAACTCCCTGGTGCAACCATAACTGTTACATCCACTAAATCTTTCGCAATTTTTTCTACAAATGTTTTTTCTGGAAGAATGCTTACAACAATGGTTGGTTTCGCAAAAGCCACAGATGAGAGAGCGATAAACATCGCAATAATAATTTTTTCCACATGCCATCCTTTATGATATTTTGAACCGCTATTGTACTTTTGGGCTACTTAAATGCAACTTAGTTGCATTTGTAATAAGATATGACAAAGAAATAAAGTGATAAAATACAGCCATGCAAATAAAAAATATTATTGAAGAGAAAAATCTCAAAGTGACCACAGCAAGAAAAGAGCTTTTGGCACTTCTTAGCACACAACATAAGCCAATATCTTTTGAAGATATCAAAGATAAAATTAGCATGGACAAAGCAACTTTCTATAGAAATATTTCAAAATTTGAGAGTGAATCTATAGTCAGTAGTTTTGAGTCCAATGATAAAAAACGCTATTACGAACTCCAAGAGTCTCCACATGCTCATTTTATCTGTAATCAGTGTAGCAATATCGAGTGTTTAGAAAATGTTGTACCCCTCGAACTTGAGGGGCATACAGTAATGGATGTAATTTATAAGGGCATGTGTAAAAGTTGCACAACAAGCCCAGATACAAAGGAAAAGTGAGATGAAATTTCAACTTCAAGATGAGTATATAGAGCTTTTTAAACTTTTAAAAGTTTTGGACTTGGTCGATAGTGGTGCTCAGGCAAAAATGCTTATTGCCGAGGGATATGTAAAGCGAAATAGCGAAGTTGAGTTGAGAAAAAGAGCAAAGATTGTAGATGGCGATATCATAGAAATCGCTGATGCGGTGATAGAAGTGCATAAATAGAGCCTAAAATAGATTTTAGGCTTCTTGCAAATTTAGAGAAAAAATGAACTAGTTACTCCAATCAACGCTCCAAATACACCACCCCAAACGACTAACCATGAGAGATGCTCTTGGATGAGTTTTTGAACAATCTCTTTGACCATCTGTGGTGTAAGCTCTGCAAGTCTTGCATCAATCACTTGTTCGATAGATGTGATTAAATCGTTATTCAGTGATGAACTTTGCATGTGTGTTTGGAGTGTTTGGTTGAAAGCTTCAGAGTTTACAATCCCAATTACGGCACTTTTCATCTTAAGCGAAAAAGGTTCACGCAACCCTTCTAAGGCACTCTCTCCACCGAACATGCCAAGCATTCCGCCAAATGAAGACTCCATCACAGTTTTGCTTAGTGCATTAAATGCAGGTGAAAAATCGGTCTCTTCAATAATAGGTTGCAGATTGATTTTTTTCTCCTCATTCGCAAAAAAAGCATCGAGTTGTTGTGATGTAAAAAATTCACGCATCATAAGCTCTTTAATCGCATTTTTAAAAGCTTCAAATCGTGCAGGAATAACACCTGAACCATAGAGAAAAGGAACTTTTTCAAAGAGCATGTGGATGGCTAACTGATTTGTAATCGCTCCAGAGAGAGCAAAAAGTCCAGCATTGAGTATAAATATTTTCCACTCATTCTCTACAAAATAGGACAAGCCCACAAACACTACAGCTATCAAGTTGGTCATAAAACTTTTGTTGAATTTCAAAGTAGATCTCCTTTTTAAAAGTGAAATTATACTAAAAAGGTATCATTATAGAAATTTATTTTACAAAAGAGCAGATATGACACAAAAGAGTTATGAACTATTTAAAAACAGTGATGTTGCAACGATTACAAAGACAATAGAGATAGAGTTACAAAAGAGAAATGAATCTCCTTTTTGGGGGGATAAAGTGGTTCCTTTTACAGAAGCTATCTTGAGTGTACTTATTCCGCTTCGAGAGAAAAATATGCTTTTTACTCCTGAGGGTGCTCCTGTGTCTGAGCTTACTCCTGAATTGTTTTTGAGTTTTCATGATTTGGTAAGTCTGAAAACTTTGGCGTTTACACTCCAAAAATCAAACGAAGCAGGGAAACTACTTAGAACAAAGTATGACAGTTCCACATGCCAAGAGTATGAAATTATTTCAGTAGAACTCTTGGGTGCATATCTTGCACGATACAATATCAACTTACAAGATGAATCTTTAGATTTTCCTATTTCAAGCTATAACTTGCACCAAGGTGTGAGTAATGTTATTAAATCACTTTTGTAATATTAGAGTAGAGCCATGCTAAAAAAATTACTTCTTTTCTCTTTTTCTTTTTTTGTGTCACTCTTTGGAGGTGAGGTGCAAGTCGTTGCCTCAGATAACACTCTCTATGCCTTAGAGGCTATCACAAAGGAGTTTAATAAACACCATGCGGATACAAAAATAATAGTTACACATGCCAATATTCCTGAGCTAAAAGATTTGCAAGAGAGTCAAACAAAATATGATTTGATACTCTCTGAGGATGAGGAGTTTGTAGAGTCGCTTTATAAAGAGGGCAAAAGCGAAGAACCTCTAGTTTATGCGATAGAGGAGTTAGCTCTCTTTAGTGCTTGGCAACCCGACTATAACAAAGGACTAAAGCTTTTGGAAGAAAAAAAAATAACAAAAGTTTTGATTTTAGAGAAAACGGAATATAAAAATGCTGCAACAGATGCTATGAAACATGAAAAAGTGTATGAATCAGCAAAACAAAAAAGCACTTATGTGCATGAATTTACGCCTTCAACGCTCTCTCATCTTCAAGAAAATGAGATAGCCATTGTTCCAAAATCTCTGCTTTTTACGCAAGAGATGCAAAAGTTTATAAAAGATAGAGATTGGCTAGAAATTTGTTCTAAAACTTATGTACCTATTGACCAAAAGATTGTCATGCTCAAAAGTGCCAAAGCCAAGAGAGAAGTAGAAGAGGTTTATACTTTTTTTAGAAGTGAAGAAGCCAAAAATATTCTCAAAGATTTTCGTTATTTGATTGAATAGAATCTTTTTATTTGACGAGCAAAAGATACAAAGCACCCCAAAGTAAAAAGATAATAGAGCCTAAAAAAACAAAAGTGATAAGGATTCTTAGGCTAAGAAAGAAGAGAAACTTGATTGCTGTTGGCATTACTTATAAGGAACAACAGGTAGGTTGAGTGATTTGTAATACACCATGCCACCTTGAAGGTCTGTGACTTGATATCCTAACTCAGCGGAGAGATAATTTGAAACTATTTTGGTTCTGCTTCCAGTACGGCAAATAAGAGCAAACGGTTTTTTTGTGTCAACTTTTGCATTGAGTTCTTTGATAAATGCTTCTATGTTGTATCCACCTTGTTCATTAAAAAACATAATAGGTATCGCACCTTGAGCAAGACCTGTCTCTACCCATTCGCCTTTGGTTCTAATATCAACGATAGGTATTTTAGAATCTAAAACTTTTTGTGAAGAGTATTCAGCAGAGACCGCTGCATGAAGTGAAGATAGTAAAAGAATAAGTGCAATGAAAATATTTTTCAATTGTTTCTCCATATTTGATTTTGAGGGTATAATTATAGCCTTAAATAAATAATAGTTCAAAAATAAGGTACGCATGGCAGCATCTCAAAAAGCTATAGACAACGCAACACGACTTCGTTATATACGAGCTTTGGAGAGATTTCATAGTAGTATTATCTCTTATCTCTCAAGTACACATGAACTGAGCAAAGAGGGGTATGACAAAAAAATAGAAAACTCTCTGAAGATTTTTAATAGAGTAGATGCCGTGGCACTCTATAAAGGTGACCTGCAAGATTTGCAAAAGTTAGTGCAAAAAATGATTACGCTCAAAGAGTCTGACAAAGATATGCAAACAATTAAAGAAGATATTCTCTATAGCTCAAACCAGCTTGAAAAAAGTAAAAATGCTAGACGCTACAAAAAAGATAAACACACAAGCGATAAGTATCAAGATTGGGACTAAACCCAAATTATGCAATAGTAAATTAAAAAAATCATTCATCATTGCACTCAAGGCATATTCATTAAAAATTTACACCACCAATAAGGTGGCTTAAAATTTTTACTAAACATCCCTTAAGCACAAGCATAAACGATTTTTAGAAATATCTATTGCATAATTTGGGTTAAAAAAGGTCAGCATGTCCAAAAAAAACAGCATTTTCAGATGTTTTTCGCATACTTTCTAAAATCTCTTTTGCTTTGAGTTTTGTCTCTTTGTCAAAATAGATAAGCATATTTCTTGAAAAAACAAAATCAAATTTTCCTAAATCTTTAAAAGAGCTATCAAAAATATTGGCAATTTTGAAACTTACAAGTGTCTTGATGGTGTTGTTTAAAAGATACTTTCCATCGTTGTAACTGAAATAGTTGCTTATGATTTGAGGTGTTAAATTTCTTACATTTCTCTCTCTATAGATTGCTTCCTCTGCTTTTTGGATGGCATCTGCATTAATATCTATGCCAATGATGTGAAAATCACTAGGTGAAACTCCCTCTTCTAAAAGAGCGATAGCGATACTATATGGCTCTTCTCCCGTTGCAGAAGGAGCACATAAAATATCCACATGCCGGTTACTTTGTTTGACAAGCTTTACTAGCTCTTTGATTTGTTGAAACTCTCTATAAAAGAATGTTTCATTTGTTGTTAAAGCGTCGATCAACTCTTGTTTGATTTGTCTATTTGTGTTTACAGTATTCAAAAGATTTGTAAATGAGTGGATCTCTCTTTGTTTGCAAAAAGTGATTACTTTACTTTTTAAGATGCTCATTTGTTTGTCAAAAGTGACGCCAGTTTCATTCTTAAAATATTGAGCGATGGGCATAATATCTGTATAATCTTCTACAATTTCTACATATTTTTCTTCGATTACTGGCTCTTTCTTTTTGAAAAAACTAAACATTATTCGCAAAACTCCTTTATTAATTCTATGATATTGTCCATATTTGCAATTGTAATGTTTTCCACAAGAACTCTTGCTCTGGATGGCATACCATCTACAATCGCACTCTGCTCACTCTCTGTGACGCATGTTGCACCTCTTAAACTTAAATCTTTACATCCAGTGACCCCATCATCTCCAATGCCAGTGAGAATTACGGCTAAAGTTTCAAAGTCATTTGTAAAGTTTGTAAAGGAGCCAAACAAAAGGTTAATATTTGGGTTATAAGTATCTTTGGGTGATACTTCTTGTACAAAATAGAGTGTGGACATATTTTGTTTGATTTGTGTATATCCGCTACAAATATAGATAGTTCCAACCTCAATAAAATCACTGTTTTGTGCCATTTGAATGGGATTTTTACTTTTGCTTTTGAGTCTATTCACAAAACTTGGAATAAATCCATCTACCATGTGCTGTGCAATTACAACGGCTGTGGATTGAAGTGGATTCAGAGCATTGATAATTCGTTCAATTTGTCCTGGACCTCCTGTGGAGGCACCTATGAGGACAAATTTTTTAAGTGCGGAATGTTTCAAGTTTAGCGTGTAAACTGTCTGTCATAGAGTTTAGATGTTCAGCCGCAGCTGCAATTTCTTCAACATTTCTAGCGTTTACTGAGGAGAGTTTATTTATTTCTGAAACTTGTGAAACAATGTATTCAACATTTTTTCCTGTTGTCTCAAAGTCAGTTACAGTTTTGTCACTTGCTTTTACAGCACTATTGACAATACTTACACTTGCATTGATTTTTTCTTCTACCTCTGTAGAAACATTTGCGAGTTCTTGTACATCTGCTGAGTTAGAGTTCATTTGTCCGCTGACATCGCCAATGGATTGCACAATCACATTGATAGTCGCATTAATTTCTGTGAGTGATTTTTGTGTTCTTTCTGCGAGTTTACGCACTTCATCAGCAACAACTGCAAATCCTCGTCCATGTTCTCCCGCCCTTGCTGCTTCGATGGCAGCATTAAGTGCTAAAAGATTTGTTTGGTCTGCGATGTCTGAAATAACTTCAAGAACAGTTTTTACTGCATTGGCTTCATTTGAGAGTGTATCCATTCTATGTGCGAGTTCGATTTCAAGTTCAGCACTTTGTTGTACTTTTGAAGTTAGGTTCACAATGTCATTGCGTGCAGCATTGAGGTTATCGTTTGCTTTGACGATATCTTTTTTACTCTCTTGAGCATCTCTTATTGCAATGAGTATCTCATTTTTTATCTCATTTGCTTTTACAGTTGCTTGGTCTATCACGGTTACAGATTTTTCAACATTTCCTCCAACACCCAAAGCGGTTGTTGAGAGTTCATGAGCGATAGAAGCATTTTCGGATGCTCCTTGTTTAGCTGTTTCGATGAGTTCTTTGAGTGAAACAAGAAGAGCATTAAAACCGTGTGCCATTTCAGAGAGTTCTTGAGGGGCGTTCTCATCCGCTTTGAGTGTTAAATCTTTCGTAGAGCTGATTTTGAGAAGCGTATTTTTGAAATTTTCTATAGGTTTTGCTATGCTCATATTGACAATAAATACTGCAATAAGAGATATAACAACAAGAACAATAATAGATTCTATAATAATATCATTACGGATTTCATTAGGCACTACGAGAACTTCTTTTTTACCTATTCTGGAAATTACAGCCCATTTCAAATCTTTCCCAATTTCTACAGGAGCATATGCCATTAAATTTGGATTTCCTCTAAATCCTGCAGCTTCGATTATTCCAGTTTTTCCTTCTAATGCTGCTTTTGATGCGTCTGAATCAGCAGAACCAGTTGTAGGGTTTGCAAAAGATGCTTTAAGAGAGTGTGTCTCTTTTCTTAAAAAACTATCACTTCTCATAAGCTTATCTGGACCAACAAGATAATCTTCTTGTGTTTCACCGTAGCTCTCTCTATAGCTCATAACCTTACTTATTTGAGCATCACTGATTTGAAATGCAAGAACAGCTTTGATTTCACCATCTACTACAACTGGTGTTGCCAAAAACATGGCTGGTTCACCTTTGCTTGGAGCATAAGGTTTCATATCTACAATAGCAGGACCATTATTTGCAAGAGCTTTTCTATAAACTTCGCCTAAACCACTCTCTTTTAGAGGTCCACTGCTAAGATTTGCTCCAAAATCAGATTCTTTGGCTGCTGTGTACATAACATGTCCATGTTTTGCACAGATGATAAAAATATCGTAGTAGCCGTACTCTTTTTGATATGCTTGAAAGAACTCTTCATGATCTTTTATTTTGTCAGTAGCAAGTTGATTTTTTACTGGATAAGGGTCAGTCCCCGCTACTTCCAGCTCTTTATGAACAAAAATCAAATCTTTCACTAAACTTTCTACATTATCTGAGTGCGCAAGTACCTTTATATCAGCTGTGCGTTCATGAAAAAAGTTCTCAATCTGAGTTTTTTTAATATCTCTAAGTGACTCAAGTCTTTGATTTGCCGTTTCTAAAAGAGATGACTTACTTTTTGAGATAGCAGTTATCCCAACTACAGTACCTAATACAATTAAAGCGATGCTGATAAGTGCAATCGTTTGAATTTTGATGGACAGTTTACTCATACTTCCCCCCTTTTTTATTATTATTTGCTATAGTGTACCACAAACTAGCTACAAAAATGTAGCTTATGCTCTTGATTCTTCGAGCATTTTATCCATTGTGCTAAATAATGCACTTGAAGCCTCTTCCATATCATCAAAATTTTTGATGATAGTGGAACTATTTTGAAGCGTATCTTCTTCCGCATTTTTAGCAAGATAAACAAGATTATTGTTTGCATTTTTATGTACAGTAGCATGTGAAGTTTCTAAATTTTTGAATGAGCTTGTATGTGCAAATCTTACTTTGCCTTCTCCATCACACCATTTACCAAAGCTACAATCATGTGTATTCTCCTCTTGTAGCACTTTTTTGAGTGAGATAATAGAGTTATACGCACGAGATTTGTAGAGAATATGATAAAGTTTTTCTAAAACTATATAGATACTATTTTCCATGTGGTACGAATGCCCCACAATTTTTGTAGAATTTTCACTCAGTTCTACGAGTGTTCCTTCGAAACTATTTATCATTTGTGTAGAGTGATGGACTGTGTCTTTCATAGTATCAGAACTTGATTGAATATCATTCATATCTTGTTGGAGAGATTTAATAGATACAGAAATTTCACTTGTCGCTTTGTGTGTTCTCTCTGCTAACTTACGCACTTCATCTGCAACAACAGCAAATCCTCGCCCATGTTCTCCAGCTCTCGCTGCTTCAATTGCAGCATTGAGAGCTAAAAGATTTGTTTGCTCTGCGATATCGGTAATAAGTTCGATAACAGATGTGATGTTATTTGCTTGATTTGCGAGTTCACCTATGCTATGGTTATTATTATTGACTTGCTCATTTAATTCACTGAGATTATTGACAATCGTATTGATGCTCTCTCTTGAATCATTTGCTAAACCAGCGGCTGATTTTGTGTCATTTGTAATCGATTCTAAATTATGGATATTGTGTTGCAAATCATTTAAAATAAGAGATAATGATTCAGAAACATTAACACTTTTTGCACTCAGCTGGGCATTAAAAGCATCTCTTTGAACTTTTTTGTTTTGTTGTTTCATAATCTCTACGCTGTTGCCAACATTATCGATTGCTACAATGAATGCACCATTCATGCCTTCAGAAGAGATTTTTTTAGTGAAAATACCTTTGGAGGCATCTGTAATAGTTGTATTGATTTCATTGATTGTATGTTCAACCTGAGAAAGAAGTTTTGAGAGTTCCCTTCCCATAACGCCTAGTTCTGTGTCGTAAGTAGCTTGAGTACATTTTTGACTAAAATCCCCATTTGCTGAGTAACCTATGTAGGCAGTGAATTTTTTGATTCCTTCTGTAATCGAAGAGCTGATAAGCGTCGCTACGATAAGAACAACAAAACCAACAAATACTCCAGCTACAAGGACGAGATATTTATAAAAATTCAGATTATCTGCAAGAGCAATGGAATCACTATTGAGTTCTTTTTGTTTGAACTCAACAAGTTTTTTGAATGCAACTCTTGAAGCATCTGCGGCTGGTGTCAAATCCGTTTGGTATTTTTTGTAAATATGTGTTTTGTTGTTTTCGATATCCTCTTTTTTTAGAGACTTCATCATTGCCAATGAGTTATCCAAGAAAAGCATTGTAGAACTTTTTGCATCTTGTACCATGCTAAGTGAGCTATCTTGTGCCATCATCTTCTCTAAAGATAAAAAAAGTTTTCTGCACTCTTCAATCGATTCATCTAACTTAGTGATGCTCTTATCATAATCGCCTCCAAGCATAATATCGCGTGTTGTACGACTTACAAAGTTGAGATTTTTTTCAATTTGAAGTGTTTGCAATGCACCTAACATAGAGTTTTTGTGTAGGTGTTCATACTTTGACTCTATATAACTCATTGCCACAAATACAAAAATCGTTGCCGAAAAAACAGAAAATGTCACCATCACTATGAGGTAATTCATCTTTTTTTTGATACTTAAGTTTGAAAACATCCTACTACCTTAACTTGATATAGTTAAATAATAACATATTTCTTTACCAATAAGTATAAAAATTACTATTTGCAAGAAACTTTTAAATTAATTTTAGAATTGTTTAAAAATGAAACGAGAAGCTGTTTTGGAGGAGGAAAATGAGAGTTTTATATTTCCACATGCCACTCTCTTTCGCACAAAGTGCGAAATTAAGATTGTTTTTTTCTAAATAAATGGTAGTTTTCTGCTTCGAGCATCTCTTCAATATATTTTTTTACACATTTACTACACTCTGTCCAGATACCTGATGGGAGTCTGATTTCAAGTTTTTTCTTCTCTCTGAGTTTGATGATTTTTTTAGGGGATAAAACTTTTTTTGTAGGAGTAAAATCAACTTCGGTTAAATCTATATCATTTTTATAAAAAATTGTCTGTTTTTTAAAATTTCCCCAACCTGGAACCCCATCTTCTGTATAAGGAACTTCATAGCCATTTTTGAAAGAGACCATCATTTTATAGTAGCCATCATCAAACACTTGTGATACAACACCTGAACCAAATACCATTCCATAGAGTTTGTCACCCACTTGCACTTTGTCAAAATATGCCATTTTTTTTCCTTGAATTGAATTTTGGAATTATAACCGAGAAAAACTACTCTTTAGAAACAACTACTCTGTTGCGTCCACTTTTTTTTGCTTCATAAAGGGCATTATCTGCTCTTTTAACTACCTCTTTTGAATCTTCATCTTGGAGATTAAATTCTGAAACACCAAAACTACAAGTTTTTTCTCCAACAACACGGAAAAAATGATTTGCAATCTCTTCTCGTAATTTTTCTGCTAAAAGCTTTGCTTGTGGTGCATTCGTTTCAGGTAAAATGATAAGAAACTCCTCTCCACCCCAACGACCTAAAATATCTGTAATGCGAATATTTTGTTTTAAAATCGTAACCATTTCAACCAAAACAGTATCGCCGATGTCATGTCCATAGGTATCGTTTACTAATTTAAAGTGGTCTATATCAAGAAGAATAACAGAGAAGAGAGTGCTATATCTTTTGGCTCTATTAACCTCTTTTTTGAAGCTGTTTTCTAAATGTAATCTGTTGTATATTTTTGTCAATTGGTCGGTTACCGAGAGTTCTTCAACTCTTTTTTTATCTGTTATATCTTGACGAATAGAGCTAAATCCATCAATCGTGCCATTTTTATCAAGGGTAGGTGTGACGATAACATCCACCCAATAGAAAGAGCCATCTTTTTTTTGATTTTTGATTTCACCATACCAATTATTACCTGTTGTGATTGTTTTCCATAAGTTGTCATATACGCTATTATCAAAGTCAGGATGTTTCAAAATACTGTGTTTTTTTCCAATAAGTTCTGGTTTTGTATAGCCAGAGATTCTACAAAGAGCTTCACTCACATCTGTAATGACTCCATCTTTATCGGTTGCAGAGGTAATGACATATTTATCAACTACTCCAAGATGTTTTTGCATTTTTATATTTATCTCTTCAAGTTCATTTTTACTCATTTGTAACTCTTGTGTACGAGATTCTACTTTTTGTTCTAGTTCTGTTGCGTAGTTTCGGATAACTTCTTGAGAATCATGGAGTGATTTGGACATAACATTAAAACTTTTTGCAAGAGTTCCTATCTCATTATCCAAATCTATCTCTTCGTGGCTTACAATTTCATTTTTTCCTTGCGAGAGGTTTCTTACTCTTGAGATGAGGATTTCAATAGGGTCAATAATATGTTTTGTAACGACGATAATGGCAATTGTAATAAAAAGTATTACAAAGAAAAGAATGAGCATGTTTATTAAAACTCTTTTATAGACTGGCTGCATTATCTCTGCGTAATCCATTTTAACAACCATGCCCCATCTCAAGCTTGGCATGTACTTCCATGCAGCTATGATAGGAACATTTCTGTAATCTTGTGCCGTTCCAGCACCAAAATTTCCAAGAATTGCATTTGCTACGGGAACAGTTCTTTGGAGTGCATTGTTGGCTTGAAGTACAAAATCATTTGAAAAAGCATCGTGCTTAAATCTCAGAGGAATCGCCGCAAGTATATTTTTGTCTTTATCGAGATAACCGGCAACAATCTCTCCTGTTT
Organism: Sulfurimonas sp.; assembly: GCA_011391635.1. GTDB lineage: Bacteria > Campylobacterota > Campylobacteria > Campylobacterales > Sulfurimonadaceae > Sulfurimonas. The sequence continues at coordinate 26,331 of JAABQD010000023.1, read as the reverse complement.
CGCCTAAACCATCATAGTTTAGAATCATACTAAAGAGCTTCTCTTCCGAGATTTGGATAGCCAATACGCCGATAAGTTTTTTCTCTTTAAAAATAGGTGTCGATATAAAAGAAGCTTTTCTTTTCGAAGGAGTGTAGTAGGAAAAAGTTGCTATTTCTGTATCGAGAAGAAACTTACTTTTTTTAAATGCCCATGCTAACCCGCTTTCATTGAGTGGACCATTGAGAAGATTTTCATACAAGTCTGATTCATGTTTGACGCTATAAAGAATATTTCCATCTAAATCAATTAAAAACATATCATAGTAGCCGGATTTTTCAAGCATCTGCTCAAAAAAAGGATTGGATATAGGCGTGTTATTGCGTTTATTTTCTTTAAATGCACTTTCATATTCATGAAGATATTCTCTTGTTTTTGGTAGCATAGAGAGTGTTTCCACTTGATACTGTAAGCTCTCTACATAGTTGTTCGTACTTTCTACTTTTTCATTCAAAACTTGTGTGAGATATTTTTTCGTACTCTCTTCAAAGTCTGATTGGAGATTGTAAAAATAGAGCGTAGAGATAAAAAGCAGAGGTAAAATTGCAACGATAAAAAACCATAAAAGTATCTCATTTTTGATATGTAAAGAGTACCATTTACTCATCTGTACTCCTTGCTTGCTTCATATCTACTATTCCATCGTTGGTATAGTTCTTTTTCATAGTTGAGCATCTCATGCGTGTTGATATATTCCGGAAAAGGTTTCGCTTTTTGGAGTGCTTCTGATTCCCATATCACAACTGCTTTTGCATCAGCATTGATCTTTGCAATTCGCACCTCTTTCCATGTATGATTATTTTTTGCATCCATCGCAACAACTCCGGCTACTCCACCTATACTCTCTTTTGCAAGGTTCTTTTTTGTTGTTTTTGTTTTGTAACAACCATGTTTTTTTACATTTTGTTCATAAAGTTTTACTCCCATATACGCTGTGTACATTGGGTCGGTTACAATGATATCGTTGCCAAAGCGTTTTTTAAAGAGAGATTTGAGTTCTTGATTCTCTTTGCTCTCAATAGAACTAAAGTAGCTCCATGTCAGGTAGCTTCCTTCAAGGGCTTTTGTACCGATATATTGAGAAATTTTTTCGAGTTCATTTTCGGTGATGGAAAATGAAAAAACAGGTGTGTTTATGAGTGAGATATTATTATCACTCAATGCTTTAAAAAAAGCGATATTACTATCGCCATTGAGCGTGTTGATAATAAATGAGGGTTTTTGGCTCTTAATTTTTTCAATAGTATCATCAAAATTTGTTGCACCAAGGAGCTTGTACTCTTCGCCTACTATTTTGAGATTGAAATATTCTGTTACAGAGTTGATAAATTTGTTTGTAACTTGTGGATAAATATAGTCAGAACCAACCAAAAAGAGAGTTCTTCCAAATTTTTCTACTGCATAGTTAATAGTAGGAATGACTTGTTGATTTGGTGTGAGTCCTAAGTAAATAATATTTTCTGAACTCTCAAACCCCTCATATTGAATAGGGTAGAATAAAAGAGCATCTTCTTTTTCCAGTGCTGTTTTCATAGCTTTTCTTGAAGATGAAGTCCATCCACCAAAGATAGTTGTTACTCCATTTTTGAGAAGTATGTCCAGAGCCTCTTCAAAACCTGTATCGCTTGATTTTCCATCCACAACAACCGCTTCTAGTTTTTTTCCTAAAATACCGCCCTCAGCATTGATTTGCTCAATCGCAAAAATGGTTGCATCCAAAACAGATTTTTCACTCATAGCCATTGTTCCGCTTTGAGAGTGAATGATACCGATTTTAATCTTCTCTTTTTGTATATATTCAAACCCAAACAAAGAGAGTAAAATAAAAAGAACAATAGAGAAAATAATGGCATAAAATTTCATAATTACTGTACCTCTCTTGATGGTTTACCGATGTAAAATCCTTGGGCATATTCGATGCCTAGTTCATAGACTTTACCTAGAATCTCTTCTGAGTGGACAAATTCAGCGATAATTTTGAGTCCATTTTTCTTCGCAAATACGACGATAGTTTCAACAACTGCATAGTGATTTTTATCAGTATCTAAATTTTTTATTAATGAACCATCAATTTTGATAAAATCAGCTTTTAATCTGATAAGATAATCAAAGTTGGAGTATCCTGTTCCAAAGTCATCTATGGCTATCTTCGAACCGAGTTGTTTGAGTTTTGTAAAAAACGCCATAACACTCTCAAAGCTCTCTATCCCTTCGGACTCTACAAGTTCAAAAACAATTTTATTTGCGTAATTTATACTTTTGAGATTATTAAGAATAAAATCAGAAGTATCCACATCAAGTATGTCATCCGCCGTGATATTGATAGAGACCTCACAGCCAGATTGTAAGGCAAAAGCAATTCCCTCTTTGATAACTCTTCGTGTGAGTTCATGATAGAGCCTTGTCTGTTTGGATATCTCTAAAAAGTTGTTTGGATAGATAGTTAAATTATTTTCATCTTTTATTCGGATGAGTGTTTCATACTTCTCTATGGATTTTGTTTGCAAATTGTATATAGGTTGAAACTCTGCAAAAACTCTTTCGTTTGTGATGGCATCTCGCAGTATTTTTGAGTAGTAGATATTCTTTTTATATTCATCATACACAGTGAGAGAGTCGCTGTAAATGACATACTCTTTTTTTGTTTTTTTAGACTCTTTGAGTGCCATATCCACATGGAGAATATCGGCGTAATCAAAGGAGATACCACAACTTAAACTTAGTGCTATTTCGTGAAAATTGATATTGAATTTTTTGCTATTTATTAAATTGAGAAAATCAACAATTTCGGTAATGCAAAGGTTTTTAATAATAGGATTGTAACTTTTAAGGATAATAAACTCATCTGCGTGATTTCTATAAATTGTGTACTCTTTAGAGATAAAGTTGTTTAAAATCAAGTTACTCACTTCAATGAGAAGTTTGTCTCCAAAATCTGAACCAAAAAAGTCATTGTAGTTTTTGAATCCTTTGATATTGAATGAGACAAGCATTGGTCTTTCTACATATTCTAAATCACTTATGAGTTTGGAACGGTTATAGAGCGTGGTAAGTTTGTCTGTATAAAACTGTTTTTTTAGCTCTCTTTTGGATTGAACCAATTCTGTGACATCATCTCGTATGCCAATATATTCAACAATTTCGCCCTCTGCGTTCAAAAGCGGAACAACAGTCAGATTGACATAAAAAGAAGAGCCATCTTTTTTACGATTTTTAATCATGCCACGCCAAGTTTGCTTATCTTGTATCGTTTTCCACATCTCAGCAAAAAGCTGTTTAGGTGTATTTTTATCTCTTAATATACTATGTGGTTGCCCTATCAACTCTTTTTTTGTGTAGTTTGTTTTTTGAAGCATCGCATCGTTGATATAAACTATGTTGCCTTTTAAATCTGAGACAGTGATGAAACTGGATTCATCATACGCGCGTCTATGCTCTTGAAGAGAGTGCATTGCATCGAGAAGTTTTTGGTTGATGACTTTGGCAGCTTCATGGTTTTCATAGTTTTCTACCAATGAATTATTGAAAAGTTTGATGAGGTAGTAAAGGGCAATCATGTACGCTACAAATCTCAAAAAATGCCATAACCACCACTGTGCATCCCAAATATTTGAAAAGAAAAAGAGCACACCAGCTGTGCCAAATAAGAGAGTATGTCCTGCAAAAAGAAGGTCGTCATCATCGTAATATGTGAGATATTTTTTGATATAGTAAAAACTAGCTACTATAAATAAAATCCCACCAATAAGATTGAGAAAGTTGGCAAAATAGGTAAATTCATTCTCTTTTGTCAGCATTTGTGGGACAAGAGAGGGGTATGCAATAGAGAGAATTGATATAAAAATAGCGGAACTAAAAAAAATAAGAGGAATGATTTTGTAGCTTTTTTGACTTACTTTCATATCTGGCAACCAGACAATTGCAAAAATGAGTCCACCAGCAAAAACAGCGAGAGAGTGAAGCCATACAAACAACTCACCAGGATAGACCATTGCATGAAATGCATCAAAAACACCCATTGTTATAAGTGCTAAAGAGGCTCTATGGTAGCTGTTTATCACAAGCAAATGCGAGTACATAATAAAAATAATGAGTGCCATGGTAAGTGCAGCCAAAGCACCTGTAGCTTCTAAAAAAGAGTGAAAAGGAATGCTGATAAATCGAAAACTATTATAATTTTGAAGCCACATGCCAATAAAGATAGGCAAGACAAGTGTGATAAAGATAGTGAGGTAAAGTTTCTTATCTTGATCGATTTTGTACATAAATACTCTTCTGATAATCTATAAAGTTGGTCATTTTACTTAATAAATGTGTAAATGTATCTTAATCTGTTTTTTATTCAACCCGATTGTATAAATTCTGCTTTAATCTTGGCATGTGGAGGAGTTGGCATGTGGAACTTTGTTTGTGTATAAAATGTAGTTATATTATAGTAAAATTCTGAAATTATTTGAGAGTGCTATGGAGCGTGAATGAAACAAGAGAAGATGGACAAAATACCAGCATGGCTGGATTTGACGCAGAGTGCTACGGGATTGGTGTTAGCACTTTTTATTATGGGGCATATTCTTTTTGAAGCCTCTATACTCGTCTCTAATGAGATGATGTACAAAGTGACACTTATGTTTGAGGGGTATTACTTTTTTGGCGAGACATATCCTGGCATCGTCTCTTTTTTAGCAGCTGCTATTTTTACTATTTTTATTCTTCATGCAGTTTTGGCTCTGAGAAAATTTCCTTCAAGTTATAGACAGTATAAAATCATTAGAGAACATACCACGAGGATGCAACACGAAGATAGCTCTTTATGGATGATTCAAGTGATTACGGGCTTCATGATGTTTTTTATCGGTTCGGTGCATCTTTATATCATGATGAGTCAACCTTCAAACATTGGACCCTATGCAAGTTCATACAGAATTGTCTCTGAATTTATGGGTCCGCTCTATTTTATGTTGCTTCTCTCTGTTATTTCACACGCTTTTATCGGGCTCTATCGTTTGGCTCTGAAGTGGGGTTTTATGGAGGGCAAACATACAGAAATTTCTCGTGCGAGATTTAAACTTCTTATGAAGGCGATGATAGTGGTTTATATCATTGTAGGTCTCTCATCGCTTGGAAAATATACCTATATAGGATTGACGCACGATTTTAGCAATGGTGTACACTATAAATCAGAAACTATCCACTTGGAGAACCACTAATGAAAATAATTTACACAGATGTTCTCATCATAGGTGGCGGACTTGCAGGGCTTCGAGTTGCAACGGGTGTCAAAGAGCGAGGGCATGATGCACTCATTATCTCTCTGGTTCCACCCAAACGCTCACACTCCGCTGCGGCACAAGGTGGTATGCAGGCGAGTTTAGCAAACTCAAAAATGGGCGAGGGCGACAACGAAGATGTTCACTTTGGTGATACGATTCGAGGAAGTGACTGGGGAGCTGACCAAGAAGTTGCACGGATGTTTGTTCACTGTGCTCCAAAAGCTATCAGAGAGTTGGCACATTGGGGTGTTCCTTGGAGCAGGGTGCAAAAGGGCGATAGAACAGCAATTATCAACGCACAAAAAGTGACGATTAGTGAAAAAGAGGAAGCCCACGGACTCATCACTGCCCGAGACTTCGGCGGTACGAAAAAGTGGAGAACTTGCTACACCTCCGATGGAACGGGTCATAGTATGCTCTATGCGATGGATAATAGAGCACACGAACAAGAGGTAGAGATTCACGAACGCATGGAGGCGATTTCACTCATTACAGATGAAGGTCGCTGTTATGGAGCAGTGGCTAGAAATCTTATGACAGGGGAGTTGGTTGCATATGTGAGTAAGGCAACAACAGTTGCAACAGGTGGATATGGAAGGATTTACAGCGTTTCAACCAATGCAATTATTTGCCAAGGAATAGGTCAAGCTTTGGCGTTAGAGACGGGCATTGCTACACTTGGAAATATGGAAGCGGTGCAGTTTCATCCTACGGCGATTGTTCCTGTTGGTATTCTCACAACCGAGGGGTGCCGTGGCGATGGTGGACTTCTTTTGGATAAAGATGGCTATCGATTTATGCCTGATTATGAGCCAGATAAAAAAGAGTTGGCTTCACGCGATGTTGTCAGCCGTAGAATGACAGAGCATATGCGAAAAGGCAAGGGTGTCCAAAGTCGTTATGGAGACCATTTATGGCTTGACATTACCAACCTTGGACGCGAACATATTGAAAAAAATCTGCGTGAAGTCAAAGAAATTTGCGAAAACTTTTTGGGCATAGACCCCGCTGTAAGCCCGATTCCAGTGCGTCCAACACAACACTACTCCATGGGTGGAATCCGCACAAAATACACAGGCGAATCACAAACACTCAAGGGGCTTTACTCTTGTGGAGAGGCGGCTTGTTGGGATTTACACGGCTTTAATCGTTTGGGTGGAAACTCTGTGAGTGAAACGGTTGTCGCTGGAATGCTGGTCGCTGAATATATCTCTGATTTTTGTGATGCACCAGAGAGTTCGATGCACATTCACTCTTCCAAAATCGAGATGGCACTCAAAGTTGAAAAAGAGAAACTCGAAGCACTCTTAACCAAACAAAATGGCGAAGATGCTTATGTTCTGCGTCGTCGCATGGAAGAGATTATGATGGATAAAGTCGGTATTTTTAGAAATGGTAAAGATTTGCAAGAGGCGGTGGTTGAGTTGGAAGAGTTACTCAAACGCTCCAAAAATATAGAAGTTTTCCGTTCAAAAAGCCGTGCGGCAAATCCAGCACTGGTAAATGCATACAGAACACAAAAAATGCTTAAAGTCGCCCTTACGGTGGCTTATGGAGCCTTGCTTAGAGAGGAGAGCCGTGGAGCACACTCACGAGAAGATTTTCCAGCAAGAGATGATGAAAACTGGCTCAAACGAACGCTCACATCATGGCCGGATGCAAATCAAACGATGCCAACTGTGAGTTATGAAGAGATTTCAGTCGCAAATATGGAGCTTCCTCCAGGGTTTCGCGGATATGGCAAGGATTTGACACAACACCACCATGAGACACAAATGCGAGAAGCAGTTGTCAAAGCAGTGCAAGAAAAGCTCATCCAAGAGGGAGCTTCGAGATTTGAGATTCAGAATGCTTTGATGCCTTATTTGGATAAGTTGCCAAAAAAATATCGTAATATTAATGAGAGATTAGGAGAAAATATATGAGCCAAGAGATAGCCCCAAGACTCCTTAAAATAGATGTTTTGCGTTTTGACCCAAATGATAAAAATGATTTTCCACATATCGAACGCTTTGAAGTAGTAGAGTCTGATGGAATGACACTTTTCATTGTTCTTAATGAGATACGAGAGCATCTTGACAACTCTTTGATGTTTGATTTTGTCTGCCGTGCTGGAATCTGTGGAAGTTGCTCGATGCTTGTCAATGGCAGACCAACCTTGGCGTGTCGCACACTCACTTCCAAGCTTGATGCACATATCACACTTGCACCTCTTCCTCTTTTTAAACTCATAAAAGATTTGTCTATATTTACAGGCGAATGGATGCGTTATTTGAATGAACATCTCGAGACTTGGATACATGATAAAGAATCAGAAATACAATACGATAAACTCGAAGAGCGAATGGAGCCTTCCCTCGCAGATGAGATTTATGAACTTGACCGTTGTGTAGAGTGTGGCTGTTGTGTCGCTGGATGTGGCACCATTCAGATGCGACCAAGCTTTGTGGGAGCGGTTGGACTCAATAAAGTAGCTCGTTATCATCTTGACCCACGAGATAAAAGAAGTGATGCCGAGTATTATGAACTTATCGGTGATGAGAATGGTGTTTTTGGTTGTATGACACTTTTGGGATGTGAAGATGTCTGCCCAAAAGATTTACCACTTCAGAGCAAAATTGCTTACCTTCGTCGTATGATGCTCAAAACAGCAATAAAAAATTAAAAATTAGGGATATAAATGTCAATAGCAGAAACAGAGATAGAGAAGTTAGAAAATGGGGATTGCAATGAAAACAATGTTTTTTTTCAAGCCCTAGAAGAGGTCATTCGCTCGATAGCACCGCTCTTAGAATCTGATCCAAAATATAAAAAATACGCAGTTTTAGAGAGATTAGTTGTCCCTGATAGAGTTATAAAATTTAAAGTCACTTGGTTTGATGATAACCAAAATGTGAAGGTCAATACAGGCTACAGAGTACAGTTTAACAACTCTCTTGGACCCTACAAAGGTGGGCTTCGTTTCCATCCAAGTGTGAATGAGGGGATTTTAAAATTTTTGGGTTTTGAGCAAATTCTCAAAAATGCACTCACAGGTCTGCCAATCGGTGGAGCAAAGGGGGGAAGTGACTTTGACCCAAAAGGCAAAAGTGACTTTGAAGTGATGAAGTTTTGTGCTGCTTTTATGACTGCGTTGCACCAATATATCGGACCACGCATCGATATTCCTGCTGGAGATATCGGAGTGGGCGGTCGTGAAATAGGCTTTTTATTTGGAGAGTACAAAAAAATTACGCTCAAATATGATGGTGTTTTGACGGGTAAACCTTTTATGTTTGGTGGCTCTTTGATGCGTCCTGAAGCGACGGGGTATGGGGCGATTTATTTTACTGAGAAGATGCTCGAAATCGAGAACAAAGAGCCACTTGATGGCAAAATCTGTACGGTGAGCGGAGCTGGAAATGTAGCTCTGCATGCCATAGAAAAACTTCTACAAATCGGAGCAATTCCTGTGACTTGTACAGATTCACAAGGTATGATTTATGATGAAAGAGGTTTAGATATTCTTCTTCTCAAAGATTTGAAACTTGAAAAAAGAGCTTCACTTGAAGCGTATCTCAAAACGCATCCAGATGCCAAGTATATTCCTATTTCAGAGTATCCTGAGGGTGGTCATGCAGTTTGGAATATCCCTTGTTATGCGGCATTTCCTTGTGCAACACAAAATGAGCTTACAGAAATTGACGCAAAAAATTTGATTGCAAATGGGTGCGTAAGTGTCACAGAAGGTGCAAATATGCCTTCGACTCCAGAGGCGATAGAGCTATTTTTATCTCAAAAAATCTGTTTTGCTCCTGCAAAAGCTGCCAATGCTGGAGGGGTCGCTGTGAGTGAGTTTGAGATGAGCCAAAACGCTTCGATGCAAAAATGGTCTTTTGAAAAAGTAGATAAAAAACTCAAAATCACAATGCGACGCATCTGTACAAGTGTCGCACTCACGGCAAAAGATTATGGTGTAGAAGGCAATTATGTCGATGGTGCGAATATCGCAGGATTTAAAAAAGTAGCAGATGCTATGATTGCTGAGGGAATTTAATTTCCACATGCCAAAAAGATTTCCACATGCCAAGCTTGGCATGTGGAAAATCTTCTTACGATATTTTCAGTCTTTTTCGATAAAATCAGCTTTCAAAATTTTTTATACAAATTTATTTATCAAAACAGAGGCATAGTTATGTTGCAACAAACCCAAGCAAGAGCAAATATTTACGGATTATTATCACGCGTTCTTCTCCAAGAGTTGGACTTAAAAACACTCAAAATTATCAAAGAAGATGCAAATATTTTAGATTTTTTTCCAACTTTGAGAGATTGGAAAGAGTTGAGTGAAGTCCAAGAGGAGACACTTTTGGATGAGTATTTTAACCCTGATTATGTAAATCTCTCTATTTTGCACCTTATCCCTTATGAAACTTTTTATACACGCGAAGACCAGAAGATTGAGACAGGTGGAGCAAATCCTGTGACGGATATGTACAGTGCCTATGATTTTATGGTCGATTATGAGGCTTCTCGCACGGTCTCTTCGGATCATATCGGGATAGAGTTGGAGTTTATGCACCATCTCTGTGATGCAGAAAAAAAAGCACTCGCAGATGGAGCGATGGAAGTTGTTAAAGAACTCCAAGAGGTGCAACATCAGTTTTTAAATAAACACCTTCTTCAATGGGCACCGATGTATCTTATCAATATGAAATACGAAGCAAGAACACCTCTGTACTATGATGCAGCAGATATGGCGTTGGAGTTTATTTTGAGTGATAATGAGTATCTGACTAAAGAGTTGAACTTCTAAATATGTCACTTATCCAACTGAGTGTAGGACTATGTGTTCGCTCCTTGAGCAAAGAGAGTGCATGTAATAAATGCGAAATCATCTGCCCAACTGCAGCGATAGTCGTAGGTGCAAATCCTCTTCCAGCTATTAATTTTTCGGCATGTGTAGGGTGTGGAGCGTGTGATGCAATTTGCCCAAATGAAGCCCTCTCTTTGGATGATTTTAAGGCTACGGATTTCTTTTTTGATTTTATAGAAGATACGCAAAATATCATCTCCTGTCGTAAAAATGTTCCTTGTATCGTGGCTTTGAGTGTAGAGCATCTCATCTCTTTAGCGGTACTCAAAAAAGAGATAGTTTTTGATATGGGGTACTGTGCGGAGTGCGAAATCGCTTCCACATGCCAAGCCCAAATCCTACGCAACCATGAAGAGGCTTCGTATTTGCTAGAAGCAATGGAAAATAAGGCGATAGTGAGACTAGAGAACCTTTGCTATAAAGATGAAAGCCAACCAGAGGAGAGCAACAGAAGAGACTTTTTTCGCTCTTTGAATCTTGCTGGAATTGCAAAAACGAGAAATGATTTTGAAAAAGAGATAAAAAAAGCGACCGATGAGTTAATCGAGCATTCCCTGCAAAAAGCAGATATCGCACTGCTCAAACAAAAGAGAATACCTCACAAACGAAAACTCTTTTTTACAGCAATCAAAAGAGTACAAAAGCCTTCGGTTTTTCATGTGGTGGAGGCAAATGAAGTCTCATTTACTTCCCAAAAATTGATGGATAAAGAGAGTTGTACAGCGTGTCAAATCTGCTATCGCGTCTGTCCAACAGGTGCTTTGAGCTCAGATGTCAAAAACTCCAAGATAGATTTTGACCCTTTTTTATGTATCAAATGCAATATTTGTCATGATGCGTGTGTGCCAAATGCGATTACACTCTCTGCGTCGTACAATATCAAAGAGTTTTTTGAGCCAAAAGTGCAAAATTTGGTAACATTCAATGTCAAAAGATGCAATGAGTGCGGGGTGATTTTCAGTACAAATTCGGGCGAATCACTCTGTTATAGATGTAAAGCAGAAGAGGAAGAAGCCAGAGAGCTTTGGGGGATAAAGGAATGATGAACAATGCCAATGAGATATCCAAAGAGACAAAACTCTACGGTTTTATAGGCGAACATGCTGGTGCAAGTCATATGAGTGCAGTTTTGAATAAAATTTTTAAATCCCATGGCGATAACGCTATGATGATTCCGATGAATATTCGCGAGGATGATTTTTATTTTACTCTCTCAAATATGAAAAAATCACAACTGAATGGTGCGATTATTTCCAATGAATATGCGTATAACGCTGTAGAAATTCTTGATGAAGCTTCTGCTCTGGTAAAACGCAGTGGCATGTGCGATATCGTCTTTCGTGAGGGCGAAAAACTCCGTGGAGAACTCTTTGGAATGCGAGTGTTGCTCGAAGAGCTCAAAGATTTGCGATGTTCTAAAATTGCGATGATAGGAACAACTCCACATGCCAAAGTTTTTTCATTCTTGGCATGTGGATTTAGTGTGAGCTATTTTGATGAGAGTCTCGAAGAATTGATGCAATTTTGCCAAGAAGTGGAGCTAAAAGATGCAGATTTGAATCGTTTGGCAAAGGGTCTTGAGGTCGATTTATCAGGGTTTGATGCTCTCCTTGATTTTTCAGATATGAGCGATCTCGAGGGCATCGCAAAACTTCCTCTGTACAATTTTGATATGAAAAATTCCAAAGAGTTTTCACCGCTCAAATCAAGAGCCAAAGAGCTTGGAGCAAACTATAGAGGCTACGATGATATGATTGAAAAATTAGCAGATAAAGCATATAAAACAGTAAAAGGACAATAAAATGAATAGTGAAGATTTGAAAGATTTAAGAATTGAGTTTGATAAGTTTGTAAATGAAGGGTGTACGCTCAATGGGGAAAGTGCAGAAAATGGAAATTCAGAAGCAATAGACAAAGAGGATGCAGAGCCTGTACCTCAATTTGTAGATGCACTGACAACCAAACTTTTAGCACCAGCACATAGCGGAGTTTACCTCTCTAGGCTGGATATAAAAAGAATCGCTGAAGCGATAGATGAATCGCTTCCTATCAAAGAGCGACTCAAAATGGTTCGTGCCTTGTTTAGACACACAACCAAAAAAGAGTATTTGGAAAATGCTTTTGGTGAAATCAACAAGCATATAAACGGGCGAGTTTTAATCTATCAGGAACTAAGTGAAGCTTTCCCAGCATCCAAAGTCATCTTTGATGAAAACATAAAAAAAGCACAAAAAACGATAAAAATGCTCCAACAAATTGTAGAAGATTTTGAAGAGATAGAACCAACAAGCGACCCATTGGCAATTTAAAATCTGAGCTTAGTTACTTCTCGCCAAAGCTGCAAAATCAATCTCTTGCTCTTGAGATTTGTCTTGCTCTTTTCTTTTGTCCTCTTCGTAGTTTCCTGTACTGAAGGTGTACTCACTTTTGTTTAGAATACACCCTTTTATACCGGGGAGGCAGGGTTTGCTTAGGAGTTTGCACTTGCCTTTGAAATCATGTTGGCATGTCCAGCCCATGTTACAATCCTTGAAGTGCGACAACCCCTTGCCAGAGAACCGCACTCATGATTCCAGCGACAAATCCAGCCAAAACATCATCGCCAACGACACCTAAACCACCTTGCATTTCTCTATCGATTCTTCCGATAATAGATGGTTTTGTGATATCAAAATAGCGAAAAAGCACAAAAGACAAAATGCTTTGAACTAAAAATCCATTTTCCCACATGCCAAGTTCACTGAAGCTAATCGTGATAGCAGGAGCAACACTCAGGGCAAACCACATTCCAGCGAGTTCGTCTATCACAATGCGTTTGTCGTCGTGGATACCGCTTTGTTCTTCATATTTGTTGATAGATTTGATAGCGATAACGCTCACCAAAAGCGAAGCAAGAAAAAGAGTCTGTGCATCAAATGCAATAAGAATCCACATGCCAAGAAAAAGAGCTACAACACTCCCAGCAGTCCCCGGAGCTTTTGGAGCGAGTCCACTGTAACCAAGTGTGATAAAAAACCAGTTCATAGAAATCCTAAGTAAGAGAAGTTGTTTGGTAGAGTTTCATTAGCTCTAAATAAAAATCTTTTTCTGTATGCTCTTCGATAAGTCCCTCTACTGGTAGAAGGTCGTAATAAAGTTTATCAATATTTTTGAATCTGTTAGGAAAAAGTTTTGAGAGTACAAAGGCTGAAATCTCTTTTCGCATCAAAACAGCTGGTGGTAAAATCCCCATTTCCAAAAGTTCTAAAATAGAGTCGGCATGATATGAAATTTGATGGTGCTGTCCATGAGGACAAGTGTTTTTACTCACTAAAGTTGTACATTGATCGCAGTAAACATACTCACTTGCGATTTGTATCTCTATGTGGATGCCTATTACTTTGTCGATAATAGATTTGTTGGAGTTACAATCATAAAACATACCAAGACCAGCATGATTGCGTCCAATTGTAAGCCTATCGCATCCATAATTTTTCGCAACAATAGCATCGATAATAATTTCATTGTATCCTGCAAAAATATAACTATTGATGAGAGGAATAACAACAACACGATTTTTTGGCAAGAAGTTGGTTATGAAAAAATCAAGAGCTTCTTTGCGAATTTCATAGTCTAAGTTACCGCTATTGTAAGGCTTGAGTAAGAATATAACAAGTAAATCAGTGGTATCTAAAGTTTGTCTAATCAGACGCTCATGTGCACGGTGAAGTGGATTGGCAGCCATAAAAAGAGAGCTTGTATGTTTTGCATGGATGATATTTTTGAACTCAGCAATACGCTCTTTATTTTTGTTAGAAGAGCCATTGAGGAGTGTATATTCTCCGCTGATGGCATAGGAACCAAGTCTCTTTGTAGTTGCGATGACTCCGGGGTGTGTCTCATCATGCGTTCCATAAATCTGTTTTGTTCTATCTTTGGCATTGATTTTGAAAACTTCATCGACGATGAGTGTTGCAAAAGGCATCTTTTCACAAAGGATGGTTATCTCTTCACCTTTTTTGAGTGATTTGAGAACCTCTTCATTTGTTTTTCCTGAAGGTGCAAGAATAAAAGGGAAAGGAAAAGTTTGACCATTGATAAGTCCTGATTCTAAAACTTCCTTACTCTGTTTTTCTCCCATGAGTCCTGTAACGGGAAACAACAGTCCATCTTTGACCAACTCGAGTGCTGAGGCCGCCTCTTTATCTATGAAAAGAGTTTTATTTTTTCTTGATGATGTCATATTTTTTTCGTTTTTCCCATAAACTTTTTCTGCTTATGCCTAATTTTTTAGAGAGTTCTGTATCTGGAAATTTGTGTTGGTAGTTAAGGATGACAAAGCGAACATAATCCTCGATTGGAAGAATTTCTCCTTGGTCAAAGACATTATTTTCGCTTGTAATTTCTAAAACTCTATGTGCAACATCATCGATTTTATCTGTACTAGCTATAATAACTTGTTTATCTGCTATCAAATCACAAAATGGTTTTCTATTTGGTTTTTTGAGAATTTGAAAATCTATGATATAGATGATACAGTTTTGTGGAGCTGCGTCTATTTTTGTCATCGCTTTTGGGTCATTGAGTGTTACAAATTGAATGGATTGATTTGTTTTAGAAGCGTATTCAAAAGCAAAAGCATCCGCATATTTTTGAAAACTTGATGAGATAAATACAGGAAGCTCTATATCTTCATGCTTAAACTCATTGGTAATCGAGGCGAAGCTATGTGTTAAATAGCTCTCATACGCATCATTTCTCTTTTTTACTTTTTCGTAATCTTGGTAGTGATCTATTTTTCGAATTAACTCTTCAATCATAAATGGTTTGAGAATGTAGTCTTTTGCTCCTGCACTGAGTGGTTTTGAAACAGTGTCATTGCTTATATAAGAGACCATCAAAATAACGATGGATTTTTTAAATGTCTCTATAACGGGATTAAAATCTTGCCCATTGATATTTGTTGAGAGCAAAACTACATCGTAATTTGTACTTTTAATTGCATCTTTTGTGGATGTACATAACTCACATGTGTGACCTTGTTCGCCTAGTTTTGTGGCAATACTCTGTGCTAAATAAACTTCGTTTTCTATAATTAGTATTTTCAAATTTGTGTCCAATCAAAATATTTTAAATTTGCATTTGCTATGACGCCAACGCCTTCACTTCTACCGATAAAGCCAAGCTTTTCGGTTGTTGTTGCCTTTATGTTGACTCTACTTGCGTCAATGTGTAAAATTTTAGCAATTGTCGTTCTCATTTGAGGTTTGTAGTTACTTAACTTTGGTGTTTGTGCGGCAATAGTCACATCAACATTCACGATTACAAAACCAAAATTGTAGATTTTAGTAACAACTCTTGCGAGAAGTTCTTTGGAATCTATACCTTTGTAAATAGCATCGTTATCGGGAAACATCATCCCGATATCGCCCATACCAGCAGCTCCCAAGAGAGCGTCAATTAGGGCGTGAATTGCGACATCTCCATCACTGTGAGCTTTGAAGCCAAACTCAGATTCTATCTGCACACCTCCAAGAAACATTGTACCTTGCTCATCAAAGGCATGTACATCCATTCCTGTTCCACTGAGCGTGTCCAAAGAGGGTTTTTTGAGGCATGAGAGCTGATTTAAATCTTTTGTATAAGTGATTTTGTGTGCGTTTTCTTCACCCAAAATAAACTCTCTACTTCCACCATAAGCGACTATGGCACTACTCTCATCCGTAAACTCTTCTTCTGTTTGTAGAGCATTTTTGAGGATTTGTGTGCGTGAGAGTTGTGGAGTTTGGACTCTTTTGACTTTGTCTCTGTCGATGGTTGTTGTGTCATAGACAATGGTGTCATGTACTTTTAGATAGGGGACTATTGAGTCACTTTGACCTTTTTTGGCAAGGAGAGATTCAAGAAGCTCAGGTGTGATGCATGCACGTGCGATATCACTGACCAAAACAAACTCACTATCAACAACAGTGAGGGCATTTTTAAGAGATTTTTGTCTTGTATTTGCACCACATACAAAATGATACTCAGCGTAATTTTTCATATACTCTATCTCATCAGCAGAAGCAGCGATGATAACTTTAGTAAAAAGTTTCGTACTCTCAAGTTTATCCGCTACTTCTTGCCACAAAGGTCTATGGTCAATTCTGAGCCATTGTTTTTTTATGTCTAGCTCGAATCGGCTAGAACTACCAGCAGCTAGTAAAATAAGCGTAATATCGGACAATAAAACTCCTATTTAAGTAAAGTGTTACGAAATTATACACATCCAAAGCTTTTTTTTATCTTGAATGAGTAAAGTATTTTTGAATAATTTCAACTTAATTAGCTAAAATATCTTTCACAAATAGTTAGCTTAATTAAACTTTAAATTTTTTTGATTATATTTTGGATAATTTAAATATTTTAGAAAAATGTGTATAAGTACAAAAGAGTTTTGACAAGATTGGAATTACAGGAGAAATGAATGAGATCCTCATGGGTAGAAGAGCGTAAAGAGCATCCAGTGCGTACACAGATGTATTATGCTAAACAGGGAATTATCACGCAAGAGATGGAATATGTGGCAAAAATAGAAGATTTATCTCCTGAACTTGTGCGAAGCGAGATTGCTCGTGGAAGAATGATTATTCCTGCCAATGTAAACCACACAACGCTTGAACCAATGGCAATTGGAATAGCGGCACGATGTAAAATTAATGCAAATATCGGCTCATCTGCCATCGCTTCGGATGTACAAGGTGAGATAGAAAAAGTACAAGTTTCTCAGCATTATAAAGCAGATACTGCAATGGATTTATCTACGGGCGGAGATTTGGATGAGATACGAAAAGCTGTTATTTCAAACTCCAAAATACCAATAGGAACAGTTCCTATTTATCAAATATTGCACGATGTTGGAAATAAGATAGAAGATTTAAGTATAGAAGTTATGCTTGAAGTTTTAGAGCGTCAAGCAAAACAGGGTGTTTCATATTTTACAATTCATGCTGGTTTTTTACTCTCAACTATGCCAAAAGTCGCAAAAAGAAAGATGGGAATTGTAAGCCGTGGCGGGAGTTTGATGGCGGCGTGGATGATGCATTACCATAGAGAAAACCCTTTTTATACAGCTTATGATGCTATCCTCGACATCTGTGCGAAATATGATGTTTCTCTCTCCCTTGGAGATTCACTTCGCCCTGGATGTTTGGCGGATGCTTCGGATGATGCACAACTTGGCGAGCTTAAAGTTTTAGGTGAGCTTACGCTTAGAGCATGGGAAAAAAATGTTCAGGTTATGATTGAAGGTCCAGGGCATGTGCCACTCAACCAGATTGAGAGAAATATGAAGCTTCAAAGAGAGCTTTGTCATGAAGCACCTTTTTATATTTTAGGACCATTAGTTACAGATATCGCTGCTGGATATGACCATATAAGTTCTGCTATCGGTGCTGCTGTGGGTGGTTGGCATGGAGCAAGTATGCTTTGTTATGTTACACCAAAAGAGCATTTAGGACTTCCAAATGCGAATGATGTAAGAGAGGGAATTATCGCTTATAAAATCGCTGCACATGCCGCGGATATTGCCAGAGGTCGTAAAGGTGCAAGAGATATTGATGATGCTATGAGCGATGCAAGATATAGCTTCAACTGGGAGAAACAGTTTGAACTCGCCCTCGATGGAGAAAGAGCAAGAGAGTACCACGATGAGACACTTCCTCAAGATGTTTTTAAAGAGGCGGAGTTTTGTTCTATGTGTGGACCAAAATTTTGTTCTTATAAGATAACGCAAAATATTATGGACAATCCTGAAATGATTGCTCAGATTGCTGAAGATGCACGACTCGCAGAAGAGGCAAAAAAAGCTTAAAAATTTTATCTAATTAAAAGAGGATAATTTTTCTCTTATTTAAAAATGATAAAGTACAAAAAATTTATAAAGGAATATAATTAAAATGACAGAAGAAATTGTAAAATCAGCACTCTCCAAAGTTCTTTATCCTGGATTTACTAAGGATATCGTGACTTTTGGATTTGTAAATAATATAGTAATAAACGCAAATGATGTAAGTTTTGGTGTAGATATCACTTCCTCAGCTCCAGAAGTTGCACAGCAGATAAAAGATGATGCATTGCATGAGCTAAAAGCTGTAGGTGCAGGGAATGTTACTTGTAACTTAAAAGCTCCGATTATGCCAAGAGAGTCTTCATCTCGTGGGAAAAACATTGCTCCACAAGTGAAAAACTTTTTGATGGTAAGTTCCGGTAAAGGCGGGGTTGGTAAGTCAACTACATCTGTAAATATTGCTATCGCTCTTGCTGCTCAAGGTAAAAAAGTGGGTCTTTTGGATGCGGATATTTATGGTCCAAACATTCCACGCATGATGGGAATTGCAGATATTAAGCCAGAGGTAAACGGTAATAAAGTTCTTCCAATAAGAGCGTACGGAATTGAAGTTATGTCTATGGGTTCACTTATGGAACCAGGGCAGTCTCTGATTTGGCGTGGGGCGATGATTATGAAAGCAATTGAGCAATTTTTACGCGATATTTTATGGTCAGAACTTGATGTTTTGGTTATTGATATGCCTCCAGGAACAGGGGATGCACAACTTACTTTGGCACAAAGTGTTCCAGTTACAGCAGGTCTGACTGTTACAACTCCTCAGGGTGTTTCACTTGATGATTCTCGCCGTTCACTTGATATGTTTAGAAAACTCAATATTCCAATCGCTGGAATTATTGAAAATATGAGCGGATTTATCGCTCCAGATACGGGTGTGGAGTATGATATTTTTGGAAAAGGAACTACGCAACCAATGGCAGATGAGTTTGAGACTCAAATCATTGCAGAGATTCCAATTGAACCAAGTATCAGAACGGGTGGAGATGAGGGGAAACCTATCACTTTTGTAGCTCCAAGTAGTGAGAGTGCAAAACGCTATATGAAAGCTGCAGAGTCTATCTGGACATTTATTGAAGATATAAATGCAAAGGGTGGAGTGGATAATCACGCAGTGCAACCAACAACAGCTCCAGGTGTGAGTGCATGTTCGAGTGCTTCAGCTCCTAAAGCGGAACATACACATAGTTCTGGTGGATGTGGCTGTCACTAAACTTTTCTTCTTTCCACATGCCAACTTCTTGGCATGTGTAACTACTCTTTTAAAACAATTTCATGAATGTATTTTACTTTCTTCCACATGCCAATAAATCTTGGCATGTGGAACTTTCTCTAGCGAACATGCTCATCTTGTGACATTTCTGCCTCGTAGGTTACTATTTTATTTCTACCTGTTGTTTTTGCTTTGTAGAGTGCTGTGTCTGCAAATTTTATACATTTCCAGATTGTATCTCCATCTGTCGGAAATTTTGCCATACCGATACTCATAGTTTTTTGCATCGTCTCTCCTGAGCCAACATCAAAAATAATACTTGCAAAAGCAGAATGTATTTTTTTAGCTACTTCTAATGCACCTTCATCACTTGCATTATGAAGCATCACTACAAACTCTTCTCCACCATAACGAATAGCAAGGTCAGCATTACGAATATTATCTTTGAGAACTTTTCCAATCTCTACGATTACTCTGTCGCCCACATCATGTCCATAGGTATCATTCACTTTTTTGAAGAAGTCAACATCAAGCATCATAACGCTATAAGTCTCTTTTTCTCTTTGTGCCTGACTCATGATTTTATCGATAAACTCTTCTAAAAATCTTCTGTTGTAAAGTCCTGTCATACCATCTCTGAGGGAAGTATCACGAAGTTTATCCATAAGTATTTTACTCTCGATTACAGGTTTTGCCGCTTCGAGATAGTTTTTGATACTGAGGGAATGAGAATTAATACGGCTTAACTCATCTTCCGTTTTTGCAGTCATAGAGATAATGAGTGAATGGTCAACATTGATACTAAAAGGAATACATATATATTTTAAATCTTTGGCATCACATGTTTGGCAAAGATTAATAAACTCAGTGGAGATCACATCTGTTTTTGTTCTATGTGCACGACATTCTGTAGCATTTTTTTCTACTTCTTTGTAGCATATTGAATCACCATCACTAATATATACAAGTTTTCTCTCATTTAAGAGATTGTTTACTTCGTAAAATGCAAAGTGTGCTATTTCAAATTTAGTTCTTAAAATATCAGTAATGCGTACAAACACCATATCTTTTGAAGCGTCTAGCTCTATTGTTTTTTTGAATTTATAGATATCTGAGAGTTCTCCGATAATTGTTTTTGCTTCATAAAGTGGGTCAGAAGAGGAGACACACCCCTCAGGGATAAATGTTGCAAGGTTATACTTGATATCTCCAAATGTCTCTTGCATTTTTCCAAAGAGGGTATTCATCTGAGCAATAATCAAACTTGCATCTCCACCGACCGATGTAGAAAAATGGTGCGTAAAGTCACCACTATGAGCTTTTTTAATTCCCATACGAAGATTTGTAAATAGTTTTGTGTAAGGGGTAATGTAGCGATTGATAAGTATAAGTACAACAGCAATGAATACTAAATTAATTCCAAGAATTTTGAGTATAGTGATGAGACCGCTATTTCGAACAGCACTAATATCAAACTCCATACTGATTGCACCAAGTGTTTCCCCATTTTTTACATCATGGCAACTTAAGCAGTTTGGACTTCCTCCATTAGACTCAGCATTGTAGGGAATAGTAACTCTTAGTATGATTTCGTTAGAATCTTCGTGTACTTCTTTGATAGTTTCTCCAGTGCTTAAAACTTTTGAATCAACTGCATCTCGAGCCGTTTCACTATGAAAACCAGCACCAAACTGTTTGGTTACACTCTCAGAACGGATAAGCCAGAGAGATTTTATTCCATCATTATTGGATACTTTATCCATGAAATACTCTCGTTTATCCATGATACCATTGACCATGTGAGAAGTAAGTCCATCTTTGACAATGGTTGCTGTCATTTTTGCTTTATCGATAGCACTGTTGATGCTGTAATCTCTGAAGTTGAGAGAGATATTTACTATAGTTGCCATGGTGATTCCCAAAAGCATAATAGTAACAATGATGAGAAGTTTCGATTTCGTATTCATTTAAACTCACTTTTAAATTTAATAATTAATCATAATAGCTAATCAAAAATAAATTTAAAGTGAAATTATAAAAAATTATTCTACTGTAACACTTTTTGCTAAGTTTCGTGGCATATCTACATCATTTCCGAGTCGAATTGAAATCTCTAAAGAGAGAAGTTGCACTACAACCATCATCTCAAAAAACTCAAGCATATAATCTTGGCATGTGGAAATCTGAATAAAGTCATCTGCTTTGTCAAATTCTAAGGCACTAATAACACAGATAGTTGAGTCTCTTGCACTGAGTTCCTCGACATTGCTTTTTGCTTTTTCATACAAA
The DNA here is from genome assembly GCA_011391635.1 of Sulfurimonas sp. Lineage (GTDB taxonomy): Bacteria > Campylobacterota > Campylobacteria > Campylobacterales > Sulfurimonadaceae > Sulfurimonas. The sequence goes on along the minus strand of JAABQD010000023.1, from coordinate 4,801 downwards.
AGATGTTGTGGAAGCAGGGCAATTGTAAAGAGTTCTGGGTCAGCAAGTGCGATAGGACCGTGTTTCATCTCTCCGCTTGGATATCCCTCAGCGTGAAGATAAGAAATCTCTTTGAGTTTTAATGCACCTTCGAGTGCAAGAGGATAAAATATATCTCTGCCTATAAAGAAAAAGCCATGCCCGTGAAGGTATCTTTTGGATAATCTTTTAATTCTTTCATGCATAGAATCTGTGACTTTTACAGAAGCTGGAACTTCGCGAAGGAGTATAATTTGTTTCGCAATTTCTTCATTTGTAAGAGTATTGCGAAGTTTCGCAACAAAAAGCGTGAGCATCCAAAAAACAGTCACTTGCGTTGCAAAAGCTTTTGTAGATGCCACCCCTTTTTCTATTCCCGCTCTTGTCAAGACAGTTGCATCTGCAAGGCGAACCATAGAGGAATTGTCCACATTACAGATAACAAGAGTTTTGAGTCCTGCTTCTTTTGCCATTTTAAGAGTTTCCAAAGTGTCTGCTGTTTCGCCACTTTGTGAAATGACTACAAAAAGAGTATCTTTTGTCATGATGGGTTGGCGGTAGCGAAATTCACTTGCTACTTCCACGGAAGTTTTTATTTTTGCGTATCGCTCAAAGAGGTAGGATGCACTCAAAGCCGAGTGATAAGAAGTTCCACATGCACAAAGTTTTATCTCATTTATACCATCAAAAAGGTTGGCATCTAGCTCATCAAAAAGGACTTCACTCTCACTCACTCTTCCCATCAAAGTATCGGCGATGACCACGCTTTGCTCATAAATCTCTTTTTCCATAAAAAATCGAAAGCCATCTTTTTGAGCGGAGAGTTTATTTGTGGAGAGTTTAGAAAAATTTGGCTCTTTTTTGTTTTCATTTTTGTCAAAAATGGCGATTTCTTGAGGATTTACATACCCAAAATCACCATCTTCAAAGTAGTTTACATCTGTGCATTGACCGATGAGCGGTGTATCTGAGGAAGCAAAATAGTTCTCGTTTTCGCTATTTTTGCCAAGTATCATAGGTGAGCCATGTTTTGCAAAAAAGATAGAGTCAGGCTCAGATTTTGTGACAAGCAAAATAGCATACGCCCCTTCAATCTCTTTGATAGTTTGGCTAAAAGCCCCAAAAGCAGAGGAGGAAGTTTTAAGATTTTTTTCAAAAAGATGGACAATAACCTCTGTATCTGTTTGACTTAAAAAAGTGACGCCATTATGCATCAACTCTTTTTTGAGCTCAGCATAATTTTCTATAATGCCGTTATGTACGACATAAGAACTTTCCCCTAAATGCGGATGTGCGTTGAGTTCTGTCGGTTTTCCGTGTGTTGCCCAGCGTGTGTGACCGATACCGACTGCAAACCTGTCTGTTATGAAATCTTTGGTTTTTTCTTCTAAATTTATAAGTTTTCCAACAGCTTTGAAACTCTCAAAAGTATCCCCTTGGAGTACGGCAATCCCAGCAGAATCATAACCTCTGTACTCCAACTCTTTTAGTCCATCAAGCAGAATCTCTTTTGTATTTTTATTTCCGATATATCCAACGATTCCGCACATATCTCAAGCCTTTGTTTAGTTTGTCAATAATTTATAAATATGTTCGACATTATGGCATATATCGTTTTGTTTTTCCATTAAGAAACTGTCTCTGACCCTGTTTTTTGTGGTGTGTATTTTTGCTGTGACAATATTGATTTTAAGCTCTTCAAAACAGTTCATGATGTATGCCAAAAGTCCCCTTTGATTGGTTGTATGGACTGTGAGTTCGGCATGTGTAAGTGAATGTTCGCAATCTATATGTATCTCTTTTCTTGTGATATGAATATTTTTTAATTCCACATGCCGCGACATATCAAAAGCTTTTTTGATAATCTCTTCTACCTCTATAAGCTCATCCCCTTCAACATTTTTGACAAATTCAATTTTGAAGTATTTTATGTTGTCAAAGAGCGTGATAATCTCCATGGAACCGACATCAAGATGTGCAAGAGTGGCAAGGAGATAGCCGATATTGAGTGGAATTTTTCTGTAAATCTCAATGGTTAAAGAGCCATTTGCAGTGATACTATAATTGTACTCTTTGGTCTCATTTGCTTTGGTCGCAATGCAGATAATGTCACGAATTTGGTGTTTAAAAAAGAAGAGATTTGACTCTATGCGTAAAACTTTCGTTTGTAAAAGTTTTGGCAGTGCTTTGAACTCCTCTTGGGCTTGAACTCTTTTTTCTATATTTAACCTTTTTGTCGCATCCGTAATTCTATTAGAGTTTTGCGAAACTTCGAGGGCACTTTTGTACAAATCAAGAAGGAGTTTAGAGTTAAATGAGTTGTAAGTGTCTCCAGCCACACCGTTGATATCAGCATAAGTGAGGATGTAAAGCAGTTTTAAATTTTTGTCATCGTGTATGTTTGACATAAAACTATAAAGTGTTTTCTCATTATGAATATTCTCTTTGAAGGCAACACTGCTCATAAGGACATGATTTTTGATAAGTATGACCGCTCTTTCAATAGATTCTGGTTTGAGTTTGAGATGTTTTGCAAAAGGAACGATGAGTTTTGCACCCACCTCGCTATGGTCTTGTTTGCGACCTTTTCCTGAATCATGCAACAGCACAGCCACTTTGAGAAGAAGTTTTTCCTCATCATTCAGCTCATCATAGAGAGTTTGAATAAAAGGCTCTTGAATATTTTCTAAGGCTTTGACACATCGAATCGAGTGAATATCCACAGGGTAGGTGTGATAGCCATCAAACTGTGGAAGATGCATCACTTTTCTAAAGTTTGAAAATATCTCATGGAGGATTCCAGCATCATAAAAAAGTTTCAAAAAGAAGTACATATGTTTTCTTTTGAGAAGCTCTTTTATGAGCGTATAAGTTCTTTGATTCAGAGGATGGGCGATTTTTGTGTAGGTAAATTGGTTTAAAAAACCTGCGTCAAAATTATACTCTTTGTCTGGCAGGGAGACTAACAACTCCAAAAGCGTGTTGATTGGCTGAATTTTGAGATTAAATGAGGCAAAAAGTCTTGCATCATATTCATAAATCCCTTTGCGTAAACGATGGCTTCTAAAGGTAGAAAAATTTTGCATATCCACGAGAAATGGTCGCACCATTTTTTTGACAAATATCTGTGAAAAGTTGCTGATTCGCCACTGTGCTTCAAGCACTTTAGAAGCCATTTTCCTTTCATCTCTAAAGCCCAACATGGCACTTACTTGAGGCATTAAATCAAATAAAAGTCTGTCCTCTTGCTTGTTAGTAATGAGATGTAAAGCACTTCGCACACGAAAAAGAAGTTCCAAAGCTATGCGATACTCTTTGTACTCCTCATCACTAAAGAGAATTTGGCTGAGTTCTCTGAGATTGCCGACGCCATAGATGGTTTGTGCGACCCAAAAAAGAAGCTGTGTATCACGAAGTCCGCCTACGCTCTCTTTGATGTTTGGTTGCATAGAAGTCGGATATTTTTTGCGTCTAATCTGTGCCTCTTCTACCTTGGCTAGAATGAACTCTTTTTGGTTGTAGAGACGGATTTTGTTGAGTTGTTTTTGTGTTGCATGCCAAGTGTAGGGCGAACCGATGATAAATCGCGACTCCATCAAAGAGGTGCGAATAGTGATATCCTCTCCACTTGCTTTGAACAAATCGTTTGTCACATGGACTCTGTGACCGAGTTTGAGACCCGCATCGAGTGCCAAATAGAAGAGTTTTTCGATGATGAGTTGTGTGTTGTAACCATCGACTTTTTCATACACTATCATCAAATCAATGTCGCTGTGAACGCATAACTGCTCCCGTCCATAACTTCCAAGGGCTACAACCGCGATTGGAATGGAACTGCTCATAGGAATATAATTGCCAAAAATTCTTCGAAGTGTTACCTTGTACATAAGAGAGATAATGGAATCAAGTTTTTTAGTGTGTTTTACTAAAAAATCTTTGCCCTGAGAACTTTCAAAAAGTTTTGGAAGTGAGGTTTTGTATTCATTAATGTAAGCTTTGAAAAGCTTGGAGAGTTCAAAATCGGAACCGTTTTTTTCTATAATATCTTCGATTTGCAGTAATAAATCCATAATCTCAATCTTGTAATAATTTTGCAGTATTATAGTCAAAGTGAGGAAATTTGCTATAATCCAAGGATGAAAAATTGAACAAATACGGAGAAAAAGATGGCAATTACAAAAAGAGTGACTTTTATAGCAAAACCAGAGGGCATCGAGATGATGAAAAAGCTTTTAAGTGCGATGGTAGCTCCAAGCAAAGCGGAAGATGGCTGTCTGTTTTACGAAATATTTCAGTATGAAAATAATCCTCAAAAATTTATGGCGTATGAGAGCTGGAGGGATGAAGAAGCCCTTGATGGACATAGAACATCTGCACACTATGCAGTGTATAAGTCGAGTTATGAGCCTTATTGTGAAAAAAAATATACAGACGAATTAGAAGTTTTAGGATAATTTTTGAAGAATTTATACTCAAACGAAGAAGCAAAAAATTTTCAAACGGATTTAGAGTTACGCGTTTATACTTCTAATCTGCTTGGCAGAAGTGATGAATTAGTTTTGCATGGCGGTGGAAATACCTCTGTAAAAACTCTCATCGACGGCGAAGAGATACTCTTTGTCAAAGGAAGCGGTTGGGATTTGGTGAGCATAAAAGCGGAGGGTTTTGCTCCTGTAAAGATGCAAACACTTCTAGAAATGGCGGAGTTAAAAGAGCTTAGTGACAGCGATATGGTCGCAGGACAAAAGGCTGCCATGATAGACAAAACCGCTCCAAATCCGTC
>JAABQD010000022.1 GCA_011391635.1 Sulfurimonas sp. | reverse complement strand
GTGTCAGTGTCTGTATCTGTATCTGTGTCAGTGTCTGTATCTGTGTCTGTATCAGTGTCTGTATCTGTGTCTGTATCTGTGTCTGTATCTGTGTCAGTGTCTGTATCTGTGTCAGTATCTGTATCTGTATCTGTGTCAGTGTCAGTGTCTGTATCTGTATCTGTGTCAGTGTCTGTGTCAGTATCAGTGTCTGTATCTGTGTCTGTATCTGTGTCTGTATCTGTATCTGTGTCAGTGTCTGTATCTGTATCTGTGTCAGTGTCTGTGTCTGTGTCAGTATCAGTGTCTGTATCTGTGTCTGTATCAGTGTCAGTATCTGTATCTGTATCAGTGTCTGTGTCAGTATCAGTATCTGTATCAGTGTCTGTATCTGTATCAGTGTCAGTGTCAGTGTCAGTGTCTGTATCTGTGTCTGTATCTGTGTCAGTGTCTGTATCTGTATCTGTATCTGTGTCAGTATCTGTATCAGTGTCTGTATCTGTGTCAGTGTCAGTGTCAGTATCTGTATCAGTATCTGTATCAGTGTCTGTATCTGTGTCAGTATCTGTATCAGTGTCAGTGTCTGTATCTGTGTCTGTGTCTGTGTCAGTATCTGTGTCAGTGTCTGTGTCAGTATCTGTATCAGTGTCAGTGTCTGTGTCTGTATCTGTGTCAGTGTCTGTGTCAGTGTCAGTATCTGTATCTGTATCTGTATCAGTATCTGTGTCAGTATCTGTATCTGTATCAGTGTCAGTATCTGTATCAGTGTCTGTGTCAGTGTCTGTATCTGTATCTGTATCTGTATCTGTATCTGTGTCAGTGTCTGTGTCAGTATCAGTGTCAGTATCAGTGTCAGTGTCAGTGTCTGTGTCTGTATCTGTATCAGTATCTGTGTCAGTATCTGTATCAGTGTCTGTATCTGTATCAGTGTCACCTTCCGCAAGGAAAGTTGGATCTAATCTGATTTCTTGAGTAGTAAACCCTCTATCTCTTAGATCTGCTTCTACATCTTGACTACCATTATTAGCATCCAAGAAATTAGCTGTTCCACCTTCAGTAGACTGAGCATCCGCTTCTTGACCAGCGGCTGTTTCTAAATCGTCAAGATTTGTATCATCTGTCCCAGCTGTATCAGTTATATCGCTGTTATCTGCTAACAACGCATCAATTGCATCTGAGTCTGATACTGTTTCATCTTGTGAAAACTCTTCTTTTGCAAGTGATGCATCAAAAAGTTGTTTTTCATTTCCATAAACAACTGTTTTTGAATCATCTTGCATAGAAACTGTGAGACTATCCATAAGCTCATTTTTATCAGAGCCTATAACTACCTCACCTTCGTGTATCGCATCACCTTTATGTAATTCTCGAAGAGAACCATCCGCACTTTTAACGGAGAATTTTCCTTCTATACTGGTGACATTTCCAATTACTGTCGACATCGTACACCCCTAAATATAGTTTTACTGTCATATACTATTATAAAATCAAATAAAAGTATATTGGACTCTAGGTCATTTATATTGTTTCTTCTTTGCTTTTGACTTCATAAAATTTTCTCAACCATCTATCCAATGGACTTATTAATCTATAGATTACAGGAACAACAAGGAGTGTCAACACCATAGAACTCAAAAGTCCACCAATTATTGCTATCGCCATAGGAGCTTTTGTTTCACTTCCTAATCCTGTGCCAAGAGCAAGAGGGAGCATTGCAAAAACCATAGCAATTGTTGTCATCAAAATCGGACGAAGTCTTTTTTCTCCTGCTTCGATGAGTGCTTCATCTGCACTTTTTCCACATGCCACAGCTGTATTTGCAAAATCCACAAGTAAGACCGCATTTTTCCCAACCATTCCCATAAGAAGCATAAATCCAATCATTACAAAGAGGCTAAACTGCAATCCACTGAGATACAAAGCCAACATTACCCCGATAATACTGAGTGGAAGTGCAACCATAATAATGATTGGCTGAATCAAAGACTCATATAAAATAGCCAAAATAATAAACATCAAAATGACAGACAATCCAATAGCTGTACCAAAAGCCTGACCTGTTTTTACCATCTCTTCAGCAAAACCTGTAAATCTATATACAACACTTTTTGGTAATAAATTATCAATTTCAGCTTTTGTATAGGCCACTGCTCCACCCAAATCGAGTCCAAAAAGATCAGAATAAACGATAACTTGTCTCTGTCTATCAAAGTGATTTATAGCCCCAAGTGTCGAAGAATTACTAAATTCAACAAGCCCATCAAGATAAACTAAATCTCCATTTTTTGTTCTAAGTTGAAGTTTTTTAATATCTTCAAGACGCATTCTATTTTTATCATCGAATCTCAAAGTAATGTCATACTGTTTTCCATTCTCTTCAAAATAGGAAATTTCCATATCACTTGAGAATGCAATAGAGATTGCCTCTGCTATTTGTGATGCCGAGACACCCAATCTATTTGCATTGTCTCTGAGTATTTTGATATCAACCTGAGGTTTTGGATCATCAAGATTTGTATCGATATCCACAAAACCTTTTTTCTTTGCCAAATACTCTGTCAAATTTTTCTTTGCAGTCATTAAATCTTCAAATGAATCCGATTTTAAAACTATCTGATAGGGTACAGAAACCCCAGCACCTTTGATGTTTGGAATAGCTGCCGCCGTTATAAACATATCTTTTTTAAAAGGTGTAAGTTCTCCTCGAAGCTCTTGAATAATATGCTCTTGATTTAAAGCTCTTTGTGTTTTTTCTACAAGTTTTACATAAATAGTCGCTTTATGTTTCTCTTGTGAAGAGTTATAGCCCACACTCAAAGTTGTATATTCTACAGCTGCATTTTTCTTGACCATCTCTTCGACAGCTTTAGATTTTCTAACCATCTCTTCGAGCGAGATACCTGCATTTGCTTTGAGAGCTATCTCAAACTCACCTTTATCCTCTTTTGGGATAAAATCCATACCGATTTTTGGAAAAAGGCTAAGAGAAGCAAAAAAGAGTACAAAGACAAAAACCAAAGTAGTCACTTTAAATCGTAAAACAGCTTTTAAAGTTCTCTCATATACTTGCTCTATTGCTTTGAATATCGGCTCTGTTTTATTGTAAAATTTACTCTCATCCTTATGAAGTACTCTCGCACTCAAACTTGGAATAAAACTCAGAGCAATCGAGTAGGAGATAATAATGGCGAACCCAACCGTCATCGCAAAACTCTCAAAGAATTTCCCAACAATTCCACTCATAAATGAAACAGGAACAAAAACCGCCAAAAGCATTGCAGAGATTGCCAAAATGGTAAATGCCATCTCTTTTGTTCCCTCATAGGCAGCCTCATATTTACTCATTCCAGCTTCCATCTTTTTGTAGATATTTTCAATGACAACGATAGCATCATCGATGATAATCCCAATAGCCAGAGTAAGCCCAATAAGTGTCATTTTGTTGAGTTCAAATCCCATATAATCCATCAAAGCAAATGTACCCATGATAGAAGCGGGAATAGAGAGAGCTGAAACCATCGTAATTGTAAAATTTCTCAAAAAAACAAAAACGATGAGAGCCGCCAAAATCGCACCATACATAAGGTCAAACTCAACACTTTTGAGAGACTCTAAAATAAAAGGTGAAGTGTCACTCAGTATTTGAACATCATATTTATCCCCTGCCATCTCTTTAAGCTGAGGGATTGCTTTTTTGACCATATCTACTATCTCGAGTGTGTTTGTTCCAGAGATTTTTTGTACCTCAAGCATAACACCCTCGACACCGTTAAAAGAAGCATAACTTTTTGAATCACTCAGCGTATCTTTTATGATAGCTATATCTTTAAGTTTTACATTGTTTTTAATCTCTATCTCTTCGAGTTCACTGATACTCAGGGCATCTGCTTTTGTTTTTAGCGTCAGCTCCTCTGTATCTGTGATAAGTTTCCCACCACCAATTTTGATATTCTCTTTTGCCACAATTGCATTTAACTCTGCAATGGTAATACCATATTTATTGAGATCTTCGGCATGTGGAAATATTTTTATCTCTCTATCTTTGTAACCAATGATATTGATTGCACCTACTCCATTGATTTTTTGGATTCTTGGTTTGACTTTTTCATCTGCAAAAAGCATTAAATTTTTGATAGAGTCATTTTTTGCTGTTAAGAAGATATTAATCACCGATGCAGCACCGATATCGAGTTTACTTACCAGCGGAGTGTCCGCATTTTTTGGTAACACCACTGCTGAGACTTTGTCTCTTACATCATTGGCACACTCATCCATATCTCGTTCTAAAAAGAATTTTACGATAACAACGCTCACATTATCAACGCTTGTCGAAGTGATACTATCGACTCCGCCAATGCGTGAAATAGCCTCTTCGATTTTGTCTGTTACCTGAGATTCAATCGTACCAGATTCAGCTCCGGGGTAAGTTGTCTTAATAGTCACAATCGGAAAATCTATATTTGGAAAAAGAGCCGAGGGCATAGATTTGAAACTCATATAGCCAAATATAACCATCGTGATGACATACATCAGGGTTGTAATTGGTCTTTTGATTGCTAATTTATACATCGTTTTACTCTTTTGTCGCTGTATTTATAGTGCCATTTCCAACAAGTCCTACGATAAAATCTTTTGCTTTGACTTCCGCAAGTAGTTTTCTATTTGTATCATTGGCATGTGGATATATATTTGTAATTTTTCCTTCATACTCTTGTTTATCACCATCGATTTTATACTTAAATGTTTGTCCGATTGCTACACTTTTCCAATATTTTTGGTCAAATTCTAAGACAAGTTTTCTCTCGCTTTGACTCTGAATTTTAAAAACAGTTCGTAGAACCATTCCATTCACAACATCTCCAACTTCAACTGCTTTTTCAAAAATTACTCCATCAAATGGTGCATAAATAGATGTTTTATCATAAAGTGTCTGCTTATAAGCAAGGTTTGCTTTTGCTACCAAAAGAGCTGCTTTTGCACTCTCATAATTCATTGCATACTTATCAAACTGTGCTTCATCAATAAGATTTTTGATAATCACCTGTCTATCATAATCTTTTTGTGCATATTTGAGAGCTACTTCAGCACTCACAACAGAAGCTTTTGCAATCTCCAAAGAGGCTTTTAAATCATCACTGTAAAGTTCTGCAAGTTTGTCACCTTTTTTTACAACACTCGAAGCATCTACAAAAACATTTTTTACAACGCCACTCGCATCAAAAGCTAAGTTCGCACTTTTTTGTGCGGCACAATAAAAACTCGAATATACATCATCCGCACTCAATACCAAAACCAAACTCACTAAACCAACAATTATTTTTTTCATTTTATAAACTCCTCTAAATTTCTTCCACTATAGTAGTAATAGGACGCATACGCCATTTCAAGTTCACAAAGAGATGTTTCATACATCGCTTGTGCTGATGTTTGAGCGGTCAGAGCATTGAGATAAATCACATAATCTACTATCCCAGCTTTATATTTTTCTTTAATAGTCGTATAAGCACTTATTGCCGAATTTAAAGCACTGTAAGCACTTTTTATTTTCATTTTACTTGTATCGATTCTCGCAATTGCAAGTTCATATTGCATTTTTTGCTCTTTTGTTTTAAATGCTATTTGTGCATTTAACGCCTTCGCACTCAGCATCATAGACTGCTTTGCATCACTCATCGTTCCAAAATCAAAAAGTCGCATATTCGCACTTAGAAGCACTTTGTTTTGATTTTCCAACCCCTCAGGATGTGTTAAATCTGTTCTTTTATACCCATAAAGATTATAACTATCTTCGATTTTAATCTGAGGATAATAGAGGCTCATCATCGACTCTGCACCAAAAAGAACTCCACTCTCTTTTGCCATCAAAGAGGAAATCGCATCGCTTTGAAGCATTTCATCTTGGAGAACTTCTTTAAAACTCGAATCATCCAAAGCATCAACCTTTTTACCCACTTTGAGTTCTAAAAGTTTGAGATTTGAGAGTATCTGAAGTTTGAGAGATTCTATCTCGTACATATTTGTATCATACGCCGCTTGAAGTCTGTCGATATCATCTTTTGTCGCAAGTTTGGCTTCAAAATATGTTTTGACACGAGAGAGTTGCTCATCGAGTGATTTTTTTGCATCCTCTTTTGCGTCCAAAGAAGCATGTAAACTTTTAAGAGTATAAAAAGTCTGTGTGATATCTAGGCTAAGTGTTCGCCTCATCTCTTTTGTATCATACTCACTCGCTTTGTATTCACTCTTGGATTGGTCTAAAAGAGATGATTTTTTTCCACCATCATAAATATCCAAACTCGCCTTAGCAAATCCACTATAAATATCCCCTGCTTGCATCGGAGTTTTTTCATCCAAACTCTGATAAAATCCACCGATATCAATCGTAGGAAAATAGGCACTTGTTTTGGAATCTACATCTTTTGCTTTTGCATCTTGAGTCAGTTTGCTTGAGAGCAAAAGGTCATTCCCCTCTTTGGCATCTTCTAAGAGCGATTTTAAACCCACTCCAAAAAGCAGTGCCGGTGTTACTAATAACAGTAATCTTCTCATTTTTTCACCTCTATAAGTTCAAATAAAGTATCATAAAAAGTATCTAACTCTTTTTTTAAATCTTCTATCACTGTTGTGACACAACTAGCAATAAATAGACCCTCACCCATTACAAAAAGTCCTCTGGACAATTTTTTGGATGCACCGACCAATTCGCCTTTATCAATTCCAAATTGAATAATCTCTTCAAACCATTTAAAATATGTATCAGAGCATTTGCTTTGAAATTCAATCATCTCTTGTTGTGGATTTGCAAGATTGATAGAGATAAACTCCTTGTAAAGCTCTTTGAGCTCGACATCCTCTTCTCTATAAAACACACCAAAAAACTCTATAATTTTCTCTTTTGTATTTTCTTTAGAGTCAATTCTTAATTTTTTCTCGATGTTGTGTTCTTGAAGTAAAATATTGACTATCTCAAAAACTATCTCTTCTTTGTTTTTAAAATACTCATAAATCGTACCCTTGCCTACTTTCGCAGTTTTTGCTACTTCTGAAATGGTTAAATTATTAATCCCATTTTTGATAAACAACTCTTTACACGAAAGTGCTATATCTTTTCTTTTTTGTACTTTATCTACAATTATTGCCATTCAACCACCTAGTTTACAAATGACCGACTATCAGTCAATTAAAAATTGTATATTTTATTTGATTAACTTTTGCTGAATTTTTTTCTTGGCATGTGGAAATAAATCCACATGCCAAGAAAGATAAATTATTCCTAATCTATGCTAAACTTTACAAATAAACTTCTTTCATAACCAAAAACTAAGCGAACGATTCTACAGCGTTAGCGAAGCCTTAGTGAGCGTGTTTTTGGTTGTGAAAGAAGTCTGATGTATTACACTTCTCATTCAATGATTCAAAGGGGACAAAATGGTACAAGTAACTTCTTATGGTGCGGCAGAAACGGTGACAGGTTCATGCCATCTTATGAAAATAAATTCAATGCGTATTCTGATAGATTGTGGAATGTTTCAAGGCAATGGTGGAGTTGAAAAAAATTATGAACCATTTGGTTTTGATGTCTCAAAAATCGACTATCTTATTCTTACACATGCACACCTTGATCACATAGGCAGAGTTCCAAAACTTCTCAAAGATGGATTTCGTGGCAAAATAATCGCTACAAAACCGACCAAAGATATTGCAAAAATCATGCTTCTTGATAGTGCAAAACTCCTAAAAGAGGAGTACAAAATCCTCAAAAGAAAAGCAAGACGATGCGGGGATGAAGAGAGTATCTCTGAGCCACTCTATAGTGAAAAAAATGTCAAAGAACTTTTTGAGCGAAAATGGAAAACACCAGAATACTATCAAGAGATAAAACTAGGTCATCATATCGTAGTCTCACTTGGCAACGCTGGACACATTATGGGAAGTGCTTTTGTTATGATTGATTCTATGCAAGAAAACATCCCTAGACGCACTGTTTTTTCTGGCGATATCGGAGGCAAAGAGCGACTCATTCTCGATAGTGCCGACACGCTTTACAAAGCGGATACGCTCTTTTTAGAGTCCACATATGGTGATAGAAATCACAAACCACTCCAAGAGAGTATTCAAGAGTTTAAAGATGCCATTATCACAACAATTCAAAACAATGGAAATGTGATTATCCCCTCTTTTGCACTCGAGCGAACACAAGAAATTTTGTGGATTTTGCATGAGATGTATGACGAAGGAGAGTTAAAAAACTGCCATATATTTCTCGACAGTCCCCTCGCTATCAAAGCAACAAAACTCTATAACAAATATCCAATTCACCTCATTGAAGCAGTAGAACAAAGAACAAATATCCAAGACCCCTTCTCTTTTGAATATCTCCAAACCATTCAAACACGAGATGAATCTATCATGGTAAACAAATGCAAAGAAAAAGCAATCATCATCGCTGGTTCTGGCATGTGTAATGGTGGAAGAATTATGCACCATCTCAAACACAGATTATGGGATGAAAAAAATGCGATTATTTTTGTTGGCTACCAAGTCGAAGGCACTCTAGGACGCAAAATTGTCGATGGAGAGAAATCTGTCAAAATCTATGGCGAAGAGATTGTCTGCAAAGCCAAAGTTTATACTATCAACGGTTTTTCAGCCCATGCTGACCAGCATGACCTTATTGAGTGGATTCGCCCTGTCAAAAATCTCAAACAGCTCTATCTCATTCATGGTGAAATCTCAAAAATGGATATTTTAAGTCAAGAGATAAAAGCTAAATTAAACATAGAAGCCCATAAAATGGAGTATGGAGTGAGTGTTGGATTTTAATCTTGGCATGTGGAACTCGTAAATGAAATATGTTACAATCCCAAAAATGATACAATTATAGGATAAAACATTGAACAATCAAACGATAAAAACAGAGCGATACTTAGAGATTGATGATATCCAAAAACATTTAGAAAATGTAGAGTATATTATCATGGCAGCCCCTGCTCCTGAGCATTTCGTAAATACACCTATCCATTTTACAATCTTTTTAAATACAGATGAAAAGCTCCCGGAGGAGATTCAAGAAGCTGTTTTAGCAAAGTTTTTGCATGAAAATAGCATCCACATGCCAAAAGAGTTAATGAGTCAGATTATGGCAGTGGGATTTGCAAAAAGCGTACAAGAGACACCGATGCCGATGCTTCTCATCAAACCCCAAGATATAAATGCCATCCCACATACTGCAATGTTTGTAATGGATTTTTTAGCGGATTCTGATAATTTTAGTGAGGCAAAAGAGAAGAGTCTGACAGGTTGGAGTTATAGTTACAATTAACTCATACGATAAAAGAAACGCTTAGAACTTGTTTCATGCGGAAGAAGAAGTTTGTTAAGTTCTATGGAGACTTTTGAGTAGTAAGTGTTTCCTGCTATTTTACCATTGTATGCGTTGATTGCTTTGTTTGTTGAGCCATACTTCTTGTAACACTCCCACAAAATTCCTGCTGAAACATTGAGATTTATCTCTTGATTGAGAAGTTGGTGGAGTGATATTTTCATGTCCGAGAGAACACCTTTATGCACATTATTTATCTGCATCAATCCCATATCAAAGCTAGGATAGTTATTCTGATCCAAAAAGCTAATGACAAACTTCGCTTGAGAAACATCTTGATTGTCAATCTCGATTACTTTTGTAAAAGTTTTGTAAGGAATATTTTTACTTTTTAGTACAGAATAGAGTTTGTCTTGTTGGAGTTTTGTGATTTTTTTATAGTTTACAGAAACAACATAAGGGCGAAGATTACTCTCCACTTTGGAGATAGCATACAATAATCGTGGGTCAATGCCATACGCATTTCCAGTTCGAATCCACATATTATTCACAGCATATGCACTCACAACCAAAAATAACCATAACATAAACACTCTTATCATTCGTCTTGATTCCTAATACAAAAATAGCTTATTACGCTTACAAAAGCAAATAGAGTTCCTATTTTTCTATATCTACAACTTCTTTACGAATTTTTTTTGAGAGATTTTCATAGCCACTCGATGTAACCAAGATATTATCCTCTATGCGTATGCCTATGCCACGGTATTTTTCGGGGATAGTTTTATCTTTTTTATCACAATAGATTGCAGGCTCAATTGTGAGAACCATCCCCTCTTGCAGAGGTATCTCTTTGCCATTTGGATATTTATAGGGTGCTTCGTCATGCACATCAAGCCCCATCCAATGTCCTATGCCATGTGGGAAATATTTTTTATGCTTCTTTTTTTGAATAAGTTTTTTTGGATTTCCTCTTAAAATACCCAAATCTACCATCCCTTTGGTGAGTAATTTCTCTGCATACGACTGAAGCTTACTTCTTTTGGCATGTGGCTTTATTTTTTTGATAACTTTTTTTTGCACATCCAAGACCATTGAATAAAGCTCTTTTTGAGGTGCAGTAAACTTCCCACTCACAGGAATCGTTCGAGTAATATCACTTGCATAATAGTCATACTCACACCCAGCATCTATCAGAACTAACTCATTTTTTTGAAGGATTTTATCATTTTTGATATAGTGAAGTGTATTGGCAGAGTTTCCACATGCCACAATGGAAGTGTATGCATCGTTATACGCACCGTTAGATTTAAAAATATACTCTATATGTGCTTGAAGTGCATACTCATATTTATCGCACTTTGTAAACTGCATCGCACCGTGATGTGCCTCTTTTGTAATCTCAATCGCTTTTTTGATAAGTTCTATTTCAGCCTTTGATTTGATAAGTCGCATACTGCCGATAAGAGATGCAATATTTTTTTGAGCAAACAGCTTTTGGGACTCTTTTTTGAGCATTTTAACTTTTGGATACTCAAGTGCAAAATCATAATAGAGTGTTTTTTTATTTTCCAAAAGCTCTCGGAGTTTTGTTTGAAGTGTTGCAATAGAATGCACTTCATCTACTAAAAATCTCTCTTTTGCTTTTTTTTCTCCCAATCTTTTTCCATTCCAAAGCTCCGCTTTTTTATCTTTGCTTTGAACAAATAAAAGTGTTTTGAGACCTTTTTTACTCTTTACAAGAACCAAAGCAGAATTATCTTCTTTGAATCCTGTCAGATAGTAAAAATTACTATTTTGTCTGTAGGGGTATTCTGTATCATTGGAGCGAGTTTTTGCTTCTGCGGCGAATAAAACTCCAACAGAGTTATTTGAGAGTTTATTTCCTAGAGTATCGCGTCTTGACTTGTATTCACTCTCACGAATCATTGACACACCTTGCCAAGCCATCCATCTATTTGTGATAAAACATCAAAAAGTGCAGTGTCTAGAGCAACAACACCACCCTCTGCATCTGCTGTTTTTGTGAGAACTTTTGCATGGAATGTTTTTGTCGCTACAACACTGTTTTTGTTCCCATCAATCAGTGTTAAAGTCATCGCTACATTCGCATATGAGTCCCTAAAATCTTCACTGTAATACTGCATAAAATCTTCTATATTTGTTTCTAAAATCAAATCGTTTTTACTTCTTGATTTGGAGACTTGCACGCTTTGAAAAAGATTTGACACGCGTATTAGCTCAAGTAATTTCGCTGAAATAGCTTGATTTGGTGCAGTTGCCCACTGTGCTTGTGCATACGCAAACTGTTTATTTGTCCCTTGCACATAATTCATATTGAGTGCCATAAGTGTACTTGAACTAAAAGCTTCTGCCACTTTAAGAGATTTATCTCCACATGCCACACCTGAGCCAACATGTGTTGGCATTTGGGAATTTAACTTATATTCACTCTTTGGAGGATTGACCGTGGCACATCCACTAAACCAAAACATAATTATTGATACAATTAATAACTTCATTTTATTTCTCTCCTGGACCTTTTTTTGTCTCTTCTTGTTTAAATAAAATATCCCCTGGACTTCTCTCATAGCGTTCAAGCGTATCTCCTACTTTGACCATCAAACTCTGCATGTCAAGGAGTGTATTATTCATAGTTGGAATAATATCACTTGCAATCTCTTTGAAATTAAACTCTCCACTTGCAACAGCTCTTTTTATCTCATCCATTGAGCCTTTGATGACAATATAACTCTCTTTTATCGAACTTACAGAAGCAGAAGTGTTTTGTTCCCAATTGATACTTTTTTCTACAAATGTATCCACTTTTGGAGCAACTTTACTGAGTTCACTGCTGACATTATCAATATTTTTTGCACTCGCATGAAAATGCTTCAGTGTCTCTTCATCGAGGAGTCTGTCCATTTTGTCCATAAAACTAGCTGTTTTTTGAAGTACAAGTGTAATTTGCTTTTGATTTTCCTCATTTAAGAGCTTCTCTGTTTGAGCCAGAGTTGATGACAATTTTTCAGAAACATTTCCCAAAGAAGACTCGATATTTTCAAAAAACGAGGGTGCACTTTTGATAGATGGATATAGTTCATCCTCTTTTTTTGTTAGTTCAGGAGCATTGTGTGAACCTGCGTCCAGATTAATATAACTAAGCCCCGTAATCCCTTGAGCTGTAAGTTTTGCAACCGTATCTTCTTTAATAGGTGTTGTTTTTAAAATAGTTACTTGCACCTCTACTTGTTCTGAATTTTTCGTATTGATTTGTAACTTAGATACTTTTCCAACTGCAATACCGCGATACTTCACAGGAGCATCGATGTTAAGTCCCAAAATTGACTCATTAAAATAAATCGCATAGATCTTTGTCTCCTGCTCTGAGGATGGCTTCAAAAGCCAATAGATAAACCCAAGCATCAATGCAACGCCAATAAGGACTAAAAAACCGACTAAAGAGTAGTTTACTTTATTGTTCATAATAACCTCTAAAAAATGTTTGTATAAAATCGCTTTGAACTAAGGTGACTTCGCTCAATGTTCCCTCATATGCTATTTTTTTATTATCTATAATAGCAACTCTGTCGAGTGTATCATAAATGGATTGTAAATCGTGTGAAACCATAACAATAGTGAGTCCTAAAAGGGAACGAAGCTTCAAAATAAGAGCATCAAAATCACGAGCTGAGATTGGGTCAAGCCCACTTGTTGGCTCATCCAAAAAAAGAAGTTTTGGATCCATCGCTAGAGAACGAGCCAAAGCTGCCTTTTTTTTCATTCCACCACTTATTTGTGATGGGTATAAAAGTGCATCTCTTGATTTGAGACCCACTAAATTGATTTTAAATTTTACAATTTCTTCTATCATTTTTTCTGAAAGATCTGTATATTCTTGCAGAGGAAGAGCAATATTTTCGGCAATAGAGAGGGAAGAAAAGAGTGCCCCAGCTTGAAAAAGAACACCCCAGTTTTGTCTGAGTTTTTGAGCATCTTCTTGGCGTATATTCCTAATATCGTATCCAAGTATCTCAATTGTACCACCACTAAAAGGCTGAAGCATAACCATTTCTCGCAAAAGTGTTGTTTTCCCACATCCGCTTGGTCCAAGCAAACCATAAATTTCACCTCTATTTATAGTTAAATTAAGTCCATCATGCACAACTCTACTTTCAAAAATTGTCTTCACATCACGAACTTTTATAATGGGTTGCATTACATTCTCAAATTTGTAAATGCAATAGAAAAAAGTGCATCACATACTATTACTGCAAAAAGAGACTCAACCACACTTTTTGTTGTATTAAAACCTATACTTTGCGTATCATCTTTCACCATTAAACCTCGATAAATACCAATTGTTGCTATCAAAAATGCGAAAAAAGGACCTTTAGCAATACCTATAAAAAAGTGCTTTGCAGCCACAACATCTCTAAATCTATCTAAAAAAAGCTCTGGAGTAATCTGTAAATCCAAATTTGCCACTAGCATGCCACCTAAAACACCCATGATATCTGAGACAAAAATCAGTATTGGCATAGCAATCATTAAAGCTATAATCCGTGGTAAAACTAAAAAAAGATAGGGATCAAATCCCATCGTACGCATAGCATCTAACTCTTGGGTTATCTTCATCGCACCAATTTGTGCTGTAAAAGCCGAACCACTCCGCCCTGCTATAACTATCGCAGTAATTAATGGTGCTAACTCTCTTAAAATTGAGATACCGAGCATATCGACAATAAATATATTTGCACCATAAAGTTTCAGCTGATATGCGGATTGATATGCTACAACCAATCCTATTAAGAAACTTGTCAAAGCAACAATACCCAGTGCTTTGATCGCACTCTCATTCATCTCAAAAGCTATCTCTTTGTACCTAATATCTTTTATCGATTTTAAGCTTTGTGCATGCGTATGAAACATCTCGCCTAAAAAAGAGAGAAAAGATACAAAACCAAGATAGTTATTATAAGTTTTTTCACCCATACTCTCTAAAAAATTTTCTCTTTTGGCATGTGGAAACTCTGAGGTATTACTCTTCTCTTTTACAACCAAAGCAAGACTCTCTAGTATCTCTTGTTTATGACAGAGAAGAGAACTTTCTATATTTTTGGCTTTAAGATTTTTTTCCAAATTATTGAGAAAAAGGGAGGACGCAGTATCTAAGAGTTCTAATTGTGTAAGGTCTATCTCAACATGTTCTATTGTTGAAAAACTGAGAGTATCTATAAATTTTTGATATTTTGTAATCTGATACAAAGTAAACTCCCCTGAAAAAATCAGGGTAAGTCTTTTATCTATTATTTGAATGTTAAGTGAGGAGAGATTCATCGTATGATTTTACTAAAAATCTCTTGCTAATAATTTATCTACTTTTAGTATTGTAAGGATTCTGCCCTCTTGTTTTCCAACACCTGCAATCATACTATCATCTGCAGCCATTGTATCAGGTGCAGCTCCAATGTCTGATTTTTTAATTCTTATTGCCATTGTCAATCTGTCAATCACAAATCCAGCCACTTCATCGCCTTGCTTAAGAACAAAAAAACGCGTCTCATCACTGTGTTTCATAGGACGAAGACCAAATTTCGTACGCAAATCAATCAAAGGTATAACAGAACCACGAAGGTTAAAAACACCCAAAACATACGCAGGAGTTTGAGGAACTCTCGTCCATCGAATCGGCTTAATAATCTCTTGAATAGTCAAAATAGGCACCGCATACTCTTCTTCGCCTATGATAAATCCAACCAATTGAATGATATCAGCAGAGTGTTCCACTGCACCTACTTGCTGTTCGCCTTGTTTATTAATAATCTGTTTTAATTTATCACTCATTATAAAAACTCCGATTTAAAGTTAACATTTCTTTGAACTACACTCGATAAATAGTCCGCAGAGTAAGGTTTTGTGATGTACTCAATCATTCCAGATTCAACACCTCGCATACGATCCGATTTACCTGTACGAGATGTAACCGCTATGAGAGGAAGATTTTTGTATTTGTTATATTTTTTAATCTCACCCGCTAGTGTATATCCATCCATTCTTGGCATCTCAATATCGATAAGCATCGCATCAAAATTATGGTCACCTTGTTTTAAAGTATTCAGTGCTTCTTGTCCATCACTCGCTTCGATGATAGTCACACCCAGTGGCTCTAGTGCTTTTCTCATAATCATTCTATCTGTTTTAGAATCATCTACAATCATCACTTTATAATCACTTGCTTTTGATTTCTCTTTTTTCGAGCTTGTGCTTGTCTCTTCTGATAATGCTTTTGTTTTAACACCTTTTGCCATCTGCATAAGTGCTGCTACATCCACGATAAGTGTTACTCCACCATCTCCACGAATTGTAGCCCCAGCAATTCCTTCAATACCTTTCAAGTAATCGCCCATCGATTTGATAACTATCTCTTCTTGACCCACAAGCGTATCCACAATAAGCCCAAGTTTGCTAGAACCAAGTCCTAGAACAACTACATATGCATGTTCACTCGAGTCGAGAATTCGCTCAACTTCGAAAATATCGCCGATATGCACAAGAGAGAGAACATCATCACGAAGTCTCATTACAGAACGATTTTCAACTGTATAAATTTCATCTTTTGATATACGAACAGTTTCTAAAACTGACGCGAGAGGAATTGCATAATGCTCCTCCTGAACACCTACTAAAAGAGCCTGAATAATCGCAAGAGTTAAAGGAATTTTGAGTTTCATAGATGTTCCAACACCTACCTCACTCTCTATATCAATAATACCATTAAGTTTTTCAATATTTGTTTTTACAACATCCATTCCAACGCCACGCCCGGAAACACTTGTTACAGCAGCAGCAGTAGAAAAACCTGGTTTAAAGATAAGTGCAAAAGCCTCTTTGTCACTCATTACATCCGCTTCTGCATCCGTAATAATTCCTTTTTCAACTGATTTGTTTTTCAACATCTCAGGGTCAAGACCTTTTCCGTTATCATCTATCTGAATAACGATAGCATTCCCTTCATTGTATGCTTTGAGTGTGATAATACCTGATTCAGGTTTTCCTGCTGCTACACGCACATCTGGAGTTTCAACACCATGGTCACATGAATTTCTAATAATGTGTACAAGTGGGTCTCCAATCTCTTCAACAATTGATTTATCAAGTTCTGTCTCTTCTCCAGAAATCTCAAGCTCAATTTTTTTATTAAGCTCACGACTCAAATCACGAATCATTCTTGGGAATTTATTAAACACTTTTCCAATCGGAAGCATTCTTGTTTTCATTACGGCGATTTGTAAATCCGTCGTTACAAGTGAAACAATAGAAACAACTTGATTGAGTTCTTCTAAGAACTCTTCACCTTCATATCGCTCTTCAACATCCACATTGATTTTGATAAGACGGTTTTTTGCAAGAACAAGTTCTCCAATAAGATTCATAAGGTGGTCAAGTCGCTTGACATCTACACGAATCGTTTGTTCTACAACTGCTGGAGCTCTTGTTGCTGGAGCGGCTGCTTTTGCATCTTCCTCATCCTGTCTCGCTTTTGCTGCTGCTGCTCTTGGAGCAACCGGTGCAGGAGCAACTGGTGCTGGTGCAGGAGTTGCTTTTGGAGCTGGAGTAGGCTCATCTTCTGTAGGTTCAGGTGGAGCGGCAAGAACACTCTCTCCTGCTGCTATTTTTGCTTCTCGTTTTGCTCTATCTTCTTGTTGTCTTTTTTGCAAAAGTCTCTCAATTTCAGCTTCAACTTCATCATCATTCATATTTTCATAATCTGGCTCTTCTGAAGATGCAACCTCTTCTACTTCTTGAACTTCTTCAACAACAGGAGCTTTTGCTTGTGCAACAGGCGTATGAACTTCACCCGTTCCACCACTGATTTTATCAAGACGAATAACACAGTCCCCGACTTCAACCCCTGCATCAGAACTTGTATCACGAATAATAGATAACAAAGATTTCATCAAATCTATTGATTCCAAGACAACATCCATAACTTCTGCAGTAATAGCGAGTTCACCATGTCTTGCTTTGTTGAGAACATCTTCCATATGATGCGTAAGATGTGTCAATACATCAAAATTTAAAAACGAAGAAGCTCCCTTGACCGTATGAGCAACACGGAAGATTCCGTTTAAAAGTTCCAAATCATCTGGTCTTGATTCTAGTTCAACCAAATCTTGGTCTAACTGCTCTATCAACTCAAAAGATTCAACTAAAAAATCTTGTAATATTTCTTGAAATTCATCCATATCTAAACTCCTACTTTATATGTGCACGAACTACTCGTGCCACTTCATCATAAAATGAAGCTGCTTCAAACTTAACTAAATAAGCCTCTCCACCAGCTTTTTTTCCTCTGCCTTCACTAAAACTATCACTAATCGATGAGTTAAATATAATTGGTATATTATTAAATCTTCCATCTTCCTTCACATTTGCAGCGAAGTGAAAACCATCCATTTTCGGCATCTCAACATCTGATATGATAAGTTTCACATAGTCAGAGATGTTACTGCCATGTGTCTCATAAAGAGCTTCTAACTTAGCAAGTCCATCATCTCCATCTGTGGCTTCGATGACATCAAAGCCCATTTTTACAAGAGCTTCTTTGACTATTTTTCTCGCAGTCGCACTGTCATCCAAAATCAATACAAGACCATCAAACGAATCTAACTCTTCAGGAACATAATCGATATCTGGCTCATAAAGTCCCAAATCTTGGACAACACTCTCCAAATCAAGGATAAGGAGTACATTGTCATTTTCAATCATTGTAACACCAGTGATTTTACTGCCATCAAGAGAACCAGAACCACTTCCAAATGTTGATGGTTCTATATCACTCCAATTGATTCTTCGTATTCTTTTTGCTTCATGCACCACAAAACCAATAAGAACATTGTTAAACTCAGTAATGATGATTCTCGATGTCTCTTCGACATTGTCAGGTGCACAAATTCCCATCCACTTTGCCAAATTCACAACAGGGATAACAACACTTCTTAAATCAAAAATTCCCTCAATGTAATCTGGCGTACCAGGTAATTCTGTCAATTTAGGAATACGAATTATTTCACGAACTTTTGAGACATTTATCCCATAAATCCCTTCGTATATTTCGCCATTTTCTTCTTTAAATATGCGAAAATCAACAAGTTCCATTTCATTGGAACCAACTTTTAATGAATTATCATCCATGCTTATCTATCCTTAAAGAAAATCTTTTCTTCTAGTAACTCTACTTCTGTGGACGATTTTACAATAAAATATCTTTGATTGCAAGCAAAAGCTCCCAAGTTTATATATCTGAAATTATCCAATTGCACACTTTTATTTTGATGAAAATGCCCCTCTATAAAGGTGTCACACTTAAATCTACGACTGAGTCTTTGAGCAATAAATGTCTCAAATCCAACAAACTCTCTGCAATCATTTTTTTTACTTAAATACACATCAAGTTTATCTAAAATAAAGTTATTACTTATAAAATTAATAGCTCCCAGCAGAAGAAGTACAAAATGATTTCGAATGAGAGAAGTATATATTTTATAGCCTCTGTTTCCATCAAAATCGCCATGTGCCAACATTACAATCCTGTTTTCATATCCACATGCCAAAGGTTGCTGGTTGATTCCAAATATCTTGGCATGTGGAAATATTTTTGTGAGATTAAAGTCATGATTTCCCTCAAGATAGATGAGTTCTATCTCTTTGGATATTGCATTTAAAAGCTCTATCGCCTCTTGATTTATTTTTGCCGTATAAGGGATTTCACCAAAAAGTGTATCAAACATATCCCCTAAAAAAATGAGTTGTGTAGGTTGAAGTTTTTTGGAGTGAATCGCTTTGATGAATACTAAGAGTTGTGGACGAAGGTGCGAGTAGTGTGCATCTGCAACAACAAATGCACCCTCTTTGAGTTCTATATTATGGGACATACGCAATATTTGGAATGCCGAGAGTCTCTGTTAATCCCATCATTATATTTGCATTTACAACAGCTTGAGAGGAAGCTCCACGCATAAGATTATCGATTGCACTTGAGATGAAAAGTATATTCGCTTTTTGTTTAACATAAATATCACAAAAATTTGTTCCTGCAACATTCTTCATATCCACAGGATTTTTGCAAATTCTCACAAAAGGTTCATCTTTGTAATACTCTTTTAATACTTCAACCGCATCAAACGAACCACTCACTTGAAGATAAATGGATGAAATCATCCCGCGGGTAAGAGGCACTAAATGTGGTACAAAATTGACCTCATCATAAGGGATATCAAGCTTCTGAGCAATCTCTGGTGCATGTCTATGCGAGAGTGGATTATACGCAAAAAGATTGTCATTGACATTGACAAAATGTGTCACATCGCTCAGTTTTTTCCCTGCTCCACTCACACCTGTTTTAGAATCTACAATCACTGGCGTATGAGCCACTCGAAACTTCATAAACGGCAAGATTCCCAAAATCGCAGAAGTTGGAAAACATCCAGGATTCGCGACTAAAGAGGCACTCTTTAGCTCATCTCGAAACATCTCAGGAAGTCCATAAACAGCACTCTCTAAATTCTCTACATCCGTGTGCGGACAGTAAAATTCCTCGTAAATATCTTGTGGCAATCGATAATCCGCCGATAAATCTACAACTTTCACTCCACATGCCAAAAGTGGCTCGACAAATGCCATGGCAGTTTGATGTGGCACTGCCAAAAAGAGAAGTTCACATCTCTTTGCAGCTTCATCGACATCAGCTTTTTCTACACTGCACTCATACACTTTTGCCAAAGAGGGATGAAGCTCTGAGAGTGTCGTTCCACCCTCAGAGTTTGCAACATAGTTAAGATGAAATTTGGGATGGTTAATGAGAATTTTTACAAGCTCAAGCCCCGTATATCCACTCGCTCCGATAATCCCGACATTAATTGCACTCAAAGACTATCTCCTGATATTTTACTTCCAAAATTTCGTATGATTTTTCGCCGTTAGGGAGTTTACATTTAAAATCGTCACCCTCTTCTCGTCCCAAAAGCTGTTTTGCCAAAGGAGAACTAAAAGAGATAAGCCCGATATCAGGGTTACTTTCACTTCCACCTACAATCACATAAGTAAGCTCCTCATCTGTATCCAAATCGCACAACACAACTGTTGAGCCAAAACTCACTCGTGCATGTTCAAGCTCTGAGGGGTCAACTATTTGTACATTGCCAATCATATCTGCAAGTTCTGCCAAGCGATTATCTATAAGTTTTTGTTGCTCTTTTGCTGCATGGTATTCAGAGTTTTCTTTCAAGTCGCCATGCTCAAGTGCTTCTTCTATCGCTTTTACAACTGCTGGTCTCTTGACAGTTTTTAAATCTTTGACTTCAGCTTGAAGTTTGTTATACCCAAACAGTGTCATTGGTTCAACTTTTTTCATACTTTATTCTCTTTTGTTTAATTTTTAAAATTATATCAGATTATGGTTCTTTTACTTGCCGAGCTATCTCAAAATCTAAAGTATTGGCATGTGGATTATTTATCATATTTTTTATCAATATTTTTTCTAAAAATATATTCTGTATTTAGATTTGGTATGTTTCAAATATCCTACATTTTATGTTTTATATAAGATAATTGAAGTTGATACCAAATAATGTATCATGTATTAAGAATTTTCCATATTTATTTTTCAAAGATTATCAATCAATTTTTTAAGTTCATCAGGACGATTAGAATTTTTAAGAGCATTCTCTTTGGATACTTTTTGTCTTTGCACCAAATCGATGAGCTGTTGCGTTTGTGTCGTCATTCCTGTTTCAGTCTGATTTAACTGCATTTGTGAGTAGATTTGATGTACTTTATCTTCTCGAATGAGATTGGAAATAGCTGGATTTGTTATCAAAATTTCTTGAGAAGCCACCTTGCCTCCACCTAGTTTAGGAATAAGTGATTGTGAGACAACCGCAATAAGTGAAGATGCAAGTTGTGCTCTTACCTGTGCTTGTTCTTGACCGCTAAATACATCAATAATACGGTTGATTGTACTTGGTGCGGAATTCGTGTGGAGTGTTCCAAAAACCAAGTGTCCCGTTTCTGCCGCTGTAAGTGCCGCACCGATAGTCTCAGCATCTCGCATTTCCCCGATGAGGATGATGTCTGGATCTTGACGCAAAGCAAACTTCAGAGCTGTGGCAAAAGATGCCGTGCTGTGTCCTACATCTCTTTGAGAAAAGAGTGACTTAATATTTTTATGTACAAACTCAACTGGGTCTTCAACAGTGATGATGTGTCGTCTTTCAGTGAGATTTATCTCATGAAGCATGGAAGCCAGAGTTGTTGATTTACCACTTCCTGTTGGTCCAGTGACAAGAATAAGCCCTTTTTCTCGCTTGATAAGCTCTTTAAAAATAGGAGGATTTCCATACTCATCAAGTGTTGGAATATCGATAGGAATCATACGAAATGCACACCCAATTCCATAAATAGTACGGTAGTAATTCGCACGAAAACGACCAATGCCATCAAGTTGAAAAGAAAAATCAAGCTCGTTATGCTCTTCAAACTCCTTTTTCTGTTTATCTTCTATGAGAGAGTATGCCATCTCCTCAATTTGATCTGCATCCAATACAGGTAAATTCAAAGGTCGCAACTCTTTATCTATACGAATTTGTGGTTCACTTCCAACAACTAAGTGTAAATCCGAAGATTTAAAAGCCAAAACGCTTTTGAGCAACTTTTTTATATCAATAGATTTTTTTTCTTCCATCTCTTCACTCATAAAAAGACTCCTTTATAAATTTCTTCATCAAATCCAACAAGAACTTTTTCACCAAACTCTACTACAGGTCTTTTAATGAGTAAATTCTCTTTGTAAAGCCACTCTTGTTTAGATGCATTATCTAAATCAAGAGCTTTGAGATTTAATTTTTTGTAGGTTGTACCTTGCGTATTGAGAAGTTTTTTCATATCCACATGCCAAAGCCAAGATGCAATTTTTTCCTCTGAGGGTTTCTCTTTTTTAAAGTCATGAAATGTATATTCAAGATTGTGTGTTGCAAAAAAAGTGAGTGCCTTTTTGACACTCCCGCAACTCTTTATTCCATAAACTTGTATCATGTTATTCGATAATTTTTGGAACTATAAAAAAGTGATCAGCACTCTGAGGTGCATGTCTAAGAATATCATCATTGATAGTAGTATCACAAGATGCAATATCTTCTCTCATAAATGTACTTGCATCGCTCATAGCAAATGAATCATCTACTCCATCTGTGTTTAATTGGCTTAAATTATCAACAAAACTTACTATTTCTGAGAGTTGATTGATAATCTCCTCTCGCTTGTCATCTGAAACTTTTAAAAAAGATAATTTTTCGAGTTTTGTTAAGAGTGCGTCATCTACTTGCATACGAATCGTCCTAATAATTTTAATTTGTCAGATTGTAACAAAAAAAAGATATGGGTTTGATGAAACTTTAACAAATTATGCGATATTATTTTAGCCTATTTTAATATATAAATTAAGGAACTATTTTTGAGCTTACAACATGATATAAATATGGTAAAAGAAGAGCTAAACTCTGAAGAGAAGTTTTTTGAAAAAGCTGTAATCACTGAAAGATTTATAAAGAAATATAAAAATGCAATTATCGGTTCTCTCGTGGCTATTGTAGTGGTTGTTGGAGCAAATATCGCATATGATGTGAATCAACAAAGTAAAAAAGATGCTGCGAATAAGGCTCTAGCTGAACTTGAAGTAGATGCGGCAAATGCTTCGGCACTTGCAAACTTGAAATTAATCAGTCCAAATTTATATGATGTTTGGCTCTATTCTAAAGCGATTGTAGAGAGAGATAGTGTTGCCCTAGAAAAGCTCAAAGATTCTAAGGCGATGTTAATTGGGGATTTAGTAGCGTATGAAATGGCACAAAATTCAAAAGATGTTGCAAAGCTGGAGAGTTATGCTTCAATGCAAAACGCTATTTACAAAGATTTAGCACAAGTTCAAAGTGCAGTTATTCTTCTTCATGAAGGTAAAACGGAATTAGCACATCAAAAATTGTCCCAAGTTGGTGAAAATTCACCACTTAGTAAAGTAGCAAAAGCCTTGCTTCATTATGGAGTGAAATAGTTTTGAAAAAGTTATCTTTATTAGTTTTAGCGGGTGCTACACTCTTTTTTAGTGCATGTAGCACAAAAAAAGTTTACGAACCACAAAAAGTTGTTGGCAGTTGGGAGAAGCAGAGCAGTCTGCATGACACTATGATTGATAGTAGTTCAAGTGTAGCACTCTTAGAGAGTCGTAAAGTTTTGACGAAAGAGAAACTCGTAGATATCGAAGTACCTGAAACTTACAGAGTTTTATCCAATAGTGATGGCTGGATTATCAGTTCTACGATTGATGGTAAACTTATGCTTCAATACATCTCAGATAAAAATCTCGTAGAGAAGTTTGATCTCAAAAAAACCATAGCAAGTGCAACAATAAAAAATGATATGTTGGCAGTGTTATTTGCAGACAATGAGATGGCACTTTACTCTATCTCTACAAAAGAGTTACTTCTCAAAGAACAGGGTGATGCGGCTCTAGCTGTAGATTCTCGGATTGTTGCGCCACATTTTATGGGTGAGTTGATTCTTTTTCCGACACTCGATGGAAAAGTGGTTATCATCAATTCAAAACTTAGAAAAAAACTTAGAACTGTCATAATCTCTTCTGAAGCACATTTTAACAATGTTATCTATTTCAATGTGATAGATAATAAAATTGTAGCAGTAACAGGAAATAAAATTCTCTCTATGTCCACAAAAGAGGAGAGAGAAAATTATGAAATCCGAACCATTGCGTATGATGGCAAAAATCTTTTTTTAACAACAAAACAAGGCGAAGTCATTTCTATTACTCCTGATTTAAAACTCAATGCAAAAACAAAATTTCCTTTTGCTCACTTTTTGGGCATGATAGTGACAAGTGACAAACTCTATCTTTTAGAAAAAGAGGGATATTTGATTGAACTAAGCAAAGATTTACAAGAGCAAAAAATATATGAAGTAGATATGGAAGATGGATATGTTTTTACAGCTGATAAGATGTTTTATATAGATGATGAAACAATCTCGGTTGAGTAACGAACTAGAAGCTTACCTAGAATATATAAGTGTCACAAGAGCTTTAAGTAAAAAAAGTATTGAGGCATATAAAAGTGACCTTCAAGCCATTGAAAATGAGTTTGAAGCTTCACTCATAGAGATAGATTCCAAAACTCTTTTGGCTATCTTATCTGCATATAAAAACAAAAGAACTCTTAATCGAAAACTCTCCTCTGTAAATGCTTTTTTTGACTTTTGCTATAAAAGTCAATTTTTACAAGAACAAACCAAACTCAAACTCTCTAAAATTCCTAAACTTCTTCCAAAATTTTTATCACACAATGAGATACAAAATGCATTGCAAACTATTGACAGAAGTTCATGGATTGGGCTTCGTGATTATGCTCTAATCCTTTTTTTGTATGCAACGGGTACAAGGATTAGTGAGTGTTTGCTTCTTAGTCGTGATGATATTGAGGGCGAGTGGCTTCATATCAGACATGCAAAAGGCGAAAAAGAGAGAATAGTTCCTATCGCAAAAGTAGCTAGAGTAGCACTCGAAGCATATCTTAGTGCTTGTGTGTATGAAAAAGAGTTTGTATGGTGTAATTACCGAGGAGAGAACCTAAGTAGAATTTCTGCTTTTAAAATCACAAAAAAATATCTTGGTGTTTCTCCTCATGTTCTGCGTCACTCCTATGCAACTTCACTGATTCTGGGTGGAGCAGATTTGAGAGTAGTTCAGGAGCTTTTAGGTCATGCTTCTCTTTTGACGACACAAGTTTACACCCATATTCAAAAACAGGATTTGAAAAAAACAGTCGAATCTTGTCATCCAATGGCAGAAAAATGAATCAAACAAAAAATAGTTTTTTCTCCATTGCATACCTAAAATCACTTTTGTGGATTCAAAACAATTGGCACCAACATGGTGTCTTGCTCCATACACTGCGAGTGACTTACCATATTTTAAAAGCGGGGGAGTTCAAGTTTTTCATGGCGGGATTACTCCATGATATCGGCAAACCTTCGATTGCATTTCAAAAGAGTGAAGATGTAGAATTTGGCGAATATAGTTTTACAGACCATGAGGAGAGAAGCTATCAAATCATCAAAAATTGGTTTTTTATAAGTGAATATACAAAACAAATTGTTCGCTATCACTATCTCATTCGAGACATCAAAAAAAGCTTTACAGAAGATAAATCTAGGTATGATACAAAAAAGAAAATATGGGATAGCTTAAGTCAAAGTATGCAACAAGATTTAGAGAGATTTATACGCTACGATGACCTAGGCAAGGGCAAAAAGAGACGATGAAAAAAGTTGCACCTTTTTTGGTTATATTTACTATTATTTTGATTATTGTGGCTCTGTTTTTATCTTTGGCATCTTCGCAAAAGATGATAGTTATCAAAGAGGGAAATAGTAATCGTTTACCGCTTGAAATGGAACTTGGAAAGTACCAAGATAGTGATTGTGGCATGGTTATTGAGAACTTAGAGTATGCTTCACAAGTTATCTCTTCGAGTGGCAAAACTTGGTTTTTTCATGACCATGGCGGATTTATTAACTGGCTCAAAGATAAAGAGTTTCAAGAGGATGTGACTATCTGGGTTATGAGCAAAGATACAAAAAAATGGATAGATGCAAAAAAAGCTTTTTACTCCCTGAGTGACAAAACACCTATGGGTTATGGATTTGGTGCGTATGAAAAAGAGCAAAAGGGGCATGTGGATTATGAAACAATGAAGCTGAAAATGCTTCGAGGTGAAACAATGAATAATCCGCTTATAAAAAAACAACTTTTAGGCAATTGATGGAAACTGTAAATATTTTAACGATTATAAGTATCGCATTTTTGGGTTCTTTTGGACATTGCGTTGGCATGTGTGGAGGAATTGTTGTCGCCTACTCAACCATCAAAATAGACCCAAAAAGCTCTAAAATATCGCAATCTTTTGCACATCTTCTCTACTCTTTTGGCAGAGTGACAACCTATGCGACTCTTGGTGCTTTGTTTGGTTTGCTTGGAGGTGTCGCCACTTTTAACAACATTGCCAATGGTTCATTGCTCATTTTTGCTGGAATTATTATGGTTCTCGCTGGTCTTTCACTTATGGGTAAAATCAAATTTTTGACACTCATAGAACACTCTTTTGCATCATCACCTCTTTATAAAAGTGCATTTAAAAAAGTACTAAACTCCAAATCCAATCTGAGTTTTTTTGTGCTGGGGATGCTCAATGGTCTTTTGCCATGTGGATTTGTTTACTTTTTTGCTATCACAGCTGCGAGTACAGCTGACCCATTTTATGGTGCTTTGGTCATGGCAATTTTTGGACTTAGCACGATTCCTGCAATGTTTGGGCTTGGATTTATGACATCTTTGGTCTCTGCGACAGGATTTAGAAACATGATGATGAGCCTCTCTTCTATCGCCGTAATACTCTATGGAGCATACACAATTTACAATGGGTATGATTACATTTCAAATCCGTTAAAAACATTAAGAGATTGTCATAAATAAGAGTTTATTTTTAAAGTGATATAATAAAGAAAAAAAAGAAAAGGTCTCCTTTTGAAAAGCTCAATTATCGATAGTATCAAGTCTCTTCCTCCTCTTTCAAAAACTATTATAGATGTTAATAAAATTTATGCAGACCCAAATGCTTCTGTTGCTGATATGGCAAAAGCTGTAGAGGGTGATCCTATGATTGTAGCGAACATACTCAAAGCTGCAAACTCTCCTTTATATGGATTTGGCAGAGAGATGCAAAATGTTTCCCAAGCAGTGAGTCTTTTTGGTATGAGTATGACGCGTTCTATTGTGGTCGGTAACTCTGTCAAAAAACTACTCAATGTTGATATGCAACCCTATGGCATTACCTCTGAGCGATTTGCAGAAATTTCATCTCTTCAAGCAACACTTATATTAAACTGGTACAAAAAAATTGATAAACAAAAAGCTTCTAAGCTCTATCTTGCAGCACTCCTTCAAGAGACAGGCAAGATTATTATCGCAAGTAATGTACTTCAAGATGATGAATCTATCTCTTTTTCTTCCGAGATAGAGATGTCAAACAACATAGCTCAAGTCGAAAAATCATATGCAGAGATGTCAAGTTCTGAAGTCACAGCAAAAGTATTTGAACACTGGGGATTTGATAGTGAATTTATCGACATTATCAAATATGCGGACAATCCACATGCCGCTCCAAAAGGGATTCAAGAGTTTTGCATCGCTCTGAATATTGTCAAAACTATTATTCCTGTCAATAAGCCACTCTCAGATGTCGCCATCAATATTGGACTCAAAAAAGCAGAAGATGCGGGGTTAGATGCTAGGCTGCTTGAAAGTAGTATAAAAGAGATACAAGACGCCCAAAACATGGCTAGTTTATGAGTAAAACCGTCACCATCATAGATACTTTTGGTTTTTTCTTTCGTAGTTTTTATGCACTTCCTCAACATCTCAAAACAAAAGATGGTTTTCCAACGGGTCTTTTGACAGGTTTTACAAACTTCATCGCAACACTGCAAAAACAGCATGACAGTGATTACATTGTTTTTGCTATAGATTCAAAGGGTACAACCTTTCGAAATGAGATAGACGCAAACTACAAAGCTCACCGTCAAGCTCCGCCAGAAGAACTTACCATGCAACTTCCAATCGCCATAGAGTGGATAGACAAAATGGGCTATAAAACTCTCGGACAAGTAGGTTTTGAGGCAGATGACATCATCGCAACCGTTGTAAAATTTGCAAAAGAGCATGAGTACAATGTACGCGTTGTCTCCCACGATAAAGACCTCTACCAGCTTATAGATGATGGCAAAATTGTTCTTGTTGATGCAATAAAAAGAGCCACAGTCGATGAAGATGCTTGTTTTAAAAAATATGGCGTGACACCTAAACAGTTTATAGATTATCAGTCTATTTTAGGCGATAGTGCCGACAATGTTCCAGGTGTTAAAGGCATAGGCAAAGTCGGAGCAGAGAAACTTTTGCAAGAGTTTGGAAGCTTAGACAACATTTATGCAAATATAGAATATGTAAAACCTGCAGGTGTTCAAAAAAAACTCATAGAATTTAAAGAAAACGCTTATATGTCCAAACAGCTAGTTTCATTGCGAGAAGATGTTTTTGAGCATTTTGACTTTGAAGAGTACAAGATGGATATCGACCATCCTTTTTTAAATATCTACGATGAACTTGTAAAATATGAACAAAATGCTATCTTGAGAGTGTTACATGCCAAGAATATGGTAAGTCAAGAGAATCAAGACAAGGCGATACAGAAGGCAGAAACAGAGATACAAGAGAATAAAAAATTAGAGTTCAAAGCGACACTTATCACAAATGCAAATGAGCTTTTTAAAGTTTTAGAAAATTTAAAAGCAGATACAATTATTGCTTTTGATACAGAAACAACGGGGCTTGACTATGACAAAGACACTCTTGTCGGATTTAGTTTTTGCTTGAATGACACGGAAGCATTTTATGTGCCGATTGGGCATTTTTACCTCGGTGTGCCAGAACAAATTGATACAGAAGATGCAAAAAAAGCGATACGAAAAATTTTTAATTCTCGTGTTGTCGGGCATAACATTAAGTTTGATTTGCATTTTGTAACGCGGTTTTTAGAAGAGGATTATTTAGAAATATTTGCAGACAGTATGATTTTAGCTTGGCTGATAAATCCTGAGAGTGCCTTGAGCCTTGATAAACTCGCAGATAAATTACTAAAACACACAATGGTTTCTTTCAAAGAGACAGTAAAAAAAGGCGATACTTTTGCAAGTGTCGAACTAGAGACGGCATGTGGATATGCAGCGGAAGATGCCTACATAACGCTCAAACTTTTTCATAAATTTAACACCATGTTAGAACTTCAAAGTGCGGAGCATCTTATTGAAGAAGCAAGGCATGTGGAAATACCATTTATCACTACACTTTTACAGATGGAAAAGGTCGGTATCAAAGTCGATGGAACATTTTTAAAAGTGTTTTTAGTCGAAGTAAAAGAGACACTTGCAGAGCTTACAAAAAGCATTTATGAACAAGCTGGGACAGAGTTCAACATCAACTCCACGCAACAGCTAGGCACGATTTTGTTCGACAGTTTGGGACTTCCTTTTGGCAAAAAAACAAAAACAGGTTACTCCACAGATGAAAATGTTCTCTCTTCACTCAAGGATGCACATGCCATAATCCCACTTCTTTTGGAGTATCGTGAGGTTTATAAACTCTACTCAACTTACATCGAACCACTTTTGAAACTGAGCCAAGAGAGTGAAGAGAGCCGTGTTCACACCTCCTTTGTGCAGACAGGAACGGCAACAGGACGACTCAGTTCTAAAAATCCAAATCTTCAAAATATCCCTGCACGAAGTAAATTAGGACTTCGAATACGCGAAGCTTTTGTTGCACCAAAAGGCAAAAAACTCGTAGGCATCGACTACTCACAAATCGAGCTGAGACTTCTCGCACACTTCACACAAGACCATGTTTTGGTGGATGCTTTTAAAAATGACAAAGATATCCACATGCAAACAGCCATCGCACTTTTTGGTGAAGAGGAAGCTCCAAGTAAAAGAAATGTGGCAAAAACTGTAAACTTTGGATTGCTTTACGGCATGGGGCAGAAAAAACTCTCCGACACTTTAGGTATCACAACCAAAGAAGCCAAAGAGATTATCGAGAGATATTTTGAGAGTTTTAAAACTGTCAAAAGCTACTTCCGCTCTATCGTTGACACTTCAAAAGAGCAAGGTTTTGTCGAAACACTCCTCGGTCGTCGCAGATATTTTGACTACGAAAATGCTACGCCAATGTTTCGTGCAGCGTATGAGCGAGAGTCTGTAAACACTGTATTTCAGGGAAGTGCAAGTGATTTGATAAAACTCTCTATGAATAAAATTCATAAAGTCATAAAAGAAGAAAACCTAAAAGCAAAAATGCTTCTGCAAATCCACGATGAACTTATTTTTGAAATAGAAGAGTCTCAAGCTGAGATACTTGGAAACAGATTTAGAGAAATCATGGAAACCATTATGGAGTTAAATGTCCCTCTAAAAGCAAGTCTCAACATCGGGAACAACTGGGGTGAGTTGAAATAAATTTCCACAAACCGTAGACCATGTTGTTTAAAGAAATGCTTCTTTAAACAACATTTTGTTCTTACTCAACCATGATTAGATTATTAACTTTAAATATTTTTTGTTGTTTTACTCATACTAGACAAATCAAACTCAATTAACTCACTTTCACACTGAATACTCACAACACACCCTCTCTTACTTATACATCTTGGCATATGGATATTTTCTAAAAGTAAAATATTCTCATTTGTCATTGGGTCATTTGCAAAGAGTGTTTCATCTTGTATGAAAAAAAGTCTTCCACCACCACAGCCATCACCGATTATGCCTTCACAGATGAGATTTTTATCTATTCTTGTAATCTCAAAACCATGAGTCATCGACACAATCCTCTTTTGTCTCTTTTATAAATTTGATAAAATCACTACCATTTTTGTCCAAACTCTCAAAAGTCTCAAAGCTATACTCTTTAAAAATCACTTCATCTATACAAGCACACACTGTTTGATTGCTGTCATATTGGCATGTGGAACTCATTTTGAGCTTTTGCCCATCGTCCCATCCTATATAACTATTGTAGTATGGATACAAAGTCCACACAGCAAAACCAAAGGTCAGAGCTATATTTGTGAGATATTCTCTCTTTTTTGTCTCTCTATATTTTTTTATGTCATACGCTATAAGTATCAAAAAAATAATTTCTAGCGTTATATTAAACCAATCACTACTCAAAAAATCAAACAAAGCACTCTCCTAAAATCTTCTTATTTTTTTTATCGCTTCTGCACACATGGTAAGCCCAAAGGTCGCTGTTACACCCATGAAACTTCCTTTCTCTTTTGTCACTACCTCTTCACTTGAAAAAATAGCTGTATATTTTTTATTGAAGCCGCGTTTTTTGAGTTCATAACGGATTTTTGAGCCAAATTTATCGCCATAAGTTTTCCATATATCAGCTACTTCGACCTTTGTAGGGTCAAGTCGTTTAGCCGAACCAAAAGAGGAGATAAGTTTTTTGTGGCATTTTTGAGCTAGTGCCAACTTCGCTTTGGTGTCATCTATGGCATCTAGCACCAAATCATACACATCAAAATCAAAATCCCAAACCCACTGCTCATCTACTCTGACATTGATTATCTTGGCATGTGGATAGTGCTTTTGGAGTGCTTCTACTTTAAACTCACCCTCGTGAAGTTCTGACCACATTTGGCGGTTCTGATTTGTCACATCGTAAGTGTCAAAATCAACAATTGTAATATCCGTAATTCCACTTCGACTCAAACAATCAAGACAAAAACTCCCTACACCACCAACACCTAAAAGTATCACTTTTGCATTTTGAAGTTTTGCAAAATCATCTTGCAAAAGCAGTTTTATACGGTCATATTTCATCGATTTACTGCATCCACTCTTGGAGTGCGTTGATACTTTTATACGCACTCATATCGAGATGAATCGGAGTAAGAGAGATAAAACCCGCTTCAATAGCTTCATAATCGCTCATATCATGGGCAACATCGCGGGATTTAAACTCAAGCGGATGTAATCCTAACCAATAATGCTCTTCTCCACGAGGATTTCTATGAAGATGTGCGTCATTTGCATAGCATCTATACCCTGCATAAGTCACTTTCATCGGAGCAACACTCAGTTCAGCTGGAATATTTACATTTAAAAATTCTCTATGTGGAAGTGGAAATGTGCCCTCTTTTATCTTTACAACCAGCTCTTTTATCGTTGCACATGCCAGAAAAAAATCGCCATCAGGATTAGTAAAATCCATCACTTGACTTATTGCGATTGCAGGAACATCATGCAAAACCGCTTCCATCGCTCCAGCACAAGTGCCAGAATAGGTAATATCCTCGCCCATGTTTGAACCACGGTTAATCCCACTCACAAGTAAATCAGGTTTTTGCCCCTCAAACATCGAGTGGAGTGCCAAATAGACACAGTCACTCGGTGTTCCATCATCAAGCTTATAAAAATCATCATCCACACTCACAAAACGAAGCGGTCGGACAAGTGTTAATGAGTGTCCACATGCCGACTTCTCATTTGCTGGAGCGACTACTGTCACCTCGACACCTTCTATCTCTCTAAGCGTTGCTACAAGGCTCAGTAACCCCTTTGCTTGGTATCCATCATCATTTGTTACTAAAATTTTATATGCCAAACTATTTCCTCTTTTGTAATACGAAAAAATTAATATTGGTCATATATTTTTTTAAATCTTGGATAGTAATAGAGCACTGTACCAGCGACTGCCGCCAAAATAAGAAGCCATACATAAAGTGCATAAGAACTCTCTTCTTGTGGCATCTCTGCTTTTGCTTTTTTCATTTCTATCTCTTGAGCAGCTTTCATATCTTGTGCCATTTTCATCTGCTCTTGAAAACTAAGAGCGACTTGTTGCGTAAGTGTTGTTTGTGTTGTATTACTATCTGTTGTGTTGGCATCCGTTGTATTTGCTTCTGTTGCATTTGTATCTGCTACAAATGCTTCTGTTACATTTTGATCTTTTGGACTCATAGTTTCTACGACAAAATTAGGTTTAACAGTTACGGGAACAGTAGTTTTTGTTGTGTTGACATCTGGTGTTTTCGTTATATTCATATCTATTTTTGCTACTGTTTTTGTTGTATTGACATCTGTTTTTAGAGCCGTTTTTGTCGTATTTACATCTGTTGCTTTGAGGGGAAGCTTTGTTGCATTTACATCCATTTTTGGCATTGCTGAAATATTTTTATCACTTGCTTTTACTGCTATTGGAGGTGTCACTACAGCTTTACTTTGATTTGCTTCTACAGTTTTTGTAACACTTGGTGGTGTCACTTCTACTTTTTGAATACTCGGCACTTTCACACTATCTCGAGAATATGCTTCTTTGTAAAGAGGTTTAACTAAATCTTTTACTTTTGTGTGCATCTCTTGTGCAAGTGGCTCAATAACTAAAATAGTATAGTTTCCAAGCGGTCGTATTTCAATCACAAAGCCATTTTCTTTTGCTAAACTCTCTACTTGCTCATATATTCCATTTTTTTGGAACTTTGCAAGTTCTTCATCTGCGGCTTTTTGTGTAGAAAATGTTCCCAAAATAATTTTTTTCATAGGTCCATGCGACTGTGGACTCGGTGGTGCTACAACTTCTGATTTTTCCAAAGGAGCTTCTACTTTTTTTGTCGTTACTTCCAAATCTTTTACAGTTGCTTTACAAAACTTTGGAGAAACCATCTTGAGTGTTTCTTCCAATATAAATTGATTTTTTAGAGGCTCTGCTACTAATTTTGATGCATCCACATGGATAGTAAATCCATTCTCTTTTGCAACAAGAGAAAGTTTTTCATACATTGCATCACTTTTAAGTGATTCAAGTGCTGCTTGTGCACTCTCTTTATCTTTAAAACTATCTAAAACAATCTGCTTTGTATATGCGCCCAAAGAGCTATGAATAAACAAAATCAAGAGTGCTGTCCCTATAATTTTCATCGAAATCCTCACCTAACATAAATTTTGAAATCATTATATTGCTTTAATCATAAGTAAAATCTAAAAATTAAAACTTTTTGAATATTTTCCGATGTTCTACTAAATAAAGTAGAGGAGTTTGTTATGAATACAAACTATGGATTAAGTGCTTATACATCGCATGATTTGAGTATTAGTATGAAAACATCGAGTGGAGATGTCATCAATATGGATTTTGCAAACAAACAAGAACTTTCGATGTCTCATAAAGAAGGCAAAGGCACGACACAAGATAAACTCTCTTTCTCTTCCATGCAATCGTTCCAATTTTCTATGGAGAGTAATGGTATCAGTGAGCAAGATCAAAAAGAGATCGATGAATTTATGAAAATTGCACAGCCATTTGTTGATTCTTTTTTAAAAGAGTTACAAGAAGATGCTCCAACTACTCCCGTAACAAAATTAGCAAATCAAATCGCAGATATCTTTGCACCCATGAAAGAAAAGGATGAAGAGACAAAAAATCATACGCGTAATGGCATAGTTAAAATGTTTGATAATTCGATAAAAAAAGCGGATTCAATGGAAAAAATATTTGAAGATGCCAAAAAATTATTGGAAAAAACATTGCAACAATTTGACGAACAAGCAAAACTATTGTATGCGTAATGAGAGTTTTAATTCACTTTTGGAATGAAATATGCTTTAAGGTTGGTCATGAAATCATTATTACTTTTAATCTTACTTAATATCACTGTTTTTGCATCTTCTCTTTCTGAAGTGCAACAAGGCTACATGGAGTTAAACGAAGAGATAGATAAAATTTCTCTCCACCTCTCGGCAGAAGAAAAAGTTTCTTTATACTTTTTAGTATTAACTTCTCATGACAAAATTATTTCTTCTCATGCCCTCAAAAAAGATGAAATTGAAGATTTTAAAAGTATAGAAGAAAAGACGACTCAACTTTTATCTACACTCAAAGAACAAAATAAAAAAATAGATAAATCAGATATTGAAAAACTAGAAGAGCTTTACTCTAAAATGGGTAAAGATGGCAAAGAGCTTGTTCAAAACAGCTCTCATAATGAAACCGAATCAACTGAAACGCTAGATGAATCAACTTCCGCTTATATAATTTTAGCACTCGTATCTCTTGCAACTGGTCTCTTTTTTGGATATCTTTTCTTTAGAACTCCAAACAATACACGAGGAAGAAGTGTCCAAGAGTTTGTCAATGAGAATAGTACACATGAACAAGACTTCGCAAATTTACAAGAAGAGTACAATACCCTTGCAGAAGAGGTTATGGTTTTGCACAATCAAAAAAAATCTTGGCATGTGCAAAATGAAAATTTTAATGCTGAATTAAAAAAAGAGAAACAGACTCTTGAAATAGAGATAGAAACACTCAAGATGAAAATCATAGAGCTACAAAACTCTCAAGAAATTTTGATAGATGAATTTCAAGGCAAATTAAAAGGCATGAATCAGCAAAATGCTCATGCACAACTCCAAGAGAGTGAACAAAACTTTGAATTTCAAGAAAAGTTGAATACACTTCAAAGTCAGAGTCAAGATATCTATAAAGTATTAGAAACTATTTCAGACATAGCAGACCAAACCAACCTCTTAGCACTCAATGCAGCAATCGAAGCAGCAAGAGCTGGTGAGCATGGACGAGGGTTTGCAGTTGTTGCAGATGAAGTACGCAATCTTGCAGAAAAAACACAAACAACACTCGATGAAGCAAAAATAAATATCTCCAATGTTGTAGAAGCAATATCGAGCTTAAAGAGCTAAGAGTTGGGTAAAAACTTGACATTCGCTCCTCAATTAGTGTAAAATTGCGACATCAAAACAGGTATTTACATATCTCAATATCCTCTTACTTATGCGTTACGCAAAAAAATCCCAATAAACTAAGGTAATTACTTAATGAGTGAAAACAATTCACAAGCAACTTCGACAGCCACAGCAACTCCAACACAACCTCGCAAAACAACAACAAAGCCAAATAGCAAAGCTCGTTCGCATACACCTGTCAAAGGGGTAACGGTAGATGATCTTCGTGCAAAAAGTATTGAAGAGTTAGTCACCATAGCTAATGAACTCAATGTTGAGCATCCAAATGAGCTAAAAAGACAAGATATTATCTTTGAAATCCTCAAAGCTCAGACAGAACAAGGTGGCTATATTCTCTTTAGTGGCATCCTTGAAATCATGCAAGATGGCTACGGATTTATCCGCTCAATTGATAAAAGTTTCAATGAGAGTATCAATGATGCTTATGTTTCAAACACTCAAATTAAGAGATTTGCACTAAGAAATGGGGATGTGGTCACAGGTCAAGTTCGTCCTCCAAAAGACCAAGAGAGATACTACGCACTTATCAAAATAGAAGCTGTCAACGGCTTACCACCTGAAGAGAGCAAAAAAAGACCTCTTTTTGAAAATCTCACACCTTTATACGCGTCTGAACAAATCAAATTAGAGTACAGCGAAAAGGGTCTCACGGGAAGAATGATGGATTTGTTTGCTCCGATTGGAAAGGGACAGAGAGGTTTGGTTGTAGCTCCTCCAAGAAGTGGTAAAACAGAACTTCTCAAAGAGATTGCTCATGGTATTTCGGCAAATCATCCTGAAATCGATTTAATGGTTTTACTCGTAGATGAGCGACCTGAAGAGGTAACAGATATGGAGAGAAGTGTAAAGGGAGATGTGTATAGCTCCACTTTTGATATGCCTGCAAAAAACCATGTTAAAGTTGCTGAAATGGTTATAGAAAAGGCAAAAAGACGCGTTGAGTTAGGCAAAGATGTTGTAATTTTACTTGACTCTATCACGCGTCTCGCAAGAGCGTACAATACTGTTACACCTTCAAGTGGAAAGGTTCTCTCTGGTGGTGTAGATGCAAATGCACTTCACAAACCAAAACGCTTCTTCGGAGCGGCAAGAAACATTGAAAATGGCGGTAGTTTGACGATTATCGCTACTGCACTTGTGGATACTGGAAGTAAAATGGATGAAGTTATCTTTGAAGAGTTCAAAGGAACTGGAAACTCTGAAGTGGTGCTTGATCGTAAAATTGCTGAGAGACGCATTTTCCCTGCGATTGATATCCTCAAATCTGGAACAAGAAAAGATGAACTTCTTATCAGTGCTGATATTTTACAAAAAGTATTTATTCTTCGCCAAATGATTCATAAACAAGACAATGAAATCGAAGCTCTCAAATTTGTTTACACTACAATGGGCAAAAAAGCGACCAATGCAGAATTTTTAGAAAGTATGAATACAAACCAATAATTATGAAATTAGGTGTATTTGATAGCGGAATTGGTGGGCTTACAGTTGTAAAATCACTTCTTGAACACCAACTCTTTGAAGAGATAATCTACTTCGGAGATACAGCCCGTGTGCCTTATGGTATCAAGGACAAAAACACTATTATTCGCTACGCGATAGAAGCTGTAGAATTTTTCAAGAATTTCGAACTTGACCTTATTATCGTAGCCTGTAATACCGTAAGTGCCTATGCACTCGAAGAGATGCGAGAAAATTCCACATGCCCTGTTATTGGTGTGGTAGAGTCTGGTGTCCTTGCAACATCCAATGCACTCAAAGATAAAAACTCTAATATCCTCATCCTAGGCACAAAAGCAACGGTAAACTCTAAAGCCTATGAAACAAGCCTTCACAAACAAGGCTTTGCAAATCTTCAAGCTAAAGCAACAGGTCTTTTTGTTCCTATGGTAGAAGAGGGAATTTACAGTGGCGAAATTTTGGATGCCACAATGAAACACTATTTTCAAGATTTAGAAGTTCCACATGCCGTTATTCTTGGATGTACACACTTTCCTCTTATTTCAGAGGCTCTACAAAACTATTTTGGCAAAAATACACTTCTCATTCACTCTGGTGAAGCAATTGTTGAACAACTCAAAAAAAATTTTACATTTCATACAAAATACAAAAATCCAGAGCTCAAATTTTTTGCCTCAGAAAATCCTGAAGCACTCAGAAATGTTGCTAAGATGTGGTTAAACCTCTAAAATATCCCTGAGTGTAACTATTTTGCAATCGTGCAGCTATACACTTTCGCCATGGAAAATAGATTACCAAACAAATGGTTAGATAATTTAGCAGTTTTAGATATAGCCTTTCAACCTATCATAAATATCCATACTGGAAGAATTTATGCTGTTGAAGCTCTTCTAAGAAATTATCAAGAGGTTGGATTTGACTCCATTTTTGACCTTTTTGACAAAATTTACAAAGAGAACCTCCTCTACTCTTTTGATATTGCCTTGCGTGAAAAAGCGATACAAAAATTTATACAAATTGATAATTTTAAAAATATTAAACTCTTCTATAATCTTGACAATCGCCTTTTTGAAATGCCAGATTTTTCAAGTGGAAATACAAGTAAACTACTTAAAAAATATGATATCAAAAAAGACAACATCTGTTTTGAAATCTCTGAAAGGCATGAAATTTCAAGTGATTGTAATATGGAACAAGTTCTTACACACTATAAAGAAGAGAACTTTTGTATAGCCATTGATGATTTTGGAGTAGGATATTCTGGCTATAAACTCCTCTATGATAGCACTCCTGATGTTATAAAAATAGATAGATTTTTTCTCAAAGACATAGAAAAAGATATGAAAAAAAAGGTGATGGTTCGCAATATCACACATCTTGCTATTCAGCTTGGTATCAAAGTGATTGCTGAGGGTGTTGAGACTAAAGAGGAACTCCTTGTATGTCGAGACATTGGATGTCACTTAGCACAAGGATATCTTATCCAAAAGCCAACTCTCCATACAAACGAGATAGCACAAAAATATAGTGACATGTTTGAACTACTCAAAAAAGACAAAAGAGCCGAGAATGAATACAAAATGGATTCTTATCTAGACAAGATTAAATCCCTAAGCGTTCACTCCAAAATGAGTCAAGTCATAGAATACTTCAAAAAATATCCTGAGACTTCAGTCATTCCTATTGTCAACTCAAACGAGGAGCCTATCGGTATCCTTCAAGAAAATGTTATAAAAGAGTTTTTATACTCTCAATATGGAAAATCACTCCTTCTCAATGATGGCACAAAAAAATCCAAATTAAGAAACTTAATCAGCCACTGTGGCGTTACAGATGTAAATAGCGATATCTCCACCATCATAGAGCTATTTTCAAACAATCCTGAGTCTAAGGGTATTATCCTCACAAACAACTCAAAATATTATGGTTATCTCTCTGCAAGAGCTATCATAAATATTATGAATGAGGAAAATTTGGTCTATGCAAGAGAACAAAATCCTCTCACAAAA
Source organism: Sulfurimonas sp. (assembly GCA_011391635.1). Classification (GTDB taxonomy): domain Bacteria; phylum Campylobacterota; class Campylobacteria; order Campylobacterales; family Sulfurimonadaceae; genus Sulfurimonas. The sequence continues at coordinate 8,441 of JAABQD010000022.1, read as the reverse complement.
CTTCCTGGAAATACAATGATTGAACGATACATATCGGCAATCTCGACCAACCAAGACTCTTACATGCTCTGCTATTTTGATTTAGATAATTTTAAAGCATATAATGATGTCTATGGCTTTAGAAATGGAGATAGAGTGATACTTCTGTTTGCTGATATCATAAAAAAACATCTACCTCCTGAGTTTTCTAAGGCACATATCGGTGGAGATGATTTTTTTGTCGCAATTAAACATGACAATTTAGATGACTATTTTTATATCAAAAATATCCTCAAAGTTATCAAAAAATTCACACAAGATGCCAAAGATTTTTACTCTAAAGAGGATAAACAAAGAGGTTTCATTGTATCAAAAGATAGAGAAGAGAATATAAAGGAGTTTCCGCTTTTGACTGTGAGTGCCTCCATCGTCATTATCCCAAAGAGAGCGAAAAATAGATTTTCTGGAAATATAAACCATATATTATCCTCACAAAAAAAAGTAGCAAAACATGAGTACAATCATCTCTCCATAAGTAGTCTGCTCTAATTTGATGATACTTTAACTCTTTACATGATAGAATCTTTTTTTTTAATGGAGTAGCATGTGAAAGAGAATTCAGAAGTATTAGCACGAAAATATAGACCAAAAAACTTTGAAGAGTTAATCGGTCAAGAGACAATCGCTCAAACTCTCTCCCTTGCACTCGACTCCAACCGCCTCTCTCACGCCTATATCTTTTCAGGGCTACGAGGAAGTGGTAAAACTTCAACTGCTCGTATCTTTGCCAAAGCTCTCATTTGTGAACTTGGTGTCACACATAAGCCATGTGGAACTTGCCAAAATTGTACCCTTGCATTAGAGGGTCGCCATATGGATATCGTAGAGATGGATGCGGCTTCAAATCGTGGAATCGATGATATTCGCGACCTTGTCGAGCAGACAAAATACAAACCATCCACAGCAAGATTTAAAATTTTTATCATCGATGAAGTCCACATGCTAACACCTCAAGCGTTTAATGCTCTCTTAAAAACTCTCGAAGAGCCGCCAAGCTATGTGAAATTTATTCTAGCGACCACTGACCCACTCAAAATTCCAGCGACAATTTTGAGCCGTACTCAGCACTTTAGATTCAAAAGTATCGCGACCAACAAAATCATAGACCATCTTGCACATATCCTCAATCTTGAGCATATTGCTTATGAAAACGAAGCACTTGAGATTCTTGCACGAAGCGGAAGTGGGAGTTTACGCGATACGCTCACACTCCTTGACCAAGCCATTATCTACTCCAAAAATCATGTCGATGTCAAAACTGTCACAGATATGCTCGGTCTCGTTGACCCAAAAACTATCACAAACCTCTTTAGTGCCGTCTTTGCAAAAGATTATGCAAAACTTGTAGAATATATCAAATTTTTAGAAGATTATGAAGCTGAGATGGTTGTCGATGAGCTCATCGCCTATCTCAAGGAGCGAATGTACAACCAAGATGCTCTCTTTTCTACGCTTGTTTTAGATAGATTTTTTAGAATTTTAAGTGACTCCAAATACCTCTTTAGTATCAATGCAAATGGCTCTTTTGTCCTCTCTCTCATCTTTTTCAAAATGGTAGAAGCACTTCGTATCAAAGAGATTGACCAGATGATAGAATCTCTGCAAAAAGAGATTCAAAGACCCGTCATACAAACAGAGTTTCAAAAACCTGTTTTGGAGACGCTCCAAGCCATAGTACAAAATCATAAACAGAGTTCTGGAGTCTCTCAAACTGAAGATATGAAGCCAATTCAAAATCAAGTTAAAGAGCCAGTTGAAGAGCCAACTGAAGAATCTACCATTCCACATGCCGAAATTCCACATGCCAAACTACCTTATGTCATAGAAGAGATACAAGAGATAGAAAATCCACATGCCAAAACTTTTGAGGAGCTCGTCTATAAAATCAAAGATAGAAACGCTCCACTCGGCGAATGTTTTACCTCAAGCGTTACCTTTGTATCGTATGAAAATGGTGTTTTATCATGGGAGAGTTGTGCCAATGAGGAGTGTAAACAAGCACTCAAACATGGCTATACCGTTATACGACAATTGGTTCGAGAGATTTTTGGATTTGAGACGCAGATCAAAGGTTTACCTTGTTCCAAAGTGATGGAAGAAGAAAAAAAAAATGAGATAATACCAGAAGAATTTGTTCAGCCAATCCAAGAGCAACCAATTACGCCCTTCCAAGAGAGCAGTTCGATGGTAGAGGATATTCAAGTAAACGAAAGTGATAGTTGTATCAACAACTGCTCTTTAAGTGATGCTTCAAGTAGAGAAATCGATGGAGCAGATATCAGAAATGAGCCTATGGTTGAAAAAGCTATCGAACTCTTTGAAGTAAAAAAAATAACAATTCAATCTAAACTTTAGACATCTGAAAAAAATATCTCACGGCAACAGAGTTTTTCTCTTTGGCAAAAATACAAAATATTTGCATACGGCATAGAGTTTCTCCGCTTAAGCGTCGCAAAATTTGCCTGAGAAATCTCCAAAGCATCCGCAACATCTTTATCCAATATTTTTATCTTTTTATTCGCTGACAAATATCTTTTCAACTCTTTTACAACATCATGAAAATTTCTCATATACACTCTTTTTGTTAGTTAAGAGAAATATAACCCAAGAAATGAAAAAAGTACAAAAATATTGCACCATGTCATAGATTTTAGAAGAGTAACCCTTGCCGTCTTTAGCTATGTTAAATCGACACCTGATTTTTACCATTCATTTTTGCACGACGCAGTGCCATATCAAAAGATTGTACAACATCCATCAAACTTTTGTTTTTTTGTACACTACAAACGCCTATACTTACAGTAGCTTTTCCAACAGAATCAAAAAAATAATTTTCTACCCTATCACAAATCTCTTCAGCAATCTCAATCATAGCATCAGATGCCAACTTTTCGTTCAATACGATAAAACTATCACCAGACCATCTCCCTAAAACAGAGTTCGGCTGAATGTTTTTTTGTATCAGTTTACTAAGTTGCACCAAAAACTTATTTGCAGTTAAGATATCAAACTTTTCATTCATACTCTTAAAATTATCAACATCTATAATCATAAGAGAAAAACTACTCTGATGATGAATCAAATCAATCAGTATCTCTTCACACTTCAAACGATTAAAAAGAGAGGTTAATTTATCTGTTTGAGATACTCTCTCAAGTGTTTTGTAGGATTCTTCTAGTTTCTCATTTAACTTCAGAAGTTCAAACTGCTGTTTATCACTCTGCTCTATTACCTTATCAATTCTCAAACTCTTTTTTTCATAATCAAGTATCAACTTGACAACAAGAGCTTTCAGCTCATCATCCAAACTATTAATTCGAGCTTTAATGGATTCTATAAGACTATTTTGTTTCATAATATACTTCTTTATTTGAACTTATTTTACAACTATACCATGACTCTTTTTTTTGTCAATGCATTTGCCAAAGCAACTATAATGGATTGATACAACTTATTATTAACTTTAAGATTTTGTTCCAACATACTTATACTTTTTTGCATATTCATTTTCAATGCAAGAAGCTTTTTTCTTTCAAAAATTGCATCTTTTGCTTGAGATGTCATCTCATTGATACTACTGTCTATTTCAGAAATCTCAGAGTCTATTTGAGAAATTTTATCTCTCATAGCACCAAGCTCTACTTGAAAAGCATCTGTATGTCCATGAAACTCTTTAATGACAGTGCGGTCAAACTTTTTATGTTCCATCTCACTATTTAATGTATCCATCTCTTGAATGAGATAGTTTTGAGTCTCTTGCATCTTCGTAATTGCAACTTCTATGTCACTTGACGCACCAAGTTTGACATCAGTATCACTCAAAGCAAGAAGTAATGTATCAATTTTTTGCTTTGTTTTTATCCACATATTGGATATTGCTATCGCTGACTGAACATTCCATTTTGTGCCATCTTCTTTTTCTAGCGATGGCATTTTATACTTTACCCCATCAAGAAGGATAATTTCACCCGCATAATGTTTCAGAAACTCTAAGGCTTCTTTATTGTCATTTGCAATCTCTTCAAGTACAACAGAAGCTATTTTCAAATAGACTTGTTGGAAATTTTTTCTAAAAATATATCCTGCAAAACCAATAAGATACTCTCGATTCGCATCTGTATAATGCGTGAGTTCTGAAGCTAAAATATCCCGAATAGCTCTAAGTGCATATTTTTCAAAAAAGTAGGTATCAATTTTGGCAAAATTTATTTTTTGTATAAATAATTCACTGATAACCATATTTAAAAATTCATCTAAGTCAATATCATCAAAAAGAAGTTGATAGTGAGATTGTAATTCATTCTCGTCAAACCCATTAAACTTTTCAACACTTTCATCTCTTTGTTTAGGTGGCTCAACATTTTTATGCGATGCTAAATATAAATTTTTATCAAAGATTTTTACAAGGTATTTTCTTTTGAGGTAAAAAACAACATCTCTCGTATCGAGATTGAGGGCTTTGGTAATCGCATATTTAATAAGCTTTTTTTTGTTTATAGACTCATTGGAGTCATAAATCTCCATATTTATAAGTCTTCTTATTTTTCCTGTGAGACAAATGAGGTCATTTTTACCTTGATAAGGATACTCTATAAACTTATAGTTGGATTGAATAATCTGTATAATTTTTTCTAAATGTTTCGAATCTTGTGGTTCTACTCTATACTCAAAACATTTATAAGTAACTCCCTTATCTTGAGAAAAGTTGACAATTACTTTACAAAGAGGTTCAAAAAAGTCTCGTACTGCTTCTCTGACTTCCGCAGGAGCTAAATCTAAATCATGAGAAGAGTATCTACCCGCTAAATATTTTAAAAATAGCAGGTTATCTTTCACGCCCCATTCATAATCAAATTTCGGAGACTTAAGATGATTTTTTAAGAATCTTTTTGTATCTTGATATATCATTCAGCTACATCTTTAAAAGTGTCTCTAATTGTAAGAAACTCATCTAAATGCTCAAAAAATATATCAATCAATCGAGGGTCAAAATGCTCACCTCGCTCCTCTTTAAAAAGAGCAAAAATTTTCTCATCATCCCATGCTTTTTTATAACATCTATCAGAACCTAATGCATCAAAAACATCTGCTAAAGCAGTTATACGACCATGGATATGAATCTCTTCACCTTTTAGTTTGTTTGGATAACCTGTTCCATTGTACTTTTCATGATGTTCATATGCAACTGTTGCCGCCATTTTTAGAAGTGATCTATTGGACATTTTGAGCATTTCATAGCCTAATTCGGCATGTGTATCCATAATCTTTCTCTCATGCTCATCAAATCTTCCTGGTTTATTGAGTACAGCATCAGGAATGGCAACTTTTCCTATATCATGCATAGGACTTGCCTGTTTGAGCATCTCCGCTTCTTTCTCATCAAGACCATAATGAAGAGCAAGTATTTTGGAATATTCTGCGACTCTTTTTACATGATTTCCTGTCTCTTTACTTCTACTCTCGCCAATAGCTCCCATAGTGAAAACAACTTCTCGCTGAGTCTCTTCTATCTCGTTTTGAAGCTCTTGTACCTCTTGTAATCTATTTTGAAGTTCATCGTACTCCTGCTGTTGTCTTTTATCACTTCTCTCCATAATCTTATTTTGTCTGTGTATATCTTTGATAAGTTTATCAGACATCTGTTTGAAGCTTTTTTGAAGTTCTTCTATCTCATTTACAAGTTTGTTTTCCATTGAAACTTCCTACTTTTTTACAAGATTAATTTTTAGTGCCTCAAAGTCTTCTATAAAGTCCTGACCAGCTTCGAGTGCCGATTCATTCTCTTCATCATAAATCCAGTTAATTTCTATAGTATGATTTGCTGATGCCTCTTCTAGCAGGTCAAAAAAGTCAAAGAAAAGTTTTGAACTACTTGAATTAAAATAGAGTATTTCCATATTTACAACTGTTGTATCTGCTGCACTTCCATCAAAATAAGCTTCCACCCACTCGATTATAGGAGAGTAAAACTCAAATGTATTTTCAGGATAGGACTTACCAACCATAGAAATCACTCCGCTACTTTCTAATGATATTTCAGGGGTATATTTTGTTGCTTCTAATTTTAAATTTTCCATTATTTCGTTTCCTTTTTATCGATGTTTATTGTTATTTTAAGATAAAAATAAAATTTATCTTCATTTATCTGATTAAACTCATACTCTAATAAATCACATCGTTTTGCAATTTCATAGAAGCCTATTCCGCCACCCTTTCCGTGTGTATGCTGCCCACTCTTTCGTAGTTCTCTATATCTTGCTTTTATTCCCTCTCTATCCAAAGATTGGACTTCCAATAGTTTTGGTTCTATTTTTTCTTTATCTTGAAGTGAAATAATATTTTGACTGTGAATATTGTAATTGCCTTCTACACTTTTTGAAACAAGAATAAGTCCTTGTGGTCGAAAAGATGCATCATTCACATTTGCTGCTTTAGAATAATTCATCATGTTTTGAGAAAGTTCAATAAACACGGTAAAAATATTGTTTGAATCACTCATGCTTATATCGTTATACTCAGCTTCTTTTTCTAGTGCTTCTGTCATGCTAGAGATAAGAGCTTGGGATAAAAACCCGCCATAGCTTAAAAAAATTATGCCGTCTTTGTCAACCATTCGCTGTACTTCGTTTATATTCATCTTATTTTACCTTTTTTAGCTATTGTATTGATTATACTCAATAAATCTTGAAGTATAATTGACTCTTTTACATTTTAGTTTCCAAAATCACATGTTTTAAACATAAAACCTCCCTATTTATTTTGACTTTATCTGTTGCAATAACTCTCTTAGCATTTGTTCCTCTATAGGTTTTTTTAAAACAGCTAAAGCTCCAGCTGATTTTATCTCTTGAATTGTCTGTGCATTGGCAATAGATGTAATCATAATCACTACAGCTTTAGAATCAAATGCAATTATTTTTTTCAACATTCCATGTCCATCAAGGACTGGCATTTCAATATCACTCAAAACAATATCTGGCTTTAACTTTTTAAAAGCATCAAACCCAAGCTCACCATCTACTGCTTCACCAACTACTTCACATTCCAATTTTTTTACTATATTTCCGATAACCATTCTTGATGTTTTTGAATCATCTACAAGTAAAACTCTCTTTGTCATATGGCAACCTTATTTTTCAAATGTTATATACAAAACCCAACAACAGTCATATCATCATTTCTGTCATTGTTCATTATCATCTTTTCATACTCAAGCATCTTATACAAAAATATTTCTTGCTGTTCTGCCATTGGTTCATTATGATACTCTTCAATTATCTCGCTAAATTTTCTTTTCCCAAAAGGAAACCCTTTTTCTCCGCCATTTTGATCTAAGTAGCCATCTGTTGTACAATAAAATTTCATCCCTTCTTTTACATTTATTGTATGCTCCTTAAACTCAAAGTTGGCATCTGATTTTTTATATCCAACCGAGTGACGAGAGCCTTTGATAGTTTTTAACTCTTTATCTTCCATATAAAAGAGTGCCGTTTCAGCTCCAGAAAATTTAATGATTTTCTCTTTTTTATTGTAGTAAATAATTCCACCATCAAATCCTGCGTTTGAAACAGAATCTATACTCTCTTGTTTGAGAAGATTTTTAATACTTCTGTTAAATATACTAAGTATTTTTGCAGGACTAATGGTTTCATCTTTATGAATATTTGCCATTAGTTGGCGTTCAATTGCTTTAACTAGCATCGTCACAAATGCCCCTGGAACGCCATGACCTGTACAATCTATAACCATCAGAATAAGTTCATCTTCATTGAGTTCATTCATCAAATAAATATCGCCACCTACAATATCTTTAGGATGCCATATTGCAAAATAATCTTGAAAAAAGTTTCTAAATATTTGATTATCTGGAATGAGTGCACCTTGAATAATCGACGCATATTCTATAGACTCTCTTGTGTGTTTATGGATAGCTTCGACTTCTTGTTTAGCTATTTCTAGTGCTGTAATGTTTGTAAATACAGCGGATTTAAGCCCCTTATTTCCAGGCAATTTGGCAGCAGTTACCGAAAAGATATAATTTACATTATTTCTTGTAATCATCGTTTTATGTGTATTATCTGAACTACTTCTTGCAATAATATAATCAATCCATTTTTCATCATCCATAAATTTCTGAATATAGCCATCAGGTGCATTTGCATTGAATGTATCACAGATACAGTTCATACCATACTCTCTAATAAATGTCTCAACAGAATCAACTTCATAAAATTTCATAAAGGATTCATTAGCATTTAGCAATGACAATCCATCAGTTGTTACAATTATCTGCTCTTGAGAATCAAGAAGTATATTTAAAAAGAGTCTATTCTCTTCCACTTTTTCTTGTGCGACTTTAATATCGGTAATATCCCAAACCAATCCAGAAGCAGAAAGAGGTT
>JAABQD010000021.1 GCA_011391635.1 Sulfurimonas sp. | reverse complement strand
AGCGATAGCGATTCAGACAGTGATTCAGATTCAGACTCAGATAGCGATAGCGATTCAGACAGTGATTCAGATTCAGACTCAGATAGCGATAGCGATTCAGACAGTGATTCAGATTCAGACTCAGATAGCGATAGCGATTCAGACAGTGATTCAGATTCAGACTCAGATAGCGATAGCGATTCAGACAGTGATTCAGATTCAGACTCAGATAGCGATAGCGATTCAGACAGTGATTCAGATTCAGATTCAGATAGCGATAGCGATTCAGACAGTGATTCAGATTCAGATTCAGATAGCGATAGCGATTCAGACAGTGATTCAGATTCAGACTCAGATAGCGATAGCGATTCAGACAGTGATTCAGATTCAGACTCAGATAGCGATAGCGATTCAGACAATAATCATGGCAACAATGGTTTTGGAAATGGTGATCAAGAAGCTCCAGGAGGTTCTGCTCCACATAATAACGCAGAAAATTCTGATAATAACCAAGCACAAGCGGCAGCGGCAGTTGCAGAAAATGCAAGTGAAGTGGTAGATGAGGTTCAAGATGAAAACGAAGAGCCTGAAGTTGTAGAGGAAAATGCTTCAAATGATGAAGCAAATGATCATAATGAACATGATGATAATGAGCATGGCAACAATGGTTTTGGAAATGGTGATCAAGAAGCACCTGGAAATTCAGAAAATCATAACAACGCAGAAAATGCTGATGAAGACAGTGACACAGAAGATGAAAACTCTTTAGTCTCAGAGGATGAAATCGATGTTGACTTTGAGAATTTAGATGCTACTAATATCGAAGTTGTTGATGTAACAGAAGATGATGATGACACACAATTAGAATTAGAAGATGTGTTAGATTCAACTGAAGAGGGTAGTGATATACCACAAGTACCAGTTGATACTGACTCAGGAAGTGATACTACTGAACCAGCGGAATTTGGATTAGGTGATTTTGAACCTGAAGCGGATACAGGAACAGCAGCACCTATTGAAGACTACTCAGCAAGTGAAATGGAATCAAATATCGAAGTGCCTATGCCAGATATTTCTGACGAAGGTTAATGACGAATCACTCTTCTTGAGTGGTTCAAAACTATCAATATTTGGCTTTATGCCATGTATTGATTAAGGCGTTACTGCTTGAATTACATTTTTTTAGGAGATTGTGGTTCTGGTAGGTTTTATGTGGCATGTGGAATTATAAAAAGTTCCACATGCCAAGAAGTTTATTTTTTTTTCACAAACTCTTTTATTCTCTCATAATCTTCAATATAATCGACTTCAGCCCAAAATATACCAGCAATATTTTCTACAAATACATCCGCTCCATCATCCACAGTTCTGTAAATAATATCTTCCCACCAGCAGTTGTAATCTTCTGAGGCAACAGCATCTAAAACTCTCTGTTTAAAAGGGACTAAATCTTTTGCACTCAGTATTCCGATGCCAACATATTCGCCCGTTGTTTGCTCATTTGTCAGCTCTTTTCCATACTTTTTGAGTTTGTCGCCTTCCCAGTTAAATCTATAATCGGCATCTTCAATCCTACTGCTATCACTCAGCATCACAGGGCTTCTTTTCTCTGCAAGAACAATATCGAGAACTTTTTCTTCCATGTAAACATCGCCGTTCATTATCATAATGTCATCAGTAGGCGATAAAAAATCGCGTGCAAACCAAACAGAAGAGATAGAGTTTGCAACTCTATAAAAAGGGTTGAAGTATCTTGCATACGATAAACCCTCTAGGGCTTGATGAATGTACTTCTCTTGATAGCCAGTTACGATAGCGATATCTGTAATGCCTTTTCTCTTTAGAAGCTCAAATGTATGGCGGATGAGCGGTTTTCCAGCTACATCGACGCAACATTTTGGTTGTCCTTGGAGGTGTCGGCTGATTCTGCTTCCAACACCTGCTGCCATTATTAAAACTCTCATCTTTTTCTCCCATAGTAATCAAATAAAGCATCTATTAAAACATCTGTATACTCTTTTGTCATAGCTCCCATGTGAGCCACTCTAAAGACTTTATCTTTGAGCTCCCCGCCATTGGGTGCGACGATAATGTTGTATTTTTCATCCAAATCTTTGACGATGAGAGAAGCTAACTTCTCATCTGTTGGAGTGAGAATTGTCATAGCGTTTGGCATGTGGAAACTATATGGTTTCAGTGGCAAATCTTGGATAGCTTCTCTAAAATAAGTAGCAATCTCTTTTGCTTTGTTGATTTCTGATTCTATGGAATCATGGACTATCTGCTCTAATCTTTGGTGGAGTTGCAAGATAATCGTGATAGCTGGAGTAAAAGGCGTTTGTCCTCTTGCTCCATCTTTGAGGTAACTGTTAAAATCAAAATAGAGCTGATGCACAGGGTTGATTTTCTCAATAGCTCTTGGCGATAAAACAACCATCGATAAGCCTGGAGGAAGAGCCAAACCTTTGTGAGAACTGATAACAAGAGCATCGATGTGATGTTTTTGCATATCGACTGCATCAGTGACAAACATACTGATAGCATCTACGATATGAAGCAGATTATGCTCTTTTGCAAATGCACCTACAGAGTCTAAATCATAAAGTGTGCCGATGCTTGTCTCATGTGCGTTGATGAGCAGAGCCGTTGCATCTTTATGTGCATCTAAGATGGCAGTATCGCAGAGGTTGTTGTTTTGTACTTTTGCCTCTGTATGATGGATAGAATGGATTTTACAAATATCTACAAATCTTTGACCAAATGTTCCGCCGTTGATGACTAAGGCTTTGTCGTCGCTACATAGGAGGTTTTGAACAACTGCTTCCATCCCTGCAGTTCCTGAAGCTGTTAAAAAGAGTACACGACTTCCACATGCCGCATTGGTAATTTTTAAAATATTCTCTTCACACTCAAGCGTAATTTTAGAAAAAGCCTCATTTCTAAAGTAGGGCGTTTGCAATGCACCAATTTCGAGTGTTTCTTCAAACATCCGCACGGGTCCAGGGGTAAAAATATATTTCTCTGTTAGCTTATTTATCATGATTTAACCTCTGACATGTTTGAATTAAGGGATTAAGAACTTCATTATACCAATCTGTTTGTATAAAATTTGTTAATGTAGCTAATTTATCAGTTTGTGATAAATCATCATATTGTCCACAATCTATAGAACACCAACCTTCACTCCACGCTCTGTAGGCTAATTTTTTAATTTCTGTTTTATAAAGAATAGTTTTCAAATCATCCATCTTTAATGGTACAATCAAATAATTATCATCTATTGTTTCATATTTTACAAATCCAATATGAAGGTTTTTGCTTCCTACTTGCATATGTATCAGTAAAAATGGGTGCCCAAAATTAATAAAAGTCCCAAAAATTTGATGCTTGTTTATTTTAGATGAAAACCAATCGATAGTTTTATCTCGTGTGTAGATTGACCTATTTCTTATCTTTTCATCTGCAAGAGAAAACTTCATTTCATTTTTTAAAAATAGATTTATATGCCCAAAAAACTGGTATAAAAGTTCTCCTTGAAACTTTTGTAGCGTTGCATATTTATTATAAAAATCTAAGAATGTATCAAATTCTACATTATGTTTTAGAAGTGATAGTTGAATTGCTACTCCAGATTCAATCTCTTTGAAAACACTCAAAATTTTTTCTTCTTTAGAGTCGCTCAAGTGATTTCTAAGGATTCTATACAAATCACCAGATTTTCTTAATTTTTGAACCAATTGGTGTCCACCTTCCAAAAATGGATACATGCTCACAGATGGATTATCTTGAATATATTGAACATGTGCAATATCTATTCGCTCATCGAGTGAAAAATAGAGTTCTATTTTTGTTTGAGTTGTTTTATTTTTCAAAAATAGATTTAAATCTAAATATTTTTTGTCTATATTTTGAGGTAGTAAAGTAATCTGTTCTTGCCATCTATTATCAGAAAATTTATCTCTGTTTTCATTGTCTAAAAAAGTTTGCGGTGCAAATGAGAGCACTCTATCAGCCCCGATGAGTTTACCTATTACAATGGCAGCATATCCACCCATAGAGTTGCCTAAACATACGACTTTGGAATATTTCTGTTTCTCTATAATTTTTTTTAAAAAGATGGCTGTTCCTTCTATGGAAGTGCTAATATCTTTGAGCCCTTTGTGATACCAAGATTGGTCTAGGTCTCTAATAAAAATTTTATCTACATTAAAAGATTTTGTAATTTTAAAAAATTCAAATGGATATAAACCAATCGCTCCGCTAATACCGGCAAATGTTATCAGTAGAGTATTTGAGTTATTGTTGAGTTGCATAGTATAAGGGAGTTCTAAGTTTTTTAAGTCTTTGTCAAAATCATTCATTATTCACACCTTTTTCTTGTAGATACATGTCAATTAAATGGATAAAATCATTTATCTCTTCGTTCGTTGCGTTAAGTTCTTTGAGTGATTTTTGGATTGCCATCATAATATATGGATTGTTTTCATCTGATTTTTGCTCTTTTTCGCTCCATTTATACTGTTTATAGTTATATTTTTCACCTGCTTTTTGGTCATAAATTTGATAATTTTCTAATACTCTTTTAATTATTTCATATCCATACAATCTATCATCTGCTATCCAATACTCCCCAGAAAAACTGTTTTTGTATTGAGGTTTGTAATCAAATGCTCCTTGATGTGTATCACTTAGGTATGCTAAGCGTTCCCAAAAAGTGCTTGATTCATAGATAGTATGCGTGAGTTTATCTATCTCTTCAATACTTTTAGGCAAAGGAGTGTGTTTGCCTGTTCCTTTTCTAAAAGCGTATTCAACCCATCTACTTTGCCCTTCCATCGACCATCTGTTGTTAAACATACTGTATCCATATTGAATAGAGTGAAAAAATTCATGCAGAGGTGTAAGCGTATTTGGAATTAAATTGATAGAAAGTTTTATAACGATAGAGTGATTCTCTTTATCAACAATATCACTGGCTGCACCATTTACTTTTATAGGTATGAGGTGAATATCTACACTTTTTGCAAATGGCTTAAATCTTGGCTGATGAAGAGGATGCACAAAACCAAAATGTCCAATGAGGAGTTTAGATGCTTCACTTAACTGATTCGCAATATTTTCTACATAATCTGGCACACTGTTTTGATTCGCATCGACTTTATTGTTGTTAGGCAGAGCATTTTCACCCTCTAATGCGTAATAAATTCTAAACTCATCTTGCTCATAGACATGAGCTAACGTTTTTAGATAGTCACTCGCATCTAAAGTAAATTGTATAAAAAGTAAAAAAAAAAGTATTTTAATTTGCATGTAACTCTTTCACATAAATATCCATCATCTCTTTAAAATCACCACAAAATCCCGCCAAAGTATAACCCATTCTTGGGTTGATTTCAAATATTTTAGGTTTGTTGTTTTCTATTTTATAATTGATGCTACAGGCACAGTAGGCATCTTTGCCACTAAAAATTTCTACTATTTTTAGGAACAAATCCAAAAACTTTGTCTCTTCTCTTTGGACTTTTATAGCATCTTTTGCCTCTTGTTGTAACACATAAGTATCACGTAGAGCCGTCTTAGAGTATGTTATATCTTTGAGTAATTTTCCATCATGATAAAAAATTGTTGTAGCATATTCAACATTTGATTTGAGATACTCACTCAAAATAATAGTATTGTCAATTTTATCGATTTCCTCTTTATTGTATGCTAAATAGACACCGCGTCCAGCTCCGCCCGTTTTTGTTTTTACCATGCAAGGGAACTGGACATCAGTGATAGTTTCATAATATTTTGGGACATATTCATGCAACTCATTTTGAAGCATTAAATCATAAAACTTCTGTTTGTTGACAAAATATTTGAGAGCATGTTCATTGTTGATGATAAATTTTAAGCCAGCATTTCTTAATATTTTTTCATTTATCAAAAGAAAGAGTTGCGTTTTAAAGTTGTTTGCAAACAAAATTTCTATTTTGTTGGATTTGCAATATTCGATTATTTCACTAGCATTTTTAAAATTTTTATGATGTGCTTCGAGCCAGTCGCATCTGCTTAGAGCATTTTGCCATTTATCGCCAAAAAGAATTTTTTGTTTGCTTGGAATATCAATGCCTAAATTTTTTAAAACAATACCTTCTAATGCACCTTTTTGGTGTAAATAAACAGCGATATAGTGGTCACTATCTTCATATCCAATGAGTTTGATTGCTTTATTTTGTAAGTGCAGGGCATGAAGTTCGTCTAATTTTACATTTTTGGAGTAGTGTATTTCTACATTGAGGGAATCTTCAAGTGGCTCTTTGTAAAATTTTTGTAAATCAAAATAGTTTTTGTTTTTTGCATTTTTATTGAGGTTGTCGAGTTCCACATGCCAACGCGTATCGTTATATTTTTTTCTATTCTCTTCGTCAATAAATGTTTGAGGAGAAAAAGCTAAAATATTAGTCGCATGAATGAGTTTTCCAATCAAAAGAGCCATATAGCCCCCCATAGAAGCTCCAACACAAAGGATTTTAGAGTAATTTTCTTGTTGTATGATTTTTTTTATGAATGCTACTGTTTCATCCATATCTGTTGTCACATTTTCTATACCGTTGTGGTACCATCTATTTTTTTGGTCGAGTATAAATATCTTATGCGTTTTCATCTTGCCAATCAAAAATGGGTAGCGTGAGTTAAACATGCCTCCTAACCAGCCATTAAACCCAGAAAAAGAGAGAACCAAAACATCTGCTTGCATCTCAAAATCAAAGAGGTGTGTGAGTTTTTTGCTATGTGTCGTTTTTCCAAAAAATTCATAGTTATGCTCTTGTTTATGAACAAACTTATAGGTTGGTATCAATGTATCATCGTTTTTGTTATAAAGCTCTAAAATATTTTTATGAAAATTGGATTGGGAATCAGGTTTTTTTGTGTATTGCAGATGTGAGTCCATGAGTACAATCATGTAATAATCTTCTTCATTGAGCACACCGCTCAGTGCGGAAATATCGGTAAGTTTTGGATTGGCATGGATTGCTAAAGTACGGTTTTCTCCATTCCATTGCGTTGTTTTGAGTCGTTTTAAATTTTCCAAGCCTAAGAGTGATGTAAGCTCATTGTAGGCTAAACCCAACATTCCATTTACAGATTCTAGTCCTGAGAGTGCTGAAATATCTTGCAGTTTATTGGAAGAGAGTGAAAAACTTGCACCGACACTTTCTAAATCTTCAAGTCCTTTAAGATTTATAAGTCCATTTTGATGCAGATAAAAAGAGGAGTTTACAGCTTTGAGACCTTGTAAAAACGCTACACTTTGCAACTTCGGATTTTTGATAATCTTAATCGATTTTTTGATAGTTGGAGTGTGTTTAAAAAGTGTGTTGAAGCCATAGATTGTTGTAAGATTTTTATTGGTTGCAATCTCTAAAGCGTTAAGGGTTTCTAAGCTGTTGAATCCATTTATCTCTTTTAAATTACGCATCTCACGGATGGATAAAGTAGTAACACTTTTGAGATAGTTGAAGCCATTGAGAGCTTCAATCGTTGGCGATGCGAGAAGTAGTTCGCCGTTGATATGATGTAAAACATCTAAACTATCCAAATCATATTCACTCATTTTTGAACAATCAAGCGTTTGAATCTCAAGTGTTTTTGTTGCAACATCATAAAAGTCACAATGCAAAACTTCCTCTACTGCGTGTACAAGTTCCTTGTGATAGTGTTGCAAAACTTTCAAAAATCTTTGTATCTGAGGTGTGTTAAATGTATCATAGTTGGAAGCACTCTCATGTTTTAAGAGTTCTAAAAAAAGTTTGAGTTCATTGTTGGCATGTGGAGATGGCTCACCAATTGTATCGAGTATAGCACTAAAGATATATTTATTGTTCAGAGCAGATTTTTTCTCCTCTTTTGTCCAGTTATTTGGTTTATATCTCTCTTGCGAAGCATATCGCTCTTCAAGTACAGACGCTTGGCATGTGGAATGTTCTAGTAGGCTTTTTATAAAGAGTTCTTCTGGGACTTTAGAGAGAGAGATAAGGCGTCTCCAAAAATATTCTGCATCATGGGCACGATGTAAAAGAGTTTCGAGTTCTTCTTTGTTGGAGGGCAATATCTCAGGTTTGTTTTGTCTCTCATGTGTGATGTTTTGTCCCCATCTGGCTAATCCCTCCATAAACCACATATTGTTAAAGGAGCAGTAGTTGTACTGAAATACATGAAAAAGCTCATGGATAGGAGTTGCACTGTTTTTGATAAGATTTCTATCGAGTAAAATTCTGATTGCACTCCCTCGCATCGGCTCCTCTTTGCCAAAAAGAGAGCTATTGTTTACCAATTCAGCTGCAACTAACCCCTTTTGAATAGGGATATTTTCTATCATAACATCAATAAATTTTGCACCTTTTTCAAAATAGATACCTGATTTGAGTGGATTCATGAGTTTGTATTTGCCAAGGTAGATGTTATATCCATTTGCGAAAGAGTGGAGAAGTTCGGTTATGTAATCTGGTATCTCGTCGTGGATGGAACATGAAACATCTTTTGGTGATTTAGAATCCTCTTTGAGGCTATAAAACACCCTAAATGGAAGTAAGACAAGAGCGTATTGATAGCTGTGATTTGGATGTAATTTATAGAGTTTAATTTGGCTGTTCATATTTTTTCCCATCGATATCTTAAAATATTTCCTGTCTCTTTTTTGATGTCTTCCATTTTCCAAACATCACCTTCATCTACATCTGAGCCGATTCCAAAATAAAAACTTCCATCTAAAAGCTCAAAACTTCTTGCAAAGGAGTTGTAATTAAATGAGAAGAGTACATTTAGGTTTGTTACATCATGGATTCCACATGCCAAGACTTGAATGTTTACACTCTCACCACTCTTTTTACTTGCCAATATGTAGAGAGTATCCTCTCTTTTGATGATATCTCTTGGAGTGTAACCATCTTTTAATTCTATTCTTTTTGCATTGAATTTATTCTTACTTAGCGATGCAACATAGAGTCCAAATGGCTTTGTTTGGTGGCTGTTATATTTGTATGCACCTAAATAGACTGCTTTATCTTCAAAACTTATGATTCTTGTGGCTCTTGAGTATTTGATATCAAATTTTGTATCAGGAAACATATCGTAGATACTTATGTCAAACCTTGGCATGAATGAACCATCTTTTTGGTACTGTGCAACACTAAAATAGGGTTGGGAGGTTGTTTTAAATTTTTTGAGTGCAAAGAGTTCATTGCCTAAATGTAAAAAACTGTAAACACGGCTCTCCCCCAGAGGAGTTATTTTCCAACTTTTTCCTAAATCGCTTGAGACGCCAACAGCCGCACCTTCATTCAAACCGACTCCAGCAAAAAGTTTGTTCTCATGGAGTGTTAAATCATAGATATGCAGGGCATGTGGCAAATTTCTATACATCTGCCATTTTTGGTTTGCTGAGCGTAAGTAAATATTTCCCCACTCCCAACTTCCCGTAGCATCGTGTCCAGGGATGAAAAGTTGGTTTTGCAAAACTTTGAAGATATCTATCTGGTCATCATAAATAATAGCTTCTGAATTGAACACATTTGTTTTTGGATTATAGACATATAAATTGAGATTGCCTGAGTTTTTGGATGGTCCTTCATTTGCACTGTTTCCTGCACCGATAAAAAGCAAGTTTTCATACACTTGTAAATCCCAAACATTTCTTGAGTAAGTCGCTTCTTTTGTTTGAAAGAGAGTGGCATGTGGATTTCCAACATACTCTATATTTTGAGTTACATCCTTTGCAAATAGAGTCGAGAGACTCAAATAGAGGATAAAAAAAAGTTTCAAACCAAGATTATTCATGAAGCTCCAAATACATATGATATGCGTTTTCTCCACTGTAATAATACTCCTCTAAAATCTCTTTTGTATGAAAACCAAATTTTTCGTAGAGATGTATGGCATGTGGATTGTTCGCATTGACTTCAAGAGAGAGAGTTTTGTAGTTTTCTTCTCTGGCCTTATTGATAACAAATTGAATCATCTTGCTTCCAAAACCTCTGTTGTTTTGTATAGAAGCTAAATCGTAAATTCGTAGATTGTCGCCCTCATAGCGTAAAACGACAAAAGCTTTGAGATTTTTGCTTGATGAGAGGTATCCATATACTCTTTGTGCATCTAAACACTTGAGAAAATATTTTTCTGCGATTAAATCTTTTGGGTGTGTTGTAGTAAAAGCTTGTTTTTGAATTTCTACAATTTTATGGATATATTTTTTATTCAAAAGAGTGATTTTTTCATTACTGTATGCTCCATAAACTTTGTTGAATGCAACGGGGCGAAGCATTCGTTTGGATGCATCTAAGCCACCTGCAATACCATCACCATCATTTGCTAGAGCGTATTTTTTGTTATTGAGCAGGAGTTGATATTTTATGTAGGATTGAACACCTTTGAGTGCGTGGTCACTTTTTCCTATAAATAAGCAGAGCATATCATTATGAATTTTTCCAACAAAAGCAAAGGACATAACTTTTTCATTTTGTAAAATTACTAAGCCTTGCAAAGCTTCTTGATTGAATTTATCATAATGCAAAAGGCAATTTTTTGAGTATGTTTCATCTTGTACATTATCATATTTATGTGCTTGATTTGTATTCCAAGTATCATATAAATCTAAACACCCTTTTTCATGTTTTTTTTCATAAGGCACAATTTGGACATTTTCATTTTTGAGAAATGTTGAAATTTGATGTCGAAGATTTCTAAATGCACCACCGGAGAGATTTTCATATCTTTTTGGCTCAAAGAGATATTCATCAATTTTATAGCCAAATTGCAAGTTAGAGTCATACTCTTTGAGCTTGATAACATCTTCTCTATCGACACGAACAATAGTTGCATTTTTAGATTCTTTGTATTGGTATATTCTTTCAAATGCCTTTGTCTGTTCGACAGAGCAAAGAGGCATAGTTGGAATATAAAGTTGTAATCTTGGAAAATCGGAGCGACCTAGTTTATCGAGTAAAAAGAGGCTGATTGAGCTATTGGTTGTATCTATGAGAAGTTCTCTATTGTTGGAGAGAGACCAAAAATAGAGAAAAGGAAAGAAGTATATAAACCCTTTTTTCTGCTCTTTTGCAACAGCTTCTTGAAATATGTCAATATCAGTGTAGTGCAGAGTTTTTAAATTTTTAAAAGCTTCATTTTTCTGTGCCATCGTATTTAGAGATTGTAATTTCTCTATTTTTATGCCATCTAAATTTTTAAAATAATCTATAAATTGCGTAAGTGTAGAATCAAAGATTCCTTTGACACAAAATATATCATCATTTTGTATGGTTTTTAAAATTTCATCTTTTATAGTATTCCAATCGATGCTATGGTTTTTCCAAATCGATTTATCGCCAAGAACATTGATATGTTCACTAAATTTTTCAACTGAAAAGAGTGCTTCGATGCCAGATTTTTGAATGAGCTTTTGAAACTTTTTTGTGTCGATAAAGTTCATCTCTCCATCTTTGTAATCAACAAATTCGGAAGTAAGCAAAATCTTTTTGCCACTGTTTTTTGGCTCAATAGTGCTGAGTGTTTTGAAGAAACTTTCATATCCTTCAATACCACCGCGATTGCTTTGGTCATACAAATAAAAGTGTCTCTTTTTATAAGTTACTTCATAAAAAAGTCCGCTACTTTTGAAGTTTTCGTTTTTATAGTATGCATCTGCCGCAAGGTGGACATCAAGACCTAAGTGGTACACACATAAAAGCACACCACACGAGACACCAACAGCATACTCTTCAAAAAATGGAACACGATAGGCAACGACGACATCTTCAATTTTCGCTATAACATCCCATCCAAAATTTGAGAACTTTTTATAGAGTACATTTGCATTGCATGTACGATTTGAGCCATAGGTGAGAATCTCTATATGTTTATATTTTTGTGCCTCTTTTAGAATTTTGTCATAGTATCTATCATCATATGGAAGAAGAAGTTTTCCTCTATCTTTGAGAGCATGAGCAATTTGGAGTTTGTTTTCTATAATGTTTTGAATCGTTTTAAACCGCTCAATTCCCTCATGTCCGATGGAAGTAATTACGCTTATATCGGGTTTCACATAGGTGGCTCTTCTGTATGTTTTTTGCAAAGTTGAGACGGGCTGTTCTATCAAAAAAAGTTCTGTGTCTTTTTTAAGTGATGTAAGATTACAGTAGGTTGCTACCACCATATTTGAGCTGTTTAATCTTGTATAGGTACTGATTTGCTCTTTTACGATGTTGTAGAGTTGTACTTTAAAACCTGTTTTTCCATAGCTTCCAGTAATTAATACTCTTGTAGCTTTTGAGAGTTGTGAAGTATGAAGAGCGATTTTGCGAAGTGCTTCATATGTGTTTTTTACTCGTAAAGTAGGGATAGAAGTTTTGACTTTAGAGTTTTGTTTGAGCATCAAAGCAGAGATGCCTTTTTTGATAGCACTTTCGATTTTATGTTCATTACTCTTTGTTTTGTTATACCAATCATCATAATGCACGACAAACATATCGTTTTTTTGTAAATAGTGATAGGTTTCGTGTATTTCGTTAATTATTACATTGTTATATATATTTTCCCACATGCCATCCGTTATAGTAGCGAGTTCCTGTGCAGATAAATATATTTGAGTATTCATTTATTATATTTTTTTGAGTATAGGTAACAAAACATTTTTATAAAAATCACTATGTTCTAAATCCATCATCAAAGCAAAATTTTCTGCTTTTGTTAAGTCTATAATGGTTCCAGCATCATACGTAATCCAGCCAAGTCCCCAACTCCTCTCTTCAAAAAACATCTGATTGCCAAATTTGCTTTCACACATTTTTTTCACATCTCTAAAGTCATCTTTACTCATTTTTATAGCTTTAAATTTTTCATCTTCTTTTGTATATCTTACAAATCCCACATGTAGGTTTTTAGTCGCAACTTCCACATGCCAAAGATATTTTTCATCTCCAAAATCATAAAAATTTCCAAAGAGTTGTTTTTTTGCAAGATTTGGATTTTTGTCTAAATTGTTAAACCAATCTTTACAATACCCTTTGTTGAAAACATAGGTTTTATTGCCTGTCTCTTTTATGTCATCGTTTACCAATTGGAGCGATTTATTCTTGAGTGCAATTTTGCTGAGGGAATCAAAAAAGTTTATAAGAATATTTGCTCTCATCTCTTTAAATGTTGGACTGTTTTTAGTAAGAGAGTGAAATTTAGCAGAGTCTAGCTCATTTTTTATAAGTGATGCTTCTAAGCTGTTTTTATTTTCTATCTCATCTAAAACAATAAGTGCTTTGTAAGTTTCTAAAGATTTTTTAGGGAGCGAGTAGTTGAAAATCTCTCTGTCAAATTTACTTTCATCTTTGAGTTTTAGAATTTTGTCTGAAACTCTTCCCAAATAAAGATAAGCACTTCCGATGATAAAGAGTAAATCTCCACCTTGAACTTCATTAAATAAAGAGTGTGCCAAATCATCTAAATCATCACTATGTTTGACAAGAATTTCTGGTTTACTCAACGCAGATGTGACATAATCCATATAATTACCAGTCGTATAAAGTCTGTCAATTTTACTCTCATTTATCATCTTTGCGAGTTCTGCATGGGACTCTTTTGTCCAATCACTATCTTTATTTATAGATATTCCACCCACAAGAGCTACAATTTTTCCATCAAGTTTAAAGTTTTTCATATCATTAAACGCCGAACGCATTCCGTGCATACCGCCTCTACGACTTTGGTCATAAAAATGGACTAAGCCTGATTGTTTTTTGATACTTAACATTCTTCCCATTGTCTCAAAAGGAACTAATCCCTCGTAATCTTTTGCTGCTTGAAGTACATCATAACCCATCTCTTTTACGGCGAGTAAAATTCCTACACTTGCGAGTGGAGCGTGTTGTTGAAAGAGAGGCAGAAAATATTCCACATGCCAACCATCAATATCAGCTTCAATATTCCATCCAAATCTTTTGGATTCAAATGTTTGTTTTATGAGTCTCGCTGTATCTTTTTTGTCTGTTCCATAAGTGAGTATTGGAGTGTTTGGTCGTCTTCTATAAATAGCTTCTAGGAGCTTTGGATAGTGCTCTATTTTAGAATTTAAAATACACTTTCCACCCTCTCTCAAACCTTCAACTACTGAAGATTTTGCGGTCATGATGTTGTCGATATTTTTATGTAAATCCATGTGGTTTGGACCAATATTTGTAAAAAAGCATAAATCAGGATTTACCATCATAGTTCGCTCAACCCTATACGCTTCATCCGCTCCAACTGAGACTTCATTGATTTCAACAACATCATCATTTTCAAGGTTAATTAACGAACGAAGTACGGGAACTTCAGTATTTGCACTGTTGAGTACGGCATGTGTTTTTACTTGAGCGTTTAATATATGGTGAAACTGAACTTTCGCTCCCGTTTTCCCTTCTGTTCCTGTGACTAAAACGGTGTAAGGATTATGTTCTTGTCTTACCTCTATCGAGCATTTTTTAAAAGCTTCAAAGCAATCTTTAACATGTAAAATAGGTACATTGATAAGTGGTGCATACGCTAGGTCATCTAAAACTACAGCTTTTATTCCTGCACTTAAAACTTTGTTGAGTTCTGACGCAACATCTTTACCCTCTTTAAGCCAATCTTTTATAGACATGGCGAAGTAGATATTTCCCTTTTGGTATGTTCCATAAGTTCCAACCCCACTAAAGGTAAGATTTTCATTTGGCTCTTCATCTATCCATGTGCCATTTGTATATTTCACAAGCTTCGTAGGTGTTAAAAATATCTCTTTATGTGCATCTATTTTTTTACTTAGTTCAGATGCCATTTCTGTAAATTTTGCTCTATTTTCTGCTGACATATCTAAAATAGAGTAGCTAAAGAGTCTCTCATTAGGATTTGCAATAAGTGTTTTTGTTCTTTGCATCCCACTTTTTACCTCTTCAATCCATTGAGATAAAGAGACCTCATTATCAAGATTTGGATTTTCCAAAAGAGCAGGGCTAAAGCCGTTAAATGTTAAAAGGTGCGTGAGCGTGACACAGCTAAAAGTTCTAGAATTTCCATCTGGAAATGGGTGTAAAAGTTCCAGCTCTCTTGGAACAAGTGCAATGGCTCTGAGTTTTTCTTCATCTGTTTTTGCTTTTTTGATACTTTTGTTGTATCTGTCCACAATCTCTTCCATTTTAGAAACCATGAGCATTTGAATACTATGTTTTGCTTCATAAAATTCATGTAAAGAGAGTTTTCCATCAATAGCTTGTTGCTGTTTTACATCGATATTCGGATACCAGTTGCGGTAGTTGATTTTTCCATCTTTTAGCATTGCTTGATAGATTTCATCCACATCAAGTGCATTTGCAGTTTTGCCCCATTGTGCAGAGTTGAAAATTGCTGTGCCATCATCTTTTCTCATCTCAAAAACTTCCACAAGATGCTCGTAAGTAGTAGATTTTGCAAAAAATGGCATACCTGAATTTAAGTAGCGAATGTCACCAGGGCTTGATTTGAGGTTTGTGGTCGCAACGCTGAGCATACAAACTTTGTGGAGTTCTCTTAGGTAAGTCGCTTTGAGTCCATTTGAAATATCAAAATTATCTATCATAAACGAAAAACCGTTTAGAAGTGCTTGGACAGAGCCTCTCTCTCCAGCTTCATATCCAACCCAGCCATCATATTTTTTTTGAAATCTTCCATCGACAAAAAATCTCCAAAATTGTGACTTATCAAATGCTTTTAAATAGTGAATTCCTGACATCTTTTCTCCTTACTAATTTGTTATATTTTTTGTATCAAATTGCAAAATTTTGCCTGTGTCTTTTGAAATTTCATCGTAAGAGAAATTTTTTGTATCTTTAAATTCTCCGCCTAAAGAAAAATAGAACTTATCTTCAAAAAGTTCAAAAGAGCGGGCGAATGTTTCACTTTTAAAAGAAAAATACTCTTTAAAGGAGTCAAAATCATCATTTTTAGTAAAGAAAACTTTGACTTCTTTGTTTGTCTCATCATACGCTAAGAGGTAGAGAGAATTGTCTTTTTTTAAGATATCCCATATTTTGTAGTGGTTGGAGAGTGGAACTTTTTTTATATCTAAGTTTTTACCAGCACTTGAGATTGAATAAGCTCCAAAAGGCTCAAACTGATGATCATTATGTGCATAAGCACCGATGTAAATCGTTTTATCATTCATTTTTACGGAGCGAATAATTTTTATTGATTCATCTTTTAAGTTTGTTGTTTTTGGAAAAAAATCTTTAGAATCGAGCTTATAGTTGGGTACAAAACCTTTTTCATTATCATACTCGGCTACACTAAAAAAAAAGTTTTTTCTGCTTTGTGACATCTCTTTAAATGCAGAAGAGGATGGAAAATGTTTTGTAGCAAATAATCTCTTTCCAACTTCTAAAAAGCTATTTATTCGGTAATGGTCTAATTTTTGAATTTCCCAATTTTGTGCATTGTCGGATGAGATAGCGACGGCTGCCCCATTTTTTACACCTAGAGCTAAAAAGATTTTGTTGTCATGAAAGGCAACATCATAGACATGCAAACCATCTTTAATATTTCTATATTTTTTTACACTTTGATTGGGTGTTTTTATATAAAAATTTGCAAAATCCCAATTTTCTCTTGCATCATGCCCAGGAATATACATTTTGTTTTCAAATATTTTTATAACATCTATCTGCTCATCTTGAATGATTGCTTCAGTTTTAAATTCATTTGTTGTGGGATTGTAGCTGATAAGTGGCATTGGACCAGCATTTTGAGTTGGACCTTCGTTGCTACTATTTCCTGCCCCAAGATAGATTTTATTCTCAAAAACAGCCATATCCCAGATATTCTTAGCATAGAAATCTTTTTTAGTTTCATAGACCAATTTGTACGGGTCACCAATCAGTTTTATTTTGGTTGTAGCGTCGTAAGAAAAGAGGAGCGTGACCGCAAATAAAAGAAGTAGTAACTTATTCATTCGTAGCCTTTGTTACATTCATTTGTTATCTAATGCATCTGTTTTATAAAGCCTTGCAAAAAAACAAGCGGCATGTTGCACACTATCAACGCGTACCCATTGACGCGTGAGTTTAAATCTAAAGCTGTGGAGTGCTTTTTGTTGATTGATATGTGGGTAGACTGATTTCTCATCATGAAAAGTTTTCATCAAACCTTTTGCACTCAGGAGCATATGTTTCATAATCCATGTAGCTTTTTCTTCATCTTTGAGATGTTTTGCTAGATAATAGGCACTCACAACACCCTCGCATCGTGAAGCATCGTGATACACATGGTCGCCGTATTCATAATAAAATCCGCCAATGTAGTCTTTGTTCGTGTCAAGTGTATTTTCATTTTTATACATGTGTTCAAACATCGTTTTTGTATCATTAAAGACGAAATTTATATAAGACTCTTTTGCAAGTTCCTCCACTTTTACCCACTCTTCAATAGCCTGCATAAGCCATGCATCTGCTGGAAGTGACTCAAACATATAATCATATTTTATAGGTCGAACATTCACTAAAAAGTCGAGTGCCATTTCAGATTTGGTTCTTATATCTTTTTTTAAATCTTCATCTATATTTTCCACATGCTGAAAATAAAGTGCTAAACCAAGAAGTGCTTCCCCTGGATAGTAAAATGAAAAAAGTTCCTTTTTTACTTCATCTTTAGGGTTGATGAGCGGTTTGCCATTGTTAAATTTTGGATGGATGTAATATCCTAGCATCTCACCATCTTTATCAACTCTACTTAAAATATGGCGAACCAGTCCGTCCATCTCTTTTTTATAGCTTCTATCGCCTGTCTGAATGAAGTAGTGCATGAGAGCAACAAGCCCGATTCCAGCTCCACCAAGTTTTGATTTGGAGTTGAAAAATGGGTAACAAGCAAATTTATTTTGATATTTATGTGTTCTAAAAGTGGAAACTAAAAAGTCAAGAGATTTCTTTGCTTTTTCTAGATAAAGTGTATTGCCAGTGAGTTCATATCCACGAAGCAGAGAAATAGTTCCACCACTATGTCTAAGGATATTGTTATAGAGAGGGTTTATCATATTTGGGTGAATATCATCGACAACAGTGTCTTTGTATGGGTCATAATAGTATAAGAAACTTCCATCTTCATTCATATTTTTAACGAGCCAATCGATACTTTTGATTGTCTTATCCAGCATGATATCTTTGTTAAATAGTACAGGAAGAGGGTAACCTCGTTCTAGCTCTAAAACTTTATCATTGTAAGAGATATATGCGATACTTTTGATAAAAGTATATTCTATTGGCTCTCGTCGCATGAGGTCAGCTCTCTGGCTTATTTTGTCACTCAGTTTTGCGATGCCACACTGTTTTGAGAGATGATTGAGAAGTTGGGGTACACTCATAATTGATTGTGTATAACCATCTGTAGGCATAAAATATCTTGTGATTCCGGCATGTGTATATTTGAGTCCATTCACCCCTGATTCAAATCGATTGCGTGAGTGCATTCTCATAGATGTGAGGTTTCGTATATTGCATGGAGCTTCCTCAGTTACCATTTCAAAAAGAATCTGGCATGTGGAACTTTCTTTGATCTTGAACTGAGCAAAAGTTGAATTTTCGCGAAGCTTAAAAATGATTCTATTAATGGTTTTTGAAAGTGACTCTTTTTTTGAACCCCATCGTATGGCTTTATTTCCATCTTGAAAAAGTGTGATATAGACTTGAGATATCTCTTTGTTATAATCAAAAAGTGCATCAAAACTACTACTGAAAGGAACATTATATGTTAGTGAATCTCGAAGATTAGAGAAAAAAGAGCTGAGAGAAGGAGCATTTTTCATCTAAAATTACTTAAGGAGTATTACAAGTGAAACGCGATCATTGACATGGAGTTTAGAAAAAATAGAACTCATATGTGCTTTGACAGTTCTCGTGGTAATATTTAATGTTGAAGCAACAGCGTCATTCGTATAACCATTCAGGACAAGTTTAACAACTTCTATCTCTTTAGAAGTAAGTCTATTGTTTAGAAGTGATATGGACTCCTCTTTGAGAGGCTCACTTGTTGGAAGTTTAGAAAGTGCTGCTGTTAGCTCAGGATAAGTCCATGTTTTATTATCTAAAACTGTTTGGAGCATCTGTATATAGTGAATACTTAACATTCTACTGTTGCCATATGCTTTTACATTGTGAGAAATGAGCATTTTTCCCGTTGCAATTTCTGGTGATTTTTCTAAAATAATCATATTTTTTGGGATAGTATTTGAAGTAATCATTTTGTTAATATCAACTGCAACAGAGTCATAGTCAGCTATTAAAATATAATCATCTATTTTAGCCAATATATTTTTGAGAGATTCCAAATCATAACAAGCAACAGAATGCTCTATATCATGTTTGATTTTCCATTCACTAATCGTATCCATGCTTGAGCTAAAAAAAATGATTTCCATGTTACTTCTCCGTAAAGACATACTGCTTTGTTTTTAAGATAGGTTTTAAAATATACTGCATTACTGTTTTTTTACCTGTAACTATATCGACACTTACCTGCATACCAGGAATAATAGCAAGAGGCTTTTCATCTGTTCCTAAATGATTTTTATCTGTTTCTACATGGATAATATAAAATGTTTCTTCTTTTTTATCGTTGATAGTATCTGGAGAAATGGATACAACTTTTCCAATAAGACCACCATGGATATTAAATGGATATGCAGATACTTTTACTTTAGCTTCAGCGTCTGGATGGATAAATGCTATATCCGCTGGTTTGATTTTAATCTCTAAGTAGAGTTTTTTACTCGTTGGAACAATTTCTACCAAATCTGCACCTGGTTTTATAACACCACCAACAGTATTGACAAAAAGTTTTTGAATTATTCCAGCAACAGGAGATTTCACAAGTGTTCTATCGACTTGGTCTGTGAATTCTGCTTGTTGTGTCGTGATTCTTGCGAGTTCAGCTGTTGTTTTATTAAGTTCTTCTTTAGCCGTGCTAAAAAAGAGTTGTTTTCCTGCACTTCGATTACCTTTAAACTCTTCTATCATAGATTCTAGTCTTGGAAGAGAGAGTTTAGCAGCTTCTATATCGTTTTCAATAGTACTCGCTTCTCTTTTTAGTTTCAAAAAATCAACTTTTGATTTTACACCCTCTTTAACCATAGGCTCTGTCATTGCAATCTCTTCTGTTACAAATTGAAGGGATTTTTGTAGTGAACCGATTCTCGCTTTTGCTTCTGTAAGAGCTTGTTTTTTTTGATTGATTTGTTCTGCAATTGCACCATCTTTTGCTTCAAATTCGAGTTTATTTGAATCATAAAGTTTTTTCGCAAGTTCTAATTGAACATTGAGCTCTTGATTTTCAGTGAGTACAACTTCAAAAGGAAGGTCATTTGCCTCGGCATGGAGCATCAATCTTTTGGCTTCTAATTCTTCATATTTCATTTGGTTTGTAAGAGAGGAGGAGAGTGATTTTGCATTATTGATTTTTAAAATTGCTTGTCCAGCTACGACTTTTTGACCTTCATTGACAAGAATTTCTTCTACAATACCACCTTCTAAATTTTGGATTATTTGATTTTGTCCATAAGGAACAGCTTCTCCATCTCCTCTCGTAATTTCATCAATCTCTGCAAAAGAAGCCCATACGATTCCTACAAAAACGGTAATAAGCCATATTCTAATAACTCTACTTACTCGAGAAGGTGTTGTTTGTAAAATAGCAGCACTAAGACTACTCATAAATTCATAATCTTTTTCTGTATATTCTATTGGTTTATCAATTTTTTTCAATTTTACCACCTCCTTGTAATTTTTTCAGAGCGACATCTTTTTCGGCATCGATGAATACTTTTCCTTCGTTCATAACTATAATTCTATTCACAATTTTTAAAAGATTCATTTTTTGTGTGACAAGTAGAGCTGTTTTGCCTTTGAGATTTTCACTTAAACTTTCAATAAGTCTTGATTCAGTCAATTGATCCATTGCATTACTAGGCTCATCCATAAGCATAATTGAAGAGTCAAGTAAAAAGGCACGAGCAATACCGATACTTTGTTTTTGACCACCAGATAAGCCATAGCCTCTCTCACCAATTGGCATTTCATACCCTTTTGGATGTTTTTTTACAAATTCAGATGTTCCACTTATGATTGCTGCTCTAATCATATCACTATCTGAACAATGTGATGCACGGTAGGTAATATTATCTTTTACAGTTCCACGAAAGAGCATGATATCTTGAGAAACATATCCTATATTTTTTCTCAAATCCGCAGGGTCTATCTGATTGATATCTATTCCATCTATGAGAATTTGTCCCGAATCAGGTTCGTAAAGACCTAAAATAAGTTTTTGAATTGTACTTTTTCCAGAACCGATACGACCGATGATTGCAACATGTTCTCCTGGTTCGATACAAAAAGATACATTTTTTAAAATTTGAAAATTAGTTTTTGGATAAGAAAATGTTACATCAATAAACTCAATACGACCATTAAAGCTTGGTCTCTCAACAAATTTTTTACCACTTGGTCTTTCACTAGGTTGAGAAAGTATATCATTGATGGCTTCGTAAGATGCTTTTGTATTTTCATAGTTAGTGAGAATAGATGCAACTTGTCCCATTGGTCCTAAAGCTTTTGCTGTTAAAATACCAACAGCAATTAATCCCCCCATAGAGAGTTCAAAGGCTTGAATAAGATAAACACCATAGATGATTACAAGGATTCTATTAAGTTGAATAAAAAGTTGTGTTACAGTTGGAATCGTAGCTGATAACAGTCTGGTATTCATTGTTTTCGTAGCTATTTCACCTGTAGATTCTTCCCATTTCCATTGTACTTGATTGAGTGTACCAAGAGATTTTAATGTTTCAATATTATTCAGGGTTTCAATTAGAATAGAACTTTTGTTTGCACCCGCTTCTTTCGTACTCTCTATACTAGACTTAAGAGCCTTTTTGATGAAAAGAGCATACCCTAATATTAAAAAAGTCGTAACAATTGGTATAGCTACAATTGCACCACCAATGTACCAGATAATAATTAAAAATATAATTGAAAATGGCAGGTCTATAATAGCAGCCATAGTAGCATTCGTTAAAAAGCTTCTAATATTGTCAAAATCTTTGAGATGACTAGAAAATGCACCAACAGATGTCGGGATATGCGACATCTTTAAATCAAGCACTTTTTCAAAAATAATAGATGCCATAATGACATCACTTTTTTTGGCAGCACTCTCAAGGAGATGGGTTCTTGTAAACTTTAAGAATGTATCAATTACATATACTATAACGATACCAATAGCAAAAACCCACAGTGTTTCAATAGCATTATTTGGAACAACTCTATCATAAACATTCATGGTAAATAGAGGAGAAGCAATTACAAAGAGATTAATTAAAAATGTAGCATAAATAACATCTTTATATATACCAAATGACAGTTTTAAGGTACTCCAAAACCAATGCTTTTGATTGAGATGCATTGATCTAGTATTCTCTTCTGTATGTTCAAAGGCTTTTTTTATCATAAATCCAAAGCCAATATATTCATCTTCTAAGACATCTAAATCAACCCATTGTTCTATAGCTTCTTCAGTTGGCATAATTATTTTTACTTGTTCGCCATCTTTACTGAAACTATCTAGGATACAAGAGCCTTGATTAGAGAGTAAAATTATCATAGGAAGTTGGAGTGGAGATATTTGGTTAAGTGGTCTTCTTAAAATACTTGACTTTAATCCAGCTCTCTCAGCAGCACGAGAAAAAAGCCCTTTAGCATTATTGATTGAAAATAGCTCAGGGGTTTCCCTCCCCATCTCAATGGGCAATCCCGCGGTGAGTGCTTCTGCGGAAAAAGGTTTGTGATAAAGTTTAGTAAACAGAACCAAGCAGTCAAGCAAGGAATCTATTTTTAAATTATCAGCTCTTGTTATAAACATTTACTACCTTTGATTACTTTACTTTTTTAATTTTCTTACAACTATATCTACACGGTTGTTTAATTCAAGCCCTTCATTTTCGAACAAGCCATTTGTAAACATTGGAGCTGTATTAGCTTGTGCATGTTCAGTTACATTTTCAGCTTTTGCTCCAGCTTCAACCAATTTATCTTTGACTACACTTGCTCTTTGTGCTGATAAAAGAAGCATTTTCGCTTCATCCATTTTCTCATCATCAACATTTCCAAGAACTTCAAATTTTATATTTTCTAAGCCATAAGGTTTGAGTTGATTGATCAAGTCATTGAGTCTTTTTTGACCTTTTTGAGTTAGTTCAGCATCTCTTGTTCCAAATACAAATCCACTATATCTCTCTATTTTGACAGTATCATCATAAGTGACTTCACATCCATATGTGCTTCTCATTTTATAGTTGAGTGAGTTGTTACAGATATCTTGTTCATCTACGATTAAGTCTGTATCTGTATCAAGCACTACTGGAAGGCTGTCTTCATTTGATGGAGTTTCACCTTTAAGCCCTACATTTTCATAAGCTATATTTTGGTCGCCAATGATTGTCGGTACAAGTGTACCAAGAGCATCCAAAATTCTATATTTTGCAAAAAGTTGACTGTAGTCCGTGTTGATAATTTGTGCTTTTGAACCAATAAAATCATTTTGAGCTGACAAAAGGTCAAGAAGTGAACGACGCCCTAAATCGTACTCTTTTTTATAAAGATTGAGAGTTTTTTCAGCAAAATCTTTATACTTTTCAAGATGTACTAGCTGTTGTGCCAATTTTTCATACGCAGCCCATGAGAGATTTAAACCTTCGATTGTATCGCGTCTGAGTTGATTTTTGATTTGTACTTCTTTGTGTACTTCGCTTACACTTTTTTGAAGTGCAGCTGTATCTGCAAAACCATTAAAAAGATTGTATGAGAGAACTGCCATTGCTCTAAAACGCTCATTTTCATCGTTATAATTTATATCACCTTTATTTGTTGTGAGTGTTTCAGAAACTTCTAAATCCAATCGAGGATAAAAAGGTGCTTTGCTTTTATGATTTGTTGCTTCTGCTAAACGCGTATTGTATTTAGCTACTAATAGGGATGGATTGTTTTGCATTGCAAATTGTGCTGCGTCCTCAACCGTTGCTGGAAAAGTAATCTCTTGATTTGGTTTTTCCATTGCTTCTGTGTCTAAATATCTTCCTAAAACAGCATGTAAATTATAAGTAACATCCAGTAAAGTATTCTCTTGAACAACATAATTCGATTTTGCTAAAGCTAAAGATGATTCTATTTTATTGACCTCTGAGAGAGTTGTTAATCCTGAATCATAAAGTTTTTGAACTTTTGTAAAAATTTCTTCATTTATTTCGATGTTCTCTTTCGCATTATCAAGAAGTGATTTTTGTCTAAGAACTTGGAGATAGTTATTGACAATTGCAAACGAAACTGCATTGACCTGTTCTATATATTTGTATGCAGCAGCAACTGTTCTATTTTCATGCTCTTTTACCTGATATGTGGTCTCAAAACCTTTAAAAATGTTTTGAGTATAAGTAAGTGAACTCTCATAAAAATTGTAATCAAAAGATTTTTTTGTATCAGGATTTGTTTCAAAGTTCGTCGTTTTTACTTTGTCGTATCCAGCTCCAACAGAGAGATCTAGTTTCGGGTAGTAGCCAGATTGAGCAATTGTTATATCCTCTTTTGTAGAGTTATAATTTTTAAGTTGTTGTAAAATACTCGGATTTGTTGCTAAAACTTCTTCTACAGTCACCTTAAGATTTTGAGCATTGAGCAGTGTACATAAAGACAAAGCTAATAATATTTTTCTTTTCATTTTTATCTCCTTATTGAGCGATAGTTGATTTAAGCTCAACTTCTATACGACGATTTTCTGCACGACCAGAATCTAGTAAATTATCAGCAATAGGTCTATTTTCACCCTCTCCAATAGAAGTCAATCTTGCTGCATCAATTCCTTCTGCAATAATAGCTTTTCTCACTGCATTTGCACGATTGTTTGAGAGAACCATATTAGATTCATCACTTCCTATAGCATCCGTATGCCCAGAAACGATAGCGTTATATCCAGCATTGTCTTTTAAAAATTGCGAGAATTTTTTGATATCTTCTGTGTAATGGTCTTTGAT
The DNA here is from genome assembly GCA_011391635.1 of Sulfurimonas sp. Taxonomy (GTDB): domain Bacteria; phylum Campylobacterota; class Campylobacteria; order Campylobacterales; family Sulfurimonadaceae; genus Sulfurimonas. Next base: position 24,571 of record JAABQD010000021.1, on the reverse strand, counting down.
ATTATATTTATTTGTATCAAAATTCACTTTTAAAATAGCAGTTTGTGGACAACCAACTACATCTACTTTAAATAATTTTGGAGTATCAGGACATTTGTCATCCATGTCGAGAACGCCATCTTCATCTGTATCAGGTTCACAACCATCTGCATTTACTTTTCTACCTTCTGGTGTAGTTGGACATTTATCTTTTGAATTTGGAACTCCATCATGATCATCATCCCCATCTATACAACACCCATCTGCATCTACTTTTCTACCAAATGGCGTTGTAGGACATTTATCTATTGATGTTGGAACACCGTCATGGTCATGGTCAGAATCTTCTACTGCAATTGGAAGAATATGTTTGTACTCATCTTTATTGATAACTTTTTTGTAGTGAACATCTTCAGTTCTATTTCCTTCTGTAGCTGCCCCTGTTGTTCTATTGGCGATATCCCACTCTTTGAGTGGCAGTGTTGCATTTTTATCTGCTGCCTTTACTTCTTGTGCATTCTTGAGAGCTGCTGCTATCTCTGCATCTTGCACTGATTTATCTTTTGCTTGTTTTGCCATTGCACTTTCAACTTTTCTTGCAGTTGCTTTTTCTTCTGCACTTACATCTGGCATAGGTGTCAAAGATTCTTGTGCTGTTTGTGTAGTCACAACAGGTGCATCTTCAGTAGGAAGTGCATCCATGCCATTGAGTGAGATTGCCAAGAGAGCTGAAGCGATTATCGATAGTTTAAATACCATTTTTAAACTCCTTTTTTATACAGAGAATTCTTACTAGAGCGAACTAGTATTTTTTTATAAGGACGATTATAACAAATAAAAATGAGTTAATAGTGAGTTTGTCTCGCTAATTAAGCGATTTCTTGCTCTATTGTCTCTTTATGCTATAATCCTAGTCTAAAAATTATAAGCAAAAAGTGTACTCATGCGTTCATCTGATATAGATTTCATACTAAACAATAAAGAAAAACTTCTCACGCAAACCTATTTTGATTTACAAAAATATTTTGAACAGAAGTATGGCAAAGATACAGTTGTTTTTATGGAAATTGGAACTTTTTTTGAAGTTTATGAAGTCAATAATGATGATGTGCAAATCGGAAAAGCAAAAGAGATTGCCGAACTTTTAAATATTCAGCTCACTAAAAAAAATAAAAATATTATAGAAAATTCAGATAAAAATCCACTTTTAGCAGGTGTTCCAGCCGTCTCTTTTGAGAGATATTTAAGTCGCTTGATAGCAGAACAAAAATATACAGTTATCGTTGTAAAACAAAAAGGAAATCCTCCAAATATCACGCGTCATATTGCTCAAATCGTCTCTCCAGGGACGAACTTTGACCATATTATAGACAATGATGATAATTATATTGTTTCTATTTTGGTAGATAAATATAGGGAAATTTATAATGTTGGTTACTCAGCCATCGATGTAACGACAGGAAAAACTTGGCTTTATGAGACACATGGAACGAGCGAAGACCCATCTTATGCTCTGGATGAAGTTTTTAATCTTCTCAATATTTATAGAACCTCAGAGGTTGTAGTTACTTTTTTAGATGGGATTGAGAATCAAAAACATGTGATGCAGTATCTTGAAATTCCAGAACATTATCATTACAGTGTGAACAATGAACGGCTTAAAATAGAGTTTCAAAATGAGCTTTTTAAAGAGGCATATCAGATTCAATCTTTGCTATCGCCCATAGAGCATTTGGATTTGGAACGCTCACCTATGATAAGCGAATCTTTGGCGATTTTGATTCATTTTGTCATTGAACATGATATTCATATCGTAAGAAAACTTGATTTGCCTCATATCATCGATAATCGTCGTTTTATGTATCTTGGCAACAATGCACTAGAGCAGGTTGGTATCATCTCGAAAGATAAAAAAGAGTTTACACTCCTCAAGATGATGGATAAAAGTGCAACAGCAATAGGAAAAAGACTTCTAAAAGAGAGACTTCTCAATCCAATCATGGAAAAAGAGGAGTTAGAGAGACGCTATAATCTTATAGAAAAAGTAGCTTCGCATGTCCGTTTTCTTGATGAGACGATGCGGGGAATTTATGATTTGGAGCGACTCTCTCGCCGACTTGATTTGGGAAGGCTTCACCCTTTTGAGATGAACCATATGTATGATTCTATGCTGAGTGTCAAAGAGCTTATTCAGTATGCAAAAAAACATAAAATTCAAAAAATCTCTTTTCATGAGTCTGAAGTAGATGAATTTCTTCGAGATATTAGTAAAAGTATAGACTTAGATGTGTCGCGTCGTTTTACACATGCCACAATTGATGAAAATTTCCTTATGAGCGGAGTGGATGAGGCAGTGGATACTCTCGTGCGAGAAAATTCAGTTATGCTCATAGCATTTGAAGATATTATGCTTCAGCTCGAAGCAATGCTAGAGAGTAACAGTAGTGGAAGCTCTACACGACTTGTTACTTTAGGGCTTTTGGATAAAGAGGGTTACTACATATCGCTGAGTAAAAATAGATTTTCAATGATAGAGAGTGCTTTTAAAAAAGATGAAAATTTTGCTAAATTCAGTGTCAAAAAACTGACAAACAGTGTCAAAATTACATCCTCTTTTACGGATGAGTTGTCTGATAAAATTATGAAAAATCGTCGTAAAATTGTCTCTTTAGTCAAGGAGAGATTTACGCAACTCCAAGGTGTGTATGAGCGACGCTATTCTCTTCTTTTTGACAGAGTTATAGCGTATGTGGCGGATTTGGATGTAGCTGTGAGTTCCTCAAAAGTAGCTCAAGCGTACAATCACTCAAGACCAATGATTATCGATGTGCAACAAGATGAAAATTTTATGCAGATTATGCAACTCCGCCATCCACTCGTAGAGATTCAAGAGCGAGGTGGCATCTATGTGCCAAATGATATCGTGATGGGAAATCGTGCCTATTTAGATTTGCCACATCCAAATACAGTGATGCTTGATGTTGGTGTGCATGATGGTCACCCGATACATGGCGTACTTTTGTATGGTATCAACTCCAGCGGAAAAAGCTCTTTGATGAAAAGTATAGGCATTGCAATTCTTATGGCACAATCGGGCTTTTTTGTGAGTGCTGCTGTGATGAAGTTCAGCATTTTTGATTCACTTTTTACCCGCATCGTCTCCAAAGATAATCTAGCAAAAGGGCTTTCTACTTTCGCAGTGGAGATGCTTGAACTCAAAAATATCTTCAACCGTGCCACAGTTCGCTCACTCGTCCTTGGTGATGAGATAAGCCACGGAACAGAAACCCTCTCAGGCGTGGCAATAGTCGCAAGTGCTATCATCAAACTTGCAAAACTTCGTTCGCTCTTTTTGTTCGCAACGCACCTCCATCAACTCTCCACGATGAAAGAGATAACCATACTCGATAATGTTGTCGATTTACACTTGAGCGTGGAGTATGACGAAACCAAGGACACTCTTGTTTTTAACAGAGTTTTACAAGCGGGAAGCGGAAGCAGTATCTATGGTTTGGAGTTTGCAAAATCACTCCACATGGACAGCGACTTTTTAGACACAGCAAACAAAATCCGCAAACGACTTGCAAATGATTTTGATGAGTTAGAACTTTTAGTGAAGAAAAAAACAAGCAAGTACAATAAAGAGCTTTATGTGACAAAATGTATTATTTGTGGAGCAGTAGCCGAAGATGTGCATCACATTTCACAGCGTTCTTTAGCTGACAAAGCAGGTTTTATAGGGCATTTTCACGAAAACAATAAGCACAACCTTATTCCACTCTGCAAAGAGCATCACAATCAAATCCACGATGGAAAAATCAAAGTAGATGGATTTGTAATGACATCTAAAGGATTAGAACTCAAATTTGAAGAGCAGATGAGTAAGCCCAAAAGTGTTGAGGTAGTCGAGCCGAAAATCAATGAAATAAAAGAGATGGAAGAGGTAAGTGCTGAGCCTAAGAAGTTTGTTTTGGATGATTGGTAGGAAACTTAGTATATCCTATGTTATTTTAATCTTGGCATGTGGAAATATTTCCAAGCTAAACTTTTTTAAATTTTATAATCTCGTTCACAGTCTCTGGAGTTTGGGAATAAGAAATCTGCTATAATTAATAAAAATATTTTAAAGTAGTAGTATGGAAATAGAACTTAAAAAGTTTATCAATGATTTACAGACGATAGAAGAAGCTATGTACAAAGGTGCGGCAAACGCAACTTATCCTAAAGATAAAAAGCTATTTAAAGCATTAAATGGTTTTCATGAAAATATTTTTTTGTGCAATGATATTTTTCAATCAATTCAAGATGATATAAAAAGCAATTATATTAATTTCATTTCTGGCAGTCAAATTGAATCTGATATTTCTCGAGTACTGGTTATGTTAAACACTGAAATACATAGAGAAAGTAAACTTAATTCTAATTTTAATGTTACTCAGGTTTTCATAACACTTGCTGAGAAAATAGTAAAATTAAAAGCCATATTAAAAACATTACTTAAAAGACATACAAACTTGTATAAAAATGATGAAGTTTTTCAGCCAAATAATGTAGATAAAAATGAAATATTAACCTATTTAGATAATGCTATAAAAGCACTTGCTATAAACACTACTATCGAGACTTCTGTCAAAGACAATTTATTAAACTATATCAATGAAACAAAAGTTGAATTAAAAAAAGAGAGCTTATCTTGGAAAACGATAATTGGTGGCTTAGTCATTGTTGCGACAATTTTAAGTGGTATTGCAGATGCTCCAGAAGCATTAAAAAATATTGAGGATGCTTATAACTATATTATGGGTAATTCATTTAATAGCTCTATTCAAAAAGAAATAATCTACAAAAATGAGCAAAAAAAAATTAATACCAAAGAAGATTCTGATACTACGCTCGTATAACTTTTTTAGCATACATTAAAAAATGAGAAAGTTCAATCCTGTAAAAATCTCTACATTTTTTAAAGTAATCTAAATTTTAATTTAGATTGGTAAAAGCTACTTGTTGCTTTCAGCCAAACATTTCCACATGCCAAACATCATAGTCTAAAATAAAGTGAAGCTTTTCACTTTATTTTAGCCGTCTCATGCCAATTCTTTCTTTACACTTGCATCCCATTTGTTTGATTTATTTATATTTGTGTATAATCAGCTAAATTACAGATAGGAGGGTTTAGATGATAGATATTGAAGTGTTAAAGCATGAGATTGTTGAAAGACTTAAGCCCCTCAATCCAGATAAAATAATACTCTTTGGTTCTTATGCTTATGGCACTCCGAATGAGGATAGTGATATAGATTTGTTTTTAGTCAAAGATACTGAAGATAGAAATTATGATGTTACTGCGAAGATGAAACTACTGGATTTAATCAAAAAGTATCATATTGGATTTGATATCCTCACAGCTTCGAATAATTTTTTGCAATCAAGAGAAGACTATTTTTACAAAGTCGATATCCTAGAAAAGGGACGAGTGATATATGAATAAAACAGCAGGTATTGAGTGGGTTGAAAAAGGGTGGCATCATCTCAGCACAGCTCATATTTTACAAAACTGCAATCATTATACAGATATCATTGGTGTAGAGCTTCATTACAGTATTGAAATCTTTTTAAAATCTCTATTGGCTTATAACAATTTACAAATCAAAAAAACGCACGAACTGTATGATTTGTACACTATGGTAAATGGTCATATTCATCTTAATGACGATGATATTGAATTACTTCTAATCGCGACAAAATATCATATATTAGAAGCTTATCCAAATAGAAATAGAACGCTTCCTCCAAGAGAAGAAATAAAAAAAGTTTTAGACTTTACAAATGCTCTATTTACAGAAATCTGCCACATACTAGATATTTCTACAGATGAGATAAAGACTCAATAATATAATTCTAAATATTCTAATCTACCGGATTAAAATACTCTTTTTGGGCCCCACACCCAGGGCAAACCCAATCGTCTGGTAAATCTTCAAACGCTGTACCTGCTGGGATTCCATGTTTTTCATCTCCTATCTCAGGATTGTAAACCCAACCACAAAATGCACATTTATACTTTTTCATTTTTTCTCCTTAGGACTTTTTGCATAGGTAAAAATTGTAGCATTTTCTAGTGACATTTGTAGATGGATTGTCTTGTTAGTTTTTTAAAAAACAGTATAATTCCCCTCTAATAAAACAGGAGAAAAGAATTGAAAAAATTAATTATACTTTGTAGCTTGGCGGTGGCGGTTTTATTTACTGCTTGTACGCAAGAGACGCAAAATAAGATGGGTCGCAGTATCCAAAACTGGACAGGGACAAGCGGTGTTCTTGATATTTATATGGGTGAGAAACTTGTGCAGAGATTTATAAAAATCGACAAACTCTCAACAGCAGATGCAACACAAGGCGAAGCTCCTCGAACTTACCGTTATGGGTATGGCTACTTGGATTTGAACTTCAACTACAAAGTGGATGAGGGCGAAAAAAAGCTCTATTTTGAAATCAGCGACTACGCAACACCCTATATTTTTTATGAAAACCCAAGCGTAAATTAGTAATGAGTGTAGTAGAGCTTTTAAAATATATGATTTCGTGCAAAAGCGAAACACCTGATGATGGGGGGCTTTTAGATTTTATAGCGACCTATTTACCAGATTTTACCGCTCTTCGCGTCGATGTAGAGGATGTCAAAAATCTCTTTCTTTACAAAAAGTTTGGCGAGGGCGAACACCTCTGTTTTGCTGGGCATGTGGATGTTGTTCCCGCTGGTGGCGGTTGGGATACAAATCCTTATGAAGCAGTAGAAAAAGAGGGTTTTCTCTATGGGCGTGGTACGCAAGATATGAAAAGTGGCGTAGCCTCTTTTGTTCAAGCTCTCAAAGAGACAGAACATTTTGCTGGAACACTCTCTCTTTTGCTCACTTCTGATGAAGAGGGCGATGCAATCCATGGAACTGTGAAAGTTTTGGAGTATCTCAAAGCACACGATTTGCTTCCACATGCCGTTGTAGTCGCTGAGCCGACTTGTGAAGACTTCTTTGGCGATGCTATCAAAGTAGGGCGAAGAGGCTCAATCAATGGCTACATAACGCTCAAAGGCAAACAAGGTCACGCAGCGTATCCAGAAAAAGCAATCAATCCTATCCATCTTCTCGCACCAAGACTCTCCAATATGGCAGGTGTCGATTTGGATAACGGCGATGCTTTTTTTGCACCAAGCAAATTTGTCATTACGGATATCCGCTCTGGCATGGAGGTGACAAATGTCACTCCAAATGAGTTGAAAATGATGTTTAATGTTCGCAATACGACGCTCACTACGCAAAAAGAGGTGTCAGAGTTTGTGGCAAAAAATCTTGATGGTTTGGAGTATGAGCTTCGACTCTCACAAGGCTCCTATCCATTTCGTACCAACACGGATACGAAACTCGTCCGCAACATCGACATCGCGATAGAAAAAGTGACAGGTCGTAAGCCAAAACACTCTACAGCAGGTGGAACAAGCGATGCGAGATTTATCGCTCCTCTTGGTATAGATGTCATAGAATTTGGAGTAAAAAACGATACAATTCACTCCGTAAATGAAAAAACAACCATCAAAGAAGTTGAAGCTCTTTATGAAGTCTTCAAAGCTTTGATTGGCATGTGGAAATAATTAGGAAATAAATGAAATTTTTACTATTGATAATGATGCTAATTGCAACCCTTCTTCACGCAGAGCTCGATTGGGCAAATGATTATGAAAAAGCACTCATTCAGGCAACTAAAGAGAAAAAACAGGTCTATCTCCTTATCACATCTGAGAACTGTGGCTGGTGTAGAAAATTTGAAAATACGACCCTTCAAGAGGATGCGATTCTTGAGCGGTTAAAGCAAAAATTTGTTCTTTTGCATATCTCAAGAGATAGAGACGCTCTTCCGGCAAAGTTCAAAACAGAGAGAGTTCCAAGACACTATTTTGTGACTCCAAAGGGTGAGATTATTCACACATTTATGGGCTACTGGAGTAGTGAAGATTTCGCCTCACTTCTCGATGATGTAGAGAAAAAAATTAAAAACAAAGGAAAATAAAAGATGAAATTCGTACAAACAAATAAAGCACCCTCAGCAATAGGACCATACTCTCAAGCAGTTGTAGCAAATGGCATGGTTTATACTTCAGGACAAATTGCACTCACACCAGAGGGCGAAATGCTCGATGGCGATGTCGTGATTCAAACAAAACAGGTGCTGAAAAACTTAACAGCAGTTTTAGAAGAGGCGGGAAGCTCTCTAGGAGATGTCATTAAAACGACGATATTTTTGGCAGATATGGGTGATTTTGCTGCTGTGAATGAGATTTATGCAGAGGCTTTTGGCACACACAAACCAGCTCGTTCGACTGTAGCGGTAAAAACGCTCCCACGCAATGCTTTGGTTGAGATTGACGCAATCGCAATTGTAAAATAAAAGTTTTTTCTCTTTTTGGCATGTGGAAACTTTACACATGCCAAGATGACTACGCTTTATCGCCTGAAGTTTTAAACGACTGAGCAAACCCTTCTAAATCCTTTTTCTTCAAATCTCCGTTATAGACAATATCCTTGGCACTTATACTATCGTCATTGAGAAATTTCGGGACAACATCAGAGTTATTAATGACCTCCATGTGTTCGTCTAGCTCATCTTCACTGTACGCCATCTGCATATCCGCAGAGATGACATGAGGAATTGCTTCTACGATTTTGAGTTTTTCTAGCTCCTCACTCACTCCATTGCCTTCGATAGTGATAATAATGCGACCCTTTTCATCGTGCATGTGGTAATCACACGCTTCACACGCTTTGAGATTTTGCACGACTTCGTCTATATATTTTGGAAGTGTTTGTACGACGATGCTTGAGATATTCATTTTGTATTCCTTATTTGATTTTATAGAGATTTATTTTGTTGTCATCACTCGAGACTAAAAACTCATTTTCACTTAGAAAAAGTATGTTGGAAATAGTCATTTTATTCCCAGTAAATGTCCCTATTTCTACTTTTGTCGTTGTGTCAAAGAGTGTGACATTGTTGTTTTCCCCATTGGAGTGGGCGACGACTTTTGCACTCGGCGAGAGAGCGACACTATAGACCAAAAAAGAGGCGATTTTGTAGTATGCATCGCCTGATTTTGCATTGTAAATCACTACTCTTCTATCTTGTCCAGCTGTTGCGATGAGTCCATTTTTGTAGGCAACTTGAAACACATTATCGAGATTTTGTCCTTTGAATGTTTTAATCAAAGAGCCATTGGAAGTTTTGTAGAGTTTCAAATCGCCACTCTCATCCGCGACGACAACCTCTGATTTTATTTCATTCAAAGCAAAACTGGAAAATTTGGATTGGGAAACTTGGATTTTCCAATTCTGTTTTTTATTTTTGATATCGTAGGAGATAAGTTCATTGCCAAGAAGTGCCAAAAGGATGGTGTTTTCATCCAAAAATTTTGCTTTGCTGATGGCTTGTTTTTCACTCGCTCCTATGAGAAGTTCCATTCCTTTTGGCATGTGGATATGGACGCGGCTGAATCCTTTTTCTGCTTGAGAGAGAAGTAGTACTTTTTCATGAAGCACATCGACAGAATAGACTTTGGAATCGATGATATCGCCCATAAAGTCACTTATTTTTTCTACTTCGATTTTAGAGGTGAGGTTTTTTGTTTTCATATCAAAAATATCCACACAACTCGCATTTGTTGCACTATAGAGCTTCTCTTTATCAAGTACCATATCAACCACACCACCACTCGCTTGGAGCTTGGCATGTGGAAGTGTATTCGCACTCATAAATGAGCCGAAAATCCAAAAAAAGAGTATATATTTTATCATCTCTTACCCTTTATATCGATTGCTAGAGTGGGGCATCTACTGATGCAAAATCCACATGCCGTGCATTTTTGGTTATCTATCGTTGGCATAAACATCGCCTGAAAATTTATGGCATTTTCCAAACATGGGTCTTTGCAAGAAAAACACATCACACCCAGCCAACTCAGACATGTTGTCTGATTGATAGTGACATCTGCGTGTATCACTCTTTTATCTTCTAGTTTTAAAACCCCAAAATCACATGCCAGAGCACATGCATCACAGTAGGTGCATCCACTTTTGGAAAAATCAAGAGAGGGTGTTTGATCGCTCTGGATAACTATAATCTGTTCTTGGCACAAAGTGGCACATTTACCTTCGCATTTTCGGCACTCTGTATCAAATGCATTTATATCACTAAAATAGGGCGGTCGAACATAGCTCTGGCTCTCTTGTTTGAGTGGCGAAGAGAGAAAGCTAAAAAGCTCTCTTCTTTGCATCTCTTATTTGCCCTCTGCTGTATTTAAGCCTTCGAGCATTTTTGCACCATTCCAACTCGATTTGTTCGCACCATCTTTGCTTGTAAAGACAGGTTTGAAGTTGTTTTCAACTGCAATTCCCTCAGATTGAGGAGCGTGACATGCCGAACAGTTAAATCTTGCATTGGAGAGTTTTCCATCTGTAGATTTGATAGAGATATCCTCCTGTTTTTCAGAAGAAGTGTTGGTGACAACTGCACCATTCGCCGTCAATTGACCATCTTTGCTCAGTGCAGTCACTGGTCTGAAATTGGTCAAATGCGAAGCTGGAACAGGCGTTGCACCCATAGAACTTGCAACTTCTGGCATGTGGCAACTTACACACTGATTGTTATCGATTGTAATTGGTAACATTCCCTCTGTATCATGTGGAATCATAGGTGGAGCATCTTGGAAGGCTCTTGGGATTTTGTGTCCGCTTCCTGCCACACTTGTGCCATATTTTGTTTGGTCACCACGCGTTGCATTGCTTTCTGTATAAAGATCACTCTTTCTAAGTCCAAGTGACTCTTCACTCACGCTAGGTTTTGCACTACATCCCAGAATCAATAGTGTTGCAGTTGCCAAACCAATTATAATTGTATTTGCTAATTTCATTGTACTCCCCTTTTTATTTATTTTAAACGCTAAACGAACGCGTCCGTTTAGCTACGCTCACGCCGCTATGGCGACTAAAGCTTGCTTCTTTGAAGCAAGAAGTTTATCTTTTTACTAATTTTCTGATTGAAAATCCCAAAGCATCATCTTCGCATACTTCAATACATCTTGCACAGTTTGTACACTCGCCAGATGTGACAGACAAACTCTCTTTGCCTATCATGTGCAGCACCTGATGTTCAGGACAAACAGTTTTACATTTCATACATAAAGTACACTTCTCTTGATTGTACAACACTCTTAGGAGGCTAAAACTTCCAAGAAGTGAATAAAATCCACCAAGTGGACACACATGCCCACACCATCCATCTTTTAAAACAAAGAGATCAAACAAAAAGATGACGAGCATCGCAGCCCAGCCAAAACCTAAACCAAAAGCAATCCCTCTATAAACCATAGAAACAGGTGATATAAACTCAAAAGCAGCGACACCCATAAGCGTAGAGATGACTAAACTCATAGCCAAAACCCAGTATCGCAATTGTCTCGATGCTGGTTGTCTAAAGCCTTGTGAACGGTCAATTCCAACTTTTCTTCGTACATACCCTGCCGTGTCTGTGATGAGATTTATAGGACAAACCCAACTACAAAAAGCACGACCACCAACGACAAGATAAAAGAGTGTTGCAATAGCCACACCTAGAAGCAAATCAGCTGATAAAACAGCACCAGCAAAAAACATCTGAAGCGTTGCATAAGGGTCACTCATAGGAATGAGACCAAATATTTTGGAGGAGCTTAAATTGCCTACCAAAATATTCCAACCCCAAACATTCGCTCCAAAATAGAGAAACATCAAACCTATCTGCGTGATGCGTCTCAGAAGGAGATATCTGTAATTCTTCCATAGCGTCATCATCAGTAAAGCTCCTTGGTATCATTGAGCGAATCCACCGCAGATTTTTTGCTTATCTCTGTGGTGGTTGTTTTAGATGTCGCATTTTTTACTCGTTTCTCATCCTCTTTGTCCCAGCCTTTGATATAGTGATCTCCAGCACGACCTAGGGCTACCTCTCTTGGAAGCACAAATATCGCTGCTTTTTCAGTGACACACGCTTTTTCGCACATGCCACATCCTGTACAGCTATCTATTTGCACCACTGGTTTGAGATAGGCATGTTTACCGGTTCTCTCATTTTTTGAGTATTCAATCGTTATCGCTTTGCCCAAAAGAGGACATGCTCTGTAACACGCATCACACTGAATACCCCAAAATGCTATACAGCTGTTACTATCAACTATAGCCACTCCCATATCTGCACGATTGATATCGAGCTTTTGGTTTGTAAGAAGGCTCTCTTCATCCAAGGCACCTGTTGGACAAACAGGAACACAAGGAATAGTTGGACACATATAACAAGGCATCTCCCTAGGTGTAAAGTAGGGCGTTCCTATAGGTTTGTTCTCTCCTGCTTTTGCTAAAAAAAGCGTGTTGTATGGACATGCCACAACACACAATCCACACTTGATGCATGTTTTGAGGAAATCACTCTCTTTTATAGCACCAGGAGGACGCAGGAGAAGTGATGAAGCCTTTGCTTCATTCACATGTGCACTCCACACAAATCCACCCATAGTTGCGAGACCTACGCCTCTTGCCATGTTGAGTATAAATTTTCTTCTATCGCTGATAGGTTCTCTTTTTGTCTCGTTCAAGATATTTTCTTTATCGTTAATTTTTTACGCTTTATAGACTTTGACAGCACATTTTTTGAAGTCAGTCTGTTTGGACTGAGGACAAGTTGCATCAAGACATACTTTGTTGATAAAAACTTTTTCATCAAACCATGGAACAAATACAAGCCCACGCGATGGCTGGTTTCTTCCACGCGTCTCAACTCTGGCTTTTACTTTGCCACGACGCGATTCAACCCAGCAGAGTTCGCCTTGTTTGACACCAAATGTATCTGCATCTTTTGGGTGCATATAACAAAGAGCTTCAGGAACTGCACGGTAGAGTTCAGGAACACGCATTGTCATTGTGCCTGAGTGCCAATGCTCAAGCACACGCCCTGTAGATAACCATGTCGGATACTCAGCATCTGGCATCTCTGGTGGATCCATGTAAGGACGGGCAAAAATTTTGGCTTTGTTTTTGAGAGCTATTTTTGTTTTATCTTTTACGCCCATCAAATCGCCTTGCATAAGCTCTTTTGCTAAGACACCATAGAATGCATGAGAGTTTCCACTCTCTTTTGTCTCTTTAGCCGCGTATGGGTCATATTTTACGTTGAATCTCCACTGTGTCTCTTTGCCATCAACAACTGGCCATTTAAGTCCACGCACTTTGTGATAGGTTGTAAAGTCAGCTAAGTCATGCCCATGTCCGCGTCCAAAAGATGCATACTCTTCAAAAAGGTACTCGTGAATCATAAATCCATACCCTTTGAAAACTTTTCCATCGGAGCCTTCTACATTTCTGCTATCGCCAATCACTTCTGAGTTGTCATAGCCTTGTTGAGGGAAAGAGTTTAAATCTACTTTATACGATTGTGCCTCTTTGTTTGCAAAGAGAATCTCATACATCGTTGTATCTTCTGTATAACCCATTGCTTTTGCTTGGTCTATGACGCTAGGAAGTTTTTTAGGTGTGCCATCCTCATTTTTACCACGAAGCGGTTGTTCACCCCATACATCTTTAACAGTAAATCTTTTTGAAAGCTCGACCCATTGCCAAGTATCACTCATTGCATCGCCTACTGGAAGCACTTGTTGTCTCCAGAGTTGTGTTCTGCGTTCGGCATTTCCATATCCGCCCCATTTCTCATAAATCATCGCTGATGGTAAGATAAGGTCGGAGACTTTTGCAGATATTCCTGGATAGCCATCCGAAGTGACGATGAAGTTATCCATCTCTCTTGCTGCTTTAATCCAATGTTCTGCACTTGCTGTATCTTGGTATGGGTTACATACATTGACCCATGCAAACTTCATAAATCCATCTTCGATATCTCTGTGGATTTTCATAATGTGTTGATTGCCAACAGGATTTAAAGTTGTTTTTGGAATTTTCCATCTGTTTTCTGTGATTTCTCTATGTTTTGGATTCTCCACCATCATATCTGCCGGCAAACGGTGACAGAATGTTCCTACTTCTCTTGCCGTTCCACATGCCGAAGGCTGACCTGTCAAACTAAATGCACCATCTCCTGGTTTAGCTTGTTTGTTGAGTAAAAAGTGAACATTGTACGCAAGTGTATTGACCCAAGTTCCACGCGTATGTTGGTTCATACCCATCGTCCAGAAAGAGACAACTTTTCTCCCTTTTTCGATATATAAATCTGCTAAAGTTTGGAGTTTTTTCTTAAATTCGTTGATATCTTCATCAGGATTTCCTTTAGAGATAGTTGCAACATAGTCGAGTGTATAAGGCTCTAAGAATTTTTTGTACTCATCAAACGAGATTTCCCAGTGTGCAAGGTTATTGAGCGGTGCATCTTTGTTTGTCATCACATCGCCCTCTTTGTACCCATAAGGTTTAAGGGCTGGTGCTTCTTTTGCTGAGACTACTTTGCTCATCTCTTTGTTGATAATCTGCATCTCTTTTGCACTGTATTTTCCAGCACTTCCATCAGGATTGACAGGAGTAAGAGATTTTTCACCCGCTTTACGCATACCATAGCCGATATTGACAGGTGAAGCCGCAAAAACGATATGTTTTTTCACGAAATCCCAATCGATAGACTCAGGGTGGTTGTAAACGATTTCGTGTGCAATGTAGTTCCACAGAGCAAGGTCTGTATTTGGAGAGAAGATAATCTCAACATCCGCAAGGTCTGAGGTTCTATGGTTGTAGGTTTGAATCGAGATAACTTTGACGCGTTCAGGGTCGGAGAGTTTTCTATCTGTAACACGCGACCACAAAATAGGGTGCATCTCTGCCATGTTTGAACCCCAAGCGACAATCGTATCTGTAAGTTCAATATCATCATAACAGCCAGAAGGCTCATCGATTCCAAAAGTTTGGTAAAATCCAACAACCGCAGATGCCATACAGTGACGTGCATTTGGGTCAAGTGCATTGGAGCGGAATCCGCCTTTCATCAGTTTTTGAGCCGCGTAGCCCTCCATAATCGTGTATTGACCAGAAGCAAAAACCCCTACTGCTTCAGGACCACCCGACTTGAGTGCTTTTTTGATATGGATTTCCATCTCATCAAAAGCTCTTTTCCAAGAAACAGGAGCAAATTTACCTTTTTTATCAAACTGCCCATCTTCGCCCATTCTCAGAAGTGGTTGTGTGAGTCTATCCGCACCATACATAATTTTTGCATTAAAATACCCCTTAATACAGTTCAAACCACGATTTACTGGTGCCGCAGGGTCCCCTTTGACAGCAACAATTTTGCCATCTTTTGTAGCCATCATGATACCGCATCCAGTACCACAAAAACGACACGCCGCCTTATCCCATCTCCAGTTGCTCTCAGCAGTATCTGCTGCAGCTTGTAGCGTAGCTGGTATAGTCATACCCATTGCTGCCGCTGCGGAAGCCGCTGCTGAACTTTTAAGAAATTCTCTTCTTGAAAGTGACATATATTCTCCTCTATGATAAATTGTAAAAATTAAATAAATACGGAATTTACCTAATCCAAGCTCTGTTAAGATTTTTATTAACAGATAAATACTATCACTAAGCCAGAGAAAGATTCTTGATATAAATCAAATTATGAGGCTATTGGAACAAATTTATAAGAAAAGTTTTATTAGTTTTTATAATTTTATAAAATGATTACAAAAGGCTCTTTGTGCAGATGAGTTAAAAAAAGAGATAAAAAGTATAAAATGGCATAAAATATGCTTGTTAGAGGGTAATTAGAGAGGGAGAAGAATGAGATTTATTGAAGCATTAAAGCTGAGAAGCAAACTGTTTTTTCTTTTTATACTTATCACTTTAGGGCTGGTTGGTATCGGAATCATGGGTGCATTGAATGTAAACTCCATGAAAAAAAATATTGATGCACTCTACTTTGGCTCTATGGTTCCTGTGACAGAACTCAATGAGATATTACAATTGTATCATGGCGATATAGCAAATACATTTTATAGAGCCAAAGGTTTAGAACTCTCTCCAAGTGAAACATTTGCACATATTGATGCTTCGCTCAAAAAGATAGAAAAGATATGGGCAAGTTATGAAAATCATTATAAAAGAGATAATGAGATGGAGTATGTTACTTATGTCGCTTCAGAGATAAAGACGACAAATGATTACTTTAATAACTTGTTGGAAGTACAAAAAATAGGGAAAGATTTGAGTGTACTCTCAACGAATTCAATTCACAATGAGATTGCACATATTGATGCAATAATTCAAAAATTGATAAAGTATGAAGTGGATATTGCAAAATTTGAGAGAAAGAAATTTTTGCAAGGGTATGATGTAGAAATTATAGAGATAGGGATTGTCCTTCTTCTTATAATTATTACGGTTTTATTGATACTGTATCTTGTTTTTTCAAGTATTCAAAAAGACCAAATAGAACTTGAATCAATGGCAAAAAAATTAAGATCTGCGAACAAAAAACTCGAAACAGTCTCTTACACAGATTCATTGACAACGCTTCACAATAGAAGATATTTTAATCTCGTCTATGATAGAGAACTCAAACGAGCAAAACGAACGCACTCTTATATAACATTTATGATGATTGATATCGATTTTTTCAAGCAGTACAATGATACTTATGGACATATTGAAGGGGATAATGCACTCAAAGAGGTTGCAAAAACTCTCAGGGATTCACTCCATCGACCAAGTGATTTTGTGTTTCGACTTGGAGGCGAGGAGTTTGGTATCTTGCTGACACAAACAGATGAAGAGAATAGTGCTATTTTGGCTCAGTCACTCTGTGATGCGGTACGAGCAAGAAGAGTAGAGCATAAAGCCTCTAAAGCACATGAGTATCTCACTATATCCGTTGGTGTTGTCTGTTGTGTTGCTGATGATGCTCTGGATGAGGATATGTTGATTTCACATGCCGATAAGATGCTCTATAAAGCAAAAGAGAGTGGAAGAAATCGTTTTGTGATTGATTCGAGTGTTACGGATGTGACTGCTTCAAATGAGCCTTGGACGATAGAAGAGGTTAGTGCTTAGGTTTAAATCTAAAACCCTCCTGGACTAAAATCTCTCTTACTTTTTCTTTGATTTCGCCTTGAAACTCCATCCATCCATCTTTATATGCTCCGCCACAGCCAAGCTTCTTTTTGATTGTTTGGAGTGTTGCATTGGCATCTGAAGTTGGCATGTGGAATGGACCTACGAGAGTGACACTTTTGCCTCTTCGTTTTTCTAGTTTGAAAAAAAGAGTGTGTTTTGAAGGCTCTAAAATCTCTTCAGCAATAGCAGATTTGCGAGGTGATTCTACAACCGCCCAGCCATCTTCTATTTCTGCACCGATGAATAAATCTAGCTTTTTTCCTCGACTCACTTTTTTTCCTAGATAACTTTTTGTGCCAAAACACTCATGTTGTTTGGATCGTATGTGTTGTTCATTACAGAGTTTAAAACATCCTCTGAGCTGAGGTTTTTAGAGTTGTAAACGATAACAATAACTTCATCGTGTGCTTGTAAAAAAGTTTTTTCTCCATACTCTGTGTATCTTGTCGCTCCGATACTGATAATCGCCTCTTTTGGACTTCCACATGCCAAGATATACTCTTCAATCGCTTCGAGTGGACCAAAGTCCTCTTGTGTTGTGAGTTGAATAAGCATCCAGTCGAGAAGTTTGCCATAAAAGTAGCTGTAGCCTTTGAGTTCGACATCTTCGCCATAGGCATGAACTGCACCATCACGACGCAAAAAACTTGCAATCGAGTAGTTATCCATGATACCGCCCTCTTTAAACTTGTCGATTTTAATGAGTGTGTTACTGAAGCCTTTGCTATCTTCGCCCCAGTTTTTCTTATCACTTATCTTATTTGCACCAGCGACACGGATAGAGCAATCATTGTATGCTCCAAAATAGGTAGGTGTGATTTTTGAGAGTTTTCCTGCTGTATATGTCAAGTCACAAACAAGAGCAACTTCTGGCTCTGCTTGGATATTTACATCCTCTTTTGGCAATCTAATAATTGCAGAAGAGAGCGGATAAACACTCAAAATATCTTTTGCATGAAGAAAAAGACCATCGACTGGAAAATTTGGCTTAGGCAGGTAAAAAGGAAACATCCCTTTTGGTGCAGCCTCTTCGGCTGTGATAATGTGTTTAAACTCCTCAAGCTCTCCAGCTTGTTCCAAGTGAAGTGCAAAGTTTCCTGCAATCCCAAGTCCTAAAAATTTCTCATATTTTGGCATCTCTTTTCCTTTTTACTTTTTATATTGTATAAATGTTCGTATTTTATAAAAATTTAGATACAACTAAATAACTAAATATGCCCACCAGCTTTTGCTTCAGCAAACTCTTCGTAAGTCCCTTTGAAATCTGTATAGGTTCCATCATTATGAAGTTCGATAATACGATTTGCAAACGCATCCAAAAGCTCACGGTCATGAGAGACACAGATAACATTCCCTTTGAAGTTGTAAAGTGCTTCTCCAAGGGCAACGATAGCCTCGAGGTCAAGGTGATTTGATGGCTCATCCAATACGAGAAAATTTCCACCCTCAAGCATCATTTTAGAGAGCATCATTCTATGTTTTTCCCCACCAGAGATACTGATAACAGATTTTTCTTGCTGTTCGCCGTTGAAGAGCATTCGTCCTAAACAGTTACGAATCTCTGCGATATCGCCTTTAGGGTTGAATGATTTGAGCCAATCATAGAGTGTTCCATCTCCGTTGATGATATCCGCAGTATCTTGAGGAAAGTAACTGTTTTCTATTGTCGCACCCCAGTGAATTTCACCTGAAGTTGGTTTCATCTCTTCCATGATGATTTTCATAAGTGTTGTTTTACCCACACCGTTTGGTCCAATGAGTGCTACTTTTTCATCTGGAACAAATTTGAGGCTAATGTTTTTGAGAACCTCATTTGTGCCATATGAGTGGCAAATATTTACTAAATTGAGTGCTTCATCGCCCATAGTTCTTTTTGGCTTAAAGACGATACTTGGGTCTCTTCTTGAAGATGGCTTGATATCTTCGATAACGAGTTTATCAAGTTGTTTTTGTCTTGAAGTTGCTTGTTTTGCTTTAGAGGCATTTGCCGAGAATCTTCGCACGAATGCTTCGAGTTGCTCTTTTTCTTTCTCTTGTTTTGCGTTATTGAGCTCATTTTGTTTTGCTATAACATTCGCAGCGATGTACCAATCATCAAAAGTTCCTGTAAATTCACGGATTTTTTGGTAATCCACATCGAGGATATTTGTCACAACTGCATTGAGGAAGTGTCTATCGTGAGAGATGACGACCATTGTTCCATCATGTCTTTGGAGCTCATCTTCCAACCAGCTGATTGTGTCGATATCGAGGTTGTTCGTAGGCTCATCGAGGAATAAAACATCAGGTCTTGGGTAGAGAACCTGAGCCAAAAGAACCTTGAATTTGTCCGCACTATCGAGTGTACTCATGAGTTGGTTATGCTCCTCTGCAGGAATTCCAACATTTTCAAGTATTTTTGCGATGTTTACATCATACTCATAAGTTGGGTCCTCTTCTACACAGATTACTTCTAAATCTGCCAGACGGTTATTGACCGCATCATCTTCGAAGTCGCCTGTCGCATAAATAATCTCTTTCTCTTTGATAGCATCATAGAGTCTTTTGTTGCCGTATAAAACTGCATCCGCGATTGTGTAGTTTTCAAATGCAAATTGATTTTGTCCTAAAACACCGACTTTGAGACCATTGCCTACACGAATATCACCCTCAAACTCTGGAATCTGTCCACTTAAGATTTTGAGAAATGTAGTTTTACCAGCACCATTCGCACCGATGAGACCATATCTTTTGTGGCGGTCTAGTTTAAGATTGATGTTTTCAAACAGAACTCTGTTTCCATAACGCATAGTTAAATTTTGTACTGTTACCATTGTATTATCACTTGTTGAGGTGCGAAGATGCACCTATTATTTTTGTGAATTATAGCGAAGGGATGTTTAAAAGAGGATTTATTACTCTCGTGTTGCTCGTTTGTTGGCATACATAAATTGGTCTGCTACTTCGATTGTTTGCTCAAAACTTGCACCATTTGCAAAAGATGCCATTCCATAAGAAAATGAGACTTTAAAATCATTATTTGCAGCTCTGAAATGTGTTTTTTGGAAGTATTGCAAAAGATTTTTTAGCTTTGCTTCTATCTGTTGAAGCGAGAGATTGTCATCAAAAACGATGATAAACTCATCTCCGCCATAACGGACGACTTTTTCATTGACTTGTTTGAGCATTTGGGAGATTTTGATAAGGACTTTATCGCCGATATTGTGTCCATAAGTGTCATTAATCACTTTAAATTTGTTCACATCAATCATAACAATAACCCCATTTTCTCTAAATTTGAGTTTCTCCTCATCAAGGAGTTTATCTTCAAACCATTTGCGGTTATAGCTTTTTGTCAGAGCGTCTTCATAAATCATTTTTTGGAGTTCATTGACCTCTTCTTGGAGCTTTTTACTTTTGATGAGTATGTTGTTTAGAAGTGTTTTGTCCTCATTTTCTATCGCATTGATTGCCTCATCTGTACACTCTGAGAGCGTAATGATATGTTGCATCATTTTTTCATCAAGCATATCACTGTTTACAAGTTCTTCAGGTTTGAGGTGAACCTCTTTTGAGAGTGCAACGCGGTTGTAAAGTTCACTATAATGTGCTGGAAAAACGACTTTCATAGGAGCAATAGTCTCTTTGATTTCTTGTGTGATTGTTGCATGTATGTCAGGAATTTGTTTCATAAAGACTCTTTAATATTTTTCTTCGTTTATTCAATATTTTTCGTAGTTTTTACTACTGTGAATATTTTTACGATTGTATCACGATTTGGCATAATCCTCAATCATCTCTTGTACGACTTCTTTTAAAAGGGGTAAATCATTTTGAATCGTATTCCATACTATCTGGCTGTCCACTCCAAAATATTCATGTATTAAAAGGTTTCTAAAATCTTTTAAATCTCTCCATGGAACTTGATTGTACTCTGATAATGTTGCATCTGATAGATGGATGGTGGCTTCGCCTATAATTTCAAATTCTCTGATTGTAGCACTGTAAACAAGTCTGTTTTGTGAGAATAATTCAGCATCTAAGCCAGTTGTAAACTCAAAAATAGCATTCACAGAATCTAAAATATCTTGTAAAAAAAGAAGCTCATCTCTTTTAGACATAAATAATCTCTTTTAAAATTTTCTCTTTAGCAAGGGGTTTTAAAGAGCTTTCTATGCCAAGGTCAACTTTGAGGTTGAATGCATCTTCGAGTTCTCTTTTGAAGGCGAAAAAAGTACCTAAACTCTTTTTGTCATTCAACATTTCTATGGCAATATCTATATCGCTTTCGTCTTTAAAATCATCACGGACATAGCTTCCAAACAGACCTATTTTCGTAACACCGTACTTTTGAAAAAAATCATTTTTATGTTGTGCTAAAAAATCTAGTATAAAAGTTTTTGTCATAAAAATGCCTTGTATTTAATCGATGTATTTGAAAGATTATAGCAAAAAATGGATGTTTTTATACCGCCGTGGACAAAGTAAAGAGTCGCTTTGAATTTACCATGCATACATAACTCCCACAAATCCAGAAAACTCATAGCTCTCTTCTATGATGGGGCTTTTGTAAATATCTTTGTCAAAGTTTTTGTATTCTGCTCTGGCTAAAATTGCCCATTGTTGGTTGAATATATAAAGATTTTTGACACCCAAGTAGTGGTTGAGTGTTTCATCCAGCGTGTACATGGGTCTCAAAACATTTGCCTCATCCGCTCGAACACCATAGTAATAATCACTCTTTTTTTCGCTCAAATATTCCAAACCGGCATAGGTGGTAAAAATATTTTTGCTGTTTTTAAACAAATCGTAGCTATATTTCAAATCTGCACTGAATCCACCGTGTATATTGAAAAAATCATAGGCTATTTTAGAACTTACTTCGCTGTTTTGGCTGGGTTTGTATGCTACTTTGAAGCCTGTTTGTATATCGATTTCTCTCTTATCCATCCCTCGCAAATAGTTACTATCACTACTCTCATACCCCAACATATTTGCTGAGACTTCAAGTTGAACTTTGAGTGCATTTGCATTGTAGAAAGTATAACCCAAGCTCAAACCTTCAAAATAAAAATCGCCATATTTAAGAAAAAGCAAGGGTACGACAATATTTTTATCATTCGCTCCCTTGTACATATTAGTGTGAGCTATATCTGCCAGACCTGTTTTTATGGTAAACGCTTTTTCATTTGCAAGAAGTCCTGTAAAAAGCAAGGAAAAAAGCAAAAATGCATTTTTAAATTTCATGGGACACCTTTTAATTTCTACCATTTTACCCAACTGAAAGATTTTTCTATTGTAAAAAAATGAATTACCATTAAAATGTGATTTGATTCTTAGATTTTATGAAAAGATATTCTGCTAGTAGCATGTTTGTGGATTTTTTGGCATGTTAGATATGTTATGCGAAGGAGATGAAGCTAAAATTATAGAAGCAGAGCTTCCCTGCGGATAATTTAAGCAAGAATCAAATTTTGGGATGGTGTTTTATTTGAAATTAAAAGTAAATCAGCTTAAAATTTAGAAATAACTTTATATTTTGAAGTGCTGTACTTTATTGCTCGAAAGTGATTCTTATTTTCTCTGGTTTTAAAATAAAACGGTAATAAATATAGTACAAAGGCAGACCAAAATAACTTAAGAGACCAAAAAAAATAAAAAGAACTCCCAGATTGAAATGTTTTTTTTCAGCCACCAATTCGTAGTGTGTTTTATGTACAATTTTATAATCATTGAGATAGTACATTTTATCGATACTGTTTAACTTCTCTTTTTGGGTGAGTTCACTTGCTCTTATCTTCACAACATAATCATCAAGAAGCTTCTTATTTATTTTTTTGGTTTTCTTATCAAAAAAATAAAAAATAATTCCAAGTGGCAAGATAAATAACATAATAATCGTAGTCATATCAAAACCTTTTGTTCATAGATGAAAATTAAAACTCTGTTTTTCATTATATTACATCTCAATAAATAAAGTATAAACTTTGGATTTGTTCGGCATGTGGATTTCTAAAGAAACATTTTGCTTCGCAAAAGCGGTTCCCTTGTTTTCTAAAGAAACATTTTTGCGTTGCAAAAAGCGGTTCCCTTGTTTTCTGAAGAAACATTTTGCTTCGCAAAAGCGGTTCCCTTGTTTTCTAAAGAAACATTTTGCTTCGCAAAAGCGGTTCCCTTGTTTTCTGAAGAAACATTTTTGCGTTGCAAAAAGCGGTTCCCTTGTTTTGTTGGCATGTTTTTGCCATTTGTTTTTGAATGACACATAAAATCATCTGCTCTTTTAAAGATTGAATTATTTCTAATTTTAATTTTAATTTTTGTTTTATCTGAATATTTATTAATAAATGTTAATATATTTTTCTTTATTTTACTGACAAGGAAATGTTATCTTTTGAAGTTTTAAGATAGCTATATAATAACTAATATGTTTAAAATCTTATTTCTTACTCTTTTTTTTGCAATAT
This sequence comes from Sulfurimonas sp., assembly GCA_011391635.1. Lineage (GTDB taxonomy): Bacteria > Campylobacterota > Campylobacteria > Campylobacterales > Sulfurimonadaceae > Sulfurimonas. Next base: position 972 of record JAABQD010000021.1, on the reverse strand, counting down.
TTTTAAATGCAGATACAGTTGTCTTAGATTCAAATATGAAAGGACTTAAAACATTTTCACGGGTCTATTATTATGAAGATACTACAAAAAAAATGGGCATTGAAGATATCAAAAACCAAAATTTTATAGATGATAACACTATTCATACAAACCAAGGAGCAAGTAAATCAAACTGGTGGATTAAATTTGAAGTGCAAAATCCTATAAATGAGCCGATAGATTGGATTTTGAAGTTTAACTACGGTCAATTTGATGAACTGCAAAGTTGGCAATACAACAATCAAAATATTCTTATCTCCAACTCTTTAAAGGGTGATCATTATATTGATGAATCTAAAGTATCTTTAGATCAACGCTCGTCGTTTGAGTTCATTACATCTGCAAAAGAAAATAACACAATCTATGTGAAACTCTCTTATGAGCACTCCGGAGTAGTCGAAATGCTTCACTCTATTTGGACAAAAGATGAGTTTGTAAAGTCACAAGAACTTCGTTTTAATTTTTTAGTTGGAATTCTTAGTGCACTTCTGGTGTTACTGTTTTACAATATATTTATCTGGTTTATTCTCAGAAAAAAAGAGTATTTTTGGTACAACATCTACATAATAGGGGTCGTGCTCTCCATTTTAACTTTCAACCAATTAGGAGCACACTATTTATGGAATAAATCACTTTATATTATAGATATAATGCCTTTTGTAGCATCTGTAACTCTTTTTACATCTTTTGTCTTATTTACCCGTGAATTTTTAGAAACTTTTAAACACCTGCCAAGGGTGGATAATTTTTTAAAAATATTGATACTATTAAATCTAATAACTTTAGTCTTAGCAACTTTAGGTGCTCGTTATTTTGCAATAGTGATACTGAATGTCAGTGCATTTTCATTTATCTTTTTTCCTATAATTGGTTTGGTATTATGGCGTCAAGGGCATAAGATGGCGAGAGGGTACACCTTAGCTTCTCTTGTTC
>JAABQD010000020.1 GCA_011391635.1 Sulfurimonas sp. | reverse complement strand
TAACTCTATTATCATGATGAATTCCAGGATGTTGTGTCATATAGGGATTTTTAACCCATAATTTTGAGTTAAAAATTACTATTTCAGAATCTTTAAAATTCTCTTTTATCCAATCATCGCCCTCTCTATGGTGCAGATATAAATCTTTGTTGAGTACAAAAAGTTCATCCTCAGGAAGTGCTACACAGCGTTTGACGAAATGCTGTTGTGGGTTGTTTGGATATCTGAAAATAACGATGTCGCCACGAGAAGGTGTATCGCCATCTATGAGACGAAGTTTATCACTCCATGGCATGATAGAGAGTTCCAAAAATGGGATATGTGGCATGGGGATGCCATACGCAAATTTTTTCGCAAAAAGGTGGTCACCGATGAGAAGTGAATCTTTCATCGAACCTGATGGAATTCTAAAAGCTTGTGCTATAAAAAATATAACAAACAAAACAATGATAATTGTTCCAGTCCACGAGTTAGAGAATTTGTATGTTTTATGTAAAAAGTCTTTCATTTATACTCTTTTTTGTGCATTTATTTGAGCTGCTTTGAGGGTGTTACTCAAAAGCATAGCGATTGTCATAGGTCCGACTCCGCCTGGAACAGGTGTGATGTAAGAGCATTTTTGGCTCACATTGGCAAAATCAACATCCCCAACCAAAGCACCACTTTCAGTACGATTAATTCCAATATCGATGATAATAACACCCTCTTTGACCATATCCTCTTTGATAAGATTGATAACTCCCACACCTACTAACAAAATGTCAGCATTAAGCGTGTGTTTTTTCAAATCATCCGTAAAAATATGACAAATTTCAACTGTTGCATTTGCATTTAAGAGCAGGGCAGCCATCGGTTTTCCGACAATATTTGAAGCTCCTACAACAACACAATTTTTTCCTTTGACATCAATGTCATACTCTTTTAAAAGCTCCATAACACCGAGTGGTGTACATGGAACAAAACCATCAAGCCCAGTTGTGAGTCGTCCGACATTGAAAGGATGAAAACCATCTACATCTTTGCTTGGATCTACGAGTTCGAGGATTTTTGTTGTGTCTATTTGAGGTGGAAGCGGGAGTTGAATCAAAATTCCATCTATATTTGGATTTGTATTCATCATTTTGATTGTATTTTCTATGGCATCTTGAGAGATATCTTCGGGCATTTCATGCGTTACTGAATAAAAACCTACTTTGTCACAAGCTTTTTTTTTCATGTTCACATACGCTGCACTTGCAGGGTCGTGACCCACAAGAATAACAGCCAAACCAGGCACTGAACCTATCTTGTTTTTTAAATCTTTTGTTTGAGCTGACACTTGTTCTTGTATCTTTTGCGAAAGTTTTTTACCATCAAGAAGTTGCATTTATACCCCATAAATAATTTTTTTGTTATTATAGCACTTAATGATAAAAGGTCGCTTTACAATGAAATATCTATTTTACTTAACTTTACCGTGTTTACTTGTTGCTGAAACTAGCTTTATAACTATTATGGAATACTCTTCTCAGCTTTATAAAAATCCTCGAGGTATCGGGTGCCAAAATTGCCATGGCGAGAGAGGCGAAGGCAAATTAGTCGCAAAATATGTGCATAACAAAGAAAAAAAAGATTTTGCTGGTCCGGCTATCAACAAGATGGAGTGGGGCAAATTTTATTATGCAATGAATAAAGCTAACAATGGAATGCCCCGTTATTATCTCACAGAAAAAGAGGTGCAAACACTCTATCTTTATCTCACAGAAGAGAAGCTCAGAGCTGCTGAAAAAGAGGAGATGAAAGCCAGAAAAGAGGAACAAAAAAATAAAAAAGTTGTAGAACCTAAAAAAGAGGAATTAATCAAAACGATTGAGCCAAAAAGAGACGAAATAGAAGTTAAAAAAGAGGAAAATAAAGCAAAAAAAGTGGAAGGAAAACCGACAAAAGCAGACGCAAAACCAACGAAATCTGAGCCTAAACAAGTAAAAGAAGCACCAAAGATGTTACGATATGAAGATTACCCAAACTGATATGCTAGAAAATATCGCACATCTGTTCCAAATGAGGGATTTGGAAGCACTCAAAAAGTTGGCAGTTCCAACACCAAGAAAGATGAATAAAAGTAGTGCATTTTCTTCTGTTTTGATGCTCTCATGCAACAATGTAAAACACCTCTCCAAGATAGCAAGTTTAGAGGCTGAGTGTATTATTTTAAACTTAGAAGATGGCGTAAGCGAAGTGGATAAACCTTTTGCACTTGTATTGTGTGCTATCTTTTTATCACTCCATCAAGAGAGTGATAAAAAGCTTGTTGTGCGGGTGAATGCACTGAGTGAAGGCGGTTATGAAGAGATACAATACTTAAATCAGTTTATGCCAGATGCAGTACGCGTTCCAAAGATAAATAACAAAGAAGAGGTCGCAAAAGCTTTGGAGTGTTTGGATGACACAATTGAGCTGCATATCTCTATCGAAACAGCATCTGCATGGCGTAATTTACACTCTTTGGCAGTGAATGAAAGGGTCAAAACTTTTTATCTTGGCATACTTGATTTATTTGCGGACATGAAACTCTCTCAAAATCTTATCAAAAGAGATAATCCAACGATGCTCTATATTCTTTCACACTTTTTAGTAACATGCAAAGCAATGGGCGTCAAACCAGTCTCTTTTGTCTATCAGGAGTTTCAAAACCTTGATGCGTTTGGCATGTGGATATCTCTGGAAAAAGAGATGGGCTACGATGCAAAAGGGTGCATCTCTCCAAAACAAGTTGCTTTAGTCAATGAGATATTTTCACAAAATAGTGAAGAGATACAAAGAGCAAAAAAAATAGTGCAGATGTTTGAACTCAAGAGAGAACAGGGAATAAGTGGTTTTGTCGATGATGCATATGGTTTTATTGATGAACCAATTTATAAAGGTGCATTGAGTTTAATCAATTCTATTTCTTAAAATTAGCGATTGAAGTACAGTTAAATACTCACAAAAAAAGTGTACTGTTTTTGTTCATGATTTTCGCCAAATCCTATAACAGGCATAAGCGGATGCTGGTTTGAGATTTTTACCATGACTTCATACATCATTGCTTCCATTTCTAAGCTATTTACATATTCCAACAAGCTCTTTGTCGTAGCATTTTCATCTAAAAAACCAAATAATAGCTGTTTCGCATCATGGTCGATAAAAAAAGAAGTGATGGTTTTTTCACCTGCATTTTGAAAGTTCTCAGGTCTTGTCTCTTTTACAAGCATAGCCAAGAGAACATAATCCTGAGCATTATTTATATTTTCGCGTATATCTTCTATCATATCTATAACATATTTCATATTTGCACCTTAAAATGCGTATTTTACCGAAACACTGATTTTAAATCCACATGCCAAGAGAATCAAATCATCGTGAGTAACTTCTCAAGCATATAACTTTTTCCCATTTTAACCGTGTCGCTATCATAAATAAGTTGTTGTGTGGCACTGAGTATGAGACTGTTTCCATGGACTTTTTTGTGAATAGTTTCCATGCTTTTACCAATCAAAGTAAAATCTTCAGATGTTTGTATCATATGTTCAAGTGTATCTAATCCATCTATGGGTATCGGCAAATCACAGTAGTAATCACCAACGCTATTGACACCCCAATAAACAAAACCAAGAGCCAAATAGAAGTCGAGAGATTGAGAGATGGAGGTGATTTTAAATCTGCTCACATGTCCCAAAATCGCGATATCAAAGACCATTTTCAAGAGTTCGTGTGCATACCCTTTGCGTCTTTCACACAGGGGCGTAAATATGTTGTGAATGGAGAGGTACATTCTGTAGCGGTCTATTTTGTAAAATATATAACACAAGTGCATATTTTCAGCATTGCTCAAAGCCACACAACCGTGAGCTTCCCAGCTAAAATGTGTGTCCCACCACTCCAGCGACATATTTGCAAATCTGAGCGTTTTTGCATCTGTAATCGCTTCGATTGAGCTTATATATGCAGCTCTATTGAGATGTTCGAGATGAAATTTTTGTACTTCAAGGACATTTGTCACTTCACTTGTTGGCATGTGGAAATCCCCTTAGCAAGAGAGAGTTCGTTTTCTTTGAGAAACATGGCAAGTTGCGAATCTATGTTGATGATATGGCGTTTAAACTTGTCGTAGGCGTATTCGTGGATGTATGATTTTCCAAATGCGGGGAATTTTTTAGCTTTGTTGTAGAAGTATTGCATCTCACCGAGCAAGTTGGCGTGTTCATCCAAATGTTCTTGTCTGCCGTAGAAGTTGAGCCTTTGCATCATCTCCTCTTCATACGCAAAATGCTCTTGTGTATGGGCTATCATCTCTTCAAAAAGAGGCATGAATTCACTCTCTGAACAAGATTGAATTTTAGCCAGAAGAGCCAAAAAAGCGTCGTGTGTAGCATCCATACTTTCGATATTCAGGTGGAGATTATCGCTCATAGTGTCTCTCTTTAATGTAAATGTACCTCAACCTCTTTTGTGAGCGTGAAATTCCTTTTGAAATGAATATGCAATTTTCAAGCTAGAAATCTTGGTATGTGGAAGTTCCACATGCCAAGAAATGAAATTTCGACTAGCACACTCTATGCAATACCATTTTTAAAAGGATAATCCAATGAACCATCATGTTGTTTTAGAAAAATTGTGTGCGTGTGCAAAAAAACATGAGACACAGAGAATACGCAGTTTTGATACAAAAGCAGAGGCCGAGGAATATGCGTATGAATGGGCGGAGAGCTTGAATACTCTGTTTTGTGGCAAACATGGTTTTGATGTTGTTGCAGTCGATGACAATTATGTCATTAGTGTAGAAACAGGCGGTTTTGTTGAGGCTTGTGAAATATAAAATATTTGTGAATAAGGAACTCTATTTGCTTCTTTCGTAATAGAAAATCAATCGTTATGAGGAGTACACTATGCAAATATCATCTATGCTCAACACAGCAAACATTGCTGAACTCTCAGCTCAAAAAGAGGACACAAGTGCCTCTGAAGAGTATCTCAAAGTCGTAAAAAAACTCTATCCCGAAGTTGCGTATCAAACACGCGATGAGATAAATAGTGCCGATGATGCATTAGCAAAGTTTAAAGAGGATTTGAAAACAAAAGGTGCCTCAGAGCTACTCAAAGACCTCAACGAAGAAAAAATTAATGCAATTGTCGAGAACTACAAACAAAAACTCCAAGAAGAGCAAAAAGAGAATCCCGATAAGCCGATGGATATCGATAAAATGGTGAGTGATTTCAAACAAAAACTTCTCAAAGAACTCATGGAAGCACAAAAAGCAGAACAAGAACTCAAAGACAACATGAAACAAGCATCTATCTCAACCTCTGACATGTTGACAAAGATAAAAATGTCTCAAGAAACAGAGAAAAAAGGGGATAATGTAATGAACTTTTTAGAGCAGATGTTGCAACACTCCTAAAAAGAGAGCATTGTACATAATCTTGGCATGTGGAACTTCCACATACCAAGAAAATAAAAAAAGCTTGGATTAACTCGCTGGAGTGTCCATAGGTGTGAAGTGACTATCACTGAGCGTTGCTTTTTTGCTTATGCTTGATTGTGTGAGTGCTGCTTCGTTTTTTTCTCCAGTTCGGATGCGTTCTACTTCGAGAATATTTGTAACCCACATTTTCCCCGCACCGTGACCCAAATCTTGTGTATTTGCACGGATAGCCTCTTTTGCACTCTCTTTGTATTTATCATTGGAGAGAATAATTTCTATTTTTACTTTTGGGTCTAGGTCGGGAGTGCCTCCCTCTTCGATGAAACCGATACCACCTTTGCCTACAACATCGATGACCGTGATACCTTCGATTTTACGCTCACAGAGGTCATGTAAGACATCATTGAGACAGATTTTGTTAAATATTGCAGTAAGTTGATACATGTGAATCCTTTTGAAACCTAATTTAAAAGTTCATTTGCAAGTTTTGTTCTAGGAGATGATGTGGCGTGACAATTTTGTCGTTCTATTTTTGAGTTTACTATTTATATCAAAGTAAAAATTTGCGGAATATAACAGTTTCTAAATTGTTGTATAATACATTCATTTCAACATATTCTAATAAAGACGATATGCTGTCATAACATAAAACTTTGTTTATATAAATTGTAGAATCAAAGGCTTAAAGATGAAAAGATATGCACAGTGCAAGGAATCGTATCACAAACTTTTAAAAGCTCCCTACCAGCTTATAGGAGTTATGGCTTTTATAGTTTTTTTCATCACTATTATTTCTGTTTATCGTCTCTATAATGTTGGCTTTGAGCAACAAAAGAAGCGTCTCACAGAAATAGTGTTGGGTCAGGCTACTATGATTAATAGTCTGGTAGAGCATGAAATGCAAGACCATAAATATGTAAAAATGGATATAGAAAAAGAGGTCTTGGAAAGTCTTATGAATGCTCATAAGCAATTTGCAGGATTTGGCGATACGGGCGAATATACACTTGCCAAATTAGAGAAAGACAAAATCCATTTTTTATTGCGTCATCGTCATAAAAAAGTTGATACTATGGAGGATGTCTCTGTAGAACATTCACAATTAGCAGAACCGATGCGTAGAGCACTGAGTGGTCGAGAAGGAGCTTCTATTCTCACAGACTATCGTGGTGCAACGGTTCTTGCAGCATATACACCCATTAAAAGTTTGGATTGGGGAATCGTTGCCAAAATCGACCTCTCAGAAATAAAAGCCCCTTATATAGAAGAAGCCCTCTATGGCATGGTTGGTGCAGTTTTTATTATATTGTTCGGCTCTTTAGTCATTGTTCGTTTTATTCATCCGCTTATAAAAGAGATTGAACTTGGAAGAGAGTACAATCGAATGCTTTTTAATGAGTCTCCGATAGGATTTGCACTCACAGATATGGATGGGAATATGGTGGATGTCAATCCAGCATTTTCAAAGTTAATTGGCTACACAGAAAATGAGCTTTTAGAACTAAGCTACTGGGATATTACCCCGCAAAAATACAAACAACAAGAAGAAGAACAGCTGAGTAAACTTTTGCGTGAAAAATGCTATGGTCCTTATGAAAAAGAGTATTCTCACAAAAATGGGAACTTAATAAATGTGAGACTCTCTGGATGCTTGATTGAACGAGACGCAAAGATGTATATTTGGTCAAGCATAGAGGATATTTCAGAGCATATGCGTAATCAGAAAGCTTTAAGGGAATCGGCTCTTGTATTTGAAAATACGCATGAAGGCATTATGATAGTAGATGAAAATATTCAAGTTAAACGGATTAATAATCGTTTTACGCAGATAACAGGATATACATTGGATGAAGTCGTTGGACTTAACCCCAATTTTTTACAATCAGGTGCACATGATGAAGCATTTTATCAAAATATGTGGAGTGAAATTGACAAAAATGGCTTATGGTACGGAGAGTTAAACAACAGAAGAAAAGATGGTGAATATTTTTCTACCATGCAGAGTATTACAGTAGTAAAAGATGAAAATGCTAAAATAAGTGGATATGTGTCCGTTTTTTCCGATATAAGTGATCGTAAAAGATATGAACTGAAATTACTCCATCTCGCAAATCATGACGCACTTACATCTTTGCCAAATAGAGTACATTTTCATGATAATCTAAGAAAAGCTCTTCAAAATGCTAAACGAAATAAGTACAAAATTGCTGTGCTTTTTTTAGACCTCAATGATTTCAAAAAGGTCAATGATACCTTGGGGCATGAGGTCGGTGATGCTCTCTTAAAAGAGGTATCAAACCGCTTACAAGAGTGTTTGAGAGAAGCAGATACTGTTGCTAGACTTGGAGGCGATGAATTTGCGATTATGCTCCATGAAATAAAAAGTGCGGATGATGCAGTGGAAGTGGCTCAAAAAATTATTCAAAGAGTAAGTGAACCTTTCAAAGTAGGGGAAGCAACTTTAATCCCTTCAACAAGTATAGGCATTAGTATCTATCCTGAACACAGCCATGATGGCGAGTCTCTTTTAAAACTTGCCGATAAAGCAATGTACATCGCAAAACAGAGAAAAAACGGAACATGTGAACTTTTTAAAAGTTAATTTAAAAAGTTTAACGCAGGTTTTTTGTTATTTCTTAGTTTGGTGTCCGCCACCTTGGCGTGGAACTAGTTCATTCATATTTTTTCCGCCGATGAGGTACGCATCACCAAAACCAAAGGTTGCTTCACCTGCATTTACCTCCAACTCAAAGAGAGCAAAGTCCGTCATCTTTTTGAGCATTGCGACCATAGAGGTGTCAAACTTCGCACCAAACAGAGCCAGCACCTCT
>JAABQD010000019.1 GCA_011391635.1 Sulfurimonas sp. | reverse complement strand
CTCTTCAAATCGCTCACTCTCTCTGGCAATTTTGACAGAGCTACATTGTAAAGAGATTCGTTTTCTGGCAAAAAGATTTTCACTCTTGCTCTCATCCTCTATAAAAAAGAGTGAGGCATGTGGATTGAGTTCTATGTTTTTTGTATGTGTTGCAATGCCTGAGATGTAGATGTAAAAACGGTTGTTATCATAAATGTAGGGTGCATAGGAAGAAAAAGGAAGGTTGTTTTTGTCAAGTGTTGCGATAATCGCCGTTTGAATATTTGAAATAAAGTTTTTCATGCAATCTCTTTTTTGCTGATTTTAGCGTAATGGTTCTTAGGTTTGTTAAATGTTGGCATGTGGAAAGGGAAGGAAAAAATATGCGACTGGAAAGATTCGGTTGGAAACTTAAGGAATAAATTGCAAATCAACGATTTGTTTTAATTTCGTGTAGCAGAGATTTGATCTCTTCAAGCTCTTGATGGACACGAAGAGATGAAACGCTTGATTTGTATGACATAATAATCAATTTGAGAGAAACTAAAAATACACCCGCTTCTAGTAGAAGGTCGTGGGTAAATCCTGTAAAAAATAGAGCCATTGTAAAAAGAACAAAGGTAATCACAATAACAAGTAAGGAACCTCTATCAAAATGTTTCATCTTTTTCTCCTTAACCCCTATTTAACTTATGTTGATAGGCTTATTGTAGCATAATTTGAGGTTGTGTTTAAAGTTCACTTGTTTTTTGTTTATTTTAAAGAATCCCAATCGTCAGGAGCTAATTTTCTCCACTAAAACTACATAAAACTTCCACATGCCAAACAAAAGTAAAAACTTCACCATCTTGGCATGTGGAAATATCACAAAACAGCCATTAAAATTTTCAACCCCTTTAAAATTTCCCAACAAGAACAAAAATTGCAATAGCTTCATTAAAGATTTAAGATTACAAAAGTGAGGGTTCTATGGCAAGAGATAGTTTAATCGGTGGTGCACTTTGGGAAGAGTATTCACTAGAAGTACAAAGAAGAATGAATGAACCAACCAATATGGGCGAAATTACTGAAGCACAGAAGGGCGATAATGAGCTGATTATTGCGGATTTTGGTGCGGAGAGTTGTGGGGATGCGGTTCGTTTGTATTGGCTTATCGACCCAAAAACGGACACGATTGTAAGTAGTAAGTTTAAAAGTTTTGGTTGTGGTACTGCCATAGCATCTTCAGATATGATGGCGGAGCTTTGTATGAGCAAAACTGTCGATGAAGCTCTCAAAATCACGAACATAGATGTAGAAAAAGCTCTCCGTGATGAGCCAGATATTCCAGCAGTTCCAGGGCAGAAAATGCACTGTTCTGTTATGGCGTACGATGTTATCAAAAAAGCAGCTTCCATCTACAAGGGCGTAGATATGGAAAGTTTGGAGAGTGAATTTATCATCTGTGAGTGTGCCAGAGTTTCTCAAGATACGCTGATTGAAGTGATAAAACTCAACAAACTCACAACGCTTGAAGAGATTACCGACTATACCAAAGCAGGTGGATTTTGTAAATCGTGCATCAAACCTGGTGGACATGAGAGAAAAGATATCTATTTGGTAGATTTGCTTTTAGAGGTCAAAGAGGCAAAAGAAGCAGAAGAGAAAAGCCGTAAAATCATCGAAGCAAAAGGGGACGGAACATTCCTCTCTATGGGACTTGTACAAAAAATAAAAGCAGTAGAATCGATACTCGAAGAGTACATCCGTCCGACACTCAAAGCCGATGGCGGGAATGTGGAACTCATGGATATTCAAGACAACGGTGGAGTTTTTGAGGTACTTATAAAATATCAAGGCGAATGTATGAGCTGTTCGATGAACACAACCACAACTCTTGCTGGGATCGAAGATATGCTTAAGTTCAAACTCAAAGCACCTCTCAAAGTGATAGTGTCCTAATGAACTCCTATGCGACAAAAGAGGGAACTTTTTCCTATCTTAAACAGTTTGCTCAGTACAGTAAAGATTTTTACCGTTATGATGGCGATGTTTTTGTCTCCTCACTCGGGCTTGGCACATTTCGCAAAGAGCCTTACCGTGAAGAGAACTATGTCGTAAACTACAAAGAGTCTGTAAAAATGGCACTCTTAAATGGGATGAATCTCATTGACACCGCTATCAACTATCGCTACCAAATAAGTGAGCGAGAAATCGGCGAGGCACTTCAAGAGCTTTTTGAAGAGAAAAAAGTCTCAAGAGAGCAGGTTGTCGTGACCTCAAAGGCTGGTTTTTTACCGCTTGATTTTCCATTTCCTGAGAATCCTTACAAATGGATTGAAGAGAATGTTCTCAACTCTGGACTTGCGACAAAAGAGGACATTATTGTTGACCAGCACTGCATTGCTCCTTCGTATTTGCGTTGGAGTGTGGAGCAGAGCCTTCAAAATTTACAACTTAAAACTATTGATATTTTGTTTTTGCACAATCCTGAGATGCAACTCGGCTACATTGACTACAAAACGCTCAAAAAACGAATCAAAAAAGCGTTTGAACTCTTTGAAAAACTGGTCAAAGAGGGCAAAATCCGCCACTATGGGATAGCGTGTTGGAATGGATTTTTGTACGATGAGACGCATACAGAGTATCTTTCACTCAAAGATATGGTCGAAATAGCCGTCGAAGTGGGCGGTAAAGAGCATCACTTTAAGTATATTCAGTCGCCTTACAACATCGCAAAATCAGATGCGTACAACTTCTCAAACCAAAAAGCACCTGATGGAAAATACTACACACTTATGCAAATGGTGCAAGGGTATGGGCTAAAAATGATGGCGTCCTCTTCGCTTCTTCAGGCAAATATTTTTCAAAGAAAGTTTGACGCGAGAGTGGGCGAACTCCTTGGCACGAGTGAGTTAAACGATGTGGCAAGTGCTTTGCAGTTTGCAAGGATGGGAAATGTTGTGAGTGCCTTGTTTGGTGCGGTCAATCCTCGGCATGTGGAAGATAACCTGATGTTGGCATATATACCAAATACACCACAACAAAATCTTACACAACTCTTTGGAGGCAAAAATGTTGTATGACATTATTGTAGTAGGAAGTGGAATCTCTGGACTTTTTGCAGCACTCTATGCCAAAAAATCTGGACAAAATGTTGCCGTGCTTACCAAAGGAAACCCTTTTCGCTCCAATTCGGCAGTGGCTTCAGGTGGAATCAATGCGGTGCTAAATTTTACACAAAATGACTCTTTTTCACGCCACATGAAAGATACGGTCGATGGTGCAGATGGTTTGTCACATCTGCGAAATATTGAGGGCATGTGCAAAGAAGCTCCCAATATTATCGCCGAACTTAAAGAGATGGGTGTAGCATTTGATGAGGATGAAAATGGCAATCTACACCAACGCCCATTTGGCGGTTCATACGCAAACCGTACTTGCTACATAGCCGATAAAACGGGTGCGTCTATCATCCAAACACTCTTTTTGCAGTGTCGTGATGCGGGGGTGCATATACTCTCAAATCATCAGTTTCTCAACATCACAAAGTATAAGGGCAAACTCTCAGGCGTGACGGTTCTGCGAAGACACAACTCTCAGGTAATCGCTCTGGCATGTAAATCTTTGGTTCTTGCAGGTGGCGGATACGCTGGGATTTTTAGAGGTCACAGCACAAATTCTCAAGAGAGCACGGGCGATGTTATCGCCGCGGCTCTTCGTGCAAATATGCGTTTGAGCAATATGGAGTTTGTACAGTTTCACCCCACAACTCTTGCACAAAGCGGGGCATTGATAAGTGAAGCAGCCCGTGGAGAGGGCGGATATTTGGTAGATGAGACTGGAGAGAGATTTACAGACGAGCTTCAAACCAGAGATAAACTCTCGCGTGAGATAACAAACCACATGCTCCAAGGGCATAAAGTCTATTTAGATGTGCGACATTTGGGCGAAGAGACGATAGAAGCCAAACTTCCATCTGCAAGAAAACTCGCTCTTGGTTCAGCGGGAATAGACCTTGTAACCGAACTGCTAGAAATCACTCCCTCAGCTCATTATACCATCGGCGGAATCTGGACGAGAGAGGACACATCCACCGACATGCCTTTTGTTTTTGCATGTGGAGAGTGTGCGGTATCTGGAGTACATGGAGCCAATAGACTAGGAGGAAATTCGCTTCTTGAAGGAGCACATTTTGGGCGTATAGCGGGGATAGAAGCGGCAAAAAAAGCCAAAAAAAGAGATTTTCAACCGATAGATTATGCCTATGTCAATAGGGAAATGCGTCGTGTTGATAAGATTTTAAACGGTGAGAGCCTCTTTAACATGAATGCTATGCGTAAAAATCTAGGGGAGTCACTCTTTAGAAATGCAGGTGTTTTTAGAGATGAGTCATCACTCTCATCGGCTCTGGAGTACACACACTATCTGATGAAAAAACAGTATGGAATGCACTGTGTGAGTAAAGAGCTACACAACAATGTCGAACTCTCATCCATCCTAGAGTTTAAAAATGCAATGCTCATTGCCGAGGCGATGATACTTTGTGCCTTGGCACGAAAAGAGAGCAGAGGTGTGCATTTTCGCAATGACTATCCAACCAAAGATGATAGTAAATTTGATGAAGCTTCCTACATAGAGCAGTTGAGTCAAAGCTATTTTAGTGTTTCGTTTGATAGTGCAATGCACAACAATATATGGCATAAAATCAAAAAAATGTTTCATATTTAATAATAAGAAGGATTACAAATGGCAACAATAATGATACGAGAAAATGACAAAGGGCAGGTACTTTTTTACCTTGCAAAAAGAGATATGGAGGAGATAATCCTCTCTTTGGAGTTTGATACAGATGAAAAATGGGGCGGAAATGTAAACCTCACAAATGGCGATGTATGGCACATAGATCCAGCACCAAAAAAACTACCAAACGAAATCACTGCAAAAATAGTCTCACGCGGCGACCACTAAACTTTTTCATAAGCCATGCTTTTTTCTTTGGAAGCATGGCTTGCCTTCAGTTCGAAAATCCACATGCCCTTACAGCTTATGCAAAAATCCTTATGAAAATATTTTTTGTAAAAAGATGCTTTTTATTTTTTAACAAGTATAATCAACTGTTATTATATTTTATTTTAAAGGGCAGATATGAGCGAAAGAATAGTGATTAATCTTGATCAAACCGATACAAAAGCATATGAATCCGAAAATCTTATACAGGCTGATGCACAAAAAAGTTTTGACAGGCTTATTCAAAAATTTTTAAAAGCTATCGAAGAAAATAAAAATGAGCTGAAGAATAATAGAGAATGTAAAATTGATAGAGTTCACAATACTATTCTTATTAATGGTAAAAGAGGGATGGGAAAAACCTCTTTTATCCTGAGTATACAAAAAAATAAATATATTCTCAAAGATATTGAACCTCTATGTATCATAGACCCTACGCTGATTGAAACCAAAGAAAATGTTCTTTTAAATATTATTACACTTATAAAAGAGAAAGTAGAAGACTTTATTAAATGCGAAAAATGTGATGATAAAAGTACAAAGTACAAGGATTGGAAAGAGAGCCTTAAAAAACTTGCAGGTGGATTGAGTATGCTTGACGGTGTCGGTTCAAATCATTTGAGCGATGGCATGTGGGACTCACCAGAACTTATTTTAGAAAAAGGTCTTTCCAATGCAAAACAAGGTGTGGATTTAGAAAAAAACTTTCATAACTTTATAGATGAAAGTTTGAAAATTATTGAAAAAGAAGCTTTCTTTTTAATCTTAGATGATATCGATACTTCACTTGATAAAGGTACCGCTATTCTTGAAACACTTCGTAAATATCTTACTTCTCGTAAACTTATTATTGCAATATTGGGTGACATTGATTTATATTCTACTCTTGTGAGACAACTTCAATGGGAAAAGATGGATCCTAAAAACATATTACTAAAGTATGAGTTTAATGAGAACAAAAATGCATATGTTAATCAAATAGAACATTTAGAAGAGCAGTATTTAACCAAGGTACTAAAACCTGAAAATCGAATAGATTTAAAAAATTTATTGACTTTAAAAAACAAACTTGCAATAAATACAGATGATAATTATTTTGAGGATGTTATGCAAGAAATGATTAAAAAAGTTTATTTTACGAAAGACAGCGGATATGCAAAATATTTTGAAAATACATTTCTTACGCAGTCAACTAGGTCAATCATTCAGTTCCTTCAGGTTTGGAACTTAAATAAAAAACTTGATTTAGGCTTGATTGAAAGGTTTAGACATACTTTTTATACTACTTTAAAAAAGAAATTAGAAGAATACAGTTTAGTAGAAGTACCAGAGAAAGAAAAATTTTTAAATTTACTTGCAGTTTATATTTTAAATGAGAATTCCAGTAAAGAGAATCATTTAAAATTAATGCCCAATTTTGCGAAAGATGATGACAATATAACTATGCTTTATCTAAATATGATGGCAAATTATCTCTTAAAACCTCAGGATTATTTATCATATTTTATCAAAGTTGGTTATGTATACAAAGGATATGAAGACATTGAAACCAAGGAAAAAAAAGTTGAATTTATTGATAATATTATTATATTAGATGCTGGATATTCTTTATCTATGTTCTCAGAAAAAATATTATCCTCATTAAAAATAGAAACTACAACAATGAGAAATGGATATAGATACTTTGGAAATATGTTTATTAAGGGAAAAGATTTAGATGATTTAAGTAATCAAGCAAGTATTGAGTTATTAACTCAAATTGCAATACAAAAACAAAAAAGTTATAACTTCATTTCTTTTTTTAGTTTGCTTGCACATCTTGCAGATGTGAAAAATCATCAAAATGATTTAATTGGTTGGTCACAGAATATTACTAAAATACAAGAAATTCCTTTATATGTTCTATCAAAAATATGGATTAGATTTGCTAATACAATATATATTATTGAAGATAGACCTGAAAATAGTAATAAAGATTATGCTGAAATATTTTTATTATATATAGCAGGATTTTTAAATGCCATATATGTTGAAATTGAATTGTACTTTAGCAATAAAGAAATAAAAATAGACAACATAAGTACATCCACAAAACCTTATATAGAAAAACTAAAGAAATATAATAAGCATAAAGATGAAGATGGAGAAATGATTTATACATTATTTGATTATTTACATGAATGCCCTTTATTAAATTTCGAAGCACCATATTTTGAAGCACTTAAAAAAATTCCAATGCCAATTGAAAAAGAAAAGTTTGAAGAACAATCTAAAAATAAACAGCGAGAGGCTCTATTGTTAGCTCTTGAAAAAATAGAAAAGAATGCAGGACCAGAACCAAAACAAGCAATAAAAGATAAAAAATTTGATAATGCAAAGTTAATCACTTCAATTGTAAACCAACTTCGTAATCAACAAGCTTATTTAGTCGGAACAAATACGGGACGAGAGATACTTAAAGAACATTTAAAAGATATATTTAGATAATGAAAACTACAATTTCAACAGTATTTCTTGATTCCCAAAGAATCCTAGAAAAATATTTTTACAACGGTCATCTAAACGACAAAGAGTTACAAAACTACCTCTTTGTTGAAGCACACAGCAAAGACCCGTATAAGCCTGACTATATCTTTAAAAATGTGATGCAAAATTTCACAAAAAAAGATTCGGAAGTTAAGAGTGCATATTATTTAGATGATTCAAAAATTAGTAAAACAGTCAATGAATTGCTTGTGGATTCACTTGCAGAACTTTCTAAAATGCTTGTCTTTCGCGGTGAAAAAATCTATGTAGAAAACCAACAATTTGAGAAGTGGCAAAATACTATTTTAAGTGTTTCCCCACTTCTAATTATCTCTTATAAAATTTACAAACATGCAAAAGAATCTTTTCGCATCAAACCGGAAGATTTGATAAAAACCATATTTGAAAAAAGTGCATTGCCTTCTATTTATGAACCGCAACTTGATTATATTATTAACAACGGTGGACTCAACGAGATGCACATGCACCTAAATGGTGCGACAGAGATAGATATTGTTTGGCATGATGCATTGCAACAGCCCGATAAATTCTACGCAAATATAAAAAAATCGCTAAAAAATTCCACGATTACCGAGCAGTACATACAAATAGGTCATTTTGAACAGGATGACTTTTACAGACTTTTAAAAGTTGCTTCTCAGATTCGTGATCAAATGCTATTGATGATTTATAATCAATGTCATGAAGAAAAAGAAGATAACAAGCAAAAAGAAAAAAAATATCAATCTAAAAATAGTAAAGAGTATTTTACAAAAGATGAATTTGACATTGGAAAAACTCTCAATTATGCATCTTACTCTCATCCAATAAGCTCACTTGAAAAAGATATATATCTTGATTCTAAAATGCAGTATGAATCGCTTTTTATCATTCGAAGTTTGGAATATTTGGAAACTTCACAAAGTATCTATTTTGGTCATCTTTTTCATTATTATTTGTTGATTTACTCCTATTTTCAAAAGCTTTTGGTTCAGCAAAAAACACAGGTCGGTTTTGACCAATTTCAAAAAATTACGCTGAATGAATTGCGAGAGTTAACAGAAGAGGAGTATAACAATAGGTATCATCAACTTCAAGGGATGTGTGACAATTCGCTATCTGTTTTGGAAGGGAGATTTGCACCAAAAGATGATTTAACAAAATCATTGAAATTACTTAAAGCTATTTATAAAGGCTATGATAAAAAGCTACAAAAAGATTTTAAACTCAAACTTGTTCCGCATTTTATAAAACAGCTTGATAAAAGAAACCCTAATAAAATTATTACATTTCGAGATTTAGAACTAAGAATAAAAAATAAAAAGTCACTTGAAGTTTTACTTGAAAGCATGAAATATCATAACGAAGAAGGTCAGTATATCTACAAAGAGTTAATTGTCGGTTTTGATGCCGCGGCGAATGAACTACATGCTTCACCCGAAGCATTTTCACCTATTTTTAGGAAACTAGCATTTTTGGGATATAAAAATTTTACCTATCATGCTGGAGAGGATTTTGTTCACTTACTCTCAGGATTGCGTATGGTGTATGAAGCTATTGATTTCTTGGAAATGCAATCTGGTAATCGCATAGGACATGCAACAGCATTAGGTATTGAACCTGAACTATGGAATCAGCGATTATACGATAGTAAATTGACAATTAAACAAGGGGAGTGGCTTGACAACCTTGTTTTTGCTTATAATTTTTGTTCTGAATATGAAATAATGTTCGGTTATTTAGCTAAATTGGAAGCATCTATTAGAAAATATTTTACGCAAATATATGGAAATGAAAAATATTATTCAATGCACCAAATTATTGAGGCTTGGAGATGTAGAAAATATGACCCGTTCATTGCTTTTGAATGGCGAGAACCAAGTTTTTTTGAAGATTTTGAATCTAAAGAACTGATAGAATATAAAGCAATTGACCAAGATATTCGTGCCATTTATGAAGCTTATCATGAAGGTTCTATAATTGCAAAGTATAATCAAATGATTCAGATTGAACCTTTGGAAATTTTCGGTGTTAATGAGTTAAGAGAATTGCAAAATATGATGATTAAGTTTTTAAATGAAAAAAATATTGCAATCGAAACTCTTCCGACAAGTAATGTACGAATCAGTTATTATAAAAACTACGATGAACATCATTTAAAACGCTGGTTAGGACTATCAAAGGCTGATGACCCGAGACCGTATGTGGTAATAGGAAGTGATGATACTGGAATATTTATGACTAATTTACGCAATGAATATGCACATATTTTTCAATTGCTAGCTAATGGAAATAGCCATGAAATGGCTTTACAAAAAATTAATCACTTAAATATTGCAAGTAAAGCTTTTACATTTTCATAATAAGTAATAAAAAGTGTATTTATGAATTTATATTTTTTTACTAAACTTAATTCTAATGCTATTGAATGGCATGTGGAAATCTAAAACTCATAAACAACTTCTTTTCGTATATTTACTGTGATGATTTGATTATTGTTTTTGTGTATAATAATGCACTTAAAACAAGGTAACACTATGAATACAGTTAGATTAAATATAACTTTGCCAACTTCTGTCAATAATGATATAAATCGTTACGCTGAAGAACTTAATCAAAAGAAAAGCCATATAATAACCGCAGCTCTTGATATGTATTTTGATTATCTTGATATAAAAGTAGCGGAAAAAAGACTTAATGACAATGAACCTACTATTTCTATGGAAGATTTTTTCAAAGAATTAGATTCAGATGTATAAAATTGATTTTAAACCTAATGTTAAAAAAGATTTTAAAAATATCAATAAATCTGATATAGCGTTTCTTCGTAGTTCTTTGTATGATTTTGCAGAAAACTTTAATGCCGATTATGAAATTTCTCTTATGGCTACGGGTAAAATAAAAAAGCTTCAAGGACAAAAAGAGATACTTTATCGCCTAAAACTTCGTTCTTATCGTATTATTTATAAAAAATATGAAGATAAATTAATTATATTGGTTGTTCATGTAACTACTCGTGAGAGTGCGTATAAGTAAAGTTTTTTACTCTACTAAACTTTCCACATGCCAAGATAATTGTGGCATGTGGAAATATCTAAAACTCAATCCCATATTTCTGTATTTTATACCCAATTTGTCTTGCAGTCATGCCTAATTGTGCTGCGGCTTTTGTTTGGATGCCTCGGTGTTCTATGAGTGCTTGGATAATGGACTCTTTTTCCATATCTAAGAGGCTTGTTTTTGTAAGCCTTGGAGCTGGTTGTGACTCTTGTATCTTCGCTGTTTCTGGCTCAGGAGCGACAGGAGTTGGTTCTTTTGGCATGTGAAGTTTTTGATAGTTAAACGGCAAGACATGATTGAGCATCTCTGGTTCTATGTTGCCATTTGGACATATGAGTACGATTCGCTCCATTGTATTTTGCAGTTCACGGATGTTCCCTGGCCATGGATAATCGAGCAAGATTTCAAGGGCTGTTTTTGAGAGACTCATCTCTCTGCGATGCTCTTGCATAAATTTTTGCAAATAGTGTTCTACTAGGAGTTTTACATCCTCATATCGCTCACGAAGAGGCGGGAGATTGATAGGAATCACATTGAGACGATAGAACAAATCCTCTCTGAATGTACCATTTCGTACCATCTCTTCAAGGTTTCTGTTCGTCGCTGCTACGAGGCGAACATTTGTTTTTATAGTTTTATTGCCACCGACTCGCTCAAACTCTTGCTCTTGCAAGATACGAAGGAGTTTTACTTGAAGTGAAGGGGTAATATCGCCTATCTCATCGAGAAAAAGTGTTCCGCCGTCTGCAAGTTCAAAACGCCCTTTGCGAGCCTCTTTTGCATCCGTAAACGCACCTTTTTCATGCCCAAAGAGTTCGCTCTCAAGTAAAGTTTCGCTGATAGCCGCACAGTTAAGTTTGATAAATGGAGCATTTTTTCTTTTGCTGAGATTATGCACAGCGGTTGCGATAAGCTCTTTTCCCGTTCCTGTTTCTCCACGGATGAGAATCGTCGCATCTGATGGTGCAACAGTCTCAAGCATACTAAAAATCACTCTCATTTTGGAGCTTTTACCGATGATACTCTCAAACTTATATTCGCTGAGTGCCTGCTCTTTATAGTAGGTTTTTAACTCTGTAATCTCCTCTTTCTCTTTTGCAAATTTTCTTTGCGTTGCGAGAGTCCCGCCAAAGAGTGAACCGACAATCGTGAGCATTCGCACCACATCATCAAAATCCATCGCAGATGATTTGCATGTATTTGCAGAGATGACGGCAATCACTCCATCATCTTGGATAATAGGCACAGCGACATAGGAGATAGAGTTGATATTGATAGTACCCATTTTATTGATGTAGTTGATGTTGTTATGGATATTTTCGATGACGACAGGTTCGGCACTTTTTGCAGCAAGTCCTGTTGCTCCTTCGCCTAGTTTATAGACTGCCATTTTTTTCTGTTGTGCAGTCAAATCTATGGAAGCGTAGAGTTCAAGTTGTGTTTTGTCATCACTCAGCATAAAAAGTGTAGAACGGTCAAGATACGCATTTCGCTTGAGCATACGCATCCCTTTTTCTATACTCTCCTTGACATCCGTCGTGCTAGAGAGCATTACCGCGATTTCATAGAGTAGGCTTATCTCATTGTAAGCAAAGGAGAGTGTACAACTTTTACAATCTTTTTTATCTTCTATATTCATGGGAGTATTCATTGTTAGCATCTTTTTTTGTTTGAATTATACTCCATAATATAAGCATAATTTTGTATAAAAAGTAATCAATTTTGTAGTAGTTGTATAGAATATGAAATGCATATTTTTTTACAAAAAAGAGTGTTTATATACCTTGAAAATCTCAAAAAACTTGTTTTTTGTAGCTTTAGGGGGTTGTAGGGACATTGTCCCTGCCACTAAAACGGACGAGTTCGTGTTAGTGTGTAACATCAACAAAAGGATAAAAGATGCAAATAACAGTACATGGAACTCCAGTAACACTCGAAGCCAAAGAGTTAAAAGTAGGCAAAGAAGCACCAGCAGCACGCATAACAAAGCTCGATGGCACACAAAATGTAATCGGAATGATTGCTCCAAATATTCAGCTACTCATCGCCATCCCGTCGCTTAAAACAGAAGTTTGTTCTCTTGGAGCAAAAAAGTTTAACGCATTAGTGCAACAGTTGAAAAAAGTAACCACTATCATGATAACAACAGATGACAAAGAGGTCGTCCAAGAGTTTGCACAAAAAGAGGGCATTGAAAATGCAGAGATGGTTTTGGATACAGAACTTCATTTTGCAAAAAAATTTGGTTTGCTTATCACTGAAGGCAAACTCAAAAATCGCTTGGCAAGAGCGGTCTTTGTCATTGATAGAGAAGGGCTTATCGCTTATAAAGAGATTGTGAGTGAGATTGTAGATGAGATAGATTACGATGCTTGTATGAGTGCAATTGAAAAAATACAGAGTGAGAAAAAAGGCGGACATACGCATGAAAATTGGATGAGTGTCTAAGCGCTCAAAAAATGTCAGACCTCTATGAACATACATCTTTAACTCCTCTTCGTGTTGCACACAAAAGCGGTTATATTGATTGGGCTTCTCAGCCCTCAATGTTCAAACAATACCCAAAATTTTTATATACATTTCCACACCCCAAGAGTACTTCCTCGCTGTCGCTCACAGCGCATGCCAAGAATGAAGCCCTCAAAGTCATAGAACTCTCTCGTAAAATAACGCTACAAACAAAGAGGGGCGATAAACCTTACTATCAGTTAAATACTCCCTCAGCGGGGAATCTGCATCCGATTGAGCTTTATGTTCAGATAAGGGGCGTGAAGGGTGTGATTAGCGGTATTTATCATGTGGATGCCCTGAACAACGCTCTTGTTTTGATACGAGAAGTTGAGCAAGAGGGAATAGAGCCAAGTGTCGGTTTGAGTGAAAAGTTCAACGGAATCATTTTTATAGTTTCAATCGTTCCATACAGAAGCGAGTGGAAGTATGGAGAGAGAGCTTTTCGCTACTGCTATCTCGACGCTGGGCATCAAATAGGTGCAATAAAGGCGGCTGCAAATTTTTGCCAACAGAGTGTGACAATATTGTCAGAATTTGATGCAAAAAGTCTCAATACGCAGATGGGATTTTTGAATCAAGAGTTTTGTTGCGGAGTTTTGGCAATAGGCTCAAAGACAAACAGAGCAGTAAAAAAAATAGAACCGCCACTCATGCAAGTCGCACCGACCGACTACTATGAATCAAATGATTTTATCGCCACTAAGATACGAGAGCAGGGCGTTTACTCGGCAATTTTTGATGAAAACAATTTTGTAGTGGAGGAAAAAGCTATTGTACAAAGACGCTCTGCTAGAAACTTTGCTCCAACAAAGATGTCAAAAGAGCAATTTGAATACTTTATGCAGTTGGATGCGAATGTGTCAGAGTCTTGGCATGTGGTACTTCTCAAGAGTGATTTTATGGAAGCTGGAGTCTATAAAAATAGTAAGCTCATAAAAGCAGGTCATTTCGCCAAAGAGATAACAGAACTCTTGATAAATCAAAGTTTTGTAGGCAATGCATCTATGATAGTCGTGATAACTGCAAAACAATTCAACGCAAATGAGCTGATGAATGCAGCTGCAAACGCACACAGCGTTCATTTACAAACGCAGATGCAGGGTGTCGGTTTTAGCGGAATCGGAGCTTTTTATGATGCAAAACTACAGAAATTTTTGCAGACAAAAGAGCCTATTTTATATCTCTATGCCATTGGCTCAAACGCTTAAACCTTAATTATGCAAAGGATGGAATGAATGCAAAATCAAAAGATGAAAAAAGCTCAAAACATGGAAGCTGAAAAAATCTTAAATTTTTACAGGCTCTTTCACAAAAACGGGTCCTTGTATCTTGATGATGATTTTGAGTCATTAGACATGTTGTTTGATGCCGTAGTCAACGCCATCAATCACTGTGGTTCACTCAAAGAGGAACTTCCATTCAATGAGTTTGTGCGACCAAGCAAAGAAGTAGCATGTGGAGATAAAGGATGGGTCGGACATTTTGAAGATCGAGACAATCGCAGATTTTTTTTGAGTGATATATATGATTATTTACGACTAATGTATGGGCAAAAAGTATCTACTGTGTGATTTGAGTTAGAAGTTTTTGCACAAATTTTTTATGAGTGCGTCATACTCATCTTTGGAAAGTGAAGCTATTTTTTCACCAACTCTTTTTTTTGAAATTGTTCTGATGTGATTGATTAAAATATCTGAATTTTCTTTGAGATTTTCTCTTTTCGTGATTCTCATTCTATATGGTTCCATATCTTCAATCAAAAAAGTAGATATAGGCATAACGATAATTGTATCTAAAACAGTGTTCTCATCATCGTTTGAGATAACAACAGCTGGTCTGATTTTACCTACTTCATCGCCTTTTGTAGGATTGAAGTTTATAGTTACTATATCTGCTCTTTTATAATCCATCATCAACCCCAATCTCAAGAAATTCAATATCTTGATGTTGTTTTAACCTTTTTAGTTTTGCCATTTTTTCATCTTGTTCTATTTTTTCAATGACTGTTTTAATATATTTTTCATACTTTGCTGATATAAAAAATCCCAATGTTGTATGCGCTCTTTTATCAACTATTTCACCTAACACCATCTCTTTTAAGAGTGATGGCTTGTTTTGTATAGCTGTAACTCCGTAAGTTATCATGATACATTCCTTATAGATTAATCTATCAGTATTATAACTTGTAAATGTTTATAAAATATTTTTTTTTAATTGTAATCTGATTGAGTTTAAATATGCAGTCACAAACTGGAGCTTGTGAATGAGGAAAATGTGTCTCTATCGACCGTTAGGTTGAATAAATTTAGTCTTTTATAAATTGTCTTTGTAAAATTCATTTTCTATCTTGTGTAGAAAAATTGTAAATTCTTCATATGTAAAGTTAACAATATCTTTATTGTCTTTAAATTCATATCCTTTTTCATTGAAGGTAAAACTGTGATGGGCAACAGCATTTCGAATAATCTTAATTTTTTTAACATCTTCAACAAGTTCTTTCTTTTGATCTTTATATTCCTCTTTTATTAAAATGAGTGGAAGAAGTCTGTATAAACCAAAAAATTGATTTAGTAGCAAGTGGTCTGCATTAAATTTATTTTGAAAATCATTTCTGATTTCTTTTAAAGTTAAATTATCTGACCCATTATCAAAAGTATCAAGTAAATATTCTATGTACTTGATATGTGCATTTATCTTCAATATATCTTTCATATTTACTCCATTATTGAGGCTAACTATTCATGAGAAAATACTATATCACAAGCATACTAAATTGTAATTATTAAATAAATATAGAGAGTGTCTCTTTAACAAGGAATAGTAGCTTTTTAGAAAACCACCAAAATAGAACAACAAATGCATACAACTCTTATGAAAACTAAGGATGTATTTATGAATAATGATATTGCCAAAATTTCACCGAGTGTTCATTTTATTGGGGCTTTTGACCCGCAGATTCGTACTTTTGACATCATAATGAAAACAGCAAACGGCAGTTCATACAATAGCTACCTTGTGCGTGGAAGCGAGGGTGTTGCTGTGATGGATACTGTCAAAAAAGAGTTTTCTGCTGACTTTTTTGAGCGTCTTGAAGCCTTGTGTGAGTATGAGGAAATCAAATATATAGTTCTCCATCACTTAGAGCCTGACCATTCGGGAGCGTTGCTTGAACTGATGTCTAAAGCTCCACATGCCAGACTTATCATCTCCAGCCGTGCTGTTATGATGCTCAAAGGTCTTATCAAAACAGATATCCCTTTTGAAGTGGCAAATACTGGTAAAACTATCTCTTTGGGTGACAAAACCATCGAGTTTTTAAGCACTCCATTTTTGCACTGGCCCGATACGATGAGTTCCTATTTGCATGAGGATAAAATCCTCTTTAGCGGGGATGTTTTTGGAAGTCATTACTACGATGAGCGACTTTTTGATGATGCGGTGGGTGATTTTTCTTATGCTTTTAAATATTATTATGAGCATATTATGCGACCGTTTAAGCAGTATGTACTTCAAGCACTTGAACTTTACGCAAAGTTTGACATACAAATCATAGCTCCGCTTCATGGTCCCATCCTTCGCTCAAATCCGCAATATTACATAGACAAATATGCTCAGTGGAGCAGTGAGGCGAAGTTTAGAAAACATGAATTTGGCAAAAAAATGGTTTCGGTTTTTTATATGTCGAGTTATGACAATACACAAGCCATGGCAAAAAAAGTGATGCAAGGTGCGGATGAAGTGGAGGGTGTTGTTGCGAGTATGTACGATTTAGCCTCGCTGAATGAGCAAAATATGATAGATTTACTCGAAGAGTCCGATGCCATTATGATTGGCTCACCTACGATAAACGGCGATGCAGTGAAACCTGCTTGGGATTTGCTCTGTTGCATGGCATATTTGGAGAGCGGAGGCAAAATCGGTGCTTCGTTTGGTTCGTATGGCTGGACGGGAGAAGCACCTGAAATGTTGCATGACCGTATGCGTTGGCTCAAATTTAGACTCCCTGTAAAACCTCTCAAAATCAAACTCATCCCGACCCAAGAGGAGTTGGAATCTTGTGCCGCTTTTGGACGAGAGGTCGCAGAGATAGCTATGGGCAAAATGGTGGAGATAGATTTATGAACGCAGAACATAAAAAAATGTACGATGATTTAAACACGCTTCTAGGGTTTTATGCGGACAATGAACATGCACGAAATGTATTTGCTCCCTTAGTGGCAAAAACCTCCTTGGAGATGAACCATCTCTATCAAGACATGGGTTTTAAAAACAGAGTGGAGATGGGAAAATTTATGATGGAAAACTTCTCTAGGTTAGCCATACAAAAACCAAAAGAGAAGTTGTGGAAAAAGTTTCTGTATGAAAAAATCGATGCCATTGCTCCGGCATGTGCAAGTTGCGATGACCAAGAGAGTTGTTTTCGATGTTTGCTGAGTGAACTGAGTGCATGAGAACACCAGCTATTTCTACGACAGAGCTTTATAAATATTTAAAGGATATTTCATGAGTAATAGTATTAGAAGTGTGATGCAAGCCATTTATAATCTAAGTGATGAAGATAATTACAATGTATGCGATGCATCCGATATTGCCGAATATCTTAAAATGGATAAAACAGTAGTGGATGAAACGATTCAAACTCTTTTGGATGCGGGTTGTCTGGCAGAATGTATGAATTTTCACGATGATGGAATAGAGACTTATTCTTTGAGTGATAAAGCCATTGATATGGTTGAAGCTGGATAAATAAAAACTCTATAAATTGATTCTAATTGTATGACAATTTGCAATATTTTTTTCTTTGTTACGACAAAAGTGTATAATCACTCAAATTAATATATTGATTAGGATTTATTTTGCAAACAAATAGCATTAAAAAAGTGGGTGTTGTTTTGAGACCATCCACTCCAGAACTAAAAAGTAGTTTTTTTAAGCTTGAAAAAATTTTCAATAAGCATAAGATAGAGGTCTATATCGACAGTATTAGCGGTGGTATGATTGATGTTATGGGTATGGATTTTGACCTTTTGTGTAAGCAATGTGACATACTTCTGACACTTGGCGGAGATGGTACCCTCATCTCTGTTGTTAGACGCTCGTTTAATTATGATATCCCTGTATTGGGTGTTTATGCTGGAACTTTGGGCTTTTTAGCGGATGTAAGTATGGAAGAACTTGATGCTTTTGTAGCAAACTTGGCATGTGGAAAGTATCGTATTGATGAGAGGGCTGTTTTAGAAGCTTCATTGCAACGAGATAAGGAGCAAATCAAAATATACGCCTTCAATGATATCGTTTTGACACGACCCTCTATCTCAAACATGATTCATATTGAGACACTTGTGGATGGGAAAGCTTTTAATACGTACTATGGCGATGGTGTCATTGTCTCTACGCCAACAGGCTCTACGGCATATAATCTCTCCGCTGGTGGACCGGTTCTCTTTCCTCTGACAAATGTTTTTGCACTCACACCCATCTGTCCGCACTCGCTCACACAAAGACCTGTTGTTCTTCCAGGGACCTTTTCTATTGAGATGAAAACACCCAAAAATAGAGCTTTGATGATTATTGATGGACAGGATATGCATGAGTTTGAACAAGGCGAAAGTGTGCATATAAAACTTGCTCAAAAAAATGCGAAACTGATTCACAGAGAGGAGTTTAACTACTTTGATGTACTCAAAGAAAAACTCAAATGGGGAGAAAAAAGTTGATAGAGCGATTTTATCTCAAAGAGTATCTCAGTTTCAAAGAAGTTGAACTCAACTTGGCATGTGGACTTGTAGTCTTTACAGGTCCAAGTGGAAGTGGAAAATCTATACTTATGAACTCCATTCTCTCCTCTCTTGGTGCAAGTAGCTGTGAGGCAACGCTCTGCGAATCGAGTGTGACTTGGAATCTTGATACCGAAGAGATGGGTATAGAAAATGATGATATCAATATTTTTAAACATATCAAAAAAGATAAATCACGGTACTTTATAAACAACCAAAGTGTCTCTAAAAAGGCGATGAACACACTGAGTGTAGAGTATCTCAGACATCTCAGTCTTAAAGATTATAGTGACTTTGAAAATCCAAACCTATTATCCATACTTGACACAAGAATCCAAAGTAAAAATGCAAATATAGTAGATTTAAAGGAAAAATATTTAAGCTCATTTTTAGAGTATATTGAGTCATCCAAGCAACTTGAAAAATTGCAAAAAGAGGAGAAAAATATCTCTGAACTCAAGGAGTTTTTAGCTTTTGAAATAAAAAAAATTACCGATGTTAATCCTCACAGCGATGAAGATGAAGAGTTGCTCAAAATCAAAAAAGAGCTCTCCAAGAAGGAAAAAGTGTTAGAAAATATCGCATCTGCTCACAAAATATTTGATGCGGAACACTATGTCTTTAATGCACTTGATTCTTTAGATATTGATAGTACCTTTTTCAATGATGCGATGAATGAACTTCGTGTTGTTCTTGACAATGCACAGGAGAGATTTAGTGCTTTAGATGATGTGGATGTCGAGAGCATTTTAAATCGAATCGAAGAGATAAGCAGTCTCAAAAAACGCTATGGAAGCATAGAAGAGGCGTTGCACTACAAAGAAAAAAAAGAAGAAGAGTTAGCAAAATATGAGAATATTGAAATCATAAAAGGTGATTTGGAACATAAATGCACTGTTTTGGAGCAAGAAGTACAAAAACTTGCCCAAGAGTTGAGCCAACTTCGGCATGTGGAACTCAAATCATTTGTGTTTGATTTGAATAAGTATCTCAAAGAACTCTACCTTCGAGAGGCACAAGTGAGTATTTTAGAGACGCAATACTCTCCACTAGGAAAAGATGAAATCATCCTAAAACTCAACGCTACAGAGCTTCAAAAGGTGAGTACAGGGGAGTTTAATAGACTTCGACTTGCTATTTTGGCACTCAAAGCGGAGTATATGAATCAAAACGGTGGTGTTTTGATACTTGATGAGATAGATGCAAATCTCAGTGGAGAGGAGTCTATGAGTGTTGCAAAAGTGTTGCGAGAGCTTTCAAAACATTTTCAAATCTTTGTTATTTCGCATCAGCCACAACTCACTTCTATGGGCGACCAGCACTTTTTAATCTACAAAGATGGGGATGAATCTTTTGCAAAAGAGCTTGATTTTGAGAGTAAAGTCAATGAGATTGCCCGAATCATTAGTGGTGAGAGTGTTTCAGAGGAGGCAAAAAAGTTTGCAAAAGAGCTTTTGGAGGCAAACAGATGTGTTTTATAATCGCTTTTGTTTCTCTTGTTTTGAGTTATAACTTTTTTATGAGTCAAAATCCTCTTTTAGCTGTAGGAGCAATGGGAGTTGGACTCTTTTTTATCTTTTTAATGATAAAAAATATACTATTCGTCAAAAATTTAAAAGAGAGTGAGAAAAACAAGCGTGATAGTTGATACACATATACATCTTGATAATGAGAGATATAACGAAGATTTAGAGAGTGTTTTGCAAAGAGCAAGAGAGGGCGGAGTCAAGCGATTTATCATCCCTGGAGCTGATCCAAAAACTCTTGATAAAGCGGTAAATATTGCAGAGATGCATGAGGATGTTTACTTCTCTGTGGGTGTGCATCCTTATGACATGGAAGCTTTTGAAACACTTAATTTTGAAAAATATATAGGGCATAAAAAATGTGTTGCTGTGGGTGAATGCGGACTTGATTATTTTAGGTTAGAGGGGAGTGATGAAGATAAGAAGCGAGAAAAAGAGAGACAAAAAGAAATTTTCCTCGCTCAGATAGAGTTAGCAAAAAAATATAAAAAACCTCTCATCGTACATATCAGAGATGCTTCACGAGATTCTAAAGAGTTGCTTTTGCACTCCAATGCCAAAGAAGTTGGAGGTGTTTTACACTGCTACAATGCAGATGAAGAGCTTCTAAGTTTAGCGAATGATGGTTTTTATTTTGGTATTGGAGGAGTTGTTACTTTTAGTAATGCAAAAAAACTTATTTCAGTGCTTCCTAAAATTCCACATGCCAAGCTTCTTATAGAAACTGATGGACCCTATCTCACTCCAACACCCCATCGTGGAGAGAGAAACGAGCCTTTTTATACTATTTTTGTTGCACAAAAAATCTCCCAACTTCTTGGTCTTTCACTTGAAGAAGTAAAAAATATCACGACGCAAAACGCCCTAAAACTCTTTGATATCTCTTAGTATCATACGAGTTTGGCATGTGGAAATCAGAGAGTTAGAGGGATATTAATCATTTTTAGGATAAAATCAAAACTCTAAATCCAAATATAAAAGTTGTCCATTTTGAAATTTTTACTCATTTTTCTTTTTCCTATTTTCTTAGTTGCAAATCTCACATATGATTCCAATCATAACAAAGAGCTTGAAATATTGGAATCTTTTGATATCGAATCCTCTTTTTTATATGACCCTCTTATGAATGATGTACGAAATAAACATACCGCGACACAAGAGAGAGACAAGGAATTTTTTCAAACTATGGAGGATGCGTACCTTTTTATACCAGCAGTGAAAAACCTCCTAAGTGAGTATAAGATTCCTCAGGAATTTTTGTACCTCGCAATGGCAGAATCCAATTTTCACACAAGAGCTTTTTCAAAAAAAAGTGCCTCTGGTTTTTGGCAATTTATGCCTGATACTGCACAGCTTCTCAATTTACGCATTGATGAGTCTGTGGATGAGAGACGAGATTTGATAAAATCTACAAAAGCTGCTGCCAAGCATCTCTCCCATTTGCACAGAAAGTTTGGAAAATGGTATCTAGCTGCGATAGCATATAACTGCGGTGGTACAAAACTTGAGAGTGCTATAAAAGAGGCAAAGACAGATGATTTATCTGTTTTACTTGATGAGAAAAGAAAACTCATTCCACCTGAGAGTCGAAACTACATTCGCAAGATTATAGCTTTAGCATTCATAGGAAATGATGAGCAATATATGCTCAAGAGTGAGTATGAATACCTTCTCAATAGAGCAAATGCATACTCTATCGTGACGGTTGAACTTCCAGCTGGAGAGTCACTTACAAGGGTTTCAGAGCTAATGGGAATTCCTTTAGCAGAGTTGCAAAAACTCAATCGACACCTCAAGTATGATTTTGTTCCTACACATGCCAAGAGTTATGCGATATACATTCCTTATATCAAACTTTCAGATTTTAAACAAAAATACCATGAAAAACCGATGAAAGAGCTTTATAAAGAGCATTTAGTCACTTCTGGCGATAACTTAAACTATTTGGCTAAAAAGTACAAAATATCTTCTAAAACTATTAAAGATTTTAATAATCTTAAAACTAAAAAATTAGTGCTTAATCAAAAAATTATTATCCCAATTAGAAAAATAGGGTAAAAAGATATGGGTAAATTTTTTCCTTTTTTCCTTATCTTCATCATAATGCTTATGAGTGGATGTAGTACAAGAGGTGTTACAACTTACTCTGATAATAAAGATGATTATAATTCGGATGTAGATGGTAAAACATATTCGCATCCAACGATGCGACCTTATGTTATCCGAGGTATCAAATACTATCCAACTATCGTGAGTGTTGGTGATAGATTTAATGGAAATGCGAGTTGGTATGGGCCCGATTTTCATGGAGAGCTAACTTCTAATGGCGAAACATATAACATGTATGATATGACAGCTGCACACAAGACACTCCCCATGAATACAATCGTTAAAGTAACAAACCATCGTAATGGTTTAAATACAGTTGTGCGAATCAACGATAGAGGACCATTTGTTGCTACAAGAATTATAGATTTGTCAAAATCAGCAGCAGATAAAATTCGTATGCTTGGGACGGGAACCGCACCAGTTACCATTGAAATTCTTGGATTTTATGCAAATGGTAAAAGAACGATACCAACAGCAAAAGAGTTAGCAAGTGCTCCGCAAAAAAGCACTTTAAGTGGTTTTTCTATTCAAATAGGCTCATTTGCTAATATAGCTGGAGCGACTAAAACAAGAGATAAATATGATAAAACAGATGGTTATCGCACAGTGATAAAAGATGTTGAGCAAGAGAACAATAGATTCTTTAAAGTCTATTTACAAGGGTTTAAAAGTGAACAAGAGGCGAAAGATTATATAACTTCAAATAGTAATTTTGAAGGTGCATTTATAGTAAAAGAGGATTGAAAATGATTAGTAAAACACGCGTAACAAAAGAGACAGATATTACCATTGCACTCGATTTAAATGGTACAGGAAAAAGTAATATCAACACTGGTGTTGGCTTTTTGGATCATATGCTAGAGAGTTTTTCAAAACACTCTTTGATTGATTTAAATATTGAGTGTAAAGGTGATACACATATCGATGACCACCACAGTGTTGAAGATATTGGGATTGTTCTTGGTGCCTTACTCAGTGAAGCAATCTATCCTGTAAGAAATATGGAACGCTTTGGAAGTGCAAATATCGTCATGGATGAGGCGTGTGTCAGTTGTGATTTAGATCTAAGTAATAGACCCTATTTGGTCTATGAAGTCGATGTTGTAGGCAAAGTAGGGCAGTTTGACTTAGAACTAGTCGAAGAATTTTTTAAAGCTTTCGTGCTCAATGCAAAAATAAGTGCACACATCGTAGCTCTTAGAGGTAAAAACAAACACCATATTGTTGAAGCATCTTTCAAAGCTTTGGCGGTTGCTCTGCGTCGTGCGACAACAAAAAATGAGCGAGTAGGGATTCCTAGTACAAAAGATGTTTTATGATTAAGTTGCTCGTTTTAGATGTAGATGGATGTTTAAGTGATGGCAAAATTACTTATACACAAGAGGGTATTGAGAGTAAAAGTTTCAATATAAAAGATGGTCTTGGCATTAGCACTTGGGTGAAAATTGGAAATCAAGTCGCTATTATTACAGGACGCAACTCTACAATTGTTGAAAAAAGAGCCAAAGAGCTTGGCATACAGCATCTTTTTCAAGGGATTCATGACAAAGAACGCGTTTTAAAAGAGTTGGTTTCTTCACTTGGTCTGGAGATGAGAGAAGTAGGAGCGATTGGAGATGACCTCAATGATTTGCAGATGCTACAATTAGCAGGACGAAGTTTCACTCCAAACAATGGTGTCAAAGAGATACAAAATAGAGTCGATACAACACTCTCGTGCAATGGCGGCGATGGTGCGGTGAGAGAGATGATAGATATTTTAATCGATGAAAATAATCAAAGAGATGCGTTTATGGCGGTTTGGATTGATGCAAAGTAAACTTATGAAAGGGTATAGTATCAATATCAATCTCTTTTTTTTATTTATTGTAGGTGGTTTGATGATGATTTTTTTTCTCTTCAAGCCCATGGATATTAAAGAGCAAAATTTTGATGATATTCCTCTTTTTGAGATGTCTGCTTTTACACTTTTAGAATTTAATCCCAGTGGTTTAGCAACACTTATGGTGGGAGAGAGTGCTACAAGATATAATGATCGCTATAAAGTAAAAAAAATAAATTATACGGATAATACACAAGAATTTCGTGCAAATATGAAAGCAAATGAAGGACTTTATAGGGATGAAATAGTTGATTTGAATGGAGATGTAGCGTATGTACGAGAAGATGGATTGATTTTTAAATCAGAGTCGGCGAGTTATGATAAAAAAACGGCAACTGCATCAACATTAGATGCCTATGTTTCAGAACAAGGTGCAAATAAAGTCATAGGCACAGCACTCAAATACAACAATCTTTTAAAAAGAGTCGAATCCAAAAATATAGTGGTAAATTACCAACTAAAAGAGAGATAATTATGAAATACATTCTATTTTTTGCTATTTTTTTAGCAACATCTTTAATTTCGCAAGAGTTAAAAATCAAAGCTGACTCCTTTAATGGGGATGAAAAGTCAGGTATTTCTGTCTTTGAAGGCAATGTCAATATTATCAAAGAGCATGATGAACTCAATGCTTCTCAAGTCACAGTTTATACAGATGCACAACATCAACCAACAAAGTTTGTTGCCATAGGTAATACATCTTTTAAACTCTACACAAAAGAGGGTTCACTCTATGAGGGCAGAGCAGAAAAAGTGATTTATTTACCGCAAAGTAAAGAGTACCAATTTTTTCAAAATGTACATTTAAAACAATTAGATAATAAAAAAGAGATTATTGGGGATGAAGTTATCCTCAAAAGTATAGAAGGAAGAGCATATGCGAAGGGTCTCAAAGAAGAGCCTGTCATTATGATTTTTAAACTTCCAGAGGAGAAAAATTAATTATGGTAGAAATAGTCGATGCAAAATTTGTCACTTCTGCTCCAAATGTGTATAAAGCACCAGACTCCTCTTTGCAAAATGAAGTCGTATTTATGGCAAGGTCAAATGTAGGAAAAAGTTCCTTACTCAATGCTCTTACAAATCATAAAAACTTAGCAAAAGTCTCTTCAACACCTGGAAAAACAAGACTTATCAACTATTTTGATGTAACATTTATTGATAGAGAAAATGAAAAAAAAAGCATGGCAAAGTTTGTTGATTTACCTGGATTTGGGTATGCAAAAGTTGCAAAATCTATGAAATATGAGTGGGAAAATAATCTCACAGGGTATATACAACAAAGAGAACAGATTAAAATTTTTATTCATTTGATAGATTCAAGACACCCTGATTTGGAAATTGATGCTTCTGTAAATGATTTTTTACTTGAAAATGTACGAGAGAATCAATATATCATTCAGATGTTTACAAAAATAGATAAACTCAACCAAAAAGAACAAAATGCACTCAAAAGAGAGTTTCCACATGCCATAATGGTTTCAAGTTCTAAAAAAAAGGGTTTGAATAAAGCTCTGCAAATAATTTATGATATTTTACAAGAAGATAGTAATGAAGATTGAGTATAAAAAAGCGAAACTCTGCGATATCCAAAAAATGCAAGAACTCGTTGAACCTGAAGTGGAAGCTGGTATTATTTTAATGCGTTCTGCTGATGAGATTGCTACAAATATTCGCTCTTATACACTTGCATATGATCAGAATGAGTTAGTTGGTTTTTGTGCTTTGCATATTCACACAGCTTCATTGGCGGAGATACGCTCATTGATAGTAAAAGAGAGCTATAGAGGAGAAAAAATAGGAGAGACTTTGGTCAATAAAGCTCTCGAAGAGGCGTTCGTTTTGGGGCTTCAAAAAATATTGAGTTTAACATATAAACAATCATTTTTTGAACGATTAGGTTTTGTAGAAATTCCAAAAGAGTCTTTGCCAGAGCATAAAATCTGGGCTGACTGTATTAAATGTAAACACTTTCCTGTATGCAACGAAATAGCACTTATAAAAAATCTTTAACACCATCTTTTATATATGTTGTGATTTTCATACTTTATGAGAGTCTCAGTAGTATATATCTTTTTTTGCCACCACTTTTTGCTGTTTTGTTTGTTCTTTTTGTTCGTGCACTTCATAAAGAGGATGTTACATTGGCATTTGTTGTCTCTTTATGTTTGATTATTTTTGAAGCGGACAAGGGCTATATACTTTTTACATCCATTATCTATTTTGCCATCGCTTATAAATTTATTATGCCAAAGATTATACAAAGCATGAATTGCTATTGGTGTATCAATATTTCCTATGTACTCCTAGCCTATCTTGGATTTTTTCTTTTTAATGCGATTTTATCGAAAGTATTTTTGTTATCTCTTCCATCCATTAGTTATTATACAATCTACTATATAGTCGTTGAATTTTTAATAGTGAGCATTTTATGAAAGTAAAGTTGATATTGACTCTTTTTGTATCTATCTGGTTAGCTCTGATTGTACGACTCTTTTTTTTGGCGGTAGAATCAAATCACTACTACTCTAAACTTTCACGTGATAACACTGTAAAAACTGAAAAAATAGCACCTGTTCGTGGTGAAATAGTGGATATAAACAATAAACCTATCGCTATCAATAAACTAGGCTTTACGATTCTTCTCAAACCGCATTTATTACAAGAAAAAAATATTAAAATATTTGAAGAGGAGATAGCATCACTCACCGCACTCCTTCCAAATTTGAATGTGAAAGATTTGATAAAAAATTATAAGAAAAAAGACTCTTTTTATAATCATAGTTATATAGATATTGTGCCATTTATCTCTTATGAAGAGATTGTCCCAGTCTATTCAGTTCTCAATTTAAGAAAAAATTTGCAAATTATTCCAGCACCGAAGAGATACTATCCCTATGGAGGAGTCGGGTCACATATTATCGGATATGTATCTCGTGCAAACAAAAAAGATGTAGAAAATAATGAATTATTGGAACTTATAGGCTACACAGGAAAAACAGGAATTGAGAAGCAATATAATGAATTTTTGCAAGGAGAATCTGGATACAGAGAGATAAAAGTCAATGCAAACAATCAAGAGATAGAAGAGATTTCTTATAAGGGTGCAGATGAAGACAAAAAACTTACACTCAATGTAGATATAGAACTTCAGAAGTATATTTCTACCCTTTTTGCAGATCAAGCAGGTGCGGTCATTGTTATGAATGTAGATGGTTCTATTCTCTCAGCGAGTAGTTTTCCAGAGTATGACCTCAATACTTTTGTCTCAGGTATAACGTATGATATGTGGAATGATCTCTCAACAAGCCTAGATAAGCCATTTACAAATAAACTAATCAATGGCTTATACCCTCCAGGTTCGACGATAAAGACAGGACTTGGGCTTGTCTATATCACAACAAAACTGAGTGAGTTTTGGAGTGTCAATTGTACGAGTGAGATGCCACTTGGAAACAGAATATTTAGATGTTGGAAACAGCAAGGTGGTCATGGAGGTACAAGTATTGTCAAAGCGATTCGAGAGAGCTGTGATGATTATTTTTATAAAGGAAGTCTCATTGTAGGGAATGAAAAAATGAGTGAAGGACTCATGCGATTTGGTCTTGGCAGGGTAACAAATATCGATTTACCCAATGAATTTATTGGTATTGTGCCATCAAGAGAGTGGAAAAAAAGAAAATACAACAAACCATGGACACTTGGAGAGACTGTCAATACTTCTATTGGTCAGGGGGATTTTTTGATAACTCCAATCCAAATGGCTCGATATACAGCACTCATGGCAACCGGAAAGCTTCCAACACCTCATATTGCTAAAATGGTGGGTGATAAACCTTATACACCACAACCCGAAGATATTTTAACTCAAGAAGAGAAAAAGAAACTTCCACTTGTCCAACAAGCAATGTATGAAGTGTGTAATGAACCAGGAGGAACAGCACTTCATTATGTCAATTCAAAAGTAAAAATTGCTGGGAAAACAGGAACGGCACAAGTTATAGCGATTGGACAGGAAGAGAAAAAACGAAAAGCAGAGCATGATATGGAGTATTATAGTCGTTCTCATGCATGGTTTACCACTTATGGACCTTACAATAAACCACAATATGTCGTTTTGGTTCTCGTAGAACATGGTGGACACGGAGGTGCAGCTTCTGGGGAAATTGTTTCAAAAGTTTATGATAAATTGCTCGAATTAGGATATATCACGAAAGAGTAGTTTTTATCCTTGCGTTCGAATGATAAGACTCTTTGGTAAAGAGAACTCTTCTATCAGCAGAGCCTCTTTTTCTCTCATTTCACCACCATCCACTTCATGGTCATACCCAAGCAGATGTAAAAGTCCATGAATAAAAAGAAGTGCTAACTCATCATTTGAAGTGTGACCAAACTCTTTGGCCTTTGATTCCACATGCCAAGATGAAATGACAATACTTCCAAGCGGTGCCATCGGCATAGCGACATAAGGAAAACTAAGTACATCCGTATCTTTATCGATATTTCTATGTTCTTTATTGATTTGGCGTATCTCTTCATTTGAAGTGATGATGAGTTCTATCTCTTTATCGGTAAACTTATCGGCTATCGCATTTAAAAATGGCTCGTCAATGGTAAGTGAGGTTCTGTTATCTAATTCAATCATGAAGATAATTTTAGCAAATGAAACTTAGAGTTTAGAATTGGCGTAGTGAAATTTGATTTTGAAGTTTTCTTAACACTTTTCTTGGAACCATTATGGAACTTCCTTTTGTGTAAACTCTTGATTCGAAAAGTTATCAAAAGGGATGAAATTATGCAAATAGTAATGCAAGAGAATGACTTTATTGTTTCTAAAACAGACATTAAAGGTCATATCACTTATGGAAATGAAACATTCATAAAAATGTCAGGGTACCCAGAAAAGGAGTTGTTGAACGCTCCACACAATATATTGAGGCACAAAGATATGCCTTCCGTTGTTTTTAAACTTCTTTGGAAAAGAGTTCAAAATAAACAATCTATCAATGCTTATGTAAAGAATCAATGCAAAAATGGGGATTATTATTGGGTTTTTGCAAATGTTACACCATCTTTTGATGCCAGAGGTAATATTATAGGGTATTACTCTGTTCGTCGTAAACCAAATGACAGAGCAATACAAACAATTGAAGTCATATATGCAGATTTGCTAAAAGCTGAAAAACAAGGCGGTGTTAACGCGTCCGAACAACTACTCGAAGATATATTGAAAAAACAAGGAGTCTCTTACGATGAGCTTATCATTAATTTTCAAAAATAAACAAATACTCTATTTTCTTACAGTGGCGATTATAACTGCTTTTTATATAGGATTTTTCTACTCTTTTACTGTAGCATTTACAATATTTATGCTCTTTGTCTTTGGTGTTTTTCTTCCAAATAATCACAACAGCAAAGACGATGAACTTCTTGCACAGATGAATAGTATTGTCAAGAGTGCCGGTCTTGGAAGATTGGAGCAGAGGGTTACAAATATACCTTTGGACTCAAAATACTTTGACATTGCATGGGGGTATAATAATTTGGTGGATCAAGTTGAAACATTTATTCGTGACACACTTACCTCAATACATTTTGCAAGTGAAGGGAGTCCTAATGCAGTTATTTTTGATAAAGGTCTCAAAGGAAGCTTCAAGGATGCAATTGCACCGCTCAATGATGCACTTAAAGGTATTGTTGCTGGTAAAATCATGGAAGCACAAGGTCGATTAGGAAAAGCTTTTGATGGTCTTGGAGGTGGAACAAATGGCGGTATGCTCGATATTAAACAAGATGTTGAGCAAGGAAGTGAGCTAATGAAAAAAATCGCTGACTCTTCCAATAAAACTGCAAAATTGTCACTGGAGACTCTTACTTCAGTGGAGAATGTAAATAGAAATTTTGTAGAGTTGAATGATAGTATTACAAAAACATCCGAGGGAGTAAATAGTTTAAGTCAACAATCTCAAGAGATTTCATCTATCGCTGAGCTTATCAAAGATATTGCAGACCAGACTAATCTTCTGGCACTTAACGCTGCAATAGAAGCTGCTCGTGCAGGAGAACATGGACGAGGATTTGCAGTTGTTGCGGATGAAGTGAGAAAATTGGCGGAGAGAACTACAAAAGCTACATCAGAAATTTCTATAACTCTTGCAACACTCCAACAAGAAACGACTGGAATGCAAGATGAATCGGAAAATATGCTTAAATTGGCTAATGACTCTATTGAGTATATGAACAATTTTTCTTCTACGCTGAAACTGTTTAATAGTGATGCGAAACAAACAGCACATGATGCAGATATCCTTACAAATGTTTTTCTCATATCTCTTGTAAAAATTGACCACTCTATTTTTAAATCTTTAACATACTCTACTGTGATGCGTAATGATAGAGATAAAGAGGTACCTACAAATTCAGATTGTCGTTTTAACAAATGGTACGAAGAGGAAGCCAAAGAGAGATTTGGAAACTATCCAGAATATCCACAGCTTCAAATAGAGCATAAATCTATTCATGACCATGCGAGAAGAAATTTTGAGTATGTTCAGTCAGGTGCTGTTTTTGAACAACAAAATGCACAAAAGATTATTGAAAATTTTCAAGTCATGGAAAAATCGAGTCTTGAACTCTCAAACCTACTCAATACATTGGCACATCGTTAATTAGAGTTTTTCTCAGTCGTGGTGCAATGCACCAGACTGTATAATCTTCTGCATTTCTTACTTTTTACTCTTATTTTTACCCAGTGTTGCCATTACTTCATCTAGTTGTGCAGCATGTTCAATGACTCGTTTTTCGAGTGTGTTATTGAGTTTTTGAACTTCTTCTTGTGCGAGTTTGCGTTCGGTTATATCACGAGCGAGAGCCAGATAGGTACCATCAGACTCTTTTTTAGTCATAGAAAGCTCAAACCAGTGCGTCCCATCAGGAAGATCGAGTTTATATACATTTCCAATAGATGAGCCATTGCATTCCACTTCTTCCATCGTTTTGAAAGAAACAGCAACGGCTTCTCTTGGTAAAACATCACGAATATTTTTTCCAAGTAAGAACTCTTTTTGTGCAATAAGAAGTTCTTTATCCCGTGTCCACATGCCAAGATATGTTCCATCAGGAGCTATTTCAAAGAGTAAATCAGGAATAGCATTGATAATATCTTCGTTGAATTCAAGTGCTTTTTGCAACTCCTCTGTTCGTTCGATGACTCGTTTTTCGAGATTAGTATTGAGCTCTTGAATGGTTGCTTCTGTTGTTTTGCGTTCTGTAATATCGCGTGAGATAATTATAAATGTTTCTCCGAAACCTTTTTTAGAGACAGAAAGCTCAAACCAGCGTTCACCTTGAGGTAAGTCTATCTTAATTACCTTGCCAAAAGAGAGTTTTTTTGCATTGGCTTCTTGGATTGCTGCGAATGTGGTCTCAGCCGCTTTAGCTGATAAAACATCATAAAATGTACGCCCAAGAAGCAGTTTCTTTTGAGCAGCGAGTAACTCAGTGTTTGTTGCCCAGACATTTAGATATGTTCCTTTGCTATCGACTTCAAACATGAGATCAGGAATAGCATTGATAACCCCTTCTTTAAATTCTAGAGCTTTTTGAAGGTCGGCAGTTCTCTCTTGTACTTTGATTTCAAGAGTTTCATTTAAAGCTTTAATGGTATCTTCTGCTTGTTTTCGTTTCGTGATATCACGAATGATTCCGACCAAATATTTCTCTCCATTTGTGGAGAGAAATGTTGATTTTACAGTCTCGATAGTGTGTGTAACTCCATCAGCAGAGGTAAAATACTCTTCGTTGATATTTACCTCTCCTGAGTTAAAGACAAGTTCATCCTTCTCCCAAAAAATATTGGCTTGCTCTTGTGGAAATATGTCATAATCAGATTTTCCAATGAGCGTCTTATGGTCTATGCCAGTGAGAGCGATGTTGGCTTTATTGAGCAGTATCCATCGATGTTCTCTATCTTTTACAAAAATAGGATCAGGGATGGAGTCAACAAGATTGTTAAGGAAATTATATGAATCTTCAACCTCTTTTTCCAGTAGTTTATGCTCTGTAATATCTTGTATAGTTCCTATTGAGTAGAGAGGTTTTCTGTCTCTATCATATGCATGTTCGCATCTTTCGATAACATATTTGATTCTGCCATCACTCATAACAATTCTGTGTTCTATCTCGTAAGGAATTCCTGTCTTTAAAGATTCTAAATAGGGTGCATTTACCATCTCTCTATCATCAGGATGAACAGACTCGTAAAATGTTTTGTGTAAATCATCTATATTCTCTTTATCAAGCTCGAATATTCTATAGGTTTCATCAGACCATGATAGAACACCGTTTGGTATATCGAGATACCAACTACCTGTATGTGCAACGCGTTGTGCATCGGTTAAGAATTTACGCTCTTTTTCTAAAAGAATTTCTAGTTCTTTTCGTTCAGTGATATCTATATTAAAGCAGGTAAGTCCCATAATTTCACCACTCTCTGAGCGGATAGGGGCATAGAAAATTTGCCAGTGATTACGGGAGAGACGCTCGTCACCATACTCCTCTTCAGATGTGAAGCTTTCTCCACTTAAAGCTCTATCAAAGCTCCGTTTTGCAATATCTCTATCGGTAGCGGAATTTATAACTTCAAACATATTCATTCCGATACTAATCTCTTTGTTAAATATTGACTGCATCACATGGGCATGTTTGGAGTCAAAGGCTATATAGCGGTAGTTTTTATCAAGTGCAAATGTAATGACCCCTGGAGAGCTCTCTAGGATGGCGTGGAGGAGAGTTGTTTTAGCCTGAAGCTCTACTTCAAAACGCTTACGCTCAGTCATATCAGTTCCTATAGCAAGTACGCTGTATATCTCACCTTCTTGATTATGCTCAGCTACAAAGCGGATAGTGTGGATTTGCTTCTCTCCTGATGGCACAGGCACTTCAATCTCAATCTCAGCCATTTCGCCTGAAGCTAGAACCTGCTTAATGGTTTGTTGATAATACTTTGTTGGCAAAGAATCTATCGCAGATACTTCTAGAGGTGTTTTACCAATCATCTGAGTTACATTGTCAAGACCGATTACCCGTTCCATCCTCGGACTGACATAGGTAGCCTGACATGCACTATTGTAGCGAATGACATTGTCTGGCAGGTTTTCAACAAGTGTGCGGAATTCACGCTCTTTTAGTGCTAATGCCTCTTCTTGAACTTTACGCTCGGTAATGTCGTGAATATACCCATACCAGATAATCCCATCTTCATGATGAAGTTCCGGTTTAGTATTGCTTTCCATCCATCTTTCACCTTTGAGCGGATGGTTGATTCTGTACTCTTCATGCCAGATACTCATAGTGCGTGCTGAATCGGCAATAGAATTTTCAACTCGCTCGGCATCATCGGGGTGTGTTAATGCCATTAAGGACGACGCATCATCTGCAATATCTTGTGGCTGCAAACCAAAAATATCTACAAGATTAGGCGAAACATAAGGCATATAGATGGAACCATCTGCTCGCATGTGGAAACTTCCCATCATTCCAGGTGAAGAGTCTGCTAAAGCACGAAGTTGCTGTTCTTTTTGTATTAAGGCTTTTTCTTGGGCTTTTCGCTCTGAAATATCCTCTAAAAGTGCTAGGACATAATGAACTGATTTATCGTCATTGCGAACACAACTGAGTGAAAGATTTGTATAAACAAGTGTTCCATCTTTACGGATAAATCGTTTTTCTAGCATGTAGTCTTCTATCTCAGCACGAAGTAGTTTCTCAAACTGTTCGACATCTTCTGCTAAATCTTCAGGATAAGTGAGTTCCGCCCATGTAAGTTGCGTAAGTTCTTCATGTGTGTAACCTAGCATCTGTTGGAGTTTCTCATTTGCATGGAGCCAACCTTGTTGTGGTGATGTAATCGCCATACCGACAAGCTGTCGCTCAAAAAAGAGACGCATTCGTTCATTGTCTTTTTGTTTTTCGAGCCGGATTCGTTCAGTAATATTTCTTGCTACTGCAAGATTATACTCTTTGCCGTTATACTCAAAATAGTTAGCACTAACCTCGATAGGAAATATCATACCATCTTTTCTTTGATGATAACTCAAAACTAAGTCTGATTTATATTTTTTGATATTTTGCCAATGTGTGGTCCAAAATTCTATGGATGTACTCGAATCAATATCCATGACTCCCATCGTAAGAAGTTCCTCTTTTGAATAGCCTAAAGCACTACATGCCCCTTCATTTACATAATGAAACATCGCATCTTTATCGATAAGATAGACTGCTTCATTGATTTTGTCAAGTGCAAACTCTTTGAGAAGAAGCTCTTCTCGTGCTTTTTTCTGTTCGCTAATATCTCTGACAGATGAAAATGAATAGGTTATTTCGTCATATTCAAAGTGAGTTCCAACGATTTCAACATCGATTAAATGCCCATTTTTTGTTTTATGTTGTCTTTCGAAACGAACATTTTTATTTTGAACACCCTCAAGGATAATCGCTTCTACTTCTTCCTTTGTTATATGCGGGTCAATATCGAGAATGCTCATCGAGGTAAGCTCTTCGTGAGTGTAACCTAACATATTGCACGCACCATCGTTAACCTGAACAATATCTGCATTTATCATAATATAGATGGCTTCTGTTGTATTGTTGAGTGCCATACCCAGAAGAAGAAGCTCTTTTTGGGCAGCTTTTTGTTCTGTAATGTCTCTGCATAGTCCAAGATTGTAACCGACTCCGTTATATTCAAAGTAGTTTGCTCGGACTTCTGAAGGAAAGAGTGAACCATCTTTTCGTCTATGCATAACTTCTACAAGTGAACTTTTCTCTTGTTTGAGTATATTCCAAAACTCAGGCCATCGCTCTTTTGGCCAGTTTGGATCTATATCTGTAACATTCATATGCAATAACTCTTCGTTTGAGTAATCAAGAGAGCGACACGCTTCATCGTTGACATAAGCAATATTGCCATGTTCATCTGCTAAAAATACTGCTTCTTTTATGTTGTCTATCGCAAATTTTTTGAGTTTGAGTCGCTCTTCAAACTTTTTTTTCTCTGTAAGATCCCAGATATTGGCAATGTGGTATAAAACTTCTCCTTGTTCATCTTTGATTACTATCAGCTCAATAGATACAGGAAAGTAGGAGCCGTCTTTGCGTTTATGTATCGCTTCAATGACCGCATAGCCATTCTCAAAAGCTTCTTTGTGCATTTTTTGCAGTATATCTAAGCTCTCAGGTGCGAAAAGATCTGCTACTTCGACTGTTTTTAGCTCTTCTTGCG
The DNA here is from genome assembly GCA_011391635.1 of Sulfurimonas sp. Classification (GTDB taxonomy): domain Bacteria; phylum Campylobacterota; class Campylobacteria; order Campylobacterales; family Sulfurimonadaceae; genus Sulfurimonas. The sequence goes on along the minus strand of JAABQD010000019.1, from coordinate 7,122 downwards.
TATAGCCGTAGAGTGCATGAAAAGCAGGATTTGTCATTTCAAAAGTTTTACTCGTTTTGATGCGTATCGTAATCGCCCATTTGGCATGTGCAAAAATATCAGCCCATTTTTTGAGTGTTTTTTCAAGCTCTTCGAGCTCCACAATTTTTTTACTGAGTTGTTTTATCTGCTCTAAGCTAGGTTTAGTATCTATTTCATAAGGAATAAGTTGTTTCTCATGTGCTACATATGGCAATGTCAGAGTAAAACACGCACCCTTGTTTTTATTTTCAACTTGGATTGTTCCGCCGAATCGTTCTTCAATGATTTTTTTTGTCATATAGAGTCCAACACCAGAGCTATCCTCTTTGGAACTTCTATGCCACTCAAAGATGCTTTCAATAGGTTCTAGTGATATGCCACCTGCATTGTCAGAGACAATAATCGTACATCTCTCCTCCTCACCAAGGACTTGAATGCTAATCATTGGTGAAACGGGTTTCGAATCATCCAATGCGTTTTTTGCATTGAGAATGAGATTGAGCATTGCGTGGGTAAATTCGTTTGGATTGCCTTGAACAGTCGGATTTACTTGAAGATTATAGATAAGTTGAATGTTGCTGTTTTGAAATGAGTATTCCGTTATTTTGCGTATAGTTTCTAGTTCATTTGAGAGAACAAAGCTACTGTTACTGCTATTCCTTTGACTCAAAAAACCATAAAAGGTATCGATTGTTTCGCCCAAGTGTTGCAATAATTTGAAACTTGTTTCAACAGAGTCTAAAAGTTTTTCTTTTTCCATTTCACCCTTAAAAAGCAGGGTGGCTTTGATGCTGTTTTGAATACTGCTAATCGCATTAAGCGGTTGTTTCCACTGGTGTGCGATGTTGCCCACCGTCTCACCCATAGAAGCGTATTTTGATTGCAAAAACAGCATCTTATTTTGTGCTTCACTGTTGGATATGAGCTCTTTTTCGTATTCTTTGGATTCTTTAGTATTGTTGGGGTCTATCTGAGTTTGTTTGAGATATTCGTTTTGCATCTCAAGTTCGATTTTATCTGTTTCTAACTCTTCAATCCATGCTTGTATCTCTTCAAGAGAGAGAGTTTTCAGATGCTCGGATGTATGTTTTTTTTTAGTGCTTACGATGGATTTTGCGTGTTCTCTTAATGATAATTCAGAATTATTTGTTTTCATCATGTTTGTTAGCTCATTATATTTTTATCTAGGGGTCTTACGAGCATCCAGTCGGTACCCGATTCCCCGAACAGAAATTATAATATTTTGATGTGTTTTTTGACGAATTCTAAGCACTAATTTTTTAATTGCCGAAGTGCTGACTGGCTCAATCGGCCAAAGTTTTTTTTCAATTTCTTCTTTAGTAACGGTTTTAAGAGGGCTATTTATCAGCAGAAGAAGAAGCTCTTGCTCTTTTACACCCAATGCCACAACATTTCCGTTATTATAGAGTTCTTTGGTAGATAAATTATAAAAGAAATCATTTCCTAAAGGGAATAAACCTAAATCTCGATTGATTCTTTGTATAGCTTTGCAGAGTGAAAAAGTTAATTTTTCAAGACTTACAGGTTTTACGAGGTAGCCATCTATGGAGAGATTTGCAGCATCCACAAGCAACTCTTGCTCTGCAAAACTTGTCATTAAAATAATCGGTGTTTTATAGTCGTTTTGGCGTATTTTTTTTATGAGTTCTAGTCCATCAATTTTTGGCATTTTAATGTCAGTGAGAATGATATCTGGTGATTCATCTTCATATATTTCATACGCCTCTTTCCCATCTTGTGCCGAATAAACTTTATCAAAAATCATAGTTAAAATTTCAACTACTTTGGTTCGGCTAATGATGTCATCTTCGGCAAATAAAATTGTTTTATCCTTCAGGAGAAGAAAATTATTAATCATTTGAACAACTTTGTGTGAGATTTTAATAAAACTTAGAAAGATTATTTTATCTTATTTTTCCTATCGAAGTCATTAAAAAGGTCATAATATAGTTGCAAATTGGTTGCAAATTGGTTGCAAATATCATAAAAATTCTCAATGATGTTTTATTAAATCTTGTTAGTATCGAGCCTATAACCAATCCCTCTTACAGAGATAAGAATATCACTTTCAAGTTTTTTGCGTAGCCTAAGGACAATATTTTTTACAGCTGAACTATATTGGGTCTCGGCTGGCCATAGAGTGTTTGCAATCTCTTTTTTTGTAACTGTTCTGTGGTAATTACTGATGAGGAGTTTCAGGAGTTCTTGCTCTTTGACTCCTAGGTCGATAACGGTGCCATTGCGACAGAGCTCTTGTGTATCTAAATTGTACAAAAGCTCTTGTGTGAGGATGGTTAAACCTTTGTATTTTGGAGTTCTTTGTATAGCTTTGCATATGGCATGTGTTAGTTTTTCTGGTTCTATGGGTTTGACCAGATAGCCATCAATAGAGACATCAGTGATATGTGCGAGTAATGCTTGTTCTGTGGTGTCGGACAATAAAATAATAGGTGTATGATTATCATCTTGTCGTATTCTTCTAATGAGTACAGTACCACTTTTTTTTGATATTTTAATATCTGTTATAAGAATATCTGGTGATTCATTTTTATAAAGAGCATATGCCTCTTCCCCATTAGAAGCAGAAAAAACTTGACCAAAAAGCATGAGTAAAATCCCCGTCATATTTGCTCTAGCAATAGCATCTTCTTCCGCAAAGAGGACACTTTTGTTTTTAAACAGTAACATATTTTTAATCATGAGTTATGATTCCTTCAGTGAATAAAATTACATAGTTTTCAGATAGATAGTCTATAAAAAATTATTTTGGAATCATAGCATGTTGCCTTTGCCACTGCAAGTAACTAGCTATTGTATCAAGAGATAAATGCCTTTTGATATTTTTCAAATTCGCTAGATTCCATAGGCTTAGCGAAATGGTACCCTTGCACTTCATCACATCCCAAAGTATGTATAACATCCAGCACATCTTGGTTTTCAACCCCTTCTGCAATCGTTTTAAGATTGAGGTTTTTAGCCATTTGAATGATTGCATTGACGATAACCGCATCTTCGTTGTCTATCAAAAGATCTCTAACAAAGGATTGGTCTATTTTGAGTTTATCAACAGCAAATCGTTTGAGATATGCCAAAGAGGAGTAGCCAGTTCCAAAGTCATCAATAGAGAGCTGTACGCCTATATCTTTGAGTAATTGTACTGATTTGAGAATTTTTTCTGCATCGTGAATCATGATGGTTTCCGTGAGTTCAAGTTCCAAAAATTGAGGTTTAAGTCCTGAAGCATTAAGAGCATTTCTGACAATTTCTTCTAAATTTCCTCTCTTAAATTGCACAGCAGATATATTGACTGCAATCGTGAGTTCTATTCCTTTTTTTGCCCAAAGAGCGGCTTGTTTACACGCTTCCATGATAACCCACTCTCCGATAGGAATAATCAGCCCACTCGATTCAGCCATAGGGATAAAATCCATAGGTGGTATCATGCCAAGTTGTGGATGTCTCCATCGTATGAGTGCTTCAGCACCCGTGATTTGATTGAGTTTTAAATCGATTTGTGGTTGGTAATGAAGAACAAACTCTTTATTTGTTATCGCTTTTTTCAAATCGTTTTGAACTTGGATTTTTCCGATAAGGTTATGAAACATGTGTATATTGTAAAAGCAATAGGTATTTTTACCATTTTCTTTGGCTTTATACATTGCAGTATCTGCATTTCGAAGGAGGGAGTCAAAAGAGTTGCTACTATCGGGATACAGAGCGACTCCAATGGATGCCGATGTTGTCAGAAAATGACCTTTGATATCAAATGGATGTTCAAACTTAGAGAGAAGTTTTTCTATGATCTTGTGAACCTCTTTTTTATCGTGAATATTTGGCAAGATGATTAAAAATTCATCTCCGCCATGTCGCGATATGGTGCTGTTTTCATACACACACTCTTTGAGTCGTGAAGCAACCATTCTTATCATCTCATCTCCTATGGAGTGACCAAGAGAATCATTAATTATTTTAAATCCATCAAGGTCAAGGAAGAGAAGAGCAACTTTTGAGTGGTTCTTTTTTGCAAATTTGATTGCTTCTTCTGTTTTTTTCTGAGCGATAAGACGATTTGGCAATCCTGTGAGTGTATCGTGATGTGCCATATGCTCCATAGAGTTTTCTACTGTTTTTCGTTCTGTAATATCTTGGATGGAGCCAATAGAGCGGAGTATAGTGCCATTTTCATCGTAGATTGTGTGTCCTCTTTCATGGACATATTTAATTCTACCATCAGGAAAGAGAAGACGATGAACTATATCGTAGTGCGTTTTGTTGTTGAGTGATTCACTATAGGCTGCATCTACGAGTTCTCTATCTTCTGGATGAATTAAATTGAGAAAATGATCATAAGAGGGTTCGTATTCATCTGGGCTGATTTCAAAAATATTATAGACCTCTTGACTCCAAAAGAGTTGTAATCCTGGAAATTCCAACTCCCAACTTCCTACTTTTGCCAATATTTGAGCTTCCTTGAGTCTGCTTTCGTTCTCTCTGATACTTGTGATATCTCGCCCGATTGCCAATATGCTCGAGACATTTCCATTACTATCTATTTCAGGAATAATGTGAATGTGACTGGTAATGAAGCGACCCGCCTTATTTTGCCAAGTATATTCAAGCTCACTTTTAATGCCAGTTTCAAATACATATTTGATGATTTTTTCGTATTGCATCGCCTGTTTTGAATTGTTCGTTGCAGTCGGTGTTTTACCAACTAGCTCGTCAATACTTAGCCCAGAAAGAGTTATAAATGCTGGATTTGCATAGAACCTTATATAATCTTTATCGTATCTAGCGATAGTATCAGGGCTATTTTCAGCGAGTGTACGGAACTCTTTCTCTTTTTGTGCCAAAGCTTCCTCTTGCTGTTTTCGCTCTGTTATATCAACCGTCTCTGCTAAAATACACCACTCTCCATTCAATTCTAGGAGTGTTCCGTGTGTGGATGCAACGCCTACAGTGGCATCTTTTTTACGGTAGAGAAATTCAAAATTTTCCACTTTCCCCATAAGTTGCACTTCACTGAGAAAAGTATCTCTCTGTGTTTTATCTACCCAAATATCTATACCTTGCTGTTCGATTATCTCTTCTCTTGTATATCCCGTATGCAAGATATGGCTTTTATTTACTTCTAGAAAGACAAAACGCTCAAGAGAAAAGAGAGAAATTGCCATTTGGCTCTCTTGAAAGAGGAGTGAGTATTTCGCTTCCATTTGCTGGAGAATTGTCTCTGTTTTTCTATGTTCTGTAATATCGATATTGAAGCATGTAACACCGATAATTTCACTAGTGTGAGAGTGAATCGGAGCAAAAAAGATATGCCACACTTTTTTAGAGAGTTCATTGTCTCCATAGATACTCTCTATATTAAAACTCTCTCCTGATAAGGCTCTATCGAAAGAGAGTTTCGCCATTTCTCTATCGGAGTCGAGTGTTATTAGCTCGAGCATATTCATGCCAATATCAATCTCTTTTCCCCAAAGATGTGCTATAACCTCTTTATGTTTCGTATTGAATGAAAGATAGTTATAGGCTGTGTCAAGTGCAAATATGGCGATATCAGGGGAACTCTCAACAAGAGAGCGAATTAAATCGCTCTTAGATTGGTATAGTATCTCATTTTTTTTACGCTCTGTGATATCCAGCATCATTCCATGCCATAGGATTGAGCCATAATCATCATGGTCTATCTGAGGCAGAGCTTTGGCTTCAATCCAACGCTCCTCTTGTCTGGTTTCTAAAACACGAAACTCTTCACTAAAAGGTGCGAATTCAAAAGCAGAAATGCTAATCGCTTTTTTAAGTTTTTGCAGATCATCTGGGTGAATCAGCTTGTAGAACGGTGTTATATCTTTGGAAAGTTTTTCTGGATGAATCCCAAGCAGAGTGGTTATACCGCTACTTACATAGGGCATACTCAAGTGTCCCTCATGGGACTTATTTAATGTGAAAATAAACCCTGGGAGATTTGAAGCTATTTGAGACATTTGCTGTTCTAAATGAGAACTTTTTTGAAGCATGGATTCATACTGTTTGGCATGTGTAATATCATGACCAACACAGAGTACACCTATCGCTCCTTGTTCGTCAATTTCAGGGACAAGTGAAACCACATGCCAACTTATATCTCCTTCATGTGAGTATATTACCATTTCAAACTCTGATGGAGATTGCGTCTGCATGACTTTGTTTAGTTCATTCATGAAGTATTTTGGAGCGATAAACGGAGAAGACTCCACGGGGGTTTTTCCTAGAAGTTCATCCTTTTTATATTGCGAAATCTTCTCAAATGCAGGGTTTACATAAATATATTGGCATGTGGAATCAAAACGGATGACGATATCGGGGTGATTTTCTACTAATGTACGGAAAGCTGTTTCACTTTTGACTAAATGCTTTTCATTTTGTTTTTGTTTCGTAATATCTCTTGCAATGCCCACAATTTGATATATAACCCCGTTATCATCATATATTGGTGTGAGAACTGAATGAAATATTTTGCGACCTGAGGGGAAATTATACTCATTGATATAGTCGGTTTTTGCTCCGGCTTGGATGCAAGAGGAGTATTTTTCTATCAGAATATCTTTAAACTCTTTGTCTTGCATCTCATCAACATAACGACCTATGATTTCATCCCTTGGGATGCCTGTTTCATGGACAAAAGTGTTGTTAATCTCTTTATGAATAAATCGACCCTCGTTTGTTACCTCTATGACATAGATTACATCATTACTATTTTCCAATATTTGACTATAGTAATTATTTGTATCTATAGATTCGTTTTCATGGAGTTCTATTTTTGACATGGAGGATTTCTCATTGTTTATTTGTATTTATATTCAATAGTTGTGACATAAATGTTTTTTGATATTTTTCAAATTCGCTAGATTCCATAGGCTTAGCGAAATGGTACCCTTGCACTTCATCACATCCTAAAGTGTGTACAACATTAAGGACATCTTGATTTTCAACCCCTTCTGCAATCGTTTTAAGATTGAGATTTTTAGCCATTTGAATGATTGCATTGACGATAACCGCATCCTCATTGTCTATCAAAATATCTCTAACAAAGGATTG
>JAABQD010000018.1 GCA_011391635.1 Sulfurimonas sp. | reverse complement strand
TTATAGACAAACTCATCTGTTTTTGTATCTAGCTCTGAAGTGTTGGCTTTTTGGGTGAATATAATCATATATTACCTTTCAAATAAATCTTCAATACTATCTATATTATGACTTGAAACAATATCTTTATGATCATAACCTTCTTCCATAAAAGCTTCCATATATGCATTAACTAAATTATAATTTATATCTTCAATATTTACTGTATCAGCTATAGAATCTCTATCTATATTAATCGCTTCATATTTATCTATTCCATGAATTAGCGTATCAATATTAAATGTAACATATTCTTTTATCTCTTCATCTCTTACAAATACTCCATCTTTATCATTCTCAAATTCTACATCATCAATTTCAAGCTGAGACAAACATGAATCTAGTTCACTTTCTAAATATTCATGAATTAATTTATTTAATTTATTATCAATATTATCATCATGAATATCAAAATATTTTAATAATTCAATAATTTTATTAATATTACTTTCATCAAGATTCATGTTTTCCATCATGCTAAATATAAAGTCATAATTAGAGATTAATAAATCTTCACTATTTATATAAATTATTGTAGTTATAAACTCATCTATTAGTTTAAAATCTTGTGGGCAATCAATGAAATTTTGAAAGAATTTATTTCTTTTTTCGTTTTCAATAGGCTTAGTAAATCTATAAATCTCAGTCATATATAGTAACTGTATGATGTAATCAATGTTACTTAAGTTAGATATATCTAAATTTTCATGTAATCTAGTAAGCAAGTTTTCATAAATATTAACATCTATTTTTCCAAACACCTTTCTACTGTGTAATTCTTTCAATGACTCAAGAGTTTGTAAAGACAGATAAAAATTCATTAGCTTTGTTGTATCGCCGCTATATCTATTTAAAACAAAGTCGGCAATTGAAGGGTTAAAAAGTGTATATTCAACTTTTTCCCATATTTTGTTATAGGTTCGATTTAAAAAATATTTTACGACTTCTTCTACGATACTTTCAAACTCCTTTGAAGCATATGAACTATTCTTTAAATCTGTTAATTTTATATAAGAAATATAAGCATTTTTTAATTCATTTTCCTCAATTTTATTTCCATTTAAAACTACCAAAACAACGATAGTTCGTATAAAATCATCACTTTGTTTATCAAATGTATTTTTCCATATATCTTGTGGATTATTTAACTTATCAACAAGATAAACCCAATACTCTGAAGGTTTAACATCTTCTTTTTTAATCTTAACTGTATCAGTAATGAATTCAATAATTCTAGGACTAAAATTTTTATGATTTATGATATTTTTGTATCGTTTATCTTTATAAATTTCATCGATATATGTTTCTTCTAAATTACTATGCCAAATATGATTGTAAAGTATATATGCCTTATCCATCTCCTTTAAAGAAGCTATAGATATTATAAATTCATCTTCATCAATATTTTTACTCTTAAATGTATCACTAAGTAAAATACTCTGATTAAATATATTGGTTCTACTCGTTAAAATAAATCTTTTGAATTTATCTCGTTTGACTCGCTCTATAAATTTCATAATATGAGAATCTTTTTTATTCTCAAGTGCTTCTAGGTAATTACTACCTAAAAAATCATCAAAATAAAATATCTGTTTTTTACCTTTTTCAAAAATACTTTCCGCTTCATTTATTGCATTCTCTATATCATAACATTCAAAATCTTTTTCAATGTAAAATATAGCCATATTTTTAGCTAATGTTGTTTTACCAATCCCAGGCTCACCTGCAATTATAATTACATTTGTTTTTTCAAGTATTTCTATCGCTTTATTATGATTTTCTGTAATTACATAATATTTCGATTTTTCCTTTATATTCTCTACTAATGCTTCACTTCTACTTTTAATAGCATTATTCATTATACGATTTAAGACAACTGTACTGCTAATCCAAAGTTTATAATACTTCTCTTCAATATTAGTGTTATCACTTAAAATTACATTTAAATCTTCTTGTCCATAAATGTCGTTATCACTTTGGATATAGGGAATGAATAATTCTTTAATAGTCTTTTTATTATTTGCTGATAATTGTAGTGAGGTGACAAATATATATTTTATGGGATTTAATTTATTAACTTTATCAATTTCATTGACACCTTTGTCATTTTTCTTTTTTAATGAGGCTATAAGTCCATCAAAACCTGTTTTGAGATAATGCTTACATTGTATGATTTCTTGACTTCCATCTGAATGATAAAATCTTCCATCAATTCCACCATCTTTTCCAGCTTTAAATCTTTCAAATCTTTTTTCTTTATCTATTGATATTAAATCTATCGATATATGTTCAAATTCTTTATCGTTTAGTGTTGAAAAATCATAGCCATTCATTATTTATAAATCTCCCTCTGCAACTCCAAAACATCCCTCTCAATCTCCGCCTTCAACTCTTCCTCGCTCGGTAAATAGAGCTGATATTTCGACACGAACAGATTTTCATTGTCATTTAAAACGGAGTATTTTACGACTGTATTGTCTTTGTCTGCACAGAGTATGATTCCTATGGTTGGATTATCGTTTTTTTCTTTTTCCATGTCGTCATACATTCGCACATACATGTCCATCTGACCTACATCTTGGTGGGTTAATTTGCCTTTTTTGAGGTCTATGATGACAAAACATTTTAAGATGTAGTTGTAAAAAACTAGGTCTATGTAAAAATCACTTGTCTCAGTTTGGATTCTTTTTTGTCTGGCTACAAATGCAAAACCGCGACCAAGTTCGAGTAAAAACTCTTGTATTTTTTCTATGAGAGCGGATTCTAAATCGCTTTCATAAAAACTGTTGTTTTGTTTGAGGTCTAAAAACTCCAAAACATAAGGGTCTTTGATAATGTCTTTTGGAGATAACTGCAAATCTTTTGTGTTATTTTCGGCTTCTGTGATGAGGGGTTGTTTTTCTTTGCTTGAGACAATTCTTTCATAATAAAAAGTACCGATTTGTCTCTCCAAAGCTCTGACACTCCAGTTTGCTTTTGCAGATTCTTCTGTGTACCAAAGTCGTGCTTGGGGATTATCTAGCCTCATGATAAGTCGATAATGACTCCAACTTAATTCGCTACACAGTGTGGAGCGAATTGGAAAACAGTTATAAAACTGTCTCATATTTCTAAGATTTTGCTGAGTGAATCCTTTTCCAAACTCTTGTGTAAGTTGCGAGGAAAGCTCTTTTATGAGGTACGAACCATATTCTGCTCTATCTTTGCCGTTTTGTTCCTCTTCAACTATCTGCTGACCGATGTTCCAGTACGCTTCAACCATGATGAAGTTCACTTGTCGATAGGCATTATCTCTTGCATTTTGAAGGATATTTTTTATGTTGAGATAGTAATCATCATTTTTTATTGGCTTCATTTTTTACCCTCAACACTTTTATTTTTCACTCATACCTTCGCCTTACTCCCATAAAACCAATAAATCGCCATGCCTATCGCTGACCAGCCGATGAAGCGTACCCATGTCTCAAACGGTAATCCTGCCATTGTGAAGATGATGAGGATAAAACTAAGAGGCATGAGGATTTTGAACGCTGGCATTTGAAACTCTGGTTTCATATTTGCTTGTTTTCGTAAAACGATGATTGCGACAGTTACCATCAAGTAGGCGAAGAGTGTCCCGATATTAACGAGTTCCGCCAGAGTTTTGAGCGGTACTAATCCAGCTAAGATACTTAAAAATATACCGCCGATTATTGTTGCTTTGAAGGGTGTGTTATATTTTGGATGAAGTTCACTGAGGCTTTTTGTGATAAGCCCATCGCGTGAGAGTGCAAACAAAATTCTCGTAAACCCCAAGCCCATAACAAGCATAACGGTCGTAATCGTAATCACCGCACCAAGAGCAATAACATTTGCAGCGAATGGCTCGTTTACTTTATAGAGTGCAAAAGCCAAGGCATCTGGAACATTGAGTTCTTGATAAGGAACGATTGCCGTGAGCGTGAAGCTTACCAAAATGAAGAAAACGACACTCAAAAGGAGTGATAAAACAAGTCCCCAAGGAATATTTTTACTTGGATTTTTTGTCTCTTCTGCAACCGTGCTAATCGCATCAAAACCTAAATATGCAAACATGATAAGTGAGGAAGCGTGCCAAACACCTTCCCAGCCAAAAGGCATAAAGTTGCTCAGATTATTAAAATCCACATGCGGTAAACCGACAAAAACAAACACCGATAGCACGATAAGTTTGATGAAAACTATGACTGTGTTGACTCTCGCACTCTCTTTGATACCGATTGCTAAGAGAACAAAAATAAGTAAGACAATACTAAACGCACTGATGTCGATATAAGTTCCATTGCTCGGGTCAAATGCTCCCGTGAGTTCATGTGGGATGGAGATTCCCATACTGTTTTCTAAAAAGCGTCGTAAATATCCAGACCAGCCCGTCGCCACAGCAGCCGTTGCAACACCATACTCAAGGAGTAAATTCCACCCGACAAACCACGCAAACATCTCACCCAAACTTGCAAATGTGAAGCTATATGCACTTCCAGCCACAGGATACGCGGAGCTAAGTTCTGCATAAATAAGTGCAACAATCGCAATCATCAAACCACTGAGTAAAAATGATAAAATAATCGCAGGTCCAGCCATCGTCGCTGCTGCTTGACCCGTGATGACAAATATCCCAGAGCCTATAACTGCCCCAACACCGATAAATGTAACATCCAAAAGCCCCAACTTTCGCTCAAAACTACCGCCACCGCCCGAGAGGTCTTTTTTGTAAAACAGATTTCGCATGCATACCCTTTTGTTGTATTATTATTGCATTTCATTGATTTTATAAGGATATTATTATAGTAAAAGAGGCTTAAATATGAGGTAATTTTGAATCTGTTTGTGGAAAGTGAAACTCTTGGCATGTGGAAATTTCCACATGCCAAAAGAGGATAATTTATTTTACTTTTTCTAAATACTCACAATCTACAGTATTCACTTTAATAGTATCGCCTTCAAGAACATGGTAAGGCACTTGAACGACCGCACCTGTCTCTAAAGTAGCAGGTTTTCTGCTTCCGCTTGAAGTGTCGCCTTTGAAGTTTGGAGGCGTATCAGTAATAACAAGTTCCATGATTTCAGGTGCACTTACAGAAATAGCATTGCCTTTGTAGAAAATAATATCTACATTAATACCATCTTTGAACCATTTAGACGCATCATCACACTGCTCGTACGAAAGAGCCAACTGCTCATACGAATCATTATCCATAAATTGGAACGCTTCGCCATCATCATAAAGAAATTGCATCGTTGTATAAGTGATTTCAGGAACTTCAAACTTATCTCCAGCGTGAACAGTTTTTTCAACGACTTTTCCATTTAAAAAACTCTTCATCTTCATACGAACAAATGCCGCACCCTTGCCTGGTTTCACATGTTGGAACTCGACTACTTTGTACGGTACTTCACCTACAATCAGACGAACATTTTTTTTGATATCACTCATGCCTACAGTTGCCATAAAACACCTTTTTTTTGAAAATAATTTTTGAATTTTACATAAAACTCTCTTAAATGTTATAATGCTGACCAATTAATACGACCTAGGACACAATCAACTATGGAATTTACCCTCGAAGCCACCTCAAAAAATGCTCGTGCTTGTACAATTAAAACTGCCCATTCCACTATAAAAACACCTGTATTTATGCCAGTTGGAACGCTTGGGAGTGTAAAATCACTCGATATGGACGATGTTTTAAACATGCTCGGTGCTGAAATCATTTTGGCGAACACTTACCACATGTACCTTCGCCCTGGGGATGAAACAGTCGCAAAAATGGGAAAACTGCATGGTTTTACAACCTATCCTAAAAGCTTTTTGACAGATAGTGGCGGGTTTCAGGCATTTAGCCTCAGTGACATCTCAAAAGCTTCCCAAGATGGCATAGAGTTTCGCTCTCATATTGACGGCTCAAAGCACTTTTTTACACCCACAAAAGTGATAGACATTCAACATAATTTAGGCTCCGACATCATGATGATTTTAGATGATTTGGTGGCACTTCCAGCCACACAAGAACGCATCGCACTCAGTATTGAGAGAACAACTGCTTGGGCGAAAGAGTCGATTGAGTATTTCAGAGCCAAACAAAAAGAGGGTGTTGGCGTAGAGCAAAACATCTTTGCTATCATTCAAGGTGGAACAGACAGAGCTTTTAGAACCAAAAGTGCGACCGAACTTTGCGCGCTTGATTATGATGGTTTTGCTATCGGCGGACTCTCTGTGGGTGAGCTAAATAACGAAATGTACGACACGGTAGAACATACTGTAAAATACATGCCAACGGATAAACCACGCTACTTAATGGGCGTTGGAACTCCTGAGGATTTGATAGAAAACATTGAGCGAGGCATCGACATGTTTGACTGTGTTATGCCCACAAGAAACGCTAGAAATGGCACACTTTTTACCTCTTTTGGACGCATAAATATCAAAGGTGCAAAATTTAACGAAGATGAGTTACCAATCGACCCTGAATGCAAATGTATCACCTGCCAAAGATACTCAAGAGCGTATTTAAACCACCTCTTCCGCTCAAGAGAAATTACATACTTTAGACTGGCAACCATACATAATTTGCACTACTATTTAAACCTCATGAGAGAAGTGCGTGAGGCTATTTTAGAGGATAAATTTGCTGAGTATAAAAGAGAGTTCTACAGAAAAAGAGGCGTTAACGAATAATATTTTTTTGGCATGTGGAAGTAAACTTTTTAAAACTTCCTTTGCCTTATAGATAGGTTGACTTTCATTGAGAAGTGCATGCTGTAATATTAAAAATCCTTAATATATATAATACTCACACCCTGTTGGTTCTCCTGAACATCGACATCCACTCTTATAGAACGGTTGAGACTGTACTGCACAATAACGCTCGAGACGGTGTTGTTTTTATAGACTACACGAATTTTTTTGTTAAACCGTGAACCTATCTCATATCCTAGAGTACCCTCTTTGTTGGTCAAAATATTAAGAGTATCTATTTTAACACCTGTTGTTTTACTAAATACCTTCTTGAGTCCTGTTCCCAATAGCAAAGAGCTTACAGAAAGTTTATTTTCCTCATTTGTGCCTTCAAACACAGAGTTTGCAGGCTCTCCAAAAAGTATGTAGGACATAATGTCATTTTGACTTAAAGCGGGTTTTGAGGCAAAAATAAGAACGGGTGCGTTGAGAGTGTTAGTCACATAAATCTGAATATCTACATCATTCATAGTATGGTACTGCATATTGAGGTTCAGATAAGGATTAATCGGATTTGCACCGTAAAAATAGATTTCACTTTTGTCAAATTCAAATGTTTTATCACCTCCGCTGACTTTTCCCTCATTGATTGTAATCATTCCAAAAATCTTAAATTCTGTATTTGGCTCTTGATAGAGAGTAATATTTGGAGTAAAAAGAAGGTCTATCTCTTTTGCCTTATACGCTATAGGTTTTACAGAGTCAATACGAATATTGACATAGCGGTTAGATTTTTTTTTGCTTTTCATATCCTGAATAATAATAATGTCACTGTCTAAAACTGTATAATCAGTTCTTGTTTCATAGTTGATTACCCCATCAAGAAGTGTTATGCTCCCTTCTATCGTCTGTTTTGCATCCGCATCAAAACTAGCGGTGATGTCGGCTTTTACCTTGACTTCACCCTCTTTGCCCTTGTATGTAAAACTACTACTTTTTAGATTCATACGCCCATACATCATTTGAGGATTTATCTCACCACTTAAAAGCAGGTTGTCATAAATCCAAAACTCTTTGAAATGTATCTTGTTATCAGCATCAAGAAAGAGTTTGGATGGTTTTTTTGAATAAACTTTTTGATTCATAAACTCAAAACTGTACTCGTTGATGGTTATCTCTTTATCCGTACTTCTAGCTTCAAGGAAGAGCTCTTTCCCGCTGTAGGTTGTCTGAGAATCAAGCTTTACAATATACCACGGCATGTGGATATTGGTTTTTACATTTATTTTTTTAGAGAGTGTGAGTGTAGTATTGATATCAATCGCCCCATCATAGAAGTTGTTCTTATTTACCTCAACAAGATTCAAATCGCGTAGTAGAGTTTTAAGAGAGGAAACTTTTGCGTCAAGGGTTAGCGTTGTATCTTTTTCAAAATTACCCGCTATATCAAAGTTACTTGAACTCAAATTTCCCCACCCCTCCAAAATCTTATCACTCTTAAACAGTGTAACATTGAGAAGATTTGCATCCAGATTTGCTATCTGGGAGCTATAATCATCATACATGACAAGAGAAATAGGCAGAAAGTTTTTCAGATTATAAGCCTTAAAGAGCGCACTTTTTTGTTTTGGAACCATTTTCATCTGATACAAAGCGCTTTTTTTATTCATCTCAAAAGTCATTTCCGCTTTGGAGTAAAGCCCCTCGCTCTTAAGTAATCCTGAAAGTGAAAAAGGAGAAGTTGCAAGAGTTGCATTCCCAACAAAAGTGATAGCATCTTTTCTCAACACATCAGGAAGGTTTTCTAAAAAAGAGAGCGAAACATTCTTCCCTTGGGTATGAAGTGTAAAATTTGCATAATCTGAGGAAAAGAGATTCAATTTCAAATTTTGTGCAGTGGCATCAGCCACCATTGCATGAGAATCTCCGCTTACTTCTACCTGAAAATTTTTAAAAGGAAGATTCATCGTTTTTTTTGTAAGCTCTGCATTTAACTTTGTCGTATATGCTCCCTGCGTGTCAAAAAGTGCACTCTCTTTGACTGTGGCCTCAATACCCATATACGAAAGAAGATAATTTGCTTTCGCACTGAAATAGTTCTCATTTGTAAAATAGCTAAGCCCGACATCCATCTTTTTGATGCTCAAATTGTCATCGCTACTTAGAGAGATGCTTTTGATTTGCGTCGTAGCATCGACTCTTTGGAGTGTAGCATCCACTTTTAAATCCAAAACTTTTGGAAACCCCTTTAAAAATGCGAGATATTTTTTGGAAAGGTTAGAGTCTATTTCAATAGAGGCATCCCCCTTGAACTTCTCTGTGGCGACACTTCCCTCTATTTTTGCATTTGCATAGGAAGATTTGAAACTGAGGGCAAGTTTTTCAACATCCAGTGCAGTGGCATAGTGAAGATTTGAACTCTCAAGTTCAAATGTAAAAATCTCTTTGTCCACCTCCAGCTTTGTATTTTTCAGTGCCAGTTTTTCTATATCCAAAGCGGTGTCGTAATGGATGTTTGAACTCTTTAAATCAAATATAAGCCTTTGTTTTTCTATGATTATCTCTGTATTTTTGAGTTCCAGTTCAGAGATGTCAAAGGAAGGAATAACCCTCTGTGTAGAATTTGAGTCTGAAGATGAGAATTTATTGTTATCAAAAAAAATTCCGTCTGCTTGAATTTTGTTTATTTTTGGAGATGCCCTTAAAAGCATGAAAAAATTGTAGTCGATTTTGAGCATTTTTATGTGTAATGCATCTTTATATTGCAGTTCAGATATCACAGCTCCGCGAAGCAGAGTTCCCTCCACTTTTGTATACGCAACACCAAATTCTTTAAGATACTTTTTTCCAAGATAAGGTATGAGTTTCTCATTCGTAAGAAGGTATCCCAAAGTAAGCGAAATAGCAATTAAAAAGATGCTTATGCTTCTCAAAAAAAGATATGTTTTTCGAATCAAAACAACTCTCCGATATGAAAATGAAGTGCATATTGTTCAGTAGGATTTGCCATATCAAAGCCGACATCCACTGCAATCGGTCCAATAGGCGTTTTATAACGAATGCCCACCCCCGCACTAAAATAGCCTTTATCATAATCGGGCACTTCTCTTTTGCCAATGTATGTATTGTCATTAAAAACAACACCCTTAAACTCTCCGTAAATTGGAAATCTGTACTCAACACTCGTCTCTAAGATGGAACTTGAACCTATTGACTCCCCTGTATCATTTTTTGAACTGAGTTTTCGGTAGCCATAAGCACGGTTACTGTACATTCCTCCCGCATAAAAGAGATAAGACTTCGGAATATCTCCTTGATAAATATGCAAAGAGCCAAAAGTAGCTTTAAGTGCCAATGCAGAAGGGTTAAGAGGCAATATATATCCACCAGAGAATTTCATTTTATAGTAAGTGGCATCAGAAACTTCACAGAGCCAAGAGCCCATTGCCTCCGAGTTTATAAAATAGCCTGTACTTGGGTCTAAAATGTTATCTCTTACATCATACTTCCACTCAAGTTTTGGAGAAATGACAAGGAGATTTCCATCAGGATAGAGGAGTAGATCACTGCTGTTATAAGTCTGAGAGTTGTCAAAAAAGAGACTTTCTTTAAAGATATTTGGTTTTTCTATCTGCTTAAGAAAAAGGGTTCCGTAAGTTCTACTCTCTTTAAAGCCAATGAATTTTTCATTTTCAAACCCAAATTCAACTCCAGTTGACTCCCTACCTGCAAGTGGCATATCAAAATTTGTTTTGATTGTCTGCTGAATTTCACTTACTCTTGTATCAAAACTGAGAGTTTTCAAATTTGAGTATAGATTTCTATGTTTGACTCCTAGAGAACCTGTGACACCTTCATTACTATTAATTCCCAAGCCCGCATGAAAACGGATAGGTTTCTCGTTTTCGCTCACGCTCACAGTAGTTTGCACACTGTTGTTTGCATCTACTTTTGTATCGATGATAGCTTTTGATATCCCTTCATTGGCATAAATACTCTCATAACTTTTGGTGATTTCACTAAGCGAAAATAGCTCATTCTCTTTGATGTATAAAAGTGACTCTATGATATCAGCATCAATATTTTCAGAGGGTATAATTTCAATAAAACCAAAATAGCAAATATCGTTTGGGATGGCTTCATACATCAAATAAGCGTAGTTTGTCTCTGTGTCCACCCACGCTTTTGCAATAAGCGAAGCATTGCAGTAGCTGTTGTTCGCATAGAGGAGTTTAATCTCTTTTTTACTTTGAGTAAATTTTTCTGGATTAAAAATATCTCCTTCTTTAAAATTTATCTGCAAAGAGATGTCAAGCTTTGATATTGTTGTGATGTTAGCAATTATAATGGGAGCCTCTTCGCTGATAGTGATAACAATAGAATCATCACTTTTGGCATGTGTAACAGAAGTATGAAAAAAACCTCTGCTTCTGTAGTAGTTTTTAATAGTCTCGCTCAGGAGCATAACAGTTTTTGGATCAATGGAAGGTTTTTTTTTATAAAATTCATAAAAATAAGGTTTATAAAGATTAACAGCACTATAAAGTTCACGCTCAGCTATTTTTTGATTGCCCTCAAAAAAAACAGGAAGTGCCCCAGCTAAGAGAAGTGACGCTTTAAAAATAAAAAGTACAGGTATAAATTTCACTATTTCCTCCCCCCCCCCATGACACTCTACGCCAGTGTTTATTGAACACTATACTCTAATTTCTAAAGAGTTCATTGAAGATGTAGTAATTGTTACTTTATAAACCCGATTGCACTCTTAATAGCATTGATATAACTCAGCGTTTTTGCTTCGCCTTTGTAGGCTATATCAAAAGCTGTTCCGTGATCTACTGAAGTTCGGATGATTGGTAAGTTCAGCGAAATATTGACACTCTCATCAAAATAGAGAGCCTTGAGCGGTGCTAAACCTTGGTCGTGGTACATTGCAACGAAGTAATGAAAATTTGAGCGAAAGTGTGGAGTAAAAGCGATATCTGGGACTATTGGTCCGACAAACTGCTCGAAACCAATTTTTTTGTTTGCACTTTTAATTGCCTTGGTGATTCTAAGTTCTTCATCTCCTAACACTCCGTTATCTCCGGCATGTGGATTGAGTCCTAAAACAGCTACTCTCTCATTTCTAAGCGAGGCATGCAAATCTAAAAAAAACTGCTTTAATTTTTTGTACTGCACAAGTCCTGCCACATCTTTGAGTGGTACATGTTCGGTAAAAAGTGCGACAAACATCTTCTCACATCCAAGCATCATAATGGCATCTTTTTTGAAATGCTCTCGAAGCAAATCGGTATGCCCGACATAGTGAAGTCCTGCTAGTTTCCATGCTTCCTTATGGATGGGCATCGTCACAACAGCATCTGCCTCTTTTGTTTCACATAGCTTTATCGCACTCATAAAAGAGTCGTACGAATAGTTTCCACATGCCGAATCTACGACTCCAGCTCTGATTTCAAATTCGCCTTCCACATGCCAGATATGAAAATCTTTTGGAATTGTAACACCAAGAAGTTTTGCGGATTGCTCTAACATGTGAGAATTGATACAGTAGATTGGATTACAGAGTTTTGAGACCTCTGTATGGGCTTTGAGAGCTATCTCTATGCCGACACCATTGAGGTCGCCGACACTTATTGCGATAGTTAGTTTCATCGCGAAGTGAGGCGTTTCATCTCTTTAACTGCATCCGCCAAACCGCTAAAAACACTTCGAGCAATGATGCTCTGCCCGATGTTAAGCTCTATAATCTCTTCTATTTTCATCATCTCATGCACATTATGATAATTGAGACCATGTCCAGCTGCGACTTCTAGCCCGATTTTTTTGGCATGAATTGCAGAGTGCTTGATATCTTCGAGTGCTTTTTCAAGTCGCTCTGAGAGTATATAGCGTGGAAGTTCCAGCTCTTTCACCGAATGATTTGAGTAAGGAAGTGAAGAGTTGAGCATCGCAAAAAGATTTGCAAAAGTTCCCGTGTGAAGCTCCACCATTTCAGCACCCAATTCACGAGATTTTTCCATCGCCAGAAGTGTCGGATCCACAAAAAGAGAAACGGGGATGATGGAGTCATGCAACTGCTCTATCGCATAACGAATCTCCTCTTCGTACCCAAAAACATCCAATCCACCCTCCGTCGTTACTTCCTCTCTTTTTTCAGGAACTAATGTCGCACGGTGCGGACGCAGATTACAAACAATATCTAAAATATTTCTGTTTATCGAACACTCCAAATTTACAGGCACACTTGAGTTTTGGATAATATTTTTCGCATCTACATCTTGAATGTGTCGTCTGTCTTCTCTTAAGTGAATAGTAATTTGGTCTGCTCCATTTGCACATACCACAAAAAGAGCTTGTAAAATTTCTGGGTCATTTACGCGTCTAGCCTCTCTTAAAACCGCTACATGATCGATGTTTACACCTAGTTTCATTTTACTCATTTGTTTGCCTCTTTTGCTCTATTCATAAACTCTATGTACTCTTCTTCCAATCTCTCTGAACTAATTTTTTCGCCCACATGCACATGCACCACTTTTTTCATCTCATAAGGTGCATTTTTAAAAACAACTTCCAAAGGTTCAGCGATAAAAACGGGGATGATATCAAGATGATTTGCTTTTGCGATTTTGGCTGCACCATTTTGAAATTTGCCAAGTCCTACGCCGTCGTATCGCTCTCCCTCGGGGAAAATGTAGATATTAAAAGTATCAATTTTTGCAAGTGTCGCTTTGATTTTTTTAAAAAAGCTCAAAAAGCCTTTTCCCTCTTCTAAATCGACACTGATACATCCGCTAAATTTGAAAAAATCTCCATAAAAAGCGTTGAAAAGCTCCTCTTTTGCTATCCATGCACCTACTTTATGATGCTTGGAAAAAATATGTTCCATTACAATGATATCGAGCAAAGAGCGATGATTGATAGCATAGAGGATTTTGTCCTCTTTTGGAATTGTACCGATGACTTTTACTTCGATATTTAAAAAATCTAAAACTTTATTAGAGTATGCTTGTCTGTCATGTGAGAGTTGTGTGTATGCTGGAATTTGTGAGATAAATGGATGGTAAAATGTCTTTTTAAAAATGTTAATATATTTATATCCAAGCTCTATCATAAAGATATACTTGCCGAGTGCCTTTAGCATAAAATCCCCTTTGTTTGAAAAGAGAAAATTATAGCCAAAGATTTTCCACATGCCAAGTGTGACGCTACTCTTTACCTTTTTTACTCGAATCTCTTCTAAGCGACATTTCCGATTCCATAATGCGTATCTCATCACTTGCATTGATGCGGATTGCATCATCAGCTTTGAGATGCTCTTTTTTCATTTTATCAGGATACTCCATGTGGTTGAGAATATGTTTGATACAGTTGATTCTCGCCTTTTTCTTATCATCTGAACGAATAATGACCCAAGGGGCATGGTCTGTGTGCGACGCTAAAAGCATAGAGTATTTTGCGATAGTATACTTATCCCAAAGTCCTTGTGAAAGCTCATCAACAGGCGAGAGTTTGTATTGAGCTAAGGGGTCTTCTCTTCTTGATTTGAATCTTTTTTCCTGCTCCTCTTTGGAAACCGAAAAATAAAATTTGAAGATTTGTATGCCTGAATTTATAAGCATTTTTTCAAACTCTGGCACATCATGCAAAAACTCTTTATGTTGCTCTTGTGTACAAAATCCCATAACAGGCTCAACACCACCACGGTTGTACCAGCTTCTGTCAAAAAGGACTATCTCCCCCGCTGAAGGTAAATGGTGCGAATATCTTTGAAAATACCACTGTGTTTTTTCCACATCACTCGGCTTATCAAGTGCGACAACTCTTGCACCACGCGGATTAAGGTGTTCGTTGATTCTTTTTATCGTACCGCCTTTTCCAGCGGCATCACGACCTTCAAAAATCATCAAGATTTTTTGCCCTGTCTCTTTGACATAATTTTGCATCTTGAGCAAATCGATTTGAAGTTTTTTTAGCTCGTTTTCATACTCAACAACGCTCTCTTTGACCCAAACAGCGACCCTTTTTGGTCCGCCTTTTTTGTTTCGCTTTTCAAACTCTTTCTCTTGCTTTTTTTTATCTACTCTTCTATCAGGATGAATAATCTCTTCGAGAGTAGTATTCTCTTTGAGTTCATTATCAAGCATATCTCTTTTGTGTCCCATGATTGGCTCCAATGTATTACAATTTTTTCATTATAACTGATATTCTATATTTTTATTTTAAAAGTCTCAAAAAATTTGTTTTTCGTTAGATAAATCGTAAAAATTTAAAGTAAAAGAACAAAAATCATCTGGTATAATAATGTAAAACTATATTATATAAGAAGGCTTAACAATGATAACACTTGAAAATTTACAAAAGCAACAAGTTGGTCTTAGACTGCCAAAATATTTAATTGATGAGATAGATGAGTTTACTAAAGAATATGCACTCAATCGTAGTGAAATCATTACAGAATCTATCAAAGCCTTTATCACAGAACAAAAAACAAAAAAATTGTATGATAGTTTTGATGTTTCTTGTAAAGAGCTTAAAAATATACTGCAAACAGATGATTCAAAGCTTCAAAATTTAGATGGACTTATTGATGAACTTAACCATTAAGCCACTGGATAACTTTGTCAAAGAGGTCAAAAAACTTGCAAAAAAATATAAAAAATTAGGTGATGATTTAAAAATTCTTCAAAATGTTCTCCTAAACAATCCACAAATTGGTATCCCTTTGGGAAATAATTGCTATAAATTAAGAGTTGCAAACTCATCAGTACCAACAGGCAAAAGTGGTGGATTTAGAGTAATTTATTACTATCTTCATACAAATGGAGTGATTTATTTGATGTCCATATTTTCTAAAAGTGATTTAGAGAATTTAAGTGATGAGACAATTTTAGAGTTGCTTAATACGAATGAACTTTTATAATTTGATATGCAACTGCCACTCAAACGAACACATTTGTTTGAGTGTATAACATCATCTAAAAAGAGTTTTTAATCAACTCATTTAACTCAGTTATATCTTTTGTATTTGCAAAACAGCTTTTTTCGCCACAGAGCATAAATGAATCTTCTGCACTGAGCTTATACAGAACAAAAGGGTACTCCAAACCTGCTAACTCATAGGAGTTCATTTTGAAGTTTTCTTCATTGGATTTTATCACTCTATCGCCCTTGAGGTAACGAAGCATTTGTGTGAGCATACAAGGAAAATAGATTGGTTTGCGTCCTAGTTCATAGGAGTTGTACTCCATAGTTTTAAAAGCAAAATGGGCATATTTATCATCCTCTAGGAGTGTCGTGAGTGAGATAAGATTTTCTATCATCACACTTACAGAACTTGTGTAAGTGTTATCTGTTGTCTCAGCTTTTGTGACAAACTCGCCTATACTGAAATTCCATTCGCCTTTGTTATAAAAAAGTTCCAAAGCTCTATTTGCAAATCGCTGTGCATCGATGAGATAGAGTTCGTTTTGTGTCTGTTTATAGGCATAGAGAAGTGCCTGTATCAAAAAAGCAAAATCCTCCAAAAAAGCTTCCACTTTTGGGCTTTTATGGATGAGCGTTGTGTGGTACAAAACGCCATTGATATGCATATTTTCTAAGAGAGCTTCAAGATTTTTGACAGCTCTTTGATTATATTTATCATCAATCGCACCAAGCATAAAAAGCGATTTTATCATCATCGACGACCATGAAGTTTGGATTTTTTTGTCGATAAAAGGATACTCTCGTTTTTTTCTGATATTTTGAAGAACCATTTTGACATCTTCAAACCATGTTGGTTTTAGCCCACTCTCAAAACGGATGATATTTTTACCCTCGAAGTTGCCTCCAAGTGTCACATCCATCTCCTGCATCATCGCTTTTGCATCTTCATATCCACTCTCTAGCAAAGCACGATTGACTTCACTATAACTATAAACAAAATAACTCCCCTCTTCGCCCTCGCTATCAGCATCACTTGCCGAATAAAAAAGGTCATCTTCACTCATAAAGTTGTACCAAAAGTCCGCTATCTCTTTAGCAGTTTCTAAAAATTGCACCTCTTTGTAAGTTAGGTACGCTTGTATATAAACCTCACATAACAGGGCATTATCATAAAGCATCTTCTCAAAATGGGGAACCCTCCACATGCTATCGACCGAGTAGCGACAAAATCCGCCATCGACTAGGTCGTACATTCCACCTTTTTTCATCGACTCCAAAGTATGAATAACCATCGCTTTTGCAGATTTGTCATCATAAAGTTTATCTATACTAAGAAGTGCATTGAGAGTATTGGCATGTGGAAATTTTGGTGCGAGAGAAAAACCGCCATCTTTTGTGTCATAGTTGTTTTTTGCTTGAAGCATAAAGTTTTTTACGATATCTTCTTTGAGAACTGTCGCCTCTTTTGGATGCTCTTTGTGGTTTAAAAATCTCTCTATTTCATCTGCATTTTCAAATAGTTTCGGGTCATTTTCGCCCACTTTTTCAGCAATGAGTCTTGTCAAATCTTTAAAACCCATCCCTTGCACACTCCCCTCTTTTGACTCAGGCGGAATGTAAGTTCCAGCAAAAAATGGCTTGTTCTGCGGTGTACAAAATATAGAAGTCGGCCAACCGCCAGAGCGGCGATTGAGCAACTGATGAACTTCTTGATAATGTTTGTCGATGTCGGGACGCTCTTCACGATCCACCTTGATACAGACAAAATCTGCATTCAAAATATCCGCACACTCCTCATTTTCAAAAACTTTCTCTTCCATCACATGACACCAATGGCAGGAGCTGTAACCGATACTTATAAAAATAGCTTTGTTCTCATTTTTGGCTTTAGCAAACGCCTCTTCACCCCAAGGATACCAATCCACAGGATTATTTTTGTGTTGTTGCAGGTAAGGTGAATCTTCTTTTTCTAATCTGTTTGGCATGTGGAATTCTTTATTTTAAATTTTATGTAGGTTATGAAAATATGACTAATACTCTGCTTAAGAGAGAGATTAAAATTTTAAATATTGTAATCCTCTTGGTATGTGGAATTACAATATGACTTATATCAACAAAATAACATATTTTTTATGCTAGAATCAAGGCTAAATTTGTTACAATAACATAACATAACATAACATAACATAACATAACATATTAATATTTTATTTTAGGAAGAAGCATCCATGTCTGTATCCCTCAATGTTAAAAATATCATAAGCACTCAACTGTACAAAATTCTGATTGTTGAAGATTCTGAATTTATAAATAATGCTATCAACAAAACGCTCAGTGAGCTTCGTTATTTGTGTGAACAAGCTTTTGACTATGCTGGGGCTTCTTATAAACTTGAAAACAATCTTTATGATTTTGTTGTTCTTGATTTAAACCTTCCAGATGCCTATGGCGATGAACTTGTATTTAATGTGATGCGACTCACAAAAGCCAAAATCATCATTCTCACAGCAGAGACAGATGTCCAATCGAGAGAAAATTTCTTTAAAAACGGGGTTTTAGACTACATCGTCAAAGATAAACATTTTAACACTTCTATCCTATCTATCCATCACACTATCCAAGGCATCGCTCAAAACGACACAATGAGTGTTTTAGTAATTGATGACTCCAAACCCATTCGCAGACATATCGAAAAAATTTTAACCGTGAGAAACTATAATGTTTTAAGTGCTGAGAATGCTCAAGAGGGCTTAGATTTAGTTCAAAGTTCTGATGTCAATATGATTATTCTTGATATGGAGCTACCTGATAAACATGGATTAGATTTGCTTAGAGAGTTAAAAAATGGAGAGCATAATAAAATCCCTGTTATCATCATTTCAGGTATCAATGACCCTGAGATGGTACGAGCTACTCTCAAACTTGGCTCTTCTGATTTTATAAAAAAACCTTTTAATGTAGAAGAATTTGTACTCAAAGTAGATCAAGCAATTGCCTTAAACAAAAGAGATATAGAAATTTTATGTAAACAACAACTTTTTAATGAATACAAAGATGCAGTTGATAGAAGTAGCATCGTTTCAAAAACAGATTCAAGAGGAGTTATTACCTTTGTTAATGAAAGATTTTGTGAACTCTCAGGCTACACAAAAGAGGAGCTAGTGGGCAAAAGCCACAATATAGTCCGTCATCCCGATATGCCGTCCTTAGCATTTGAAGAGATGTGGAAAACACTCCAAGAGAAAAAACCATGGTTTGGAAAAGTAAAAAATAGAAAAAAAGATGGTGGGCATTACTGGGTCAATACAGTTATCAATCCTATCGTGAGTTATGATGGAAGTGTGAGTGAATACATAGGAATACGAACAGATATTACAGACCTTGAAAACATAAAAGAAGAGCTAGAAACAAACCTAGATATCTCAAAGAAAAATTTTAGTGAAGCCTATAAAATCTCTCAAGAGTACCAAAAAGCTATAGATGAGAGTAACATACTCTCTCGTACCGATACAAAAGGGATAATAACCTATGTAAATGAGCAGTTTGTTACAATTTCAGGCTATTCTAAAGAGGAACTTATTGGTAAAACACACAGTATTGTAAGGCATCCGTCCAGTCCCGAATCTATTTATAAGGGCATGTGGAAAACCATCAAGTCTGCAAAAACTTGGCATGGACAATTTAAAAATAGAGCAAAAGATGGAACTGCCTATTTTGTCGATAGCACCATAGTTCCGATACTGGATGAAAATGAAAAAGTCGTTGAATATCTTGCAATACGACATGATGTTACAAACTTAGTAACATTTCATCAAGAGATGGAAGACACACAAAAAGAGGTTATCCATAGAATAGGTGAAGTAGGAGAAACTCGCTCAAAAGAGACAGGATATCATGTCAAACGCGTAGCAGAGTACTCAAGAGTTTTGGCTCTTTTATGTGGGCTTGGCAAAAAAAATGCGGACTTAATCTACGCTGCTTCGCCTATGCACGATATTGGAAAAGTTGGTATTGCTGACTCTATTTTGAAAAAACCAGGTAAACTAGAAAAAGATGAATTTGAAATCATGAAAGAACATGCACTCATAGGCTACAACATCCTAAAAGATTCCAAAAGACCTATATTAAAAGCTGCTGCCATCGTAGCGTACAGACACCATGAAAAATGGGATGGTTCGGGGTATCCAAATGCTCTAAAAGGTGAAGAAATTCACATTTTTGGAAGAATCACAGCTATCGCTGATGTTTTTGATGCTCTTGGAAGCGATAGAGTCTATAAAAAAGCGTGGGAACTAGAGAAGATTATCACACTTTTTGAAGAGGAAAAAGGTAAACATTTCGACCCAAGTCTCGTAGATATTTTTCTAAAAAATTTAGATAAATTTTTGACCATTCGGAATAAGTTTAAAGATTAAATTCTTACGCTTTTTTCTAATAAACTCATAATAATTATCCGACAACTACCCTATTGCGTCCATTTTCTTTTGCATTATAGAGCAATTCATCAACGCGATTAAGGAGTGTATCTTCGGTTTCATCTTCATACAGATAACTCACGCCAAACGAACAGGTAAGATGCCCTATAACATCGAAATTTTCATGCGCAATGCTCAGACGAAGATTTTCAGCCACTTCTACTGCACTCTTTACAGGTGTATCTGGAAGAAGTATGATAAACTCCTCTCCTCCCCAGCGTGCTATCACATCACTTTTGCGAAGTGAATTTTTGGCAATATTTGCTACACGCTTGAGTACTTCATCACCTGCCAAGTGACCATAAATATCGTTCACTTTTTTGAAGTGATCAATATCAAAAAACACAACACTCAGAGGAGATTTGTCTCGCTGTGAAATATGAACAGCGTGTTCAAAGAGTACATCAAAATGAAGTCGATTTGCGATGTGCGTCAGAGTATCCGTCGTGGATTGAGTAAGCATTATTGAAATATTAGTGAGAATTGCTATCGCACGAAACTCTTTTTTGTTCCCGACAAAGGATGCATCAATTCTAAAAATGGTGGTTTCCCCATTGATGGTAATTTTTGCTTTATGCTCTTTTTGAGAATTTGAGAGTATGTATTCTATCCAAAACACATCATCCATCTTAGGTTGGAGATATTCATTTGTATCCCCTTTTTCAAACAAATCACATATGCAGTTGTGTTCACTTCTGAATTTTTCAAGCGTTGCGTATCCCAAATAGGAAAGCATCGCTTTATTTGCACTGATTAAAAACTCCCCATTTGTAACTACAGTCGGATTAGGAGAAGCATCCAAAATCGATTTAGCATACGCTTTTTCAAAAGAGTTTTTACGGTACATCCAAGAAAATAAAAATAAAAATAAAAAAGTCATAGATGTGGAAAATAAAATAGCGATTTTATATTTATTCCAAATATCTCCAATCGTAAATATTTCAGGTTTATCATAGGGAGGGTAAAGAGCAGTAGAAAGAAAATAGGGGAAAGTTTCAGATTTTTGTGGATGAAGAATTTTGAGTTGCTTCAAATCAAGAGAGCCATTTTGTGATAAATCTTCCAAAACATCTGTACGAACAAATCCTACATCCGCTCTGCCTTCAATGACCTCTTGAACTACTTTTTTGTGAGGCATTCCGGTCACATACATATTAAGATTTTTTTTATCTATTCCATTTCTAAAAAGCTCATACATTTGTGTAGCATAACCGCCAAGAGAATCACCATCAACCGCCGCAATTTTTTTACCTTTTAAATCTTCAAAGGTATTGATATCCAAACGCTCTGCACGAGTAAAAACAACTCCGCCAAAACGATCATGCCATTGACCTTTTTTATAACGCTCCATCGTTGCAATACGGGAAATATGATATTTTTTCTCAAGATACACATAGTGACCAGAATTGGTAATCACAAAATCGAGTTTATTGTTTTGTACAGCTTCATTGATTTCTGGGTAATCAAGAGGAACAATAACAAAATTATAATTTGGCTCTTTTTGGTGTAAATAATCCGCCGTTGATTGCCACTCTTTTATGGTTTCTGCTTTGGAGCGAAACGCCAAGATGCCGATTGTCACATTTTCAGATGCAAAGAGAGTAGATGAGAATATAAATAAAATAAGTAATAATTTAAAAAACAAAAAAAAACCTAGTTAATAATTTTGGAGCCCAACTTCTTGAAAAACTCAAAACTATGCAAAGCCTTAGTGAGCATGTTTTGAGTTTTGCAAGAAATCTATTAAAAGAAATCGCCTCACAATTGTATAGAAGAAGTGTTTGATGAGTGTTAGATATAAAGTATGTGATTGTTTTTCAACAAAGAATGTAGGCTAAAAAGTGAGTTTTACAACTCAAATTTTAGTTTAAAGAGATTTCACTGTTAATCTTTTTTTGCTTTTTTATCATTGCGTTTTTCTTTTAAAGTTTTTGTCGGTGCTTTTTTAACTGTTTTTTTTGCATCTTGACCCTTTGCCATAATATCCCCTTTGTTTGGATTTGTTTTTATAGTCATCCACACATTGTATAGGAGTTCTACTTAAAGCTTACGCCAAAGCAATCAACTCTTCAAGTTCTGCAAGGATTTTTGTACGCAAATTTTTAAGTTCTTTCATACCTGCTTCCTTGTCCATCTCTTTAGAATGTAACAGCTCTTTCGCATAACTATGCAACTCCGTGTGAAGTTTTTTGAGTTCTTTGTACTGTGACTGTTTTTTTTGTTGCTCAGGAGCATCATGAATCCAATGCCCTAAGTGACAGCCAGATGAACCAAGTTGTGGAAGTTTGAAGAGTTTACCTTGCAAGAAATCTTCTACACCTTGAATCCAATTACGATGCTCTATCGAAGCATAAAGTAACGCACGGATATCTGCATTTATCTGTTTTGTCTCTTTCCACGAAGGATATCCGTGCCAATTTTCAATCCACATGCCAACATCTACAGAAGGCATCGCTTTTGCTATGGCATACCCCTGAGCAACACTGCATCCAAGTTGCAACAGTACGCGTCCATGCTCCTCTGACTCAACACCCTCTGCTACAACATGACAACTAAAGGCATGTGCAAGTCCTATAGATGCCTCTACAATCGAGAGATTGCTACTTGAAGCTAAA
The DNA here is from genome assembly GCA_011391635.1 of Sulfurimonas sp. Lineage (GTDB taxonomy): Bacteria > Campylobacterota > Campylobacteria > Campylobacterales > Sulfurimonadaceae > Sulfurimonas. The sequence goes on along the minus strand of JAABQD010000018.1, from coordinate 30,386 downwards.
AGCTCTATCACAAAACTTTTATCAATTTTTATACTGTTCATTGGAAGTTTTTTCAGATAATGGAGTGAAGCGTAGCCCGTTCCAAAATCATCGATGGCGATACTCACCCCAAGCTCTTGGCACTCACGCAAAATATTGGATGTAAGTTCAAAATTATCAAATGCAGAAGTCTCTAAAAGTTCTATCTCTATCGTATTTGGCTCAATGCGGGGATATTTTATAAATAACTCTTTTAAGTAGCTAGAAAATCCCTCATGTTTGACATCATGGGAACTGACATTGATGTTCATTGTAAGGTTTAACCCTTCCACATGCCAAGATTCTAATTGAGCAAAGGCATTCTCTAAAACCCAATATCCAAGCACCACCATAAACTCTGATTCATGTTCCACAAAAGGGAGGAAATCATCAGGATACAAAATACCTTTTTGAGGATGATTCCAGCGAAGAAGTGCTTCAAAACCGATGACTTTATTGGTTGCCATATTCACTTTTGGCTGATAATAAAGTACAAACTCATCCGAGGCTATCGCGTTGCGTAAATTGAGTACATTTTGTTGCTGTTCTTTGAGCTCTTTTGATGCTTCAAGATTAAAAAATTGGTACTGATTTTTCCCCAAAAGTTTTGCATGGTACATTGCTTGGTCGGCTTGACGCAAAAGTACTTCATTGCCAATATCATCCATCTGAGGATAAAAACTCACACCGATACTTGCTGAAACATACATACTAATGTGATTATAAACAATAGCACAAGACAGATCACTCAAAAGCCTTTGAAGCATAGGAACTACTTCGGCGTTGCTTTTGAGTTCATTGACAACTATCACAAACTCATCGCCACCAATACGAGAGACTATATCGCTTCCTCGGATTAAATCTTTCATCCTTTGAGAAACAACAGATAACACTTCATCTCCAGCTTCATGCCCATAAGTATCATTAATCTCTTTGAAACCGTCAAGGTCAATAAAAAGAAGTGCAAGATATTGATGATTTCTTTTAACACTGTGCATCGCATGATTTAAGAGTTCAGAGAGCAAAAATCTGTTTGGTAGATGTGTCAATGAATCATGTTTTGCTGTATGTTCGAGCTTCTCTTGATACTCCATTTGATTGGAGATATCCGTGTTAAATCCAACAAATCTCAGAGGTGTTCCATCCACATCAAAAAGAGCTTTACCTCGCCCCAAAATCCAACGCCACGAGCCATCTTTTGCACGCAAACGAAAAGAGGCCTCATAACTCTGTGTTCCCTTAGAGTCAAGATACTCTTGCACAATTTGTGTCGTTCGCTCTCTATCCTCAGGATGCAATAGCCCAAACCACGCTTCTGTATTTTGAGGCAAATCCCCAACTGAGTACCCAAGCATGACCTCAAAGCGTTCTGTTAAATAAACTTCATTTGTTTGTAAATTCCAATCCCACAGACCATCTTGTGCACCTTCAATAGCGAGTGCAAAACGATTTTTTTCTGTTTGAAGTTCTTTGTTTTGCTTCTCTATTTTCTTTTGATTGTTGATATGTTCTGTAACAACTCTCGCAATGCCAAAGAGTCCTATTATCTCATTGCGTTCATTGCGTATAGGATATTTACGATTATCTACCCACCCATCATTTCCATTCTCATCGACAAATGGCTGAATCTCTCTGGCATGTGGAATATTCCCTTTGTAGAGATCTTTTTCTAATTTGTAATATGTATCGGCATGCTCTTTTGGAAAGATATCATAATCTGTTTTTCCTACAATCTCATACCCTTTTTGGTAGCCAGTGATAATCGCCAAAGTATCACTCGCAGCCATCACAATATGGTTGGTATCTTTAAAATAGATAAAGTCATCTGTATGTTCAAGCATCGCTTCAAAATTGGCTCTGAGGATGTTGGTATCGTTCATATTTTTGACCAAATGATTGACATCTGTCCAGTGAACCAAAAAAATAACTGTATCTTCCAAATCGTGTTCAAACAAAGGTTTAAATTTTCCTTTGACGATAACGATAGCTCCACTCTCTCGAACAATGCGAAAATGCAATTCAAATGTTCTATCCAACATAGAAGGTACGATAGAAAATAGCTCTCTATCTTGAGGATGCGTGATAGTTGCAATATTGAGGGGAGTTGTAATGGTTTGTTTTGGCATGTGGATATCTAAAAGAGTCTCATAGTTCTCTTTTTCGATGCAAAAGAGTATTTTTTGATCATTAAAATCGCTATACAAATATACATGATTTGTTAAACCATCTATATTTTTTACATCAAAAATTGAGCTACTTTGTATCATTTTTCACATCCATTTAAAAAAAAGATATATTACTCTTTTTCCCTTAAAAGATCTGTTTTAATCTACAAAAGTATCACGAATTACCAAAAACTCATCAATTTTATCAAAAAATATTTCGACTAATTGAGGGTCAAAATGTTTCCCACTCTGCTCTTTAAAAAGGGCAACGATATCTTCTAATTTCCACGCTTTTTTATAGACTCTATCGCTTCCAAGAGCATCAAAAACATCTGCAAGTGCAGTAATTCTGCCATATATATGAATCTCTTCGCCCTTTTTGGCATGTGGATATCCTGAGCCATCCCATTTTTCATGATGCTCATACGCCACTGTTGCTGCCATTTTGAGCAAAGTTCTCTCCGAGTGTTTGAGCATGTCATACCCTAATTGCGGATGCGTATTCATAATAATTCGCTCTTCTTTGGTAAATCCACTTGGTTTACACAAAATTGCATCTGCAATTGCAACTTTGCCTATGTCATGCATTGGACTTGCAAGGCGTAACAACTCTGCTTCATCTTCATTCAGACCATAATGTAAAGCCAAAAGTTTAGAGTATTCCGCCACTCTTCGTACATGGTTTCCTGTCTCTTTACTTCGACTCTCAGCGATTGTTCCCATCGTAAAAACAACCTCTTTTTGGGTCTCTTTGATATCTTTGTTAAGGAGGATAATATCTCGAATGCGTTCTGTCATCTCTGTTTCTAGATAACCATTCCAGTTTTCAAGCTCTTTACTCAACTCTTGAAGCTCTTTTTGGGCTGTGATATTTTGACGCACTGCATGGTATCCGATGTGTTTACCCTCTGCATTATAATCAGGCTCAATCGTGCTAAAAACCCAATAAAAACTCCCATCTTTGCGTCTATTTTTGACCTCTCCAGACCAGCAAAGTGTTGCATGTAAACTCTCCCAAAGCCCTTTAAAAACCTCACTTGGCACATCTGGATGCCTGATAATATTATGTGGCTTACCTAAAAGCTCACTTGCTTCATATCCACTTATATCGCAAAAAGCCTGACTCACTTGAGTAATTACACCATGTAAATCAGTTTTGGAAAAGATGACATTTTTATCAAAAGCACTTACTAAATCTTCCAACTCAGCCTTTGCTCGTTGCAACTCCTCAAGCAATTTAGCAGTATGCGTAGAACATTTTTGTTGTAAAACCCCTCTTTGATTTTTAGACTTTTTCAAAGCAGTCTCCTCATTTGTCATAGCACTATCATACACTAAAAACATTCAAAAATATAAATCTTATTATCTATTCTTCAAGAAAATTCTATTTCTAAACTCCAAAAAAACTATTTAAAAAATATTAATCCTAAACAGCTATAATTGAATAAATTTTTAAGGATACAAATATGATTAAAATTATTCTATTTTTTTGTTTGAGTGCTTTTTTATACGCTTCAAGCCCTAAGTTTTTGATGCCAAATGAAGCATTTATTCCACATGCCAAGCTCAATGAAAAAATGCAAATTGAAGCAAATATCACACTTGCAAAGAGTATATATCTCTATGAAGATAAAGTAAAACTCGAAATTATCGATAGCACAAACAGTATAACACTCCAAGAGGTTATATCGCCCAAAAGCGTCAAGCACGACGATACGATGGTCTATTTGGAGTCACCCTCTTTTTTAGTCACTTTGGCAAACAAAAACGGCAATAAAGATATCAAAAAAATAGATTTTAAAATTTCCTATCAAGGGTGTTCTGAGCAAGGTCTTTGCTATGAGCCTCTGAGTAAAACTTATAGTTTTGATATAGAGAGTTCAAAACTAAGTAGCACAGAGAGTTCTGCTCCAATCAAAAAACTCAATATACCAACACAACAAACCTCTTCGCAGCAAACTCTAAAACAAGAGATTTCACAAACAGACTCAATTGCGAACACAATCGGCTCAGGAAATATTGGTCTCATCCTCCTCTCATTCTTTGGTTTTGGTCTTTTACTTGCACTCACTCCGTGTACTTTTCCTATGATTCCTATTATCTCTGGAATTATTATCAGCCAAGGCGAAGGACTTACAACCAAAAAAGCACTCTTTCTCTCCATCGTTTATGTTTTGGCGATGGCTATTGCTTATACAATCGCAGGTGTTTTAGCTGGTCTTTTTGGCTCAAACCTTCAAGCTACGATGCAAAATCCTTGGGTAATTGTCTCTTTTTCTGCTATTTTTGTAGCCCTAGCTATGAGTATGTTTGGTTATTTTGAACTCAAACCACCCTCATTTTTACTCAACTCTGCAAGTGAATCAAGACAACATAGAGGCGTTCTTGGCGTTGCTGTGATGGGCTTTTTATCAGCTCTTATCGTTGGACCGTGTGTGGCTGCTCCTTTAGCTGGAGCGTTAATTTATATCGGGCAAACAGGCGATGCTCTCCTTGGAGGTATGGCACTTTTTGCTATGAGTATCGGAATGGGATTACCACTCATTCTCGTAGGTGTCAGTGCTGGAAAATTTATGCCAAAGCCTGGGCATTGGATGGTTATGGTCAACGCTATCTTTGGTGTGATGATGCTTGGTGTTGCTATATGGATGCTCAGTCGTATTGTTGATGCCTATGTGACTATGGTTTTATGGGCTCTTCTTGGAATTAGTTTTGCGATTTATCTTGAAGCCTTTGAAAAAGGTATCCATATCTTTAGAAAAAGCATCGCTATCATTCTCTTTATTTACTCTACTGCACTTCTAGTAGGAGCACTTGGCGGGTCACAAAGCCTCACGAAACCACTCGAATTTCTCAAGCCTCAAGCATCTCAATCAAAAGAGAAAGCTTGGCATGTGGAATTTATAAAAGTCAGTTCCATCCAAGAGCTTGATTCAGTTCTAGCAAAAAACAAAGGTAAAAAGATTCTCGTAGATTTTTATGCGGATTGGTGTACTTCATGCAAAGAGCTTGAAGAGGTTACATTCGCAAATGAGGGTGTTGCAAATAAAATGAGAGAGTTTACTCTCATCCAAGCAGACCTCACAGCAAACTCAGATGCACAAAAAGAGTTAAGTGCAAAATATGGAGTGTTTGGTCCTCCTGTAATACTCTTTTTTGATGCAAACGGTGCAGTCATGAAAGCCAAAACGATCACAGGCTTCATCGAACCAGTCGAATTTTTAAAACACTTAAATCAAATATAGGAAAAAACAATGATAAAAATAGCACTTATAGCAACACTCCTTGCAACTTCACTCTTTGCTCAGATTGAGTGGATGAAGTTTAGCGAGGCAAAAACAAAAGCCAAAGAGGAGCAAAAAATCATCATGGTTATGCTCTCAAAAGAGGGTTGTCCAGCATGTGAATTTATGGATGATAGAGTTCTCAGAGATGCGAAAGTTTTAGAAGAGATGGGAGATAAATTTATTGGTGTACATATAGATGTAAACGATGATTTAATTCCTGAGGGGTTAGATTTTATAGGAACGCCTACTTTTCATTTTTTAGGTGCCAATGGAAGAAAAATCGATAGACTCGATGGTGGAGCAAATGTAAAAAACTTTACAGAGAAAATCAAAGAGGTAAAAGCTAAATAAAAAGTTTCCACATGCCAAGATGGCATGTGTTTACATATTGCTACTTGCGATAAACGAAGCGAAACGAGTAACATACGCATTTTCATGTGCTGAGGCTATCTCATTTGCAACTTCTTTATCCACACCTTCGCCTAATATTTTTTTAAATACTGCTTTTATCTCTTCGATATCATCTTTGTTCTCTAGCCTTCGTCTGAGCCCTATCACATTTAAGCCTTTGATAGTAGCGTGATTACCCTCTACAAGCGTAAATGGAGGCATATCATGGGTCACAAGTGAAGCTCCGCCAACCATTACGCCCGTGCCTAAAGTATTGTTCGCTAGTATGCTACTAAACCCACCGATGATAACTCGCTCTTCACACTTCACATTTTCATACATGCGGACAGCATTTGTGAGGATACAATTCTCGCCAAGTTCTACTCCACTGAGAATTTGCACATATCCCATAATAAAATTATTCGCACCTATTGTTATCTTTTTTGGTACTTCATTTTCATCTTCTTGAGAGCCAATTTGTGTAAACTCTCGTATATGTGTTTTTTCACCTACGCTAATCTCTGAGTTTTCACTCCCAATCACCGCAAAACTAAAAATTTTTACATCTTTAGCTATATGAAGTTTGCCTTTGAGAATAATATTTGATTCCAAACTGCATCCGCTCTCAATCGTTACATCTTTGCCTATAAAACAAAACGGACCGATAATGACATCCTCGGCAATATTTGCACCCTTTTGTATTGTTACGGATTCATGAATCAAATTATTTTCCTTCGACATCTATTTACTTGCTATTTCGAGTGTGATTATACTATCTTCTATCGAAGCTAAAGAGCCTCTGTTGCCAGTTTCTAAGTACGCTAAAAATGCTTCAAGTTCATCATTGAGTGCGTCACTTCTTTGTATAAAACAGGCTCGTGTGCTATGAGAATTACCGTCGATGTTGATGTATTCGTTGAGTGATTGCGAGATTAAATCTGCTTCAAAATAGTTTATTGCAGACTCTTTTGTCTCACGACACGCAACGATAATACTTCTTTTTCTAAAAGGTGTAAACCAGTTTGTCGTGATATCGCCCACCACTTCGCCCTCTAACTCAAAAGCCAAAATAGCATTGTCTTCATGCATTTTATGGATTTTTTGCGATTTGAAAACTGCACTCTTTACTATCTCTTTTTGGGTAATAAATCGTATCAAATCGCTGTCATGCACAGATAAATCCGTCAAAATTCCAACATCGGCTATGCGAGAAGGAAATGAGCCACTTCTTGTGATAGAGATAGACAAAATCTCGTGGTTTGCTATCTCTTTTATAAGAGCTTTGACCACAGGATTAAATCGCTCCACATGCCCGACACAGCTTTTTATATTTTTTGTCTGAACTGCTTCGAGCATAAGTGTTGCATCTTTTACATTGGATGCGGCTGGTTTTTCTATGAAGATGTTTATCCCTCTTCCCGCACACTCCAACGCCACTTCCTTATGTAAAAAAGTAGGTGTCACAATAATTACGGCATGTGGAAGTGTCTCATCGAGCATCAACTCTAAGTTTGTATAAAACGGTTCGTCAAAATCGCCATTTTTTACAACATCACAAAGCCCGACAATCTCTACATTTTTCATATTTTTTAAAACGCGGTAATGGTTTTTTCCCATTGCACCTAAGCCGACAATAGCGATTTTATGCATTAGTTTCCTTTGATAGCATCTGCTATAAAATCTTGTTGTTCTTGTGTAAGGTAAGGACTCATAGGAAGTGACATAATCTCAGTTGCGACCAATTCACTGATTGGAAAATCCCCTATTTTGTAGCCAAGTGGAGCAAACGCTTCTTGAAGATGCAAAGGCACAGGATAATGAACTGCAGTTGGAATCTCTTTTGCAGTGAGTTTTGCAAGCATCGCTTCTCTATTTTTTACTCGAATAGAATACTGTGCATAAACACTTGTGTTGCCTTCTTTGATTTTTGGAGTGATTACATCTGCATCGCTTAAAATTTCAGAATATCTCGCACCAATCATTTCTCTTTGTGCGACCTCACCATCAAAATGTTTCAGTTTTACATTCAAAACTGCTGCTTGAACCGCATCAAGTCGTCCATTGATACCGATGTATTTGTGTTTATATCGCTCGTTTTGACCGTGATTGAGAAGCATTCGCATTTTTGTTGCAAGTGCATCATCGCTAGTAAAAATCGCTCCGCCATCGCCATACGCACCAAGAGGTTTTGAAGGGAAGAAACTTGTACATGCGATAGTTGAAAGGTTACAAGATTTTTTGCCTTTGTAGGATGCACCAAAACTCTGGCAAGAGTCTTCGATTACCACGATATTATGTTTTGAAGCGATTGCGTTTATAGCGTCCATGTCGGCACATTGACCATAAAGTGAAACTGGAATAATCGCTTTTGTTTTGCTCGTAATAGCACTCTCGATTTTACTCGGGTCTATGTTGTAACTCTCCTCTTCGATATCCACAAAAACAGAAGTAGCACCCAAAAGTGCGATGACCTCAGCCGTAGCGATAAAAGTAAAAGGAGTTGTGATAACCTCATCGCCTACGCCAATATCTAAAGCCATAAGAGCAAGCAGAAGAGCGTCTGTTCCGCTACTGCAACCGATTGCATGTTTTGCACCTGTAAACTCTGCAAGAGATTTTTCAAGTCTATTTAACTTCTCTCCACCGATGAACATTGCCGTGCTAAAAACCTCTAAAACTTCACTATCTATCTCTGATTTGTATGCCACATATTGTGCTTGTAAATCTATAAAATTAATCTTCATCTCTACCCTCTATAATTGATGCTACTATTTTTGAACTTCCATGACCTAGGTAAGTTCGGAGTGCTTTTGAATCCTCTAAAAATGTACTTCTGTCAAACTCTTTGAACGCTTTTACAAGATTCTCCACGGTTACATCGCCTTGAATAAACTCAGGATGTAAAGCTCTTCCCTGAAACTTATGAAACATGATATTGCTAAGCCCTATATGACTCAGTTTCACAAGCCTACTCGCTAGAAAATAATCGAGTGGTTTTGCAATGTAACTCAGCACAAATGGAGTTCCTATAAGTGCTGCTTCAAGCGTTGCTGTTCCACTGCAAATAAACGCAAAATCCGCCTCATAAAGTGCTTTGTGTGCCTCATGTGCGATTTTAAAACCCGATAGGGTACCGTAAACTTCTTTTATATCTTCTTTAGTAAAGTGTTTTGGGATAATGAGTGTCCCTTCAACGCCTAGTTTTTCTCGCACCTCTTTGAAGATTGGCATCAGTTTTTTTATCTCACCTTTGCGACTTCCTGGCATAAAAACTATATTTTTTACCTCATCATTTAGAGTCTCTTTAAACTCTTGTATTTGGTCAAGCAGAGGGTGTCCGACATAGGTAATGGGTGCATTTTTTGAGTAGTACTCTTTCTCAAAAGGCAAAATTGAAGCTAAGTGGTCGATTGTTTTTTCCAGTACAGGAATCCGCTTTTTTTTCCATGCCCACGCTTGAGGTAAAATGTAGTAAATTATCTCTTTGTCTGGATATTTCTTTTTGATTTTTTTGGCAAGTGGGAGATTAAATCCCGAAGAATCAATGAGCAAAACTTTATCCACATCCTGAGCCAATTCTACCATTTGAGTATTTAACTTAAAAAAATAACGAAGTTTTTTGAGTGCATCTACAAATCCCATGATGGCAAGTGAACGCAAATCCACCATTGGATTGCCAAGTTCTGAATCAAAAATCCCTACAAATTCCACATGCCCCTGCAACTCTTTTTTAAGCGATTTGAGATGGATATTTGCTGAATGCTCTAACGCACTAACTAAAATTTTCATGACCCACCATCTCCTTCGCCCTTATGGCTATCATCATATTTCATACCGTTTTTCTCCTCCACAAACTCATACAAAAAAGTAGTCAAGTTATCTATGTCTGCATCACTCAAACCCATAGCAAAAGCTATCATCATCTCTTGTTGTTGATTATCAGAGATTTTGTCACGAAAACGACTCAATTTGTAGGTCAAAAAGCCTTTTGCACGATTGGCAAGTTTGGGATATACATGCATTCCCTCGGCATTGTTTCCATGACAACTGTAACACCCTTTTTCCATGTAAAGCGTTTTTCCCATTTGATACGGAGTCTTGGCATGTGCATATAAAATTATGAAAAATAAGAGAAATAAAAAACGCAATTCTAAGCCTTGATTGTTTATAATTAGCGTCATTATATCGAAGGTGGTCTGAAATGGTAATAGCAAATGCAATAATTTGTGATGCACAAAATGAGAAAAAAGCGGATATTCGCATAGAAGATGGAATCATCACAGAGATTGGTATGCATCTAAGTGACAATGAAATTATAGATGCACAAGGTGCCTATTTTATGCCACTTTTGATAGACACCAATGTACGACTTCAAGATGCAACACTCAACTCAAAAAATATCAAAGCCATTTCAAAAGAAGCACTCAAAGGTGGCATCGGGCATGTGGTTTTAAACGCTGATTCAACCCCTGCCATCGATAATGAAGTGGTCTTAGAGTTTGCACAAAATGCTCTGCATAATCTCGATGGTGCAAAAATAGATATGATGCTCAACACTTTAAAAGAGGATTTCTCTCTTAGCAATATCGCTATTTTGCTTAAAAAAGGTGCAATTGTTCCCTACATGAGCACCATCGCAAAAAATAACATAGCGATTAAAATAGCCGAATATGTGCAGATGTACAAAGTTACACTGTTTTGTAAAGCCGAAGACAACTCCATGATTCAAAGCGGAGTGATGCTTGAGGGCGATATGAGTTCACGACTTGGACTTGCGGGTATTCCCGACATGAGTGAAGTTTTGCATGTCTCACGCATGATAGAAATCGCAAGACATTTTAAGATAAAAATCCTCTTCAAAGCCATAGCCTCTCCTCGCTCAATCTACCTCATAGACAAAGCAAAAAAAGAGGGTGTGGATGTGCGATGTGAAGTCTCCCTGCACCATCTTTTACACTCAGACACGGCATGTGGAAATTTCAATACAACTGCAAAACTCAATCCACCTTTGGCATGTGCAAATGATGTGAAGCTTCTTCAAGAAGCACTCAAAAACCATCAGATAGATATGCTTACAACCTTGCATCAACCCTCTTCTCCTGTAAATAAAGAGGTCGCTTTTTATGATGCACATTATGGATGTGAAGCCCTTGGTGATGCACTGCCTCTATATTATACGAAACTTGTAGAGTCTGGTTTTATCAGTATGAGCGAACTTATCAAACTCACAGTCAAAAATCCGGCATCTTGCATCAATCAGCGTGCAGGAATCATAGAAGTCGGACAAAAAGTAAACGCTCTGCTTTTTAATCCACATGCCAAAACAGTTGTACAAAACAATCAATCACTTTACAACAATGAGACGTTGAGTGGCAGTGTAATTATGAGTTTTCAAGGGGAACAAAAAACTTATTTTAAATAAAAAAAAATTATAGTACAATACATGAAAATGAGATCAAAGGATTTATAAAATGAAAGCACTTCTTTTAACTTCAGCACTCTTTTTCGTAACTTCTATGAGTGCAACAGAGTTGATACATGACACATCTACTTCCTTACTTTGGCAGGATAATGTAGATACAAAAGAGCTACAAATCACATACTATGAAGCAGATGATTACTGCTCAAAGCTTGTTGTCGGCTCACAAAAAGATTTTCGTCTTCCAACGCTCAAAGAGCTTCTCACTATTGTAGATTATAATCGCTTCAAACCTGCGATAGTGGAAGGTTTCACATCTACTAGCAATGAAGTTTATTGGTCATCCACACGCTTTGTGGATGATTCAGACAAGGTCTGGGCAGTAAACTTTAGGGATGCAAAAACAGACATTATTGCCAAAAGTTATGATAGACGCGTGAGATGTGTAAAAAGCACAAAGCAGTAACTCTTTTACTGCTTTTTTTCACACTCCATCTTTTTGCTACGGAGGTAAGACCTATGGCAGTCGCTGGTACTTTTTATAGTGCGAACAAAGAGGAACTCTCCTCACACATCACAACATTTTTGCAAAATGCAACACACCCAAAAGAGCAAAACATTCGTGCACTCATCGTTCCACATGCCGGTTATGTTTTCTCAGGCGGTGTTGCAGCCGAAGCTTATGGTACACTAGGCAAAAAATATAAAAATATTTTTTTGATAGGTTCAAGCCACCATGTAAGTTTTGATGGTGCATCCATCTATACACAAGGCGAGTATGCGACACCGCTTGGCAATATCAAAATCAATCAAACAGTTGCACAAACGCTCCTGCATAGCTCAAAATATTTTACCAATAATTTAGATGCACATGCCAAAGAGTACTCCCTTGAAGTGCAACTCCCTTTTTTACAGACTATTTATGGAGATTCTCTGCAAATAGTGCCTATCATTATTGCTACTTCAAAATTAGAGACGCTTAAAGCTCTTGCAGAGTCACTTGAGCCATACTTCAACGATGAAAATCTTTTTGTGATTAGTACTGATTTATCGCACTATCCATCCTACCAAGATGCCAATGTGATAGACAAAAAAACACTCGAAGCTATCCAAAAGGGTTCGGTCAATGATTTTATAGCAAGGCTTGTCAAAAACGAAGAGTCTCACATCGCACAATTACAGACTTCGGCATGTGGATGGAGTTCACTCCTGACTTTGATGTATCTCACACAAGAGCGAGGCTACAAATACGAACTTCTCCAATACAAAAATTCAGGAGATACACTCTATGGCGATAAACAAAGAGTCGTGGGCTATGGAGCACTCAAAGTGTATCAACAAAAGAATGAAACTTTTTTGAGTGATAATGAAAAAGAGGAGTTGCGTGAAATTGCCAAACTTGCCCTCTATGAAGCAGTATTGCACAACAAAAAACTCATTGTGGATAGAACCAAAATAGCTTCAAAATTAAGAGAGCCTCTTGGAGCTTTTGTTACACTCTACAAAAATCACAATTTACGAGGTTGCATAGGGAGATTTGAGCCAAATCAACCGCTCTACGAAGTCATTATTGAGATGGCAATAGCTTCTGCACTCCATGATACAAGATTTTTACCAGTAACTCCTGATGAACTAGAAAATATAGAGTTAGAGATTTCTGTCCTCACACCTCGGAAAAAAATCAACTCTTTAGAGGAGATAGTTTTGGGCAAACATGGTATTTACATCCAAAAAGGAAACCATAACGGGACCTATCTCCCGCATGTAGCAACGCAAATGCACTGGAGTGTTGAAGAATTTGTAAGAAACTGTGCCAATGAAAAAGCCCACATAGATGCTGATGGCTATAAAGATGCCGAAATTTTCACATACGAGGCTATTGTTTTTTAAATGACGATAAAATTGTTAAAAAAAACAACAAATACGCTTAAAAAAATGATAGAATAACAGCCTAAATATTTTATGTGCAACACAGAGGGCAATAGTTTATGCTTGAAAATGAGAACAATTTAAGTGAACAGTATAAAACGGCTGTCGATTTATCTAGTATTGTCTCTAAAACAGATCCAAATGGAAAAATAACCTATGTCAATAAAAATTTTAGTAATATCTCTGGCTATCATGCAGAGGAACTCATCGGCAAATCACACAGTATAATCAGCCATCCCGATACACCTCGTGAAACTTTTAAGGCACTTTGGGAAACAATCAGTTCTAAAAATATTTGGAGAGGTGTTGTAAAAAATCGTGCAAAGGATGGCTCTTCCTACACTGTATCGGCTATAATTATGCCTATTATTGATATCAATGGAAAAATTGTCGAATATATCTCGATTCGTCAAGATATCACGGAGCTTTTAAAACAACAAGAAACCATCCACCGTCAGACTACTGATATACTTACAAAACTTCCCAATCGTGAAAAACTGCTCGAAGCACTGAGCAACTCAGAATATCCAAACCTTGCACTTTTTAATCTCAACAATTTTAGAGATATTAATGAACTCTACGGGTATAAAATCGGGGATAAAGTTCTCATCCAGATTGCCAATAATATTCGAGAATATCTCAAAGAATCTCAATGCCAACTCTATAAACTTCCATCAGATGAGTTTGCTATTTTAATCGATACAGCCCAAGATATCTACTCCTTTCAAGAAAAAATTGTTAAAATCATCAACTATTTGAAAAATCAAGAGTTGATTATAGATGGATTTCATATTAATGTGAGCATTACAACAGGCATAGCACACTCTAAAAATAATATTTTAATCAATGCAGATGTCGCTTTGCAAGATGCAAGAAGATCTAAAAAAGCGTTTGTTATTTATGATGAAAACAACAAAACAAAAGAGAAAGTACATGAAAATATCAAATGGCACAACACTATAAAAAAAGCAATCCAAGATAATAGAGTTATCCCCTATTTTCAACCCATATACAATGCAAATACAAACAAGATAGAAAAGTATGAAGCACTTGTACGCATTATCGATGAGAGTGGCGATGTCATCTCTCCCTACTTCTTTTTAGATATTGCAAAAAAATATTTTTTATATGAACACATTACAAAAATAATGATTGAAGAGACACTCAAATATTTTGAAAACAGACCTTATGATTTTTCTATTAATTTATCTATAGAAGATATTATCAATCAAGATATGGTTACATTTATTTTAGAGAAAATTCAAAATTTTAGAGAACCAAATAGAATTATATTTGAAGTAACAGAGTCTGAGGGAATTGAAAACTATACAGAAGTAGAGCAATTTGTCAATCAAGTACGCGAATTTGGATGCAAAATCGCAATTGATGATTTTGGTACAGGATACTCAAACTTTGAACATATTCTCAAACTCAATATTGACTTCCTTAAAATCGACGGCTCTCTTGTCAAAAATATTAACAATAGTATTGAATCAAGATTGGTTGTTGAAACTATTTTAATTTTTGCAAAAAAATTAGGCATTGCTACCATCACAGAGTTTGTCAGCGACCAAGAGTTGTTTGAAGCAACTAAAAATCTTGGAGCGGATTATATGCAGGGATATCACATAGGGAAACCAGAACAGTTTATTGAAATGAACAAGAGTTTATAAGGTGTCATATTGCACCAAATTTTAAAGGAAAAAGTTTATTTATAACTCTAATTTAAGTTATTTCACATAAAAGTTAGCTAGAATTTAGAAATAAGTAAAATCTATATTTGACAAGGAATTATCATGGGCTTTTTTGGAAATTCAGGCATACCTCTATCGGACTATAATAAATTAAAAAGTGAAAATGAAGTGCTCGAAAATCAAAACCATGATTTGCATTCAAGAGTCATACAGTTAGAAAATGAACTCAAAGCACTTCATGCAAAACACAAAGAAAATATTCCAGAAGTTTTAATGAAGATGCAAAATCTCAATCTTAAAGCGAATATAGCTGATATTCAGAGCAATATGAATGAGTCCGTTACTGCATCTAAGAGTAGTTTAGTTCGTACACATGAGCTTGTAGATAGTGTTGCTAGAATTGCTGCAAAATCAAGAAGTGTTGCGCAAACGCTCGAGAGTTTAAATGAACTCTCTGATGCATCTATGAATACCGTACAAGGACTTTCACAAAGAACGAATGATATATCAAGTATTCTCACCCTCATCAAAGATATTTCTGATCAAACAAATCTTCTTGCACTCAATGCGGCGATTGAAGCAGCTCGAGCTGGTGAACATGGACGAGGATTTGCCGTGGTTGCGGATGAAGTCAGAAAACTTGCAGATAGAACAGATAAAGCAGTCAGTGAAATCAACATATCTCTCCAATCTATGAAACAAGATGTGGATAGTATGTCAGAACAGTTCTCAGAAGTTAAAGATGGCATTGGTAACTCGAATGAGATGATTATGCAACTCAATGGATGTCTCACACATGATGCAGTGGATTTAAAAGACTCTTTTCAAACAATTGGTTTTACAACGGACCGCGTATTTATGTCACTTGCAAAACTTGACCATATTTTATGGAAAGTAAATACTTACTACTCCGCTGTCACAAAAGAGGAACAGTTTAAATTTGTTGACCATCATAACTGCCGTCTTGGCAAATGGTACTATGAAGGCGATGGTAAAGAGAACTTTTCTCATACACATAGTTACTCTAGTTTAGAGACTCCACATGCCACTGTACACAATGGAACACATAAAGTCTTTGATTTGATGGTACATGACACTGTCGATTTAAAACAAATGGTAAGTGCTTTTGAAGAGATGGAAAAAGGAAGTACCGAGGTATTTTCTACTCTTGATAAAATTTTACATGATAAAAGTTAAATTTGTACCGTGAAAAATCTTTTAAATAAACTATCCAGAGTTGGTATTTTGCCAACAGATGGTGAGGATTTGATCTCAAAAAAAATTGCATTAACACTTCTACCTATTTATGTCTCTTTACCTGCATTATTATGGAGTTTTATCTACTTAATACTTGATAATGTGGTAGCCTCACTCGTTCCTCTGGCATATGTGCTTATATCGGTATCCTCTATTTTTTTACTCTATAAAACAAAAAATTTCATTTTTTTTGAAATTATCCAACTCTTATTAATTTTATTTCTACCGTTTATATTAATGTGGGTGCTTGGTGGTTTTTATGGTGGTAGTTTTGTTTTAATCTGGTCTTTTTATGCACCTATCGCTGCTGTAATGTACAGTGAGAGTGTAAAACATGGAGCCAAATGGTTTGCTCTTTTTTTACTTCTTGTACTTATATCCACTCTTTTTGATGCACATTTATCAGAAAATATGCAAAACCAAATTCCACCCTTTGCACTTAAAACTTTCGTATTTTTAAATCTCAGTGCAGGATTTGGCGGTATATTTTTTCTAATAAGCCAATTTATCAAAAATATACGATTTATTTCGGATGAATTAAATAAAGAGAGAGAATCTCTTTTCCTTCTTACGCACGATTTAAGAAGTGCAAATAAGAGATTAGAAGAGTTAGCGACATGTGATATTGTAACAACACTGCCAAATAGACTCTACTTTCAAGATATCGTTTTTGATATGTTTAAACGAGCAAGAATGAATCAAAAGATTGTTGCCATTATGTTTTTAGATTTGGATGGATTTAAATCTATCAATGACACACTTGGTCATGAAGCTGGAGATATTATTCTAAAAACAGTAGGAGCCAGACTTAAATCTGTTGTAAGAGTAACCGATACAGTCGCACGAGTCGGCGGAGATGAGTTCGCCATTGCACTCGGAGATATAAGTGATGTTGAACATGTCAAAGAGATAGCAAAAACACTTATCAAAGAGGTCAATGAGTATTGCCCCTACAAGGACCATAGATGTCATGTTGGGGTAAGCATTGGGATTAGTCTCTATCCTGAACATGGAGACAACATAGAAGAACTCTTACAAAGAGCGGATAAAGCGATGTACAATATCAAAAGAATTGGTAAAAACAATTACTCTATATACAAACAAGTGTAAAAAAAGTAAAGAGGCTTCAGAATCGCTCTAAAAGCGACTTTGAAGTTTGAAGCTTAGAGTTTATCTGGAGTCAAATTCACTGATTCTAAGAAGTGGCGAAGGTGTACGATAGCCTCTTTTGACAAATCATTTCCATGAGAAAGAACAAGAACATACTCATGACCATCTTTAGAGAGTTTCGCTTTATTTTGTTTTGTAGTATCAACATCTACTCCGTAGTGTTCTAACGCACCTAAAACTCTTTTTTCATCAATATTTCCAGATGCTGGATGTTCGAATAATTTTTCGATTTTTGCTTTATGTTTATGACTCATGCATAACTCCTTATATATTTATATTTAGAGTATATCCACTGCTATCTTATAACAATGTAAATTTCAAAACTATTTCTTTGTTTATAGACGAAGAGTGACTATCTAAAGAGTTCTAAAGCCTCTTTAAGTTGTTCAGAATCTTGATCTATACTTATAGCGGCTTCTCTTACTTTTTTACTTGTCACTCTATTGTTTTTTGATAAATCTATCGTTTTTTGCATCTGATCGATAAGCATTTTTGTCTGTATTGAAATATGTGTATTTATTTCCATAATATTTGAAGAAACCTGCACAGAATCCACAATTTTATTTTCTGTCTCTTTTGCATAAGTAATCAGACTTGAGGCTGTTTGAGAAATTTTCAACATATCATCACTTACATTTGAGATAGCTGTACTATTTTGATGTATGCTTTGAAGTATAATATTTATCGTGACATCAATATCTTGAAGACTTCCATGTGTTTTTTCTGCTAATTTTCGCACTTCATCTGCGACCACTGCGAATCCTCGTCCATGCTCACCTGCTCTTGCAGCTTCGATGGCAGCATTTAGTGCTAGAAGATTTGTTTGATTTGCTATATCAGCTATAATATTTAAAACATCTTTTGTTTGTGAAGCTTGAGCTGTGAGCGTACTCATATCTTTTGAGAGTTCTCTCTGTTTATTTGCACTCACTTTTACAGTTTTTACAACCTCTTGTAAATTATCTGAAAATGTCTCCATTGCTTCTTTATTGGATTTTAAATCTTTATGTGTGCAAACGGACATATCTTCTGCTTCATCAAGATTTTTTACAACATCCAAAATCAATTGGTCTATATTTTCAATATTGTGTTTTTGCTCTTTAATCGTCGCAGCAAGTTCAACAGAAGCAGCTTTTAAAATATCACTCGTTTGTACATTTTTATTTGCACTTATTGTGGCTTGCAAGATTGTATTTTTCAATATTTCAAATATATCATTGAGAGCTTTGGATATAAAATAAATTTCATCTTTTGATTTTGCGTCATACTCAAGAGTACATTGCAAATCTACTTTGTCATCTTTGATTAAACTCTTTAAAACATTTACAATTTTACTAAATTTGGATGAAAAGTTTTTGAGCAACATAGCTGTTAAAAATATCATGATGATAAGTATAAACATCGCAATGACAACTACAGTTACTATTGATTTTGACAAAGTAACAATTTCTGCTCTTTTGACATTCTCTTCTTCAATTGAAAGAAGATTTTTTTCTAGCAATGTATTGACTAGCGTTATCTTAGTGTGTGCATCGTCCATAAAAGTAGAAAATTTTGCATTCTCCTCCATTGCTCTGTATATTATAGTGCTTGAAATATCTTGAATCGTTGCTTGAATATCAGACGCTGCTAATGGATTTGGATTTTCCAAAAAAATCTTTGCTTGAATGTTTAACTGCCCTGCTTTTGGAGAAATATGATCGTTTTTTGATGCTTTTGAACTCTCAGACCATTCCATAAGCTCTTTTGCAACTCTTTGCATTTTTCTGTTTTCATGCTCTTTAAAACTCAATAATGAAATCTGATCATCCAGCTTTCTTAGACGAGATAAATCATCGTAAAAAATAGATATTTCATTGCTGATATTGGTAATGTGATTAAAAATAGTTTTTGTCTCTTTATTGGACATATTAATATTGGAAATATTCTCTTTTAAAAGATTTGAATTGAGTACACTAAGCGATTGTGAGTTTTTCATATAGGAGCTATATATGTAAAAAGAGAGTGCAACAGAAAAAAAACTAACAGTTATCATACTCATTGAGATGATAAATTTATTGACAAAAGTGATATTTTTTATAAATTGTATTATAGAGAATGTCACGAGATACTCCTCTAAAAAGATTTAGAAGAATAAAGAAAAAGTATTACAAACTGGAGACAATCGTTCGCAAGACTATTTCAACTTTTTGCGATAACCTCTCTTGATGTTGTCTATCAAACTCTTGATTTACAAGTTCATGTATCAATCCAGCATTAAATTCATGTAAATCAATGACCCCATTTATAGTAATCGTACCATTTTTAAAAATGTAATCCATAGGAATATTTCTAAGTACCCCATTCATACTAATATTGACAAAAAATTTCCCTGTTCGCACTTTTGAATTTGTACTTTTGTTTGGTTTCATATCTGTAATTTTTGCTTTTATGTCATGTATTGTCATCGTATCAAAGCAATATTTGAGCAACTCATTCTCTTTTTCTTTTGTTTTTACTACCGCACTTTTGGATTCGATATCTATATAAGAGTTTACAAAAATCTCTCCAAGTGTTTGAGCCGATGAGGATGCTGGTCTAAATTTTACCTTTTCAAATTGACCATCTATAGGAGTTTTAGAAGGAGTTTTATATGCCTTAAAAAAAATTGCCACTTCGCCTTTTTGAGACATCGACACATTTGCATTTGCTGCTACAACTGCCATGATGAGCGTAAAAAATAGTTGCAACATTTATACTCTCTTTTTAAAGATAAGAAGTGTTTTATCTTCTGTATCATAGAGTGAAAAAGTCTGTTTTTCGATGAGTTTGAGTCCGCTTACATTTTGAAATGTTTTTATTTTATGAAAATATTGGATAATCGTATCTTGATATTTTGTGTAACTTCTCTCTTCATTTTTTTCAAAAAGTGTAAATTTTGTATGAAGCTCATCATTTTCAAATACCGCATCGACACTCAAAAACTCTTTTTCATTTTCACTGCTCATCGTGCCTTCGGCCACATCGCTAAAACCATAACGGGTGTTGATATCAGCGATAAAAATTCCATCGTCGCTCAGTTTTTCTGACACTGCATCCAAAAATTTTAGAAGTGCTTCTTGATTTAAAAAGTTGAGTACATCAAATATAGCCACAACCGCATCATATTTTCCACCCACCTCTGAGACATCAATGCACTCAGCATCAAGCCCTAGAAGCTTACACTCCTCGACCATAACTGAGCTTAAGTCCACACCCTTGCACACAACACCATCACTCATCATACGACGCATAAAACCGCCTCGTCCACACCCGATATCTAAAAGAGTTTTTACACCCTTCTCATCAAGCTCTGAGCGATACAAATCATAAAGTGCTTCGGTCGCCTCTTCTATGCCTAGAAGATGTTCCGCTTTTGCATATAGGTCTAAATTTGTCATTACTATTTTTGCTCTGCTTTGATAATCTCATTTATTTTTTCATAGATGTCTAGGATTTTATCTTTTTTAGCAATGTAGCTGTTTTTGTTGGCGATGAGATAAGTGGATGAAGTCATGATATCTTGCACCACTTCTAAGCCGTTTTGCTTCATCGTAGCCCCAGTTTCAACCACATCGACTATCATATCTGCCAGACCTATGAGGGGAGCGAGTTCTATCGAGCCATAGAGTTTGATGATATCCACAGAGACTGCTCGCTCTTCAAAGTAGCGTTTTGTGATGTTGACCATTTTTGTTGCGACTTTGAGTTCTGGTTTGTCGAGGTCAAGTTTTTCGCCATTTCTCATACCGATAGCAACTTTACAAATCCCTCGTTTAAGGTCAAGGAGTCTGATAACATCTAGCCCCTGCTCTTCGAGTGTATCGAGTCCGACTACGCCGATGTCTGCTGCTTGATGATAAACATAGGTCGCAACATCTTGATTGCGAACAAGTAAAAAACGAAAATTTGGAGTTTCTAAGATAAGTTTTCTATCATCAAACTTAAAACTGTCACCAAAAATTGTCTCAAAAATCTCAAGTGTCTCTTGTGCTATGCGACCCTTTGGAAGTGCAACTGTTAACATACATTAGCCTTTTTCATAATCTTTTTCATACCTTCAAAAATCACTCTCTCATCTATCTTGGCATGTGGAAATATTTTTGCAAACTCTTTTGCATCTCCACCTGTTAAAACAATATCCATTTGATGAGACATAACTTCGCAATAGAGTGTTTTGAGATAGCCATAACTTATGGCATCCTGCGAATTTTTCGGCATTTTATCCAAATCTAGCTCAAAGTTAAATGAGTAATCAAGAGCAGGAGAGATATTTTTGTAGGTTTGTTGCATCGCCCGTAAACCAGCATAAATAAATCCGCCCTCAAATACGCCATCTTTTACAATATCCACAGTTACAGCACTTCCAGCATCTATGATAATCCCATTCTCAAGAGTTCCACATGCCACAATTCTATCAATGCCCATCGTTTCATAGTAGTTTTTCATATCCACATGCCAAGATAAATCTATCCAGTTTTCTAACTCTTGCAAAATTATCTTGGCATGTGGATTGACGCAGATATAATAAACTTTTTCTTTAACAGAGGAAGGGTCAAAAGAGTTTGCTTCCCTTTTATAATCCTCCACGCCATCTAAAAAATGGTAAGAGGTATTGCCAACATCACAAAGCAACATCAGTGAATCTTCCAGCCCTGAGCTTCAAGTGCTTCTTTGGCTTTGGAGCAGAGCGGAGCATCAATGAAGATAACTTTGTGTTTAAAGTTATGGTCGAAATAGAGTTTAAGTTTGGCGTATATCTCTTCAAATTTATGCACATCTTTCATAAGAAGCCGACTTTTTTGACTAATGGCAAAAATAGCCCAAAAGTAGCCGTTGATATCGGTTGCTTTATAAATTTTTATCTTGTTGCGTATGCCCAACTCTTTTGGAGGGAGCTCTTGCATTTTTTTATAAATTTTCCCTTTTTTTCTGAGGGAATCTACGACCATTTGCATCTATCGCTCCAACTTCAGCTCATAAAATTTGGAAAGATTTTTTTGATAATATAGTAGATTTTACATCCCAAACAGTAGTTAAAAAGAACATCCAAAAGAGAGCAAGTGACAAAAATAGCTCCGATAACCAAAGAGGGAATCCAAAGATTCAAAAGATGCGTACCAATCAACAATAAAACAAAAACAAGTCCAAAATATCCAGCCAATCGTTTTGCACCGCCATCAGTGAATTTCTCTTTGATTTTTAATGTTTCTTTGATAAAAGAGGCGATTGTATGCAGGGGCGAACACGCTTTTTTGATAAAAAGTCTAAGAATAAAATCAAGAGCTAAAAAGTAGAGAATAAAAAGATTGGAAGTAACAAAGTACAAGATTACCAAAGTTGCAACGAGAAGTGAGTTGAGTCTCGATACATTGGAGTCAACTTGTTCAAAATTTAGAGGGCATGAGTAAGACATTAAGTAACCTATTTAAAATATATTGGAAATTTTAGTGCTATTTTCTTAAAACTAGCAAAGTTAAATATTTTGGATATAATTTCCACATGCCAACAGACTACATTAACCTCATCGAACCAACACCAAAACTGCACTCAAAGCGATGTAAACTCATCTCTTTTGCTCTAAGAGTTTTTTTACAATTTTCTACGCTTACAGTTACGCTTTTTACATGGTATTTTTATGACTATTTTATCGCATTTTTTACGCTTATCTTGACATTTATTATCATGGGCATAGTTCGTTCTAAAATCAGAAACAGCGTCATCCCACCAAGTCAAAGAGAGTACCATTACAACGACCAAGGCATAGCCGACTGGTTCACTGCCAAAGAGCTATGTTATGAATTTAAAGAGAAGATTTGATATATAATCTCTTGAGTATCTTTATCATACTTTCGACTGCTTTCACTGAAGTCGTTTCATTAACCGTATGATAGCCAATGGTTGGAATTTGAAGCGTCGCACCTTGAATTGCTCCATCTGTTGCATGGATAATACGCCCTAACTCTGTTGTTCCTAGTAATCTTTTTGTTCCATTTTGTGTTACTTTATTTTTCAAATAGACATCTTTAAAATGAAACTTGATTCCCTCTTGCTGTGCTATTTTTTTCATTCTATTTTTGAGAGGAGATCTAAAAACTGCATTCGTATCACGGTTTCTCAAAACTATATCGAGTTGATGAATATCATCCAAACTCGAGTAGGGGCTTGTATCCAAAACGAGTAACTCATTTGTACTAATGTTAAATCTTCTAAACCACTCAAGCAAAAATCTCCAACTCTTACCAGCCTCTTCTGAAGCGGTAAAAAAAGCTGTTCCTTTGTAGCCGATTTGGTACATGTAAATTATCATAGCCACAGAAATTACATTGTCAAGTTGTGCAGAAATCAAATCATCTTTAAACTCAAGTCTATCCATAAAAGCAATTGGAGTGGACGGAAAAAGATAATCAAAACCCTCAACTTTGAAAATAATGTTGTTTCTTCGCTCACATAAAAAAGCCTCTTTTATCACACCAAGTCCAAGATAAGTGCCTGAGTAAGGCTGATATGCTTGAACTTTTTCATCTACAAAGCGTGAGGTAAAGTTATGTAAAAGCTGTTCAGAGTTGGAATTACCCGTTAAATCAGCTCTATTTTTTGCTATAAATGCAGCGTATTGAAATTCATTATGTCCTGTGCAGATGAGTCCATGTCTATCGGCATGTGCGGAGATATAACCACTTTGGGGTTCTTCCCCTTTTGCAACTAAAACCCCATCATAATACTCAACTGCTACGCCTAACTCTTCAAGTTCTCTTTTGACAAACATAAAAAATGGATGTTCCGCACCAACTACACTTGGAACACGGATAAGTTGTTTTAAAATATCATAAAATTGTTCCATTTACCCGCCTACGCTCCAATGCTATCTTTTTTTCTTTTTCTTTTTACAGGATTGACCTTACACACAGGTGTCACATGTTTTGCAATATAATCCATGATTTTTCCAGCGATATCAATGCCAGTTGATTTTTCTATTCCCTCGAGTCCTGGAGAAGAGTTTACCTCCATAACCAGCGGTCCACGAGCCGATGGAATCATATCCACACCACAAACTCCAAGTCCCATCGCTTTTGCAGCTGCAAGTGCTGTCATCTTCTCTTTTCGACTAAGTTTATATGCTGTGGCTGTTCCACCTTGATGTAGATTGGATCTAAAATCACCTTCTGCACCTTGTCGCTTCATCGCACCGACCACTTCACCACCAACAACAAGTACACGAATATCAGCTCCACCTGCTTCTTCAATATACTCTTGAACAAGTAAATTGACATCCATACCATAGAATGCATCCAAAACAGACTTTGCTGCTTTTTCACTATCGACAAGAACGACACCTACACCTTGTGTTCCTTCAAGGATTTTTAGTACTAAAGGTGCTCCACCACTCAGAGCAATGACATCTTTTGCACTTGATTTATTTGAAGCAAAAACAGTTTTTGGCATATCAACGCCATGTTTTGACAAAATTTGCAAACTTCTAAGCTTATCTCTACTTCTTGCAATTGCTAAATTTCCTGCAACACTAAAAGTATCCATCATCTCAAAGTGTCGTACCATCGCAGTTCCATAGAATGTTTTACTTGCACCAATACGGGGAATAATAGCATCAGGAGCTGGTAAAACTTCACCATTATAAATGACTTGCAGATGGTCTTTCATAATTTCAATACTACATTTGAGATAATCAATCACGCGTACATCCCAATCTCTTTGCATAGCAGCCTCTACTAATCTCTTTGTAGAGTACAATTTAGGCTCTCTTGAGAGTATATACACTAGCATTCTATTACCATTTTTCATTTTATTTTCCTTCTACTTTTCTTGTTAAATACTCTTGAGAAACATCTACTAAAAATTTATTTTCTAAAAATTTTCTTCCTATCAACATAGGAAATTTCATATCTGAGCGATTTGTCAAAGAGATAACTGTTTTGTATTTTCTTCCAAAAAAAAGAACATTTACTCTAATGGAAGGTCGTCGTTCCACATGCCCGTTTGAACTTTTAATTTTTTTTATTTTATAGAGTGGCATTTTTATTTTTTTCCCATGATAGGAGGAGTGTACTTTGTCAAGTAACCTAAAATGAACAAAATTTTCATCATCTATCACTATATCATCACAATGCAAAGCATTTGAGTCCGCACCCGTATCCACCTTAACATCCAAATCAAAAAGTTCTAAATCTATAATCGAAATAATCTCTTTTGTTCCAATGATTTTTTTCTCTTGCATAATAGAACACCTCCTCGCTGTGCGTAGATTATATCATATTATGATTATAAAATTTTGTAAGAGTACCACAACACAACTCCCACAAACAATTGTTTGCAACGCTACATTACGGATGCAATCTCTTTGAGCATAGTAAGCATATTTTTTTTCTCCATAAAGTAGAGATTACACTCTTCATCTTCACAATATTTTATAACAATCTCTTTATAGGCTCTTTCATTGACAAGCGACATACTCCAACCATCAAAAAATCGTTCTTTGATACTCTCTTTTGAAATAATCACTATATTTTCATGGCGTGTATCTTGAAGGATTCTCTCATAGGTCTGTTCTATGGTCGCATCTTCACCCTCAATGCACTGAACAAAATAGCCTTTTACAAATATAAGTGACCCAGAAATATGGAGCGTATTATTTTTGTCTAAAGAACTTCGTAAAATAGCTTGGATATCTTCTAAACTTAAATCTTTTGCCTTACTTACATAAACTAATTGAATCATCACATACCCTTTTGTAAAGAACTTTTGCGAACTACCATCTTTCTTTTATGAATTATGATAACATAAATATCTTGCAGCTTTTTGAAGATTCTTAATCTATCAAAAAATCTTCTAAATTATTTTTGCCATAAGTAATCTTAGCATTCGTATCTTTTATCTGCTTTGCTATCATTGCCATAATGGTTTTTACACCTTTTGTTTTTTGAGGGTCTGTGAGCGGTAAAAGTCGTACTGTTAAGCTTGATTTTTTCTGTGAGAGCTGTATAAAAAAGTTTTGATTTACTCCACTTTCAATTGCCAAAGACTCTATCAAAACACTTTGCTCACTTGCATTGATATACTTATCCAGCATCTTAAGCATACCACCTTCTATTTTATGAGCGAAGGGCGTAATAGCTTCATACGCTTCTTTGGTAGAGTTGATATTTTCTAAAACAATATGTGGCATTTTCTATCCTTTATATTTTTCTTTTTGGCTCAGCGGATGGCTTACCAAAATAGTATCCTTGTGCCAAATCTGCACCCTCTTTGGCACAAAATGCCAACTCCTCTTCCCTCTCAATTCCCTCTGCTAAAACAATGATACCATTCTCTTTTGCAATCTGTGTTATTGCCCTAAAAATAGACTGATTTACAGGATTTGTATCTATATAATCTATAATCGCTCTATCTATTTTTACAATATTTGGAAGAAGCTTTGCTATCATATTGAGTGATGAATAGCCACTTCCTACATCATCAAGTGCCACCATAAAACCCTGAGATTTATAAAAATCCAATATTCTTTTGAGGTGGTCAAGGTCTTCTACATAATCACTCTCAATCACTTCAAAAATGATATTTTTAGGGTCAAAATCAAGTTGTTTTGCCCACTGTACAGTAGATTTCAGGCAGTGTGCAGGGTCGTAAATCGCCGTTGGAATAAAATTTATAAATACTTTGGAGTGGATATTTTTTACAGCTGCCGTTTTGAGTGAGTTCTCTCGACAAGCTCTATCGAGGTAAAAAAGCATATCGCCCTCTCTCGCCCAGTTAAAAAGCTTATCTGGATAGATGAGAGAATTATCCTCATCTACTCCACGAGCTAGAGATTCATAGCCGTATATCGTATTGAATTTTATATCTACTATAGGCTGAAAATGGGTTGTTAATGCACCGTTATCTATAATATTTACAAGTTTTTTTGCACCTATCAAATCTTTATATCGCTGGAGTGTTTTCATCCGTGTGATTTTAGAAGGTGTGAAAGTTTCAGAATTTTCCAAAAAGAGCAAATTAATACCTTCCCGCTCAACTTTACTAAGAAAATGCGTTTCGCACATATCTTCAAGCATACTTAAAAAACCATCTACTTTTACCCATAAAGTTTGGCTATCTTCTTGTTCATACGCTCTATTATGCTGTGTGAGATACTCCAACATCTTATCACAGAGTTCGCTCACACTGCAACTTACTAGCAAGTTTCCATTTTTATTTTCGACATGTTCAATGGAGTGGCATTTTTGACAACTCATTGTTTTATCTCCCATATTTTCGCATACTGCGTATCACTTAATTTCACAAGTTGAAGCTCTTCTAAAAACTTATAAAGTTCCAGCCATCGTTCTTTATCTGCTTTTATATCACTCTCAAATCTGTGCAATGTATCTTCGATAATTTTATCCATAAGCGGAGTTTTTTCCTCTTTTGCGTAGTCATAAAAGATACTTTGCGATTCTATTAAGTTGGCTTTACATAACTTTGCCATCTCATTTGTAATCTCTAAAAACTTACAAATCCCCTCGCCTTTTTCTTGTAAAATAGTCTCTGAACTTATAAATTCGAGTGCTGAAAAGTTTGGGTAGGGTGATTCAAATTGGTCTATAAATAAGTTTTCAAACCCCTGTAACTGAGCTTCAATCCCCTCGAAATTGTAAAAACAAAGCCACGCACCATCTAAAGTTTCATCTTTTTGCATGTTGTTTATATGCCAAAAATCTGTCTCTACAAACTCCACATTTTCTCGTGTTAAAATAAAACCATTTTTCTCTGCATAGCGTTTTAAAATCTCAAATCCAATTCTATTTGTTGTTGCGTTTGAAGCGGGAGTTGTAATTTTTATTTTGCCGTTTACTCTGAGTTTAGCAACTCTGTCTGCTCGTATCATCACTCCGCCACGCGTCTCAAAAAAACATCCCAGAGATTTTATGCCCTCAAAATAGTGTTCAAAAAGATGAAGTGGTTCGTTGACATGTATATCTATATCGCCAGATTTTAAAAGTGCAAATCCATCATAATGCTCTTTTGGCTCAATTATCTCGACATCCAACCCTGCATCTTTATATTTTCCAGTGACAACTCCCGCTATCATTGGAAGATGGTCAGGATTTAAAAACCACTCTAGTGCTATTCTTATTTTCATTTATTCTCTTTATTTAGATTGTGTTTTATTGGACCTACTCCATGTCCAATATCTGGAGCATTCATTAAAGCATTATAGATATACTGTTTTGAAATTTCTATGGACGCATCAAGTGATTTTCCAAGAGCTAAGTTCGCAGCTATTGCACTTGAATAAGAGCATCCTGTTCCATGAAGATTTGTTGTCGCAACTTGAGGTGTAGAAAAAATTCTTTTTTGATGTTTATAAAAAAGTTGGTCAATACTTTTTATATTATTTTCATATCCAAGAGTTTCATTTTTTACGAGCACTGGAAAATCTAAGCACATCATTTTTTCTAAAGATTGCGTATCGCCAAACTCATATCCAAAAAACTTTTTTGCTTCATAGATGTTGGGAGTGACAACCGTAGCAAACTTAAAAAGCTCAGATAAACTCTCCATAGCCTCATCTTCAAGTAAAAGTGAACCGGCTTTTGAGATACAAACAGGGTCGATGACAATTGGCACTTTCATCTCTTTGAGAAAATGAGTGACGCACTCGATAATTTCAGAGTTATAAAGCATACCAACTTTTATGGCAGCAATTTCAAAATCTTCTTTTATTGCATCGAATTGTTGCTTTATAAATGCAACACTTACCTCTTCTATTGCTCTTACTCCTGTAGTATTTTGGGCTGTAAGAACAGTAATAACAGATGTGCCAAAAACGCCAAATGCCTCAAAAGTTTTCAAATCAGCCTGAATTCCAGCACCGCCACTGCTATCTGAACCCGCTATTGTTACTACAACTTTCATAAACGCTCCTTTATTTTAGTACAAATAAATTATAGGCAAAATTAAGATGGATTCATACCCTTAAAATGTCAATTGATAAACCCTTAACAAAATAATGGGTAGAATCCAAGAAAATTATGATGGATAAATAACAAAACATGGCACTTATAGACCTAAATAACATTTCAAAACATTACTCAGCACAAAAAATTTTAACAGAGATAAATTTTCATGTAGATGAGGGCGAACGCATCGTTATCATCGGAAAAAATGGAAGTGGAAAATCTACACTTATGAAAATTGTCAATGGAACACTTGATACCGATGGCGGAGAGCGAATCACAAAACAAAACTTAGAGATTAAAATGCTTGACCAGCGACCTGATTTTAAAGAAGGTCATACAGTGCGACAAGCAGTTGAGGCTGGACTTGATGCACTTAACAACGCAAAAAAGAGGTACGATGAACTCTCTCTTCTTTTGGCGGAAAATTTTGATAATAAAAGCAATATAGAAGAACATGAAAACCTCTCTCGCTACATTGAACATCATAGTGCGTGGAATTTAGATGATAAAATAGAACGAATTATCCAACATTTTGATCTCAAACAGTATGAAGAAAAACCTATTGCTATGTTAAGTGGAGGGGAACAACGCCGTGTGGCTCTTGCTTCTTTACTGCTTCAAAAACCAGATATTTTACTCCTCGATGAGCCTACCAACCACCTCGATGTTTATATGGTTGAGTTTTTGGAAGAGCTGATTCTCAAAGAGAAATATACGCTTGTTTTTATCTCCCATGATAGATATTTCATAGATAGAATTGCCACAAAATCAGTGGAAGTTGAAGATTGTGCCCTTCGTGAATACAGCGGCGGATATAGCAACTATTTATCGCAAAAAGAGGAGTGGATTCGAACGCTTCAAAAGCAACATGACAATCTTTTAGGCATACTAAAAAGAGAAAATGAGTGGTTTGCAAGGGGAGTGAGAGCCAGACTCAAACGCAATGAAGGACGCAAAGAACGACTAATGGAAATTAGGGAAGATGCAAAAACTAATCCTGCAAAAATTAGACAGATGACGATAGCCCTTCAAAGAGAAGCCAAACACTTTAACCGTGATAAAAGTATAAATAAACAAAAAAT